>NZ_JACHYL010000001.1:0-1047653 GCF_014192815.1 Klebsiella sp. RC2 | reverse complement strand
CCCCGGTGGCGCTGCGCTTACCGGGGCTACGGATTCGCACCCGCCCTGCACGACCTGTAGCCCGGACAAGGTGCGCAGCACCGCCTCCGGGGAAAACCCTGCCATACCCGCCCCATTATCTTCATTCAAAGCAACATAAAACCCCGTCATGGTAATCCCTTCATCATAATCTACTTTTTCCTTGCCCCTGCGCTGGCGTTAATCGCGAAAACCACTCTTACGAAAAAAAATGTGAATACAGTCACATATAAAGATATAACAATTATATAACATTTAGTTCACTAACTAATTTGTCTACGTGACGTGGTACGCCCGACAAGACAGATTGCAGTCTTTGCTGGAGCAATATAACAATGACAGAAAGTAGCATTACCGAACGGGGCGCGCCGGATCAGGCCGATACCCGTCGTCGTATTTGGGCAATAGTTGGCGCTTCCTCGGGGAATCTGGTTGAGTGGTTTGATTTTTACGTTTATTCATTCTGCTCGCTCTATTTCGCCCATATCTTTTTTCCATCTGGCAATACCACCACCCAACTGCTGCAGACGGCAGGCGTATTTGCCGCCGGATTCCTGATGCGTCCCATCGGCGGATGGCTGTTTGGTCGAATCGCCGACCGCCGCGGACGTAAAGCCTCTATGCTTATCTCGGTGTGCATGATGTGCTTTGGCTCACTGGTGATTGCCTGTCTGCCGGGTTATGCGGTCATCGGCACCTGGGCCCCGGCGCTGCTGCTGCTGGCGCGTCTGTTCCAGGGGCTGTCTGTTGGCGGAGAATACGGCACCAGTGCGACCTATATGAGTGAAGTCGCGGTGGAAGGTAAGAAAGGCTTCTATGCCTCCTTCCAGTACGTTACGCTGATTGGCGGTCAACTGCTGGCGGTATTAGTGGTTGTCGCGCTCCAGCAGGTGCTCAGCGATGAAGATCTCCATGCCTGGGGATGGCGTATTCCTTTTGCTCTTGGGGCGGTACTGGCTATCGTCGCGCTGTGGCTGCGTCGCCAGCTGGACGAAACCTCAAAGCAGGAGACCCGGGCGCTGAAAGAGGCTGGATCATTTAAAGGGTTGTGGCGCAATCGCCGGGCCTTCGTGATGGTGTTGGGCTTTACCGCCGCCGGATCGCTGACCTTCTACACCTTTACTACCTATATGCAAAAGTATCTGGTCAACACGGCGGGCATGACGGCTAGCACCGCCAGCGTGATCATGACCGCGGCGCTATTCGTTTATATGCTGGTTCAGCCGCTGTTCGGCGCCTTTTCGGATAAAGTTGGCCGTCGCACCTCCATGCTGTGCTTTGGCGTGCTGGCGACGTTATTTACCGTGCCTATTCTCAGTGCTCTGCAGAAGGTGAGCTCACCGTATGCCGCCTTCGGACTGGTGATCTGCGCCTTGCTGATCGTCAGTTTCTATACCTCTATCAGCGGCATCCTGAAAGCAGAGATGTTCCCGGCTCAGGTCCGCGCGCTTGGGGTAGGGCTTTCCTATGCCGTCGCGAACGCGCTGTTCGGCGGCTCTGCGGAGTATGTCGCGCTGTCGCTTAAGTCGGCGGGGATAGAGCACGTGTTCTACTGGTATGTGACGGTGATGGCGGCCATCGCCTTCCTGGTTTCCCTGATGCTGCATCGCAAGGGAAAAGGCCTGCGCCTGTAACGCTTACTGGTGCGCCAGTTGCCACACAGCATAGCCGGTGGTCGCGCCGGCGACATCCCAGGCGAAATCTTTCCAGCTCCAGCCGCTCCCTGCCGGGCGGCTGTCCCAAAGCTCTTTTGACGCGCCAAGACTGATGGAAAACATCAGGCCAATGGCGGCGCTGCGGTCCCGGCTGTAACCCTGATGTTGCGCATACTCATTGCCGGCGGCAGACAGCATCGCCGAGGCCAGAAAATGCTGGGCTTTGTCCTGACCGGACCATGCATCATTTGCCATGTGGCTGCAGCCCGTTAACAGCAGCGATGTCATCACTATTATCGAACGCATAGCGCTTCCAGAAAAAAGCCCCGTCGACGCGGGGCTGATAGTCAGAGAATACGGCTGATCAACCGGTCAATGCGGATCCGTCGCAGGCGGCGGATCAGTTTTCGCACTTTCACCGGATAGTCGGCGATACTTTGCAGATCCCGATAATGTTTCACTACCGTGGTGTGGGTGCGGATGAGCTTCAGCTCTTTTTCCCGCATGGCCCCCAGCTGCCGCTTTGGATCGTGGATCAGAATGGCGTTTTCCAGATCGAGCCGCCAGGCGCGTGGGTTAAGGTTGTTGCCAGTGAGCAGCATCCACTCATCGTCAACCCACATGCCTTTCAGATGGTAGCTGTTATCGTCATCCTTCCACAGGCGAACGATCAGCTGATCGGTATTGACATAATATTGCAGTCGGCTGAGGAAACGCCGCAGGTTGATCTCATACAGATAGGGAAGCGCACCGATAATTTTAAACGGTTGATCTTCCGGAATGTAGAAATCGTTAGCGGTTTTATCGCCGACAATAATCTCCACCTGTTTACCGTCCCGCAGCAGCTGGATGATATTTCTCACCAGTACGGCAGGGAGGTTGAAGTAGGGGGTACAGATCGTCAGCTTGTGCTCGGCACAAGGCATCAGGTGAAAAATAGTTTTGTTCAGCAGGCTGGATTTCCCCAGTCCTACCAGCGGGGTGACGGAGAGTTCTTCGTCACCAGCGGTGCCGACAAAATGGTAGCTGCGGTCGCGGAGCTCCTGACGGTACTGGCGAATGTCGTTTTTGATTTCCGGGCTTTTTGGCCGATCCGGTCTGTCGAGACGATTAACGCCGCGCCCCTGAACCAGATTATTGTCGACCCAGTCGAACATGACGTCCGCCATTTTGCCGTTACGGATGCACTGATAGCGGTCATAACGGTACTTGTCGTGCTGATGCAGATAAACATCGTTCAGGCTGGCGCCGCTGTAGAGGACGCTGTCATCGATAATAAAGCCTTTGAAATGGAGAACGCCGAGCGCCTCCCGGGTATTAATCGGCACGCCGTAAACGGGGATATCCACACCTGGGTTTTCATCGGCCATCCGGCAATACCAGTCGGCATTGGTGTTGGAGGCGGCGGCGCCGATACGACCACGTTGAGCACGGTGCCAGTCTACCAGAACGCGGACATCCAGTTCCGGACGCTGGCGTTTGGCGTCGTAGAGAGCCTGCAAAATTCCTTTTCCGCCATCATCTTGCTCCAGGTAGAGCGCAATAATGCATATACGCTGAGTGGCGTGGGCAATCCGGGTCAGTAACGCTTCCCTGAAATCCGCAGGGGCGTAAAAGAACTCTACATCATCAACTGACTGAGAAAGCTTAGGGAGTTGGGCAAGGTGTTGTTGATGTTTATTACGCTTAAATTTTGACAACATCACAGTGCGTTTCTTCTCTGTTTATTGAAGGGTCTTCTGTACCATGCAGACGACGTAAGCGGGCAATAATACCATTACTACCCGCTAATGTGGTCAACAATTGCGGTCAGCGTGGCGCGATTATCCCTTATTCAGGGGCAGCGATAGACTGACAATCCCATCTTCCAGCTGAATATCAACGGTGAATCCCAGCTTTCTGGCCAGGCCGATCATGCCTCTGTTATTCGGCATCGTAATGCCATTAAGGCGTTGCAGGCCATGGCTTTGCGTATAGGCGATCAGCTTTTCCAGCAGCCTTCGCCCCAGGCCTAACCCTTTTAAATCTGAACGGACCAGAACGGCAAACTCGGCGTCAATATTGTCGGGATCGGAGATCGCCCGCGTCACGCCGAGAATTTCGCTTTTCTCTGCGGTGGTCCTGACGGCAACAAACGCCATTTCACGATCGTAGTCGATCTGCGTCATATTGGCTAAATCGTCGTGGGTAAATTCGTTGATCTCACTAAAATAGCGATAATAGAGATCTTCTTTGGTGACCTGAGCGATAAACGCGAGCAGCTGCGGCTCATCTTCCGGAAGGATCGGCCGAAACAGGCAGCGATCGCCATTTTTCATTACCACCCACTCCTCCTGCTGGTGCGGATAGGGACGAATCGCAAGGCGGCTTTCACTGTCGCCGTCAAAGGGGGCCAGGCCTAGCGTGACGTCCAGCGCCGTAAACTCGTTGCCGGAGGCGAGCAGGGGATGAATGTCCAGGCGCTGGATCTCCGGGCAGTCGACGATCAGATTCGATACCTGAACCAGCAGCTGGCTCAGGCCCGCGATATCCAGCGGGCGCAATGCGCTGCGACCGCGGATCTTTTTATTTTTGATCGCCTGGATCACCAGATAACGCGCCAGGTTCATATTCAACGGCGGCAGCGCCACCGCGGCCTGATCCTCGGCCCGCCACTCCACGCCGCCTTCGCCCAGCATAATCAACGGGCCGAAGACGGGATCGTGTTCAACCACCACTCTCAGCTCCTGGGCGCCGGCGCGATTAGCCATACTCTGCACCAGCAGACCATGGATGCGCGCCTGGGGCCAGGCCAGTCTGACGCGATCGATCATCGCATCTGCCGCCTGCTGCACCTCGGCGGCGGTACGCAGATAGAGCATGACCCCCTGTACTTCCGATTTGTGGGGGATATCCGGAGAACGCAGCTTCAGCGCGACCGGATAGCCTATCTGCTCAGCGATATGCACTGCTTCTGCGCTGTCAGCGGCAATCCATGTCGGCAGAGTATGGATGCCATAGGCCCGGAGAACCGGGCTGACCTCATGGGTATCCAGCGTGGTGGCGCCGTCATCTATCGCTTGCTGCAGCAGAGCATGCGCTTCGCTGGTATTGGCGGTTAACGAATCCGGTAGCACCGGCGTCTCGCGCAGTTGTTTCTGGTTGCGACGGTATTCCACCATATGCATAAAAGCGGTGATCGTGCCCTCTGGCGTACGGTAGGTTGGGAGGCCGGCATCGCTGAATAAACGTCGCGCTTCCTGCGAGGAAAATTCGCCGCACCAGTTGGTCAGCACGGTGACATATTTACCGCGCGGATGATGCTTCAGGGCATCAATCAGGGCCAGCGCACTCTCCGTGCCCGGCGCGGCCGCGCTGGGCGAGTGGATCACCAGCAGCGCGTCATAGTCCTGACTGTTGAGCAAAATATTCACGGCCTGCTGATAATGTTCGCTGCTGGCATCATCCCGCAGATCTAATGGGTTGGCGATCTCGACGCCAACCGGCAACGCCTGGCGCAGGGCGTCGCGGGTCTCCTCGCTGAGGACCGCCAGTTTGCCATTACGCAGCCAGAGTTCATCCAGCGCCAGTGCCGCCGGTGCCGCGCCATTGCTGACGATCATCAGCTTTTCACCACGCAGCGGGCGCATATGGCTGAGCGTTTCCACGGCGGAGAACAGCTCATGGGTGTCCTGCACCCGCAGCAGGCCAGCACGCTGAATGGCTGCATCCCATGCCGGATCCATCCCGGAGTTGACGTGCAACAGCTTTTGCGCCGCGGGACTACGGCCGCTTTTAATCACCAGGATAGGCTTGTTTCGCGAAGCGCTGCGCGCGGCGGAGACAAACCGACGCGCGTCGCTTAGATGCTCGAGGTAAAGCAAAATGGCGCTGGTCTTGCTGTCGCGGGCCAGAAAGTCCAGCAGGTCATCGACATCAATGTCCAGGCTATCGCCCAGCGCGATGAAGTAGGAAAACCCCATCTCGCGCTGCTGCGCCCAGTCAAGGATGGTATTAGAGACGGCGGCCGACTGCGAGATAAAGGCCAGTTTACCGCGATGGATCGCGACCGGCGAGAAGCTGGCGTTCAGGCCTTGCCACGGCGCCAGCAGTCCCAGGCTGTTTGGGCCGAGCAGGCGCATCTGATAGCGCGCGGCGCATTCGAGCAGCGCCGGATACTGTTCCGGCTGCGAAGAGAGAATGATGCAGGTTTTACACCCTTTCTGCCCTAAGGCTTCGAGCAATTCGATATTACGCCGGGCGTTAGTACAGAGCACCGCCAGATCCGGCGTAAACGGCAGGCTCTCAATCGTGGGCCATGCCAGCACCCCGAGCACCGCCTTCCAGGCGGGGGTCACCGGCAGTACCGGGCCATTGAAACCGCCGGCTAACAGGTTGCGCATCATGAGATAGCCAGCGCGCTGCGGCTTCATTGATGCGCCAATAACGGCGATGGACTTTGGTCGCAGCAGTGCTTCCAGGCCTCGTTGGCTCATACCGGTCTCCTTTCATCCCAGTGACCGAATGATTTTAAACGTTTTCCACCTGGTCCGCTGTGATACTACCCTTATGCTGGGTTTTTCCCGCCAGATAGCGGGTCCGGAAGCGGGTGAAGTGCTCGCCAAGCGCAGCGGCGGCCGGGGCATCGCCCGCCAGATCCAGCAGGGCGATGGCTACTTCCGCGGTACAGTATTGTCCGTCGGCGTGCGCCTCGCGCAGATGATAGGCAGAGATGCGTGACAGATCGACGGAGATTATCGGTAGCGCGTCAAGATAAGGGCTCTTGCGGAACATTTTGCGCGCTTCGGTCCAGGTGCCGTCGAGCATAATAAATAGCGGCGGCTTCCCGGACGGCGGCGCGCTCAGGATCTGGCGCTCCGGCCCGGCATAGGAGGCAGGGAAAACCACCATCGGTTGATAATCAGGATGCGCGACCAGATCGAGCAGCGCCTGCGGCGGCTCGGTTCTCGACCATTGAAAAGCCTCGGTATCAGGCAGAATATCGGCGATGAGCCGGCCGGTGTTGCTGGGCTTCATCGGTTCTGTATCAAACATCACCAGGCAGAAGCGGCTGGTGGCCTGCGCGGGCACTAATGTTGCGCACAGGCACTGCTTGAGCGGCAGCAGGCAGCGCTGACAGCGGCGGATGCGGTTGCCGCGAGCAAGGAAAGGCCGGGTAGCACGCGCGAGGCGTTCAGCGCGCAGGCGAAGGACTGCGTTTTCAATCATGGGAGTCGCTAGAGAAAAACGCTATTGTCGCAGAGGTGAAAACGGGGCACAAGCGGTGCCCCGGAAGGATTACTGTTGGCCGGCTTCGTTCAGCCAGCTGTCAAATGGCGCTTTTGGCACCGCGCCATTGAGCATGTCGATCACTTCGCCATTTTTGAACATCATAATGGTCGGGATGCTGCGGATACGAAACCGGGCGCTAAGCTCACGTTCCGCTTCGGTGTTGACTTTCACAAAACGCATCTTCCCGCTACGCTCTTCCGCGACATCTTCAAAGATCGGCGCGAAGCTACGGCAGGGGCCGCACCATGGCGCCCAGAAATCGACAACGACCGGCAGATCGTCCTTTAAGAGTTTATCCAGCGTTGCCCCGGTCGCGTTGATGACGTCGCCGTCAAAAAGATCGTGACCGCAGCGTCCGCACTTTGCGCCATCCGCGCTACGATCGTCCGGGAGGCGGTTCAGAGCCTGACAACTGGCACAAACGGTATTCATAACTAACCTCTGGTTATGGGTTGCAACGTGGCACGTGGCCGATATGTTTCTGTGATGTTACATATTATCGATTAAGTGTTATTTAAGGACAATGCGTTTTGTTCGATGAGTGCAATAGAGGCCGGCTTTTAAACGAAATCATGGCGAAGCGATGACACATCGGGTAATCTGCGCGCTTCGCGCAGCGCAGGTGGAGAAAATTGATGAGCGACGAACTGAAAAATAAAAGCGGCAAGGTCAAAGTGATGTATGTCCGCAGTGATGATGATTCTGACAAACGCACCCATAACCCACGTACCGGGAAAGGGGGAGGTCGTCCAGGAAAATCTCGTGTTGACGGCCGCAGCCGCCCTGCGCGTGACGAACGAAACAGCCGCGGCGACGATCGCAAACGTGACGACCGTAAGCGTGACGATCGCAAGCGCGATGATTTTCATCGTGACGATGCGTCTCCGTGGCGTACCGTTTCCCGTGCTCCTGGCGATGAGACGCCGGTAAAAGAAGATCACGGCGGGATCAGCGGGAAGAGCTTTATCGATCCGGAAGTACTGCGTCGTCAGCGTGCGGAAGAGACCCGCGTGTATGGCGAAAACGCCTGCCAGGCGCTGTTCCAGAGCCGTCCGGAAGCTATCGTTCGCGCCTGGTTTATCCAGAGCGTCACGCCCCGCTTTAAAGAGGCGCTGCGCTGGATGGCGGCCAACCGTAAAGCCTATCATGTGGTGGACGAAGCCGAGCTGGCGAAAGCCTCCGGCACCGAGCACCACGGCGGGGTCTGCTTCCTGATCAAAAAACGCCACGGCACTTCTGTTGCCCAGTGGGTCGCGAAGGCGGCAGAAGACGATTGCGTTCTGGCGCTGGAAGACGTGGGTAACCCGCACAACCTCGGGGCGATCATGCGCAGCTGCGCGCACTTCGGCGTGAAGGGCGTGGTGGTTCAGGATGCTGGCGTGCTGGAGTCCGGGGCGGCGATCCGTACGGCGGAGGGCGGGGCGGAGCATGTTGAACCGATCACCGGCGACAGCTTTATCGATACCCTGGATCAGTTCCGCAAAGCGGGCTACGCGATTGTCTCAACGTCCAGCCATAATGGTACGCCGCTGTTTAAAGCCGAGCTGCCGAAGAAAATGGTGCTGGTGTTAGGCCAGGAGCGTGATGGTCTGTCCGATGCGGCGATTTCCAGCTCCGATCTCAGCGTTGCCATCAACGGTACCGGCAATGTCGAAAGCCTGAACGTCTCTGTGGCGACCGGCGTCCTGCTGGCAGAATGGTGGCGTCAGAACAAGGCGTAATTCGCCTGCCTGAATGCGAAAAAGCCAGCTGATGCTGGCTTTTTTTATGGCTGTCGATCACTCGCTTTCGGCGGGGAGGACCGGCATCCAGTCGATCGGCGCTTCGCCGCGGTCAGCCAGCCACTGGTTGGTCTGTACGAAATGGTTGCTGCCAAAGAAGCCGCGATGCGCAGAGAGCGGCGATGGGTGCGGCGCTTTCAGCACGCAGTGGCGCTGACGATCGATAATCGCGCCTTTCTTCTGCGCATGAGAACCCCACAGCAGAAAGACCACCCCCTCGCAATGCTCATTGATTAACGCGATAACTTTATCGGTAAAGGTCTCCCAGCCAAGGCTGGCGTGCGAGTGCGCCTGCCCGGCGCGGACGGTCAGGACCGTATTAAGCAGAAGTACGCCCTGACGCGCCCAGCTTTCGAGATAACCGTGAGTGGGGCGAGTAAAACCGGGGATCGTGGCCTCCAGCTCTTTGTACATGTTCAAGAGCGAGGGAGGGATCGCGACGCCCGGGCGAACCGAGAATGCCAGACCGTGGGCCTGACCCGGGCCGTGATAGGGATCCTGGCCGAGAATGACGACTTTGACGTCGCCCAGCTCGGTAAAGCGAAACGCATTGAAGACGTCTTTTTGCGGTGGGTAGATGGTGATCCCGGACTGGCGCTCTTCGGCGACGGTCTTCAGTGTATTGAGAAAATAGGGTTGTTGCTTTTCATCCGCCAGCACGTCATGCCAGGTTAAAGGGGTGGTCATCTTGCTCTCCTGCAAAGGGTCATCGCTATAGCTTAACGGCTTCTTTCTACAGAACAAAATCGGCACGGCTTGATGTGGGCTTTTATGCAAAAAAAATTGAAAATTTACAAAATTATTTATGGGACCCCATGGCCTAACTTGATGTAAAACAATAAAATCCCCCTATACCCACTTTGTGTGAGTGGTTTTTATTGATTTATATCAAGGAATGCCGAGGGTGCGGCTGATATATATACACTCATACAACAATGGTTTTACCAATTGGCCGCGAAGAGGCCAAAATCGAATAAACACTGCCTGGGAGGCATCAAATGATTACTGGTATCCAAATTACTAAAGCGGCAAACGACGACCTGCTCAACTCTTTCTGGCTGCTGGACAGCGAAAAAGGCGAAGCGCGCTGCCTGTGCGCCAAAGGCGGTTTTGCGGAAGACGACGTGGTGGCGGTGAGCAAACTGGGTGAAATCGAATACCGTGAAATTCCGGTAGACGTGAAACCAGAAGTTCGCGTGGAAGGCGGTCAGCACCTGAACGTGAACGTGCTGCGTCGCGAAACTCTGCTGGACGCGGTTGAGCACCCGGAAAAATACCCGCAGCTGACCATTCGTGTTTCCGGCTATGCGGTACGCTTCAACTCCCTGACTCCGGAACAGCAGCGTGACGTTATCGCCCGTACCTTTACCGAAAGCCTGTAAGGCTGAAGCCAGATGTGAAAACGCCGGGATGTCCCGGCGTTTTTTTTACTCTTCAGTGGACGTTGATGGCGTCCCGGCCGCGCTTGGCTTACGGCGCTTACCGATATTTTTGGTGTCGCGATGGCGTTTCTTCACCCGCGGTTTCTCTTTTTCTTTCTCTTTTTTCTCGGCGCGCTTCGCCAATACTTTCTTCGACGGTTTACCGGTTAACTTCTCGCTCGGCGCGCGGGTTTTCGGTCGCAGTTCATCAATCACGCGGGCTTTCAGTGGTTCTTCAACGTAGCGGCCGATCTTGCCCAGCAGCAGGTGGTCATGCGCTTCAACCAGCGAGATGGCGATGCCTTTTTTACCGGCGCGGCCGGTACGACCGATACGGTGCAAATAGATATCGGCGGTGCGCGGCATGTCGAAGTTAAACACGTGGCTGACATCCGGGATATCAATACCGCGTGCGGCGACGTCGGTGGCGATCAGCACGTTCACGCGACCATCGGTCAGGCGTTTAATCGCTTCGTTGCGCTTAATCTGCACCATCTCGCCCTCCAGCCAGCAGGTGTTAATCCCTGCTTCGTGCAGCTTAGCGGCGAGTTCGTGAACGCGCTCGCGCTTACGCACGAAAACGATGGAGCGGGTTGCTTCCGGCTGCTTCAGCAAATGAATCAGCAGCGCGGTTTTATGCTCGATATCGTCGGCGCGATAGTACCACTGATGAATTTTTTTACGTTCGCGGGTCGATGGGGTAGCGGAGACTTCAACCGGCTCTTCCAGCAGGCGTTCGGCAAAATCTTTGATCGCATCGCCTTCCAGCGTGGCGGAGAACAGCATGGTCTGCTTGCGCCAGCGGGTTTCACCGGCGATGGTTTCGATATCCTGAGCAAAGCCCATGTCCAGCATGCGGTCGGCTTCATCGAGGATCAGGGTCTCGACGGCGCGGCAGTCAAAGTTCTCTTCTTTAATATACTGCAGCAGGCGACCGGTGGTAGCGACCACGATATCCTGGTTTTCGCTGAACACTTCCGCGTGGTTCATGTACGCTACGCCGCCGGTAATGGTGGCGATATCCAGATGGGTATGCTTCGCCAGCTCGCGGGCGTGGTCAGCCACCTGCATCGCCAGCTCGCGGGTCGGCGTCAGGATAAGAATGCGCGGCGGCCCGGATTTCTTACGCGGGAAATCGAGCAGGTGCTGCAACGCTGGCAGCAGATACGCCGCCGTTTTACCGGTGCCGGTCGGCGCTGAACCGAGAATGTCACGGCCATCGAGCGCAGGCGGAATAGCGGCGGCCTGAATGGCTGTCGGGCGAGTGAAACCTTTATCCTGGAGGGCTTCCAGCAGGTTTTCGTCGAGTTCAAGTTCGGAAAAAGTCGTTACAGTCATGTTCTACCTCTGAGTGGGCCGCCGATTATAGACGTTACTGACGTAATGTTCATCTGTTTGTAAGGCTATCTGTTCTCCGGTATTGTGCATAGCCTTACGTTCAGGAGTTTTGTCGGCAAGGTTATTGAGGATGTCTCAGTCGAAGTTTGCGCTGCCGCGCAATGGTTTTACCTTCAAACAGTTCTTTGTCGCCCACGATCGTTGCGCGATGAAGGTGGGCACTGATGGCATTTTGCTTGGCGCCTGGGCGCCGATTGCCGGGGTGAAGCATGTGCTGGATATTGGCGCGGGCAGCGGCCTGCTGGCGCTAATGCTCGCCCAGCGTACCGATCACGATGTGCAAGTCGATGCGGTCGAACTGGACGAGGAGGCAGCCGCTCAGGCGCGGGAAAATGCCCTCGCGTCACCGTGGTCTTCGCGCATAGAAGTCTGCCAGGCCGATATCCATCAGTGGCAGCCGTCGCAAACCCGACGCTATGAACTGATAATCAGTAACCCGCCTTTTTTTGCCGAAGGCGTGCCATGCGCTACCTCGCAGCGGGAGCAGGCGCGGTATACCACGACGCTCGATCACGCCTCCCTGCTGACCTGTGCCGCAGAGCATATCACCGAAGAAGGTTTTTTTTGCGTGGTGCTGCCGGTGGATATCGGTAATGCGTTTATCGAGCGGGCAACGGCGATGGGGTGGCATTTGCGACTGCGCACTGACGTGGCGGAGACCGAACTGCGGCCGCCGCACCGGGTGCTGCTGGCGTTCTCCCCGACGGCAGGAGAGTGTTTCTGCGACAGACTGGCGATCCGCGGGCCAGAGCAGCAGTACTCTGAAGGGTTTACTGCTCTGACCGGGGATTTTTATCTCTTTATGTGAGCCAGGGGCGACAGTATCGACGGGCCGCTGTTCGGCAGCGGCTGCGGATAGTCGAGGGTATAGTGCAGCCCGCGGCTCTCCTTACGTAACATCGCGCAGCGTACGATAAGCTCCGCCACCTGCACCAGATTGCGCAGCTCCAGCAGATTATTCGAGACGCGGAAGCGGGCGTAATACTCATCCAGCTCCTGCTGGAGCATGGTAATGCGCCGCAGGGCGCGCTCCAGTCTGCGCGTCGTGCGCACAATGCCGACATAATCCCACATCAGCAGGCGCAGTTCGTGCCAGTTATGCTGGATAACCACCAGTTCATCCGGGATCTCCACCTGACTTTCATCCCACGCCGGCAGGGTGGTGACCTTCTGGGCCAGCGGCAGGCGCCGGGCGATATCCTCCGCGGCGGACCAGCCGTAGACCAGACACTCCAGCAGCGAGTTCGAGGCCATGCGGTTGGCGCCGTGCAGCCCGGTATAGCTGACTTCGCCGATGGCGTATAAGCCATCGACGTCAGTACGGCCATTATCATCCACCATCACGCCGCCGCAGGTGTAATGCGCGGCGGGGACGACCGGCACCGGATCTTTGGTTAAATCAATTCCCAGACCGAGCAGCTTTTCGTAAATCATTGGGAAGTGCTGGCGAACAAACGCCTCGGGTTTATGGCTGATATCAAGGAACATACAGTCAACGCCCAGGCGCTTCATTTCATGGTCGATGGCGCGGGCGACGATATCGCGCGGGGCCAGCTCGCCGCGCTCGTCAAAGTCCGGCATAAAGCGGGTGCCGTCCGGGCGTTTAAGGTGGGCGCCTTCGCCGCGCAGCGCTTCAGTAAGCAGGAAATTGCGTGCCTGTGGATGATACAGCGCGGTGGGGTGGAACTGGTTGAATTCGAGATTCGCTACCCGGCAGCCCGCCCGCCAGGCCATCGCAATGCCGTCTCCGGAAGAGACGTCAGGGTTAGTGGTATATTGATAAACCTTGGCGGCCCCGCCGGTCGCAAGCACCACCGCCTTCGCGCTGCAGGTTTCTACCCGCTCTTTATTGCGGTTCCAGATCCAGGCCCCGACCACCCGGCGCGTGCCCGGCAGGCCAATCTTGTCCGAGACAATCAAATCAACGGCATTGCTGCGCTCAATGATGCGGATATTAGGATGAGCAAGGGCTTTATCGACCAGCGTTGTCTCTACCGCTTTGCCGGTAGCGTCGGCGGCGTGAAGAATGCGTCGATGGCTGTGCCCCCCTTCGCGAGTGAGATGGTAGCTCTCTTCTCCATTGGCCTGGACCTGGGTGTCAAACAGCACGCCCTGATCGATAAGCCATTGTACGCACGGTCTGGCGTTGCTGGCGACGAAGGTGACCGCATGGCGATCGCAGAGTCCCGCGCCGGCGATCAGCGTATCTTCAACATGGGATTCGATACTGTCCGTCTCATCGAAGACGGCGGCAATCCCGCCCTGCGCATAGAACGTCGAACCTTCGCTGATCGGCCCTTTACTCAGCACCGTCACCGAACTGTGCTCCGCCAGGCGCAGCGCGAGGGAGAGACCGGCAGCGCCGCTGCCGATAATCAACACATCACAAGAGAAGTCAGGAGTGGTATTCATCGTCTTTGTTTAATTTACTAAACACATTTAGCTCACAATAGCACCAGCGCGTGAGGAATCGTACATATTTTTTGCCTGGTGTTGTGACGGCTAAACAGAAGGGGCCGGGAAAAGGGGCGTTGTGCGGTAAAAAAGAGAAGTGGAGCAGGTTGTTAGCATTGGATTTTATAGTGAAATAAACACTGTGTTACGATACCCTTCAGTCGGGCCTGCGCTTTTTCTTATTGACTAACCTGTTGTTTAGCAACCTGGGCATATAATGATTGATAACGATCTGCCGCCGTTGCCAGACAAAAAACAAAAGCGTAACGGAACTTTATTGTTTTCATGCACTCCAACAGTCAGCTTGCTCATAATGCAGATTTTGGGTGGTGTTTTGAAGACGCATGGGAATTGGGTTTGGGGAGACATTACCTCGGATGAGCGAGCAGTTAACGGATCAGGTCCTTGTTGAACGGGTCCAGAAAGGAGATCAGAAAGCGTTTAATTTGCTGGTGGTGCGCTATCAGCATAAGGTCGCGAGTCTGGTTTCCCGCTATGTACCGCCGGGCGATATCGCTGACGTTGTTCAGGAATCGTTCGTTAAGGCATGGCGTGCGCTGGACTCTTTCCGGGGAGATAGCGCTTTTTACACCTGGTTATACCGTATCGCCGTCAACACGGCGAAGAATTATCTGGTTGCTCAGGGACGCCGTCCGCCGTCCAGCGATGTTGACGCCAACGAGGCGGAAAACTTCGAAAGCGGCGGGGCGTTGAAAGAAATTTCGAACCCTGAGAACTTAATGTTGTCAGAAGAACTGAGACAAATAGTTTTTCGTACCATTGAATCGCTCCCGGAAGATTTACGCATGGCAATTACGTTACGGGAGCTGGATGGCCTGAGCTATGAAGAGATAGCCGCTATCATGGATTGTCCGGTTGGGACGGTGCGTTCGCGTATCTTCCGGGCGCGAGAAGCTATTGATAATAAAGTTCAACCGCTTATCAGGCGTTGACGATAGCGGAATACTGGAAAAGGGTATCAGGCATGCAGAAAGAACAACTTTCGGCTTTAATGGATGGTGAAACGCTGGATAAAGAACTGCTCAACGAGCTGAGCCGTTCCTCTGAGATGCAAAAAACCTGGGAGAGCTATCACCTCATTCGCGATACGCTGCGTGGCGATACCGCAGAGGTGCTGCAATTCGATATCTCCGCCCGGGTGATGGCCGCCATTGAAAATGAGCCCGTTCGTCAGACGGCGCCGCTTATTCCTGAATCTCAGCCCGCACCCCACCAGTGGCGGCAGATGCCGTTCTGGAACAAAGTGCGTCCATGGGCCAGCTCACTCACCCAAATGGGCGTTGCCGCCTGCGTATCGCTTGCGGTTATCGTCGGCGTCCAGCACTATAATGGGCAATCTGATGCGACTCAGCAGCCAGAGGCGCCAGTGTTCAATACCCTGCCGATGATGGGTAAAGCGAGCCCGGTAAGCCTTGGCGTGCCGGCTGACGCATCAGCGGGTAGCGGCCAGCAGGCGCAAGTCCAGGAACAGCGCCGCCGGATTAACGCCATGTTGCAGGACTATGAACTGCAGCGCCGCCTGCACGCTGAGCAGCTGCAGTTTGGCCAGGCCCAGACTCAGCAGGCAGCAGTCCAGGTGCCGGGTTATCAAACTTTAGGAACGCAATCGCAGTAATGAAGCAACTTTGGTGTGCCATGTCGCTCATGGCAGGCAGTCTGTTGTTCTCTGTCAACGCCTCGGCTGATACATCGTCCGGGGCGTTGTTGCAGCAGATGAACCTGGCCAGCCAGTCCCTCAATTATGAGCTGTCTTTCGTCAGCATCAATAAACAAGGCGTTGAGTCGCTGCGCTATCGTCATGCGCGACTGAACAATCAACCGCTGGCGCAACTGCTGCAGCTGGACGGCCCGCGCCGGGAAGTGGTCCTGCGCGGCACGGAAATCAGCTATTTTGAACCCGGTCTCGATCCTTTCACCCTCAACGGCGACTACATCGTCGATTCGCTGCCATCGTTGGTTTATAGCGATTTCAAACGCCTCTCCGCTGCGTATGATTTTATCTCCGTTGGCCGTACTCGTATCGCTGATCGCCTCTGCGACGTGATCCGCGTCGTAGCTCGCGACGGTACGCGCTATAGCTTTATCGCCTGGCTGGACGCCGAGACCAAACTGCCTCTGCGCGTCGATTTGCTCGACCGCGACGGTGAAACGCTGGAGCAGTTCCGGGTTGTCTCCTTCAACGTTGGCGATAACGTCAGCGCCAGCATGGAGACGCTGGCAAAAGCGAATCTACCGCCGCAGCTGTCCGTCCCTGAAGGGGGCGACAAAGCCAACTTCAACTGGGCGCCAACATGGCTTCCCCAGGGGATGGCTGAAGTTTCCAGCAGTCAGCGCCGTCTGCCCACTTTTGACGGTCCAGTCGAATCACGTCTCTATTCCGACGGCTTGTTCAGCTTCTCGATCAATATCAACCGCGCCACGGCGGCCAGCAGCGACCAGCTGTTGCGCACCGGCCGACGTACCGTCAGCACGACGGTACGCGATAACGCGGAGATCACCGTGGTGGGCGAACTGCCGCCGCAGACGGCGAAGCGTATCTCTGATAGTATTAAATTCAAGGCAGTACAATGATTAAAGAGTGGGCCACCGTGGTTTCCTGGCATAACGGCGTGGCGCAGGTGCACTGCGACGTTAAAGCCTCCTGCAGCAGCTGCGCTTCCCGTGCCGGCTGCGGTAGCCGGGTGTTAAACAAGCTGGGGCCGCAGACCAGCCATACCATTAGCGTGCCCTGCGAGCAGCCATTGGCCGCGGGGCAAAAAGTGGAGCTGGGGATCGCTGAAAGTAGCCTGCTGGGCTCAGCGCTGCTCGTCTATATGGCGCCGCTGGTGGGGCTGTTTGTGATGGCGTCCATTTTCCAGGTGCTGTTTGCCAGCGATATCGCGTCACTTTGCGGCGCGCTGTTGGGCGGCGTCGGCGGCTTCCTGGTGGCGCGCGGTCTGTCGCCGCAGCTGGCTGCTCGCCAGTCATGGCAGCCGGTGATTTTAAGCGTCGGTTTGCCGCCGGATCTGCTGCGTGTTGATACGCCCTCCTCTGAAATGGGGCAGTGATTTCACTGCCCCTCATCTTTATTTACTCTTCCTGTAACAACGCCACAATTTCTGCCGTTATGCTGGATCTAACAGCATTTCCTGGTTTCACGGATGTAGTGTAGAATGCGGCGTTTTCGGATTAAAAAACGTCAGGCACAGTACAGCGGCCTCATGATACTCGTAAGGCATAATTAACTCTAAATATGAAGAATATACGTAACTTTTCGATCATCGCTCACATCGACCACGGTAAGTCGACGCTGTCTGACCGTATCATCCAGATTTGCGGTGGCCTTTCTGATCGCGAAATGGCGGCCCAGGTTCTGGACTCCATGGACCTTGAACGTGAGCGCGGGATTACCATCAAGGCGCAGAGCGTCACCCTGGACTATAAAGCCAGCGATGGTGAAACTTATCAGCTCAACTTTATCGACACCCCGGGCCACGTTGACTTCTCCTATGAAGTATCGCGCTCCCTGGCGGCGTGCGAAGGCGCGCTGCTGGTGGTTGACGCCGGGCAGGGCGTAGAAGCCCAGACCCTGGCGAACTGCTATACCGCCATGGAAATGGACCTCGAAGTCGTTCCGGTGCTCAACAAGATCGACCTGCCTGCGGCCGATCCGGAGCGCGTAGCGGACGAGATTGAAGATATCGTCGGTATCGATGCTCACGACGCGGTTCGCTGCTCGGCGAAAACCGGCGTTGGCGTGCCGGACGTGCTGGAACGTCTGGTGCGCGATATTCCGCCGCCGGAAGGCGATCCGGACGCGCCGCTGCAGGCGCTGATCATCGACTCCTGGTTCGATAACTACTTAGGCGTCGTGTCGCTGGTGCGTATTAAAAACGGCACCATGCGCAAGGGCGATAAAATTAAAGTGATGAGCACCGGCCAGGTCTATAACGCCGACCGTCTGGGCATCTTCACCCCGAAACAGGTCGACCGTACCGAGCTGAAATGCGGCGAGGTAGGCTGGCTGGTCTGCGCGATCAAAGACATCCTCGGCGCGCCGGTGGGCGATACCCTGACCGCGGCGCGTAATCCAGCGGATAAAGCGCTGCCGGGCTTCAAAAAAGTGAAGCCGCAGGTCTATGCCGGTCTGTTCCCGGTGAGCTCTGATGACTATGAAAACTTCCGTGATGCGCTGGGTAAACTGAGTCTGAACGATGCTTCCTTGTTCTATGAGCCGGAAAGCTCAACGGCGCTGGGCTTCGGCTTCCGCTGCGGCTTCCTCGGCCTGTTGCACATGGAAATCATTCAGGAGCGTCTGGAGCGTGAGTACGATCTTGACCTGATTACCACGGCGCCGACGGTAGTCTATGAAGTGGAAACGACCTCCAAAGAAGTTATCTACGTCGATAGCCCGTCCAAGCTGCCGCCGCTGAATAATATTCAGGAGCTGCGTGAGCCTATCGCCGAGTGTCACATGCTGCTGCCGCAGGAGTTCCTCGGCAACGTGATCACCCTGTGTATCGAGAAGCGTGGCGTGCAGACCAACATGGTTTACCACGGTAAACAGGTGGCGCTGACCTACGAAATCCCGATGGCGGAAGTGGTTCTCGACTTCTTCGACCGTCTGAAGTCTACCTCCCGTGGCTATGCGTCGCTGGATTATAACTTCAAACGCTTCCAGGCCTCGAACATGGTGCGCGTTGACGTGCTGATCAACGGCGAGCGTGTCGATGCGCTGGCGCTGATCACCCACAACGACAACGCCCCTTATCGTGGTCGCGAACTGGTCGAGAAGATGAAAGAGCTGATCCCGCGTCAGCAGTTCGATATCGCCATTCAGGCGGCTATCGGCAACCACATCATCGCGCGCTCTACTGTGAAACAGCTGCGTAAAAACGTCCTGGCGAAATGCTACGGCGGCGACGTCAGCCGTAAGAAAAAGCTGCTGCAGAAGCAGAAAGAAGGTAAGAAGCGTATGAAGCAGGTCGGTAACGTTGAACTGCCGCAGGAAGCGTTCCTCGCCATTCTGCACGTTGGTAAAGACGGCAAATAATTAAGGAGTTGGCATGGCGAACATGTTTGCCCTGATTTTGGTCATTGCGACCCTTGTGACAGGGCTGTTGTGGTGTCTGGATAAGTTCATCTTCGCACCAAAACGTCGTGAGCGTCAGGCCGCTGCTCAGGCAGCGACCGGCGAGCAACTGGACAAGAAAACGCTGAAGAAAGTGGGCCCGAAACCGGGCTGGCTGGAAACTGGCGCCTCGGTCTTCCCGGTGCTGGCGATTGTGCTGATTGTGCGTTCGTTTATCTATGAACCTTTCCAGATCCCGTCAGGTTCGATGATGCCGACCCTGCTGATTGGCGATTTCATCCTGGTGGAGAAATTCGCTTACGGCATTAAAGATCCGATCTACCAGAAAACGCTGATCGAAACGGGTCATCCAAAGCGCGGCGACATCGTGGTGTTTAAATATCCGGAAGATCCGCGTCTCGACTACATTAAGCGCGCGGTGGGATTACCGGGCGATAAAGTCACCTACGATCCGGTTGCCAAGCAGGTCACTATTCAGCCGGGCTGCAGCTCCGGACAGGCCTGCGGCAACGCGCTGCCGGTGACCTATTCCAATGTTGAGCCGAGCGATTTCGTTCAGACCTTCTCCCGCAGCAACGGCGGCGAAGCGTCCAGCGGTTTCTGGCAGTTGCCGAAGGGCGAAACCAAAGCGGACGGCATTCGTCTGACCGAGCGTCAGGAGACGCTGGGCGACGTCACGCACCGTATTCTGATGGTGCCGATTGCCCAGGATCAGGTTGGGATGTACTACCATCAGTCCGGCCTGCCGCTGGCCACCTGGATTGTACCGCCCGGTCAGTATTTTATGATGGGTGACAACCGGGATAACAGCGCCGACAGCCGCTACTGGGGCTTTGTGCCGGAAGCGAACCTGGTCGGAAAAGCGACCGCTATCTGGATGAGTTTTGAAAAACAGGAAGGTGAATGGCCGACCGGCGTGCGGTTATCGCGCATTGGTGGAATTCATTAATTTCCCCTGTTGAATTCACGTCGCTGCGATAACCGCAGCGACGTGAATTATTTAATATTTAAATCCATTCAAACTAACGACATCACGTGTCGTTGCGTATAGAATATCCCCCCGAAGTTTTTGGTTGTCGCTCTGCCGGGTGACACTGCACACGAAAGCGTATTGGACTGTTTCAACTTGCTGTATGAAGCGTATGCTCAGGTCGGTTTCGTGTGCTGCATCTTTGACGCATTCATTTATTGGTAACGCATGAACCCCATCGTAATTAATCGGCTTCAACGAAAGCTGGGCTACACTTTTCATCATCAGGAGCTGTTGCAACAGGCATTAACTCACCGCAGTGCCAGCAGCAAACATAATGAGCGCCTGGAGTTTTTAGGTGACTCCATTTTAAGTTTTGTAATCGCGAATGCGCTCTATCATCGTTTTCCTCGCGTAGACGAAGGCGATATGAGCCGCATGCGCGCGACGCTGGTGCGTGGCAACACGCTGGCGGAGATCGCTCGCGAGTTTGAACTGGGTGAGTGTCTGCGCCTCGGGCCGGGCGAACTGAAAAGCGGCGGTTTCCGTCGCGAATCCATTCTCGCGGACACCGTTGAAGCGTTAATTGGCGGGGTTTTCCTCGACAGCGATATTCAGAACGTTGAACGCTTAATCCTCTCCTGGTACCAGACCCGTCTGGACGAAATCAGTCCGGGCGATAAGCAAAAGGATCCGAAGACGCGTCTGCAGGAGTATCTGCAGGGACGTCATCTGCCGCTGCCGTCCTACCTGGTGGTCCAGGTGCGTGGCGAAGCGCACGATCAGGAATTTACTATCCACTGCCAGGTCAGTGGCCTGAGTGAACCGGTGGTTGGCACAGGTTCCAGCCGTCGCAAGGCGGAGCAGGCTGCCGCCGAACAGGCGCTGAAAAAACTGGAGCTGGAATGAGCGAAGAAAAAAGTTATTGCGGATTTGTCGCCATCGTTGGTCGTCCAAACGTTGGCAAATCCACGCTGTTGAATAAGCTGCTTGGGCAGAAGATTTCGATCACTTCCCGAAAAGCGCAAACGACGCGTCACCGCATCGTCGGTATCCATACCGAAGGGCCGTATCAGGCGATTTACGTCGATACCCCGGGCCTGCATATGGAAGAGAAGCGTGCCATTAACCGCTTAATGAACAAAGCGGCCAGCAGCTCAATTGGCGATGTTGAACTGGTCATTTTCGTGGTGGAAGGCACTCGCTGGACGCAAGACGACGAGATGGTGCTCAACAAGCTGCGTGACGCGAAAGCGCCAGTGATCCTCGCGGTCAATAAGGTGGATAACGTGCAGGACAAAGCGGAGCTATTGCCGCACCTGCAGTTCCTCGCCAGCCAGATGAACTTCCTCGACATTGTGCCGATCTCTGCGGAAACCGGCACCAACGTCGATACTATCGCGGCGATCGTGCGTAAGCATCTGCCGGAAGCGATCCATCACTTCCCGGAAGATTATATTACCGATCGTTCCCAGCGCTTTATGGCCTCCGAGATCATCCGTGAAAAACTGATGCGTTTTCTCGGTGCTGAGCTGCCGTACTCCGTCACTGTGGAAATCGAACGTTTCGTAACCAATGAGCGCGGCGGCTACGATATCAACGGCCTGATCCTCGTCGAGCGCGAAGGGCAGAAGAAGATGGTGATTGGCAATAAAGGCGCCAAAATTAAAACCATCGGTATCGAAGCGCGTAAGGACATGCAGGACATGTTTGAAGCGCCGGTACACCTCGAGCTGTGGGTCAAAGTGAAATCCGGCTGGGCCGATGACGAGCGCGCCCTGCGCAGTCTCGGTTACGTTGACGACCTCTGAGTTAACGCAACGTGGATGGATGGCAGCGCGCCTTTGTCCTGCATAGCCGACCGTGGAGCGAAACCAGCCTGATGCTGGACGTCTTCACGGAAGAATCGGGTCGTGTGCGCCTGGTGGCCAAAGGCGCACGCTCCAAACGCTCTAATCTCAAAGGCGCTTTACAGCCCTTTACCCCATTACTGGTTCGCTTCGGCGGCCGCGGCGAAGTCAAAACCCTGCGCAGCGCGGAAGCCGTCTCGCTGGCGCTGCCGCTCAGTGGTATCACGCTCTACAGCGGTCTCTATGTGAACGAGCTTATCTCCCGCGTGCTGGAGCACGAAACACGCTTCTCCGAACTCTTTTTTGACTATCTGCACTGCATTCAGGCGCTTGCCGGAACCAGCGGCTCGCCGGAGCCCGCGTTGCGGCGTTTTGAGCTGGCGCTGCTCGGGCACCTGGGCTATGGCGTGGATTTTCTTCACTGCGCGGGCAGCGGTGAGCCGGTGGATGACACCATGACCTATCGCTATCGCGAAGAAAAGGGCTTTATTGCCAGCCTGGTGATTGATAACAACACGTTTACCGGGCACCATTTGAAAGCGTTGGCGAGTCGCGAATTTCCTGATGTTGATACGCTGCGCGCCGCGAAGCGCTTTACCCGTATCGCCCTGAAACCCTATCTTGGGGGCAAACCGCTTAAGAGTCGGGAATTGTTTCGCCAGTTTATGCCCGCGCGAAAGGCGCGGGCGGATAATACGAATAATGATTAACGAGGATTGTCATGGCTGAATTACTGTTAGGGGTCAATATTGACCATATCGCGACCTTGCGTAACGCGCGCGGCACCGCCTATCCGGATCCGGTTCAGGCAGCGTTCATTGCCGAGCAGGCCGGCGCCGACGGCATCACCGTGCATCTGCGCGAAGACCGTCGCCATATTACCGATCGCGATGTGCGTATCCTGCGCGAGACGCTGCACACCCGGATGAATCTTGAAATGGCGGTCACCGAAGAGATGCTGACGATCGCCTGCGAAACCAAACCACACTTCTGCTGCCTGGTGCCGGAGAAACGTCAGGAAGTCACTACCGAAGGCGGACTGGACGTGGCCGGGCAGCGCGACAAGATGCGCGATGCCTGCCAACGCCTGGCGGATGCCGGTATCCTGGTGTCCCTGTTTATCGATGCGGATAACGAGCAGATCAAAGCGGCGGCAGACGTTGGCGCGCCCTATATCGAAATTCACACCGGCTGCTATGCCGATGCCAAAACCGATGCTGAGCAGGCGAAGGAGCTGGAACGTATTGCCAAAGCGGCCACCTATGCCGCCAGCCTTGGCCTGAAGGTGAATGCCGGCCACGGTCTGACCTATCACAACGTGAAAGCGATTGCTGCGCTGCCGGAAATGCATGAGCTGAATATCGGCCATGCGATTATCGGTCGCGCAGTGATGAGTGGCCTGAAAGAGGCGGTCGCGGAAATGAAGCGTCTGATGCTGGAAGCGCGCGGCTAATGGCCATTCTCGGGCTGGGTACCGACATCGTCGAGATCGCCCGCATCGAAGCGGTGATCGCCCGCAGCGGCGATCGCCTTGCCCGCCGGGTGCTGAGCGACCATGAATGGAGCATCTGGGAGCAGCATCAGCAGCCGGTGCGTTTCCTGGCGAAACGCTTTGCGGTCAAGGAAGCGGCGGCGAAAGCGCTGGGAACCGGGATCCGTAACGGACTGGCGTTTAATCAGTTCGAGGTATACAACGACGAGCTGGGCAAGCCGAAGCTGCGACTATGGGGCGAAGCAAAGCTTTTGGCGGAACGAATGGGGGTAAGCGCTATTCACGTTACTCTCGCCGATGAACGCCACTACGCCTGCGCCACGGTGATTGTCGAAAGCTAGCCAGGATGGCGGTTAAATTTTATCCGCGTGGTGCATTAGCACGAATTTATCCCAAAGCTGTTCTTCACTCTCGACGTGTGCCGGATCTTTCAGGATCGTATTCGGGATCGGGCACACTTTCTGGCAGGTTGGCGTGTCGTAATGACCCACGCACTCGGTGCAGCGGTCGCTGTTAATTTCATAAATGCTATCACCCATCGAAATGGCCTCATTCGGGCACTCCGGTTCGCACATATCGCAGTTGATGCATTTTTTGGTAATTAACAGCGCCATCAGGAAAGTCTCAGAAACAACACAAACAGGGCGGGCATTATACGCCCATTTTCTGCTCAGACCAGCTTTTTCACCAGCGCTTCGCTATGGCGAATGCGCTCCGGCGCCCGCTCCAGATCCTGCTGCACCAGCCCCATAAACAGCAGGTCGGTGAGCATCATTTGCGCGCTGGTGGAGGAGATGGCCGCGCTGCGCGTCGCCTGCTCTTCGGCAATGGTATACAGGCAGTGGGTTGCCTGCTGCTGCAGGGCGTTAGGGCTAAAGCCGGTGATCGCCAGGATCTTGCAGCCCACGCGCAGCGCTTCACCTGCCGCCATATTGATCTCCCGGCGCTCACCGGAGTAAGAGATCGCCAGCAGCAGATCGTCGCTGGACATGGCCTGCACTGTCGCCAGCAGGGCGTGCATATCCTGCTCAGAAACCGCGTTGATGCCGATCTTCATCAGCTTCCAGCTAAAGTTACGCGCCACCAGACCGGACGCGCCGATGCCGGTGACGATCACCCGCCGGGCATTGCGCAGCAGCGTGACGGCTTCCCGCAGCGTCTCTTCAGTATTGACGTCCAGCGAGGCATGCATGGCGGCGACATTGTCTTTAATGAGTTTCTCGCCGACCAGACGCAGCGGGTCGTCACCGCGAATGTGGTTATGTACCGGAACCGAGTGCGGATCCGGGCTGCTGGCCAGCGCTTCACTCAGCGCCAGCTTCAGCGCCGGAAAGCCTTTGAACCCCAGTTTCTGGGCAAATTTAACCACGCTGGACTGACTCACACCGGCTTCCGCCGCCAGCTGCTGCGAGCTGAGGTGCCGGGTCTCATCGGGCTGGCTCAGAATATAATCGGCCAACTTTTTGTCGCTCGCCGCCAGGGTGGGATAGCGCTGACGAATACGCGTTAAACAGTTCATTGGAGCTCCGCTGGAGCCGTCCGGCTCGTGACTGACAGAATTTTTATTCGATTATAAGGGGTATACCACGAATTAAAAATTCTTGAGCCACAATTTTTCCTTCGCCTGCTAATTTAATTGTTCCTTAACGGCAGGGGATGTTTTCCCTCTTCGCGGCGTAAGGCTGTTAAGCTTAACCTAACGAGAAGCGAGTCCTGACATAAGGAGGCAGTTTGCAGCACAATGAACGGAAAGTGGTGTTTTTCGATCTGGACGGAACCTTGCATCAGCAGGATATGTTCGGCAGTTTCCTGCGCTACCTGCTGCGTAATCTGCCGCTAAACCTGCTGCTGGTGGTGGCGATGGGGCCGGCGATCCTTGCCGGGCTGGCGGTGTGTGGGCGGGCGGCGCGCTGGCCAATGAGCCTCCTGCTGTGGGCGTCAACCTTTGGCCGTCGCGAGGCGGTACTGAAGCGGCTGGAAGCGGAGTTTGTCGGCTGGTTTCGCCATCATGTGACGGCGTTTCCGGTGGTTCATGCGCGGCTCACGGCCTACCTGACCAGTACCGATGCCGACGTCTGGTTGATCACCGGCTCGCCGCAGTCGCTGGTGGAGCAGGTCTATCGCGATACTCTCTGGCTGCCGCGGGTGAATCTGATAGCCAGCCGCACCGCGCGCCGCTGGGGCGGCTGGGTATTGACCCTGCGCTGCCTGGGGCATGAAAAAGTGGTGCAGCTGGAGAAAAAGATCGGCGCGCCGCTGCGGCTGTACAGCGGCTATAGCGACAGCGAGCAGGACAACCCGTTGCTCGGCTTTTGCCAGCATCGCTGGCGGGTAACGCCTCAGGGAGAGCTCCAGCAGCTGGAGTAATAGTGTGTAATTGATAGCGCCCATGTATAATGCGCCCCGCTTTTTCTGCTGGAGTGGCCGCTGTGTCTGACCTCGAACTCAATGATGAATACTGGATGCGTCATGCCCTGACGCTGGCAAAGCGCGCCTGGGAAGAGGGCGAGGTGCCGGTGGGCGCGGTGCTGGTGTATAACAACCAGGTCATCGGCGAGGGCTGGAACCGGCCGATCGGCCGTCACGACCCCACCGCTCACGCGGAAATTATGGCTTTACGCCAGGGCGGGCTGGTGCAGCAAAACTATCGCCTGATCGACGCCACGCTGTACGTGACCCTGGAGCCTTGCGTCATGTGTGCTGGCGCCATGGTGCACAGCCGTATCGCCCGCCTGGTCTTTGGCGCCAGGGATGCCAAGACCGGCGCCGCTGGCTCGCTAATAGATGTCCTGCACCATCCGGGAATGAATCATCGGGTTGAAATAAGCGAAGGCGTGCTGGCGGAGTCCTGCTCTACCATGCTGAGCGACTTCTTTCGCTGGCGGCGGGAAGAGAAAAAAGCGCTGAAGAAAGCCCGGGAGCAGACCGGAGAAGGTTAATACAGGTGGCCGGGGAGTTTTAACCGGGCATTATCCATCTGCTTATCGGCGCGAAACTTGAAAAAGGGCAGGGTGGTCTCCTGCGGCTGTTCGAGTTCATTCGGGAGCACGGCCGGGTAATCCTCCGCCAGGGCCAGCGTTTGCTGTTGCTGACGCTCCTTCTCTGACAAATAGCCGACAAGGCTTATCTGATATTTGCGGATGTTTTCCACATAGGCGTAGGCCTCATGGCCGCGCGCGTAGCCGTATTTAAGTTTGCTGTAATAGGGCTTCTGGCTCAACAGGGGTAAACGCAGCTTAACGTCTGCCCAGCTGTTGGGATTGCCTTTTTGTTTGCGGGTGAGCGCCATGGCGTCCAGCATATGGGCATAGCCCATATTGTAAGCAGCCAGCGCAAACCAGATGCGTTCGTCTTTCGGAATCGAATCCGGCACTTTATCCATCATATCCTGCAGATAGCGCATGCCGCCGTCGATACTCTGCGCCGCATCGGTCCGGTCAGTCAGTCCCAGACTTTGCGCGGTGTTGCGCGTCAGCATCATCATGCCGCGCACGCCGGTGGGGGAAGTGGCCTGCGGATCCCAGTGGGATTCCTGCCAGGCGATCGCGGCCAGCAGGCGCCAGTCAATCTCGCGGGCGTACTTTTCAAATAGTGGCTGCACGTCCGGGAGAATATTTTCCACTGCACGGAGGAAGGTGCGGGTGTCGACATAATCGAAGTCGTTGCCGTGGCCGAGGTATTTCTCCTCCAGGCGCGCCAGCGTCCCGTCTTCATTAATGTTATTGAAGAAATCAAGCATTGCGGCCGACAGCGAATTATCTTCGCCCCGGGCGCTAAACCAGGTGACCGGCTGTTCGTCGGTGATATCCAGGGCCACCGCCAGCTCCGGATGGACGCGCTGAAACAGGCTGACGGCCACCGAATCGGCGACGGTGTAATCGAGTTTGCCGTCAATCACCGCCTGCATCAGCGCCGTGGTACCGCGCTTCTCGTCCACGCGCCAGGTAAGATCCGGATATTTCTCCGCTTTTAAGGCCTGCAGGTCGTTGATCGCCACGTGGCCCGGAGCGATAGTGAGTTGCTCGGCGGTTAGCGACGCGAGAGTGCGCGGCCGGATATTACCGACACGATAGACCAGCTGTTGGGAAACAGAATAGTAGGTGGGGCCAGCCTGGTAGTTTTTCACCCGCTCCTGGTTATAAACCAGACCGGCAGCCAGCATATCGGCCTGACCGTCGTCGAGGTCGTCAAACAGCTGGCTGATATTCTGCCGGACGGTTATCTTAAGCGTCACGCCCAGATAGTCAGCAAACTGCTTCGCCAGTTCATAATCCAGACCGAACGTTTTATCGTTCATGGTGGCGAAGGTCATCGGCGAGTTGATGGTGCTGATGCGCAGCTCGCCGCGAGCGATAATACCCGCCACCCGGTTCTCGGGTTTACTGGACCAGGGGATTGACGGCCACAGGGCCGCCGCCAGCAAAAGGGTGACAATGCCGATCAGCAGATAATTAATCTTTAATTTTTTCAGAGCGTTAATCTTCTGCAGCTTCAGGTTCCTCAGCAGGCGATGTCCGGAAAAAACGCAAGGTTGTCGTCGAATGTGCGGCATTCTGCTTAAGAATGCGCCAGTTGGCAACTTATTCGCGATGGTCGTCACATTTATTGATAAACAGCATCAATGATTTTATTTCTACGCAAACGGTTTCGTCGGGGCGCAGGATTCACTATAATGACGCCCGTTTCCCCCCCTGGCTCACCCTGAAAGCTTCGAAGACGAGAGACTTATGATGGAAATTTTGCGTGGTTCACCTGCACTGTCGGCATTCCGTATCAATAAACTGCTGGCACGATTTCAGGCGGCCAACCTTCCGGTAAGCGCCATATATGCCGAGTATATTCATTTTGCCGATCTGAACGCCTCGCTGAGCGCTGACGATCGCGAGCGCCTGGCGCGACTGCTTCAGTATGGCCCGAGCTTAAGCAGCCATACCCCGACCGGTAAATTACTGCTCGTGACCCCTCGCCCTGGCACCATCTCTCCCTGGTCTTCTAAAGCTACCGATATCGCTCACAACTGCGGTCTGACTCAGGTCGTGCGCCTGGAGCGCGGCGTGGCGTATTACGTTGAAGCCTCAACCCTGACCGAAGCGCAGTGGACCGCCGTGGCGGCGGAACTGCACGACCGCATGATGGAGAGCGTCTTCGACGCCCTGGAAGCGGGCGAGACGCTGTTTGCCCATCATCAGCCGACGCCGGTCACCAGCGTTGACCTGCTGGGCGAAGGCCGTCAGGCGCTGATTGACGCCAACCTCCGTCTGGGGCTGGCGCTGGCAGATGACGAAATTGACTACCTGCAGGATGCGTTTACCCGTCTGGGCCGCAACCCGAACGATATTGAGCTGTATATGTTCGCTCAGGCGAACTCTGAGCATTGTCGCCACAAGATTTTCAACGCCGACTGGATCATCGACGGCGAACAGCAGCCGAAGTCGCTGTTCAAAATGATCAAAAACACCTTCGAAAAAACGCCGGACTACGTCCTGTCGGCCTATAAAGATAATGCCGCGGTGATGGAAGGGTCTGAAGTGGGGCGCTATTTTGCCGACCACCAGACCGGGCGCTACGACTTCCATCAGGAGCCGGCGCACATACTGATGAAGGTGGAAACCCATAACCACCCGACGGCCATCTCTCCATGGCCGGGCGCGGCAACCGGCTCCGGCGGCGAAATCCGTGATGAAGGCGCCACCGGCCGCGGCGCGAAGCCGAAAGCGGGCCTGGTGGGCTTCTCGGTTTCCAACCTGCGTATTCCGGGCTTCGAGCAGCCGTGGGAAGAAGATTTCGGTAAACCGGACCGCATTGTCACCGCCCTGGACATCATGACCGAAGGCCCGCTGGGCGGCGCGGCGTTTAACAACGAGTTTGGTCGTCCGGCGCTGAACGGCTACTTCCGCACCTATGAAGAGAAAGTCACCAGCCACAATGGCGAAGAGCTGCGCGGCTACCACAAACCGATCATGCTGGCCGGCGGTATCGGCAACATCCGCGGCGAGCATGTGCAGAAGGGCGAGATTACCGTCGGGGCGAAGCTGATCGTGCTGGGCGGCCCGGCGATGAACATCGGCCTCGGCGGCGGCGCGGCCTCTTCTATGGCCTCCGGCCAGTCCGATGCCGACCTCGATTTCGCCTCCGTACAGCGTGACAACCCGGAAATGGAACGCCGCTGTCAGGAAGTGATCGACCGCTGCTGGCAGCTGGGCGACGCCAACCCGATCCTCTTTATCCACGACGTTGGCGCGGGCGGTCTCTCCAACGCCATGCCGGAGCTGGTGAGCGACGGCGGCCGCGGCGGTAAATTCCAGCTGCGCGATATTCTCAGCGATGAGCCAGGGATGAGCCCGCTGGAGATCTGGTGTAACGAATCGCAGGAGCGTTATGTTCTGGCGGTCGCCCCGGAGCAACTGCCGCTGTTCGACGAACTGTGTCGCCGCGAACGCGCGCCTTATGCCGTTATCGGCGAAGCTACCGCGGAGCAGCACCTGAGCCTGAGCGACAGCCACTTTAACGATCAGCCGATCGACCTGCCGCTGGACGTTCTGCTCGGCAAAACACCGAAAATGACCCGCGATGTGCAGACCCTGAAAGCCCAGGGCAGCGCGCTGGATCGTCAACCGATTACCCTTGCCGATGCGGTAAATCGTGTTCTGCACCTGCCGACGGTGGCCGAGAAAACCTTCCTCGTGACCATCGGCGACCGCACCGTGACCGGTATGGTCGCCCGCGACCAGATGGTCGGCCCGTGGCAGATCCCGGTGGCCAACTGCGCGGTGACCACCGCCAGCCTCGACAGCTACTACGGCGAAGCGATGGCGATGGGCGAGCGCGCCCCGGTTGCCCTGCTGGACTTCGCGGCCTCTGGCCGTCTGGCCGTCGGCGAAGCGCTGACCAACATCGCCGCCACGCAGATTGGCGAGCTGAATCGCGTGAAACTGTCAGCTAACTGGATGGCCGCCGCAGGTCACCCGGGCGAAGACGCTGGCCTGTATGAGGCGGTAAAAGCGGTAGGCGAAGAGCTGTGTCCGGCGCTGGGCCTGACCATTCCGGTCGGTAAAGACTCGATGTCGATGAAAACCCGCTGGCAGGAAGGCAGCGAGCAGCGCGAGATGACCTCCCCGCTGTCGCTGGTGATCTCCGCTTTCGCCCGTGTCGAAGATGTTCGTCATACCGTCACGCCGCAGCTTTCTACAGAAGATAACGCTCTGCTGCTGATCGACCTCGGTAAAGGGCACAACGCGCTGGGCGCGACGGCCCTGGCGCAGGTCTATCGCCAGCTCGGCGACAAGCCAGCTGACGTGCGTGATGTTGCCCAGCTGAAAGGCTTCTGGGACGCGATGCAGGCCCTGGTGGCGCAGCGTAAACTGCTGGCCTACCACGACCGCTCCGACGGCGGCCTGCTGGTGACTCTGGCGGAAATGGCCTTTACCGGCCACTGTGGCCTGGAAGCAGATATCGCCGCGCTGGGCGATGATCGTCTGGCCGCGCTGTTCAATGAAGAGCTGGGGGCGGTGATCCAGGTGCGCGCTGCAGACCGTGAGGCGGTGGAAGCCATTCTGGCGGTTAACGGCCTGGCAGACTGCGTGCATTACCTTGGTAAAGCGGTCGAGGGCGATCGCTTCGTGCTGACCGCCAACGGTCAGACGGTGTTTAGCGAGAGCCGCACTACGCTGCGCATGTGGTGGGCGGAAACCACCTGGCAGATGCAGCGTCTGCGCGACAACCCGGCCTGCGCCGATCAGGAGCACGAGGCGAAAGCCAATGACGCCGATCCGGGCCTCAATGTGAAGCTTTCGTTTGAGATTAATGACGACATTGCGGCGCCGTACATTGCCACCGGCGCGCGTCCGAAAGTGGCCGTCCTGCGCGAGCAGGGGGTGAACTCTCACGTTGAAATGGCGGCAGCCTTCCATCGCGCCGGCTTTGACGCCATCGACGTGCATATGAGCGACCTGCTGGCGGGCCGCACCGGTCTGGGGGATTTCCATGCCCTGGTGGCCTGCGGCGGCTTCTCCTATGGTGACGTGCTGGGCGCGGGTGAAGGCTGGGCGAAGTCGATTCTGTTCAACGAGCGCGTGCGCGATGAGTTCGCGACGTTCTTCCATCGTCCGCAGACGCTGGCGCTCGGCGTGTGCAACGGCTGTCAGATGATGTCCAACCTGCGCGAGCTGATCCCGGGCAGCGACCTGTGGCCGCGCTTTGTGCGTAACCAGTCTGACCGCTTCGAAGCGCGCTTTAGCCTGGTGGAAGTGACGCAAAGCCCATCCCTGCTGCTGGAAGGCATGGTTGGCTCACGGATGCCGATTGCGGTCTCCCACGGCGAAGGTCAGGTGGAAGTGCGCGACAGCGCGCATCTGGCCCAGCTGGAGAGCAAAGGTCTGGTGGCGCTGCGCTTCGTGGATAACTTTGGCAAAGTGACCGAAACCTATCCGGCGAACCCGAACGGTTCCCCGAACGGTATCACCGCGGTGACCAGCGAAAGCGGGCGCGCGACCATCATGATGCCGCACCCGGAACGCGTCTTCCGCACCGTAAGCAACTCCTGGCACCCGGAGAACTGGGGCGAGGACAGCCCGTGGATGCGTATCTTCCGTAACGCGCGTAAACAGCTGGGTTAACCTTCCGGCAGCGCCTCATGTGAATGTATCAGCCCCCTGCTCAGGCAGGGGGCTTTTTTTATCTGTGATGGCCGGCACGCCAGGGTGTCGGGAATTGCCGACAACCCCTATGTTATGGTGTCGTCAATAGGAGACACTTAACATATTGATTTTATTGAGCAGTGGTGCGGCGCCTGTTTAGTGTCGTCAATTAGCGACAATATGAATAAAAAATGTACGGTTCCGGTATGGCAATGATCGTGAGCTAATATCATATATATCAGCGTGTTAATAAAATGTTTTGAAAGGTGGCATAGTTCATGCATAATATTAACCAGTGGCTCATTCACCTTCTTATGTCAGCCCCTTCGGGACGCGCTACATAAACTTCGAATGACGCACAAACAGGTGCCTGCCGTCCAACTCCTGATAACAGCCTGGCTTTATCAGACATCGGGCGAAACGTCGAGTAAGGCACCGCCTCATTCCTGAACAAAGCCAGGCCTTGCGCCTGGCTTTGTTGTTTCTGCGGCGCAGTAACCAGCGGTAGCGCTTTTCTCCGGCGCGCTCCTCAGTTAGCATCGACCAGAGCTAATGATTGAGACAACATCCTTGAAGCGACTCTCTCTTTTTCCCCGTTCGCTGCGTCAACTGGTGACGCTCTCCTTTGTGCTGATCCTGCTGCCGCTGTTGGTGCTGGCGTGGCAGGCCTGGCAGAGCCTGAATGCCCTTAGCGCCCAGGCGGCGCATATTAACCGCACTACGCTGGTCGATGCCCGACGCAGCGAGGCGATGATCAATGCCGCGCTGGAAATGGAGCGCAGCTATCGCCAGTACTGCGTGCTGGACGATCCGACGCTGGCGCGGGTGTATCAGAATCAGCGACAGCGCTACAGCCAGATGCTGGATGCCCATGCCGGCGTGCTACCGGACGAGAAACTCTGGCAGGCGCTGCGTCAGGACGTCAGCGATCTGGCGCAGTTGCAATGTAAAAATAGCGGCCCCGATGCCCAGGCGGCCGCCAGACTGGAAGTTTTCGCCAGCAATAACAGCGATATGGTGCAGGCGACCCGGGCAGTCGTCTATTCCCGCGGCCAGCAGCTGCAGCAGGAGATTGCCGAACGCGGCCAGTTTTTCGGCTGGCAGGCGCTGGTGCTGTTTCTGCTGAGCCTGGCGCTGGTGCTGCTCTTCACCCGCATGATTATCGGTCCGGTGAAAGGCATAGAAAGAATGATCAATCAGCTGGGAGCAGGGAAGTCGCTGGACGACGCCGCATTGTTTACCGGCCCGCGCGAGCTGCGCTCGGTGGGCAAGCGCATCATCTGGCTCAGCGAGCGCCTGGCGTGGCTGGAGTCGCAGCGGCATCAATTTCTTCGTCATCTGTCGCATGAGCTGAAAACCCCGCTGGCCAGTATGCGTGAAGGTACCGAGCTGTTGGCCGACCGGGTCGCCGGGCCACTGACCCCTGAGCAGCAGGAGATCGTCGAGATCCTCGACAGCAGTAGTCGTAACCTGCAAAAGCTGATTGAACAGTTGCTGGACTACAACCGAAAACAGGCCGACGGCCCGGTGGCTCGCGAAGCGGTGGACCTGGTGGACCTGGTGGAAAGTGTCGTGGCGGCGCACAGCCTGCCCGCGCGGGCTAAACTGATGCATACTGAACTGACGCTGCAGGCGCGGCGTTGCCTGGCAGAGCCTGCGTTATTGATAAGCGTAATGGATAATCTCTACTCCAATGCGGTGCACTATGGCGCTGAATCCGGTAACATCCGTATCCACAGCTACCGGCACGGAGAGCAGGTGCGTATTGATGTCGCCAACAGCGGCGAACCGATCCCGGCCGCGGAAAAGAATATGATTTTCGAGCCTTTTTACCAGGGGAGTCACCAGCGTAAAGGGGCCGTTAAGGGCAGTGGGCTGGGGTTGAGTATCGCCCGCGACTGCGTCCGGCAGATGCAAGGGGAGCTCAGCTTAGTTGACGCGCCCGCCGGGCAGGTCTGTTTTCGCATTACGCTTCCCTCAGCGCCGGAATAATCCAACTTATGAATCGATATCGGGGAACTATGTCCCAATTCCTGGCCTGGCGCCGTTCCCTTCGCGGATGGCTGCTTTCAGGCATTGCTTGTCTGACGCTGGCGGGGTGTTCCGCCGGCTTTTCACCGCATACTGCGGAAGGTACCGCCGCCTCCGGGCAGGCGCAGCATCAGGTGGCCGATTTTGTCGCGGTCGACTGCGCGGACATCTGGGCGCACAGCAGCGATGCCAGCGACAAAAATCCCCTCTACTGGCTGCGGGGTATTGACTGTGCCGATCGCCTCGCTCCGGCGCAGGCGAGGGCGGAGGCGAAACGCCATACCGACGACAGCTGGCAGGACGCGTTCCGTCGCGGCATCCTCCTTGCTGATGCCAAAATTACTCCCGACGAGCGTCGCGACCTGGTGGCGCGTCTCGATACCTTCAGCCCGCAAATCGCCGTTCAGGTTCGCCCGCTGTATCAGCTCTGGCGCGATGGTCAGACCCGTCAGCTGCAGCTGGTGGAAGAGCGTGCCCGTTACGCGAAGCTTCAGCAGTCCAGCGATAGCGAACTGGAGATGCTGCGTCAGCAGGAACAGGCGCTGCGCGAACAGCTGGAGCTGACCACCCGTAAGCTGGAGAACCTGACGGATATCGAACGCCAGCTCTCCAGCCGTAAGCCGGGTGGCAATTTTGGCAGCGAAAAGGTGCCGGAGGTGATCCATGACGATCCGTAAACCGGCGCGTTTGCTGCTGGTGGATGACGATCCGGGGCTGCTGAAGCTGCTGGGCATGCGCCTGGTCAGCGAAGGCTATAGCGTGGTCACCGCCGAGAGCGGGCCGGAAGCGCTGCGCGTGCTGGGGCGTGAGAAAGTGGATCTGGTGATTAGCGATCTGCGGATGGATGAAATGGATGGCCTGCAGTTGTTCAGCGAGATCCAGAAGGGGCTGCCCGGCATGCCGGTGATTATTCTCACCGCCCATGGTTCGATTCCCGACGCCGTGGCCGCGACCCAGCAGGGGGTGTTCAGCTTCCTGACCAAGCCGGTCGATAAAGATGCCTTGTATAAAGCCATTGATGAGGCGCTGGAGCAGCGCTCGCCGGCCACCGACGAAGCGTGGCGCCAGGCGATTGTCACCCGCAGCCCGCTGATGCTGCGCCTGCTCGAGCAGGCCGGGATGGTGGCGCAATCGGATGTCAGCGTGCTGATTAACGGCCAGAGTGGGACCGGGAAGGAGATCGTCGCCCAGGCGATCCATAACGCCAGCCCGCGTCATGATAAACCGTTCGTGGCGATCAACTGCGGCGCGCTGCCGGAACAGCTGCTCGAATCCGAACTGTTTGGCCATGCGCGGGGCGCCTTTACCGGCGCGGTCAGTAACCGTGAAGGATTATTCCAGGCCGCTGAAGGCGGTACGCTGTTTCTCGACGAGATCGGTGATATGCCGGTTGCGCTGCAGGTGAAGCTGCTGCGCGTCCTGCAGGAGCGTAAGGTGCGTCCGCTGGGCAGCAACCGCGATATCGAGATCAACGTGCGGATCATCTCCGCGACCCACCGCGACCTGCCGAAGGCGATGGCCCGCGGCGAGTTTCGTGAAGATCTGTTTTACCGACTCAACGTGGTGAATCTGAAGATCCCACCGCTTTCCGAACGGGCTGAGGATATCCCGCTGCTGGCTAATCATTTGCTGCGCCAGTCCGCCGATCGCCATAAGCCGTTTGTCCGGGCGTTTTCCAGCGATGCGATGAAGCGGCTGATGGCCGCCAAGTGGCCGGGTAACGTGCGCCAGCTGGTGAACGTGATTGAGCAGTGTGTGGCCCTGACCTCGTCGCCGGTGATTGGCGACGCGCTGGTGGAGCAGGCGCTGGAAGGAGAGAATACCGCGCTGCCGACCTTCGTGGAGGCGCGCAATCAGTTTGAGCTGAACTACCTGCGCAAGCTGCTGCAAATTACTAAAGGCAATGTCACCCACGCCGCGCGGATGGCAGGGCGCAACCGCACCGAATTCTATAAACTGCTGTCGCGCCATGAGCTCGACGCCAACGACTTTAAAGAGTAGCTCCGCAGCATAGCGCAAGTTATGATACGGTAAGCAACCGGTTACGCGACTAAGACAGGAACACCATGAAAAAGATTGATGCGATTATTAAACCTTTCAAACTGGATGACGTGCGTGAAGCGCTGGCCGAAGTCGGCATCACCGGGATGACGGTGACGGAAGTGAAGGGCTTTGGCCGCCAGAAAGGTCATACCGAGCTGTACCGCGGCGCGGAGTACATGGTGGATTTTCTGCCAAAAGTAAAAATTGAAATCGTGGTGACCGACGATATCGTCGATACCTGTGTGGATACCATCATCCGTACGGCGCAGACCGGCAAGATTGGCGACGGCAAGATCTTTGTCTTCGACGTCGCGCGGGTCATTCGTATCCGTACTGGTGAAGAAGACGACGCGGCGATTTAATCCTCGCCGCTCGCTGCAGTATTGCCGGGTGACGCTGCGCTTACCCGGCCTCCAAATCCCCGCGTCGTCGGGGCTTACAGGACCTTATGCGGGCCGAAACATTCGTAATGAATGTTGTCTTTATTAACCCCTAATTCTACCAGCTGCTTCGCTGCAAACTGCATAAACGCTACCGGGCCGCAGAGATAGAACTGCATCTGCGGGGCGCGAATATTGTCCGCCACTGCCGCTAAATCCATCAAACCTTCGCTATCAAAACGTCCAGTCTGACGGTCGGCTTCGCTCGGGTTGCGATACCACACGTGCGAGGTAAACGCCGGCAGCGCCGCGCCAAGCGCACTCACTTCATCGGCAAAGGCGTGAACGTCGCCATTTTCCGCCGCATGGAACCAGTTCACCTGACCCTGATGACCGCTCTTCGCCAGCGCATCCAGCATCGCCAGCATCGGCGTTTGCCCGACGCCCCCGGAGAGCAGGGTGACCGGCGTCTGTGGTTCAACGTTAAGGAAGAAGTCTCCCGCCGGGGCGGCTAAATAGACCACATCGCCTTCGCTGGCATTGTTATGCAGCCAGCTGGAAACCTGACCGCCGTCCTCACGTTTTACCGCGATGCGGTAGCCTTTGCCGTCTGCTTTGCGGGTTAAAGAGTATTGACGAATTTCCTGATAGTCGAAGCCTTCCGGTTTCAGCCAGATGGCCAGGTACTGCCCCGGCTGGTAATCGGCGACCGGCTGACCGTCGACTGGAGCCAACTCAAAGCTGGTGATGAGCTGGCTGCGCGGGGTTTTCTTCACGATGCGGAACGCGCGGGTCCCTTCCCAGCCGCCGGTTTTACTGGCGTTTTGCTGATAAATTTCTGCTTCGCGGCCGATAAAGACGTTCGCCAGCACGCCGTAAGCTTTTCCCCAGGCATCAAGCACGTCCTGACCCGGGCTGAACATTTCATCGAGGGTCGCCAGCAGATGGCTGCCAACGATGTTGTACTGCTCCGGTTTGATCTGGAAGCTGGTGTGTTTCTGGGCGATTTTTTCCACCGCCGGCAGCAGGGCGGGCAGGTTATCGATATTGCTGGCGTAGGCGGCAATGGCGTTGAATAACGCTTCGCGCTGATCGCCGTTGCGCTGGTTGCTCATGTTGAAGATCTCTTTGAGCTCCGGATTATGCGCGAACATACGATCGTAGAAATGGGCGGTGAGCTTTGGGCCGGTCTCTACCAGCAGGGGGATGGTGGCTTTGACCGTGGCGATGGTTTGAGCGTCGAGCATAGCGTGCTTCCTTGTGTGTTATCTTATTGATGCATTTTAAATGCATCTTATAGAAATAACCCTGCTATGTAAATGGTTCTTTAACACTTAACCCCGATGCCGTTACAACATGAAGAATTTGCATCACAAACCTGAAAAGAAATCCGTTGATAATGAGAGAGACGTTATTGCTCAAAGCCTTGTGTCATGCGGAGCCAATCGTTTGCGTAAAATCCTTTGTCAAGACCTGTTATCACAGAATGATTAGGTTATACTGTGGGCCGTTGTCCAATCGGACCGCCTTTTTAGGCCGAAATTTTATTGTTAGCTGAGTCAGGAGATGCGGATGTTAAAGCGTGAAATGAACATTGCCGATTATGATGCCGAACTGTGGCAGGCTATGGAGCAGGAAAAAGTACGTCAGGAAGAGCACATCGAACTGATCGCCTCCGAAAACTACACCAGTCCGCGCGTCATGCAGGCGCAGGGCTCTCAGCTGACCAACAAATATGCTGAAGGGTATCCGGGCAAGCGTTACTACGGCGGCTGTGAATATGTCGACGTGGTTGAGCAACTGGCTATCGACCGCGCGAAAGAACTGTTCGGCGCTGACTATGCTAACGTCCAGCCGCACTCCGGCTCTCAGGCTAACTTTGCGGTCTACACCGCGCTGCTGCAGCCGGGCGATACCGTGCTCGGTATGAACCTGGCGCAGGGCGGCCACCTGACTCACGGCTCTCCGGTGAACTTCTCCGGCAAACTGTACAACATCATCCCTTACGGTATTGATGAGTCCGGTAAAATTGACTATGACGACATGGCGAAGCAGGCTCAGGAACACAAACCGAAGATGATCATCGGTGGTTTCTCCGCTTACTCCGGTATCGTTGACTGGGCGAAAATGCGTGAAATCGCCGACAGCATCGGCGCTTACCTGTTCGTCGATATGGCGCACGTGGCAGGCCTGATTGCCGCGGGTGTGTATCCGAACCCGGTTCCGCATGCTCACGTTGTGACCACCACCACCCACAAAACCCTGGCGGGTCCGCGCGGCGGCCTGATTCTGGCGAAAGGCGGTAGCGAAGAGCTGTACAAAAAACTGAACTCTGCCGTGTTCCCAAGCGCGCAGGGCGGCCCGCTGATGCACGTTATCGCGGCGAAAGCGGTGGCGCTGAAAGAAGCGATGGAGCCAGAGTTTAAAGTTTACCAGCAGCAGGTTGCGAAAAACGCCAAAGCGATGGTGGAAGTGTTCCTGAACCGCGGCTACAAAGTGGTTTCTGGCGGGACTGAGAACCACCTGTTCCTGCTGGATCTGGTGGATAAAAACCTGACCGGTAAAGAAGCTGACGCCGCCCTGGGCCGCGCCAACATCACCGTGAACAAAAACAGCGTGCCGAACGATCCGAAGAGCCCGTTCGTGACTTCCGGTATCCGTATCGGTTCTCCGGCTGTGACTCGCCGCGGCTTTAAAGAAGCGGAAGTCAAAGAGCTGGCTGGCTGGATGTGTGACGTGCTGGACAATATCAATGACGAAGCGGTCATTGAACGTGTGAAAGGCAAAGTGCTGGATATCTGCGCCCGCTTCCCGGTTTATGCGTAAGCGTTAACGTTGCAATAAAAAAGGCCGCGATTGCGGCCTTTTTTGTGTCTGCCGATTAGCGGCGGTCGAGCGAAATCGCGCCGGGGCCGGTAATCGCCAGCAGCAGAAAAGCGCCGGCAATACTGACGTTTTTCCAGAAATTAATCATGTTCGGCAATACCGCATCGCCGGTCATATCCCAGTAATGATGGCCAATCACCGCCGTACCCAGCGTATAAAAAATAAAGATGACCGCCAGCGGGCGGGTGAAAAAGCCCAACACAATTAAGATCGCCGCAGGGACCTCCATTATCACAGCGATAATCGCCGCCAGCGTCGGCATCGGCGCGCCGGAGGCGGCCATGTACTGCACCGTACCGCCAAAGCCTAACAGTTTCGGATAACCAAAAAGGATAAACAGGACCACCACGGCGATGCGGGCGATGAGCAGCAGCAAGGAGCGGGAAGCGCCAAAATCAAAATAGCGGAGTGTGTTCATAATCAGCTCGTTATGAGAGAAGTGTGATCTAAACGTAATACACAAATTTGCCCGCCGCCATGGAGAGAAAATAATAATGTTGCGCTTCGTTTCATCAGGATTTGGCTGCGGGGTTGCTCGCACTTTGATGCCCGGTTATCGGATTTTATTTAATACAACCGGCGATGGGATGGTGCTCGCTCTGTGATGTGTGTCACGATTTAAAGACAAATGTACTCAACTTCCATATAGAGAGTGAGACACCGGTTTACTCAAGATGGGGTTTGTCGCCAGACTGTCGCCACCATTCGGGAGGAAATCATGGTCTTGCACTCCACGCGCTGGCTGGCGCTCAGTTATTTCACCTACTTTTTTAGCTACGGTATTTTTCTGCCCTTCTGGAGCGTCTGGCTGGCCGGAAACGGGCTGACTCCGGAAACCATCGGCCTGTTGCTTGGCGCTGGCCTGGTGGCTCGTTTTCTTGGGAGCCTGCTGATTGCCCCGCGGGTCAGCGATCCCTCCCGGCTCATTGCCGCGTTGCGCGTGCTGGCCCTGTTAACCTTACTTTTCGCGCTGGCCTTCTGGGTCGGCAGTCACGTGGCATGGCTGCTGGCGGTCATTATCGGCTTCAACCTGTTCTTTTCGCCGCTGGTGCCGCTGACGGATGCCCTGGCCAATACCTGGCAAAAGCAGATCACCATGGACTATGGCCGGGTGCGGCTATGGGGCTCCATTGCCTTTGTCATCGGTTCGGCGCTGACCGGCAAGCTGGTCAGTCTGTTTGACTACCGGGCGATCCTGCTGATGTTAAGCCTGGGTGTCGCCTCGATGCTGCTGGGTATGCTGCTTAAGCCGTCGGTGATGCCCCACGGGGAGTCGCGCCAGCAGCAGGGAGCAGGACTGACGGCCTGGCTGACGCTGGTACGCCAGAGCTGGCGCTTTCTCGCCTGCGTCTGTTTGCTACAGGGGGCGCACGCCGCCTACTACGGCTTTAGCGCCATCTACTGGCAGCAGGCCGGCTATTCTGCCTCGGCGGTCGGTTATCTGTGGTCGTTAGGCGTGGTGGCGGAAGTGGTGATCTTCGCGTTGAGTAAAAAGGTGTTCCGCCGCTTCAGCGCACGCGACCTGCTGCTGCTCTCCGCCGTCTGCGGGCTGATTCGCTGGGGACTGATGGGCTGGACCACGGCGCTGCCGGGACTCCTCCTTGCGCAGATCCTTCACTGTGGCACCTTCACGGTGTGTCACTTGGCGGCGATGCGCTATATCGCGGCCCGTCAGGGCAGCGAAGTGATCCGCCTGCAGGCCGTCTATTCTGCGGTGGCGATGGGCGGGAGTATTGCCATCATGACCGTCTTCGCCGGTTTCCTCTATCAGCACCTGCACCAGGGCGTGTTCTGGGTAATGGCCCTGCTGACGATCCCGGCGCTGATTATCCGGCCAAAAGCGGTGGCGACCTAGTCCTCAAGCATCGCGCAGATATGCTGCTGCTGGCGTTCAGTGAAGCAGTTCTCCGCGTGGATCAGCGGCGGCGAAAACAGCGGTAGCGCCGTCGCATAAGGGGTGACGATAAGCGTCACCCCTTTGGGCGCACCTTCCTTCTGAAAGCGCTCTACGCTCTGGTATTTGATATTCAGCGGCAGCAGCGTGAGTTCGCGCAGCTGCTGTTCCAGAGCCTCTTCTATAGCCGGGTTGTCATCGGTTAGCAACAGCACCTGTTTTTCGTGCAGGTCGCTTTTCTGCATCAGCCAGGCGCCAAAGATCACCGCGATTAAGCCGGTCTCTTCCTCATTAAAACGGATGTGCCAGGCCTCCTCGAATTCGCTCAATGCCGCCTGGGTGGTACGCAGTAAGCGAGGATAGAGCCGGCTCACTTCCTCCGTGAGCGTGCTGTCGATGCCGATGGCAAACACGCTGCGGATCAACGCCTGCGATAAATGAATATAGAGTTGATCGCTGAGCCCCTGCTCATCACTGAAAGCCCTGCCGGCGAGGACCTGGAAGCGATGGATCAGGCCGGAGATAGCCAGTCGCAGGCGGCGATCGTGCGGGTGACCGTCGCGGACCGGGTCGGGGGTTTTGAGCAACATAAACAGTAGCGAGAGGAAGAAGGGCTCTCCAACATGCGGCGGAGCGCCGACCCGGCGCTGCCAGTGGCGGACAATCTCCTGCGCCAGGGTAAACTCGGCGGCGGTCTGGGCCCAACGCTGCTGTTCATCATTGAAGTCCGGAGAGTATCCCCGGTGATGCTCAAGCAGACAGTACTGCAGATATAAGCGCAGAAACTGCACGTCGCGGCAGTCAAACTGGCGATTGAGCGCCCGCGCGCAGCGGTTCACCAGCGCCTGCAGATTGGTATCATCGTATAAGGTACGGGCAATGCCTTCCTGTTTAAGCTGCGTTTTCAGGGCCGGGGTAAAATGATGATTGACGAACTGCGGGCAGAGGCGTAGCCCCCGCCGCAGCGCATGCAGCAGACATAAACGTTGGTCGAGCGCGGCGCCTTCAATCCGATAGCTGCCGTCCACCTCTGACCGGAGGGTCAAACGGTGGTAACGCTGAATTTCGCGTCCGGTCTCCTCAATATCCTGCCGGGCCGTGGTCTCATCAACGAGGTTGATCCTGCCAAGCCGTTCAGTCGTCACCGACTGTCCGGGCAGATAAAACATCAGGAGCACCTGGCTACGGCGCTGTGGACTGGAAAGCGCAGATGGTGGTTCAATGACGGTCATCATCTGGTAAGTTCCAGTTAGGGTTTTCGCTAAGAATAGACAATGGCAGAGGCGGGGGCAGGGCGAAACGCCCGCTTTAGCTCAGGATTGCTGGTGAAGTTCACAGAATTTTTCACGTGAGGAACAGATGAACAGAGTGAAACAATGCACCAGCGCGGCGTTTTTCATGGTTTTATCATTTTCAGCCGCCGCGCATCCGCATAGCTTCATTAGTTTGCAGAGCGAGCCGGTGGTTAAAGACGGTCTGCTGAGCGGGTTTAAAATGCGCTGGACCATGGATGAAATTACCTCATCGGATCTGCTCTATGACGCCGGTAACGCCAAACCGGGCAGCGAAGTATGGAAAAAGCTGGCGGCGGAGGTGATGGCCAACGTACTCGGCCAGCACTATTTCAGCGAGCTGTGGCACAACGGCCAGCGGGTGAAATTTGAAAATCGTCCCGACGGCTATGGCCTCGAGCGTGACGGACTGCAGGCGGTACTGACCTTTACGCTGCCGCTGGCGACGCCGCAACCCGTTGCCGGGCAGACGTTTACCTTTTCCACCTTCGACCCGACCTACTACGTCGACATGTTTTATGACAAGGATAGCGATTTTTCCCTGCCCGCCGCGCTGCGGGCCGCCTGTAAGGCAACGGTGATGACGCCAAAACCGAACGACAAAATGCTCTCGTACGCTCAGTCGCTGGATAAAGCGGATGCGCCGCCGGAGGATATGGCGCTGGGCAGCTATTTTGCCCAGAAGGTGACCCTGACATGTCAGTAATTTTCACCCCCCGCGCGCGATCCTCGCGCTGGAAAGCGCTGTGGCCGCTGGCGCTGTTGCTGGCTGTGAGCATCATCGGCGGCATTTGGCTATGGCGGGTGTGGCCGCAGGTGCTGATGCAGAGCGCGGTCTGGCAGCGCTCGTTGAATCTGGAACTCAGCCGCCTGCTGCAGGCGGTGGCGGAGAACCCGGCAGCGGCGGGCCTGTCGCTGCTCGGGTTCAGTTTCGTTTATGGTGTAGTGCATGCCTTAGGGCCCGGCCATGGCAAAATTGTCATTACTACCTGGCTCGCCACCCATCCCTCGAAGCTGAAATCAAGCATTAACCTGACGCTGGCCGCCTCTTTATTACAGGGGCTGGTGGCCATCGCGCTGGTGGTCGTGGTGCTGGCGCTGCTGCAGCTGCCGGCGCGCCAGCTGCATCTCAGCAGTTTCTGGCTGGAGAAGGGCAGCTATCTGCTGGTGGGCGCATTAGGCTTGCTGCTGTGCTGGCGGGCGTTAAAAAAGCTGCGTCTGCTGCTGAGCCGGCCAACGTTTACCGCTTTTACCCCACATCATGTTCATCACGAGCATTGCGGCTGCGGGCATCAGCATCTCCCGGCGCCGGATCAGCTTCAGAGCGGCGACGACTGGCGGGCACGCGCCGCGATCGTCCTGTCGATGGGCATGCGCCCCTGCTCGGGAGCGATCATGGTGCTGCTGTTCAGCAAGGTGATCGGGGTGTTCAGTTGGGGAATGGCGGCGGCGCTGGCGATGGCGGCGGGAACCTCGTTGACCATCACGGCGCTGGCGCTGCTGGTGCACAGTTTTCGCCAGCTGGCGGTGAAGTTGGGTCAGCATCAGGCGCCGCCGCTGTGGCGTCAGGTGGGCTGGCTGACGCTGGCGCTGGCCGGCGGCGTGATTTTGCTGGCGGCGGCAGGAGTGATGTGGTTCACCGCAGTCCCGGCCGGCGGTGGGATCCGCCCGTTTTAGTCAGACGCCGGGCGCAAATCCGAAAGTGGGCGCCTGTGCTTGCCGCTGGCGAAGCGATGCTCTAGTTTTCCGCTTTTCGGCGGATGACAAGGAGTCGCTATGGCCGCAAATATCGTTTCTTCCGCACCGAGCGGGCGGTTTTATTATGGCTGCGCCGGTGCCGCCGGGCTGCTGGCAGGCCTGGCGATCGTCTACTGGTTTCCGGCGCTGGCCAGCTGGTGGCCGTCAGATCTGGTGCGCGTCTACCACGCCATGTCGTATGTCATGGGATTCGGGGTGTCGCGTATCGGGGATATCCCGCTGGTGGCCTACGCCACCTTAACGCTGTCGGGTTTCGTCATGGCTTTTTGCCACCCCGGGCACAGTAAACTGCCCATTGTTGCCTGGGCTGTGCATAATCAGCCTTCGCCACGGGAGATGGTCGATTGGATCCTGCGCAGCTGGGTATTGCAGTTCGGTTTCCTGGTGATCATTTTCTGGCGTTTTGCTTTCATGGGGAAGCTGACCAGCTATCGGCTGATGCAGTTCGTGGGCATCTTTAACGACGTCTGCTATCTGGCCACGCTGGTGCTGGCTGGGATACTGCTGCGCGATAGCTGGCGAGACTTTCAAGGCGTTTCCGCACCGGCAAGCAATATTCGCATTCCGCTGATCTTTGCCCTGAGCTTTTATCTGCCGTTTCAGCTGGTATGGATTTTACTCAGTGCGCAGCAGTTCGAGTTGCCGCTGTGGGGATGGCTGCTGCTGGTTCCGGCGATGGTCGGCGTGCTGTTAGCCCGCCTGGCGACAGTAGGAATAGCGTTGTGTTTCCGGCGCTGGCTGGGACCGCAGGGCTGCCTGCGCTGGCGCGGGCCGCTGGCCTTGTTTAGCGGCCTGACGGTACTGTGCATCGGCGGCAATGCGGTGATTCGCCAGATCCTCAACATGATAAAATGACATAAAAAAAGGAAGCCGCGGCTTCCTTTTTGACATCTGTAAGAGATTAACGCTTCAGCGCATCGCTCAGCTGCTCACGCATATTCGCCAGCATCGCTTTCACCACGCGCGGGTTACCGGCAACGATGTTGCCCGTCAGCAGGTAGTTATGGCCACCGGTGAAGTCGCAGACAATCGCGCCAGCTTCACGGGCGATCAGCTCGCCTGCGGCGAAATCCCAAGGCTTCAGGGCGATCTCAAAGTAACCGTCAACGCGGCCGGCGGCTACATAGGCCAGATCCAGCGCGGCAGAGCCGGTGCGACGGAAGTCGGCACATTCGGTAAACATGTTGCCGAGAATATTCATGTAAGTGGTGGCGTGCTGCTTCGCTTTGAACGGGAAGCCGGTCGCGATGATGGTGCCGTCGAGGTCGCGAGCGTTGCTGCCGCGCAGACGGTAGCCGTTCAGCTGCGCGCCCTGGCCGCGGGTCGCGGTAAACAGTTCGTTACGCATCGGATCGTAAACCACCGCGACTTCAGTACGACCTTTGATGCGTACGGCGATGGAAACAGAGAAGTGGGGCAGACGTTTAACGAAGTTGGTGGTGCCATCCAGTGGATCGATAACCCATTGAACATCCTGCTCTTCACCAGCGTGTTCACCGCTTTCTTCGGTGATAATGGTGTGCTGCGGGTAAGATTTGCGAATGGTTTCGATAATAATCGCTTCAGCGGCTTTATCGACGTTGGTCACAAAATCATTGCTGCCTTTCTGGCTGGTTTCTACGGTGTCTGGCGTTTCGTAGTGCTTGGCAATTAAATTACCCGCCTTGCGCGCGGCGCGCACGGCGATGTTCAGCATCGGATGCATCGGTCTCTCTCACTGGATGTTAAAGAACGGGAAAAAACGGCGCATATAATAACAGCGAAATCTGCTTATGTCTCCGTTTTATGGTAGCATGCCCGAATAATCTTTAGCCGAAGAACCATAATGCTGCAAAATATACGAATCGTACTGGTAGAAACCTCCCACACCGGCAATATGGGCTCTGTAGCCCGCGCGATGAAAACCATGGGCTTAACTAACCTGTGGCTGGTCAACCCACTGGTCAAACCCGATTCACAGGCGATAGCCCTGGCCGCGGGCGCCAGCGATGTGATCGGCAACGCGCAGATCGTCGATACCCTTGATGAAGCCCTGGCGGGCTGCAGCCTGGTGGTGGGTACCAGCGCGCGCTCCCGCACACTGCCGTGGCCAATGCTCGATCCGCGCGAATGCGGCCTGAAAAGCGTCGCCGAGGGGCAGCATGCGCCGGTGGCGCTGGTCTTTGGCCGCGAACGCGTTGGCCTGACCAACGAAGAGCTGCAGAAGTGCCACTACCACGTGGCGATCGCCGCGAACCCGGAGTACAGCTCGTTGAACCTGGCGATGGCGGTGCAGGTTATCGCTTATGAAGTGCGGATGGCCTGGCTGGCGACGCAGGAGCAGGCGCAGCCTGCGGTTGACCATGAAGAGGCACCGTACCCGCTGGTGGACGATCTGGAGCGTTTCTACGGCCATCTTGAGCAGACGCTGCTGGCGACGGGCTTCATCCGCCCGAATCATCCGGGGCAGGTGATGAACAAGCTGCGTCGGCTGTTCACCCGCGCGCGTCCGGAAAGCCAGGAGCTGAACATTCTGCGCGGCATGCTGGCGTCTATTGAGCAGCAGAATAAAGGTAAGTAAGCGCGTTAACGCCGGATGGCGCTTCGCTTATCCGGCCTACGAATCTACATCTCTGTTGTAGCCCGGGCGAGGCCTTTGGCCGACCCCGGGAGCGGCTCGAAATTAATAACGGCACGGAAAGCCAAATACCTGACTAAAACAGTCAAGTAAATAGTTGACCAAATTACTCGGGAATGTCAGACTTGGCCCTGCTATGCAATACCCATATTAATAAAAAGCCCGGCCAGGGGCGAGTTTGAGGTTAAGTAAGACATGAGACTGACATCTAAAGGGCGTTATGCCGTGACCGCGATGCTTGACGTTGCGCTCAACTCTGAAACGGGCCCGGTGCCGTTGGCAGATATTTCAGAGCGTCAGGGAATTTCGCTTTCCTATCTGGAACAGCTGTTCTCTCGCCTGCGTAAAAATGGCCTGGTTTCCAGCGTTCGTGGTCCAGGCGGTGGTTATCTGTTAGGTAAAGATGCCAGCAGCATCGCCGTCGGCGAAGTGATCAGCGCGGTAGACGAATCCGTTGACGCGACCCGTTGCCAGGGCAAAGGCGGCTGTCAGGGCGGCGATAAGTGCCTGACTCACGCGCTGTGGCGCGATTTGAGCGAACGCCTGACCGGCTTCCTGAACAATATCACCCTGGGTGAACTGGTGAATAACCAGGAGATCCTTGATGTGTCCGGCCGTCAGCATCAGCACGAAACCCAGCGCAATGCGCGCACCCAGGACGCGATCAACGTTAAGCTGCGCGCCTGAGTGACCCGTCCCGTTTCGGACTGCGGCTGACAGGGCGAGGCAGCACGAAACGGTCGGGACAACGATTATAAAGAGCTTTCAGAATCAGGCCGGGATGCGCCAGCATTCCGTGTACTCGGTCGTACATCAAGCCGGTTGCCTGATTCCTTGCATTGAGTGATGTACGGAGTTTAAGAGCAATGAAATTACCGATTTATCTCGATTACTCCGCAACCACGCCGGTGGACCCGCGTGTTGCCGAGAAAATGATGCAGTTCCTGACCATGGACGGGACCTTTGGTAACCCGGCCTCCCGTTCCCACCGTTTTGGCTGGCAGGCTGAAGAGGCGGTTGATATCGCCCGCAATCAGATTGCCGAGCTGGTCGGTGCCGACCCGCGCGAAATCGTCTTTACCTCTGGTGCGACTGAATCCGACAACCTGGCGATCAAGGGTGCAGCCAACTTTTATCAGAAAAAAGGCAAGCACATCATCACCAGCAAAACCGAGCATAAAGCGGTTCTGGATACCTGCCGTCAGCTGGAGCGTGAAGGCTTCGAGGTGACCTACCTGGCGCCGCAGCGCAACGGGATTATCGATCTCAAAGAGCTGGAAGCGGCGATGCGTGACGACACCATCCTGGTTTCCATCATGCATGTGAATAACGAAATCGGCGTGGTGCAGGATATCGCTACCATCGGCGAGATGTGTCGCGCCCGCGGTATCATTTACCACGTAGACGCCACCCAGAGCGTGGGCAAGCTGCCTATCGATCTGAGCCAGCTGAAGGTGGACCTGATGTCCTTCTCCGGCCATAAAATCTATGGTCCGAAAGGCATTGGCGCGCTGTACGTTCGCCGTAAACCGCGTATCCGTATCGAAGCGCAGATGCACGGCGGTGGCCACGAGCGCGGTATGCGTTCTGGTACTTTGCCTGTTCACCAGATCGTCGGCATGGGTGAAGCTTACCGTATCGCCAAAGAAGAGATGGAAAGCGAAATGGCGCGTCTGCGCACGCTGCGCAACCGTCTGTGGAACGGCGTGAAGGATATGGAAGAAGTTTATCTCAACGGCGACCTCGAGCAGGGCGCGCCGAACATTCTTAACGTCAGCTTCAACTACGTTGAAGGTGAGTCGCTGATTATGGCGCTGAAAGACCTGGCGGTTTCCTCCGGTTCAGCCTGTACTTCCGCGAGCCTTGAGCCATCCTACGTGCTGCGCGCGTTAGGCATGACTGATGAACTGGCGCACAGCTCTATTCGTTTCTCTTTAGGTCGTTTCACTACCGAAGAAGAGATTGACTACACCATCAAACTGGTTCGTAACTCCATCGGCCGTCTGCGCGATCTTTCTCCGCTGTGGGAAATGTTTAAGCAGGGCGTGGATTTGAACAGTATTGAATGGTCACATCACTAATTCGGCACCGATAAGGAGAATTCAACATGGCATACAGCGAAAAAGTTATCGATCATTACGAGAATCCGCGCAACGTCGGCTCTTTTGACAACAGCGACGAGAACGTCGGCAGCGGTATGGTCGGCGCGCCGGCCTGCGGCGACGTGATGAAGTTGCAGATTAAAGTCAACAATGAAGGTATCATTGAAGACGCGCGCTTCAAAACCTACGGCTGCGGTTCCGCCATCGCTTCCAGCTCCCTGGTCACCGAGTGGGTGAAGGGCAAATCCCTGGACGAAGCGCAGGCGATCAAGAACACCGATATCGCCGATGAACTGGAACTGCCGCCGGTGAAAATTCACTGCTCTATTCTGGCGGAAGACGCGATTAAAGCCGCGATTGCGGATTACAAAAGCAAACGTGAAGCAAAATAATTAGTTGAGGTTTTGTTATGTCGATTACTCTTAGCGACAGTGCTGCAGCGCGAGTCAATGCCTTTCTGGCGAACCGCGGTAAAGGGTTTGGCCTGCGCCTGGGCGTGAGAACCTCCGGCTGCTCGGGTATGGCCTATGTACTGGAGTTTGTTGACGAGCCGGCGGCAGAAGACACCGTGTTTGAAGACAAAGGCGTGAAGGTCGTGATCGACGGCAAAAGTCTGCAATTCCTCGACGGCACTCAGCTGGACTTCGTCAAAGAAGGTCTCAACGAAGGGTTCAAGTTCACCAACCCTAACGTCAAAGACGAGTGCGGCTGCGGCGAAAGCTTTAACGTATAATCGGTCATCCCCAACCCCACCGCGGTTACGCCGCGCGTGGGGTTTTCATTTAGATGCATGACCCTGAGGTTACTATGGACTATTTCACCCTCTTCGGGTTACCAGCCAGCTATACCCTCTCGCTTGAACAACTGGCTGTCCGGTATCAGGATCTGCAGCGCCAGTACCATCCGGATAAATTTGCCAGCGCGCCTGCTGCGGAACAGCTTGCGGCGGTTCAGCATTCCGCGACCATAAACCAGGCCTGGCAGACGCTGCGCCATCCGTTGACCCGGGCGGAATACCTCCTCTCGCTTCATGGCTTCGATCTGGCCAGCGAGCAGCATACCGTTCGCGATACCGCATTCCTGATGGAACAGCTGGAGCTACGCGAAGAGCTCGACGAGATCGGTAAGGCGAAAGACGATGCGCGGCTGGAAGCCTTTATCAAACGAGTGAAAGCGCTGTTTGATACCCGCCATCAACTGATGGTTGACCAATTGCATAATGAGAGCTGGGAGGCGGCGGCGGATACGGTACGTAAGCTCCGTTTTCTTGATAAACTGCGCAGCAGTGCTGAAGAACTCGAAGAAAAACTGCTCGATTTTTAATTTTCGGAAGCAATTATGGCCTTATTACAAATTAGTGAGCCCGGCCTGAGCGCCGCGCCGCACCAGCGTCGTCTGGCGGCCGGTATCGACCTGGGCACCACCAATTCTCTGGTGGCTACCGTGCGTAGCGGCCAGGCCGAAACCTTGCCCGACCATCAAGGCCGCTATCTGCTGCCGTCGGTGGTGAACTACCACGCTTCGGGGCTGACCGTCGGCTATGATGCCCGGCTTAACGCCGCCCAGGATCCTGCCAATACCATCAGCTCGGTGAAGCGAATGATGGGGCGCTCCCTCGCCGATATTCAAAACCGCTACCCGCATCTGCCGTATCAGCTGCAGGCCAGTGAAAACGGCCTGCCGATGATCCAGACCGCCGGCGGCCTGCTGAACCCGATTCGCGTCTCCGCCGACATCCTGAAAGCGCTGGCTGCCCGGGCAACCGAAGCGCTGGCTGGTGAACTCGACGGCGTGGTGATCACCGTTCCCGCTTATTTCGACGACGCTCAGCGTCAGGGGACCAAAGACGCGGCGCGTCTGGCGGGGCTGCACGTGCTGCGCCTGCTCAATGAGCCGACCGCGGCGGCTATCGCCTACGGCCTCGATTCCGGTCAGGAAGGGGTAATTGCGGTCTACGATCTCGGCGGCGGCACCTTTGATATTTCCATTCTGCGCTTAAGCCGCGGGGTGTTTGAAGTGCTGGCGACCGGCGGTGACTCGGCGCTCGGCGGCGATGATTTCGACCATCTGCTGGCCGACTATCTGCGCGAGCAGGCGGGCTTCAGCGACCGCAGCGATAACCGCCTGCAGCGTGAGCTGCTGGATGCCGCCATCGCGGCGAAAATCGCCCTCAGCGATGCCGAGGCAGCGCACGTCGAGGTCGGCGGCTGGCAGGGCGATATCACCCGCAGCCAGTTTAACGATCTGATTGCCCCGCTGGTAAAACGCACTTTACTGGCCTGCCGTCGCGCGCTGAAAGACGCCGGCGTTGAGGCGCAAGAGGTGCTGGAAGTGGTGATGGTCGGCGGTTCCACTCGCGTGCCGCTGGTGCGCGAACGCGTTGGCGAATTCTTTGGCCGCACCCCGCTGACCTCCATCGACCCGGACAAAGTCGTCGCCATCGGCGCGGCGATTCAGGCGGATATTCTGGTCGGCAACAAGCCGGACAGCGAACTGCTGCTGCTCGACGTTATCCCGCTGTCGTTAGGGCTGGAGACCATGGGTGGCCTGGTGGAGAAAGTGATCCCGCGTAATACCACCATTCCGGTGGCCCGCGCGCAGGAGTTTACCACCTTCAAAGATGGTCAGACGGCGATGTCCATTCATGTGATGCAGGGCGAGCGTGAGCTGGTGCAGGATTGCCGCTCGCTGGCGCGTTTTGCGCTGCGCGGGATCCCGGCGCTGCCAGCGGGCGGGGCGCATATTCGCGTCACCTTCCAGGTCGATGCCGACGGTCTGCTGAGCGTCACGGCGATGGAAAAATCGACCGGCGTGGAAGCCTCTATCCAGGTGAAACCGTCTTACGGTCTGACCGATGGCGAAATCGCCACCATGATTAAAGATTCGATGAGCTATGCCGAACAGGATGTCCAGGCGCGCATGCTGGCTGAACAGAAAGTGGAAGCCGCCCGCGTCCTGGAGAGCCTGACAAGCGCGCTGGCCGCCGACGCCGCGCTGTTAAGCGCCGCGGAGCGTCAGGCTATCGATGCTGCTGCGGAGCAGGTACGCGCCGCGGCGGCAGGCGACGACGCCGACGCCATTAAAGAAGCGATTAAAAATATCGACACACAAACCCAGGAATTCGCCGCCCGCCGTATGGATCAGTCGGTCCGTATCGCGCTGAAAGGCCAATCCGTGGACGAGGTTTAAAATGCCAAAAATTGTATTTCTGCCCCACCAGGACCTGTGTCCGGATGGCATCGTTGTGGAAGCTGAGACTGGTGAAACTATTCTGGATGCGGCGCTGCGTAGCGGCATCGAGATTGAACACGCCTGCGAAAAATCCTGTGCCTGCACCACCTGCCACTGCATCGTGCGTGAAGGCTTTGACTCGCTGGCGGAAAGTACCGAAGATGAAGACGATATGCTGGATAAAGCCTGGGGACTGGAACCGGACAGCCGCCTGAGCTGTCAGGCGCGCGTCACCGACGAAGATCTGGTCGTTGAGATCCCGCGTTACACCATCAACCACGCACGCGAGCATTAATATGGCACTGAAATGGACCGACAGCCGTGAAATCGGCGAAGCGCTGTACGACGCTTATCCGGATCTCGATCCGAAAACCGTTCGCTTTACCGACATGCATCAGTGGATTTGCGATCTGGAAGAGTTCGATGACGACCCAAACGCATCCAATGAAAAAATTCTCGAGGCGATTCTGTTAGTCTGGTTAGACGAAGCCGAATAATTTTCGCGTTATGATTTATGCGACGGTATTAAGTCGGATGAATCATCGAGCGAGAGAACATTACGGGCTGCCATACGGTGGCCCGTTTGCTAAGAAGGATAATGATAATGACCGAAGCCATGAAGATTACGCTTTCTACTCAGCCAGCCGATGCGCGCTGGGGAGAAAAGGCGTCTTACAGCATTAATAACGACGGCATCGCCCTGCACCTCAACGGCAAAGACGACCTGGGCCTGATTCAGCGCGCGGCGCGTAAAATTGACGGTATGGGCATCAAACATGTCGCGTTAAGCGGCGAAGGCTGGGACACCGACCGCGCGTGGGCGTTCTGGGCGGGTTATAAAGGTCCGAAAGGCACCCGTAAAGTTGAATGGCCGACCCTGGACGATGCGCAGCGTAGCGAGCTGGACAACCGTCTGACCATTATTGACTGGGTGCGCGACACCATCAACGCGCCGGCGGAAGAGCTGGGCCCGGAGCAGCTGGCACAGCGCGCCGTGGACCTGCTGTGCAGCGTGGCGGGCGAGCAGATGAGCTATCGCATCACCAAAGGCGAAGATCTGCGTGAGCAGGGCTATCTCGGTCTGCACACCGTAGGCCGCGGCTCCGAGCGTCCGCCGGTCCTGCTGGCGCTGGATTATAACCCGACCGGCGATAAAGAAGCCCCGGTATACGCCTGCCTGGTGGGCAAAGGCATCACTTTTGATTCCGGCGGCTACAGCATCAAACAGAGCGCCTTTATGGATTCAATGAAATCCGATATGGGCGGCGCGGCGACCATCACCGGCGCGCTGGCTTTTGCCATTACCCGCGGGCTGAACAAGCGCGTGAAGCTCTACCTGTGCTGCGCCGACAACCTGATCAGCGGTAACGCCTTTAAACTCGGCGATATTATTCATTATCGTAACGGCAAAACCGTTGAAGTGATGAACACTGACGCCGAAGGCCGCCTGGTGCTGGCGGATGGCCTGATTGACGCTTCGGCGCAGAAGCCGGCGCTGATCATCGATGCCGCCACCCTGACCGGCGCGGCGAAAACCGCGTTGGGTAATGACTACCACGCGCTGTTCAGCTTTGACGATGCGCTGGCGAATCGCCTGCTGGCGAGCGCCCAGGCGGAAAACGAAGCCTTCTGGCGTCTGCCGCTGGCCGAGTTCCACCGCAACCAGCTGCCGTCGAACTTCGCTGAACTGAACAACACCGGCAGTGCCGCCTATCCGGCTGGCGCCAGTACCGCGGCGGGTTTCCTGTCCCACTTCGTGGAAAACTACCATCAGGGCTGGCTGCATATCGACTGTTCGGCAACCTACCGTAAATCTGCCGTTGAGCAGTGGTCGGCGGGCGCGACGGGTCTTGGCGTGCGTACCATTGCTAACCTGCTGACGGCTGAGTAACGGCCTTGCCGGGGGCGCTACGCTTACCCGGCCAGGAAAACCGTATGCCCGCGTGGACGAATGGCCGCCGGGCAATTCATTGTGAAGTAGCCAAACTATGTCTGATACGAAAAATGAATTAGAAACCCTGCTGGAAAAAGCGGCGACCGAGCCTGCCCACCGTCCGGCATTTTTCAGCGCGCTGCTGGAGGCGACCGTCTGGGTACCCGGCAGTGCAGCCGATGGTGAGCAGATTGTCGAAGACAGCGCGCTGGATCTGCAGCACTGGGAAAAAGATGACGGCAGCTCGGTGATCCCGTTCTTTACCTCGCTGGAGGCGCTGCAGCAGGCGGTGGAAGACGAACAGGCTTTCGTGATGATGCCGGCCCGTACGCTGATGGCGATGACGCTGGGCGAATCGCTGTTCCTCAACCCGAAGCTGCCGAGCGGCAAAGAGTTCACCCCGCGTGAAATCAGCCATCTGCTCGGGGAAGAGGGCAGCCCGCTCAGCACCCAGACGGTGCTGGAAGGGGGCGAAGCGCTGTTATTGTCTGAAGTCGCTGACCCGCCGGCGCAGATGGTCGATTCGCTGACCACGCTGTTCAAAACGCTGAAAACCGTCAAGCGGGCGTTTCTGTGCTCGATTAAAGAGAGCGCCGACGCGCCGGCCAACTTGTTGATCGGTATTGAAGCGGAAGGGGATATTGAATCCGTTATCCAGACCACCGGCAGCGTGGCGACCGATACCCTGCCCGGCGATGAGCCGATCGATATTTGTCAGGTGGTGGAAGGCGAGAAGGGCATCAGCCACTTTATGATTGCCCATATCACACCGTTCTATGAAAAGCGCTGGGGCAGCTTCCTGCGCGATTTCAAACAAAACCGCATTATCTGACCGCGGGGGCGGCTGCCCCCGCTGTTTCTTTATGCTTCCAGTGTGAGGCCGAAAATCGGCTTTGCCAGGGTTAATGCAGCGCAGCAAAGATCCGCGGATAGGCTGACGCCATGTTATAGATAAGAAATCCCGTCACACAGAGCGTGACAATGCCGTTGAAGAGCGCCATATCCCCACGCCATGCCCGACATCTCTCCTCGCCCAGCAAAGAACGTAGCGCTGCCACCAGCCCGCCGACCAGCATAAACGCCAGTAACACCCCTGCCATTTGCGCGATAACAATGTACCAGCCCAGCGGCGTATTCACGCCCCGGGCGCTCATCAGCGCGATCTGCGCCGGCAAAATCGTCTGAAACCCCAGAGTGAGTATCACGAGGAGGCGCAGGTCCACCAGCTGAGCGTCGAACGTGCGGGCCAGACGTCGGGCGTCACGCAGGAGCAGCACCCCTGACGCCACCGCCGCGGCAACGCTGACGTGCTGGAGAATAAAAATATATAACGCCAGGGTCCCGGATCCGACCCGGGATAAAAAGAACAGATTGCAAAAGACGATAATCAGCAGGCCAAATTTTATGCCCCAGGCGCGGAGAACCTCGCCGGGCCAGCGCCGGCTTGACGCAGGGTTATGCATCATCCACGCGGCAAGGGTCGACTTACCGTAACCGGGCGCGAGCAGCACCATCAGAAAACCCAGCAGCGCCTGGTGACCATAGGTTATTAACGGGACCTCTTCCAGCGTGACCCCGAGAAAGCGGGTATAAACAGAAACCGGCACAGGCACCAGGCTTAACCATGTCCGGTTCCATTGCGGCCAAAAATAAAGAATGACGCCGCCCGCCAGCAGGCCAGCTATGCCTCCCAGCCAGGGACGGCGCGGCGAATCAGCAGAATGTGGGTTAGAGACTAATGCCATTTTCACTCCTTGTGGTGACATCAGATTGGGACGGACTGGATGCGCTATCAGTCCTGAGGAATTCCGTACCGGTGCTCTGCCTCCTCATCAGGCAAAGCGAATACGGCAGGTACAAACCCTGCTGCAGCACAGAGTAACCGGTTTAGCGAGAAGCAGAAGGAAGGGAGAGGGAAAATCAGAAATTATTTAGTGACCGCGGGACGGGAGGCCCGCGGTCACGCCGTGTTTACGGAGCGGCAGAGGCCGGTTCAATCGGCAGATCGCTCCGCGCGCCCCATTCGCTCCAGGAGCCGTCGTACAGGCAGACGCCGTTCACGCCAAGCGTGGTGAGCGCCAGCACGACCACCGCCGCCGTCACCCCGGATCCGCAGCTGGCGATGATTGGCCGTTCAAAATCGACACCCTGACGTAAAAAGATGTCGTTCAGCTCGTCGACGGTTTTCAGTTCGCCGTTAATCACCAGCTCCGTCCATGGCACGTTAAGCGCGCCAGGGATATGCCCGCGACGCAGGCCCGGGCGCGGTTCGTCGGCCTGGCCGTTAAACCGGGCCGCCGGACGCGCATCGACAATCTGCGCCGACCCTTCATGGCTGACCAGCAGGACGTCGGTCAGGCGCTTAATTTGCTGGGGATCGAAACGCACGTCGAATTCCCCTTCGGCCACCTCGGGCACGCCTTGCTCCAGCGGCAGTTCGTCACGTCGCCAGCCCTCCAGCCCACCGGCCAGAATGGACACCTTCTCCACGCCAAAGGTGCGCAGCATCCACCAGGCGCGAGGCGCGGAAAACAGATTGCCTTCGTCATAAACCACCAGGTGCTTATCGCTGCAGACGCCCAGCTCGCGCATGGCGACGGCAAATGCCTCGGCGCGCGGCATCATATGCGGCAGCGGGCTGGTGTGATCGGACAGCGCCTCAATATCGAAAAACAGCGCGTTCGGCACGTGGCCGGCGCGGTATTCCGCGGCCATATCGCGCAGGGCCTCCTGCCCGGCGGGCGCCATACGGGCGTCGATAATCTGGATCTCCGGGTCATCAATATGTTCTGCCAGCCAGTCGGCGGCGACAAAAAACGAGGTGGACATGGGTGCCTCCGTTTTACAATTCATGACTGAATTGTCGGCGTTTTATCTCACGCTGACAAGTTAAGGACGTCAGAGTGGGGACGACGTCACGGCACTTTTCTGATTAATCGGCAGAAACCCGCGTCATCACTGTTGAGAAGTGCCGCCTTAACGCATAATAAAAAGTGATAATTTGCATCAGGCCCACCGGCCGAGGGGTTAGAAGGATGAAACCATTTCGTTTAGCGGCGCTGTCACTGGCGCTCCTTACCGCATTTTCATTAACCGGGTGTGATGACAGCGGTACGCCGCAGGCCACGGCCCCGGCGCCAGCTGCGGATAGCAACCCAGGCGCGACGGCAAAACCGGACCGCGCCCAGCTGGCGGCGCTGGCGGAAAAAAGCCAGGGCAAAGCGCTGACGCTGCTCGACGCCTCGGAGGTGCAACTGGATGGTGCCGCGACCCTGGTGCTGACGTTTTCCGTGCCGCTGCAGCCGGACCAGGATTTCTCCCGCAGCGTGCATCTGGTCGACAAGAAAAGTGGTAAGGTCGACGGTGCCTGGGAACTGGCGCCGAATCTGAAAGAGCTGCGTCTGCGTCACCTTGAGCCAAAGCGCGAGCTGATTGTCTCGGTCGACCCGACGCTGACCGCCCTGAACAAGGCCACGCTCGACAAACCGTTCGAGAAGACCCTGACCACCCGCGATATCGCACCGAGCGTTGGTTTCGCCAGCCGCGGCTCGCTGCTGCCGGGCAACGTGGTCGCCGGGCTGCCGGTGATGGCGCTGAACGTTGATAATGTCGACGTTAACTTCTTCCGTATTAAGCCGGAATCACTCTCCGCGTTTGTCAGCCAGTGGGAATACCGCAACTCGTTAAGCAACTGGGAGTCTGATGAGCTGCTGAAGATGGCGGATCTGGTCTATACCGGCCGCTTCGATCTCAACCCGGCACGCAATACCCGCGAAAAGCTGCTGCTGCCGCTGAACGATATCAAGCCGCTCCAGCAGCCGGGCGTCTACGTGGCGGTGATGAACCCGGCGGGCCATTATAGCTACAGCAACGCGGCGACGCTGTTTACCCTCAGCGATATCGGCGTCTCGGCGCATCGCTACCACAACCGGCTGGACGTCTTTACCCAGAGCCTGGAAAACGGCGCCGCCCAGTCTGGTATCGACGTCCAGCTGCTCAACGCCAAAGGGCAGACCCTGGCGGAGGCGAAAAGCGACAGCCAGGGCCACGTTACTCTGCAAACCGATAAAGAAGCCGCGCTGCTGCTGGCGCGTAAAGAGGGGCAGACGACGCTGCTGGATCTCAAGTTGCCGGCGCTGGATCTGGCGGAATTCTCTATCGCAGGGGCGCCCGGTTTTAGCAAACAGTTCTTTATGTTTGGCCCGCGCGATCTCTATCGGCCGGGCGAAACGGTGATCCTCAATGCGCTGTTGCGCGATAGCGACGGCAAGCCGCTGGCGGAGCAGCCGGTGAAGCTGGAGGTGGTGCAGCCGGACGGCCAGGTGATCCGTTCGGTGATGAGCAAACCGGTGAATGGTCTGTACCAGTTCACTTATCCGCTCGACAGCGGCGCGGCTACCGGCATGTGGCACATTCGCGCCAGCACCGGCGATAACCAGCCGCGCGAGTGGGACTTCCACGTCGAAGACTTTATGCCGGAACGCATGGCCCTGAACCTGACGCCGCAGGCTGCGCCAGTCGCGCCGGATGCCGACGTCACCTTTGCCGTCAGCGGCGCTTATCTCTACGGCGCGCCGGCCAGCGGCAACCAGCTGCAGGGCAAGCTGTTCCTGCGCCCGCTGCGCGACGCCGTCGCCGCGCTGCCGGGCTTCCAGTTCGGCGATATTGCGGAAGAAAACCTCTCCCGTAGTCTGGATGAAGTCCAGCTGACGCTGGACGAAAAAGGCCATGGCGAAGTGACCACCTCAAGCCAGTGGCAGGATAGCCATTCGCCGCTGCAGGTGGTGTTGCAGGCGAGCCTGCTGGAATCCGGGGGGCGTCCGGTGACCCGTACCGTACAGCAGCCGATCTGGCCCGCCGGGGCGCTGCCGGGGATCCGCCCGCAATTTACGCTGAAGGACGTTTACGATTACCGCACCGATACCACCGTGAAGCAGCCGGTGGTCGATGAGAACAGTAACGCCGCGTTTGATATCGTCTATGCCGACGCCAAAGGCGAGAAAAAAGCGGTCTCGGGCCTGCAGGTACGGCTGATCCGCGAGCGCCGCGACTACTACTGGAACTGGTCCGACAGCGAAGGCTGGCAGTCGCAGTTCGATCAGAAAGATCTGCAGGAGGGCGAGGAGTCGCTGGATCTGCAGGCCGGACAAACCGGCAAAGTGAGCTTCCCGGTAGAGTGGGGCTCCTATCGCCTGGAGGTGAAAGGGCCGGACGACGTGGTCAGCAGCGTGCGCTTCTGGGCCGGCTATAGCTGGCAGGATAACAGCGAAGGTACCGGCGCGGCGCGTCCTGACCGGGTCACCATGAAGCTGGATAAACCGAGTTATAAACCGGGCGACACCATCAAGCTGCATATTGCCGCCCCGGCGGCGGGTAAAGGCTACGCGATGGTGGAATCCAGCGAAGGGCCGCTGTGGTGGCAGGAAATTGACGTCCCGGCGGAGGGGATGGATCTGTCTATTCCGGTCGATAAAGCCTGGAACCGCCACGATCTCTACCTCAGCACGCTGGTGGTTCGCCCCGGCGATAAATCCCGCTCGGCGACGCCGAAACGCGCGGTGGGTCTGCTGCATCTGCCGCTGGGCGATGAAAACCGCCGCCTGACGCTGGCGCTGGAAGCGCCGGACAAAATGCGCCCCAACCAGCCGCTGACGGTGAAAGTGAAAGCCAGCGTCAAAGAGGGCGAGGCGCCGAAACAGGTCAACGTCCTGCTCTCGGCGGTGGATAGCGGGGTACTGAATATCACCGATTACGCTACCCCGGATCCGTGGAACGCCTTCTTTGGCCAGAAGCGTTACGGCGCAGATATCTATGACATCTACGGCCAGGTGATCGAAGGGCAGGGACGTGTGGCCAGCCTGCGCTTCGGCGGCGATGGCGACGAGTTAAAACGCGGCGGCAAACCGCCGGTCAACCACGTGACGATCGTCGCCCAGCAGGCGCAGCCGGTGGTATTGAACGATCAGGGCGAAGGCACGGTGACGTTACCCATTGGCGATTTTAACGGCGAGCTGCGGGTGATGGCCCAGGCGTGGACGGCGGATGACTTCGGCAGCAGCGAAGATAAAGTGGTGGTGGCCGCCCCGGTCATCGCCGAACTGAACACCCCGCGCTTCCTCGCCAGCGGCGATACCACACGGCTGGCGCTGGATCTCAGCAATCTGACCGATAAACCGCAAACCCTGCAGGTACATCTTACCGCCAGCGGGCTGGTGACCTTGACCGATGGCCAACTGCCACCGGTGCAACTGGCGCCGGGGGCGCGCAGCACGCTGTTTATACCGGTGAGCGCGCTGGCGGGATTCGGCGATGGTCAGGTCAATGCTACTATCAGCGGCCTGAGTCTGCCGGGAGAAACCTTCGCCCCGCTGCAGAAACAGTGGAGAATCGGCGTCCGTCCGGCGTTCCCGGCCCAGACTGTCAACAGCGGCGCGGTGCTACAGCCCGGCGAAAGCTGGCAGGCGCCGGCGGCGCAGAGCCAGGGGTTCGCCCTGCAAACGCTGCAGGGTCAACTGCTGCTCAGCGGGAAACCGCCGTTGAACCTTGCCCGCTATATCCGTGAGCTGAAAGCCTATCCTTACGGCTGCCTTGAGCAGACCGCCAGCGGCCTGTTCCCGTCGCTGTACACCAGCGCGGCGCAGCTAAAAGCGCTGGGCATCAGCGGCGATAGCGATGAAAAACGCCGCGCGGCAATCGATGTTGGTATCTCACGCCTGCTGCAGATGCAACTGGAAAACGGCGGCTTTGCGTTGTGGGATAAAGAGGGGCCGGAAGAGTACTGGCTGACCGCCTACGCCATGGACTTCCTCGTCCGCGCGGGCGAGCAGGGCTATAGCGTACCGGTCAACGCCATTAATAAAGGTAACGAACGCCTGCTGCGCTATCTGCAGGAGCCGGGGCTGATGACCGTGCGCTACAGCGATGACGCCCAGGCCAGCCGCTTTGCCGCCCAGGCATACGCCGCGCTGGTGCTGGCGCGTCAGCAAAAAGCCCCGCTCGGCGCCTTGCGTGAAATCTGGAGCCGTCACGACCAGGCGCGATCCGGCTTGCCGCTGCTGCAGCTCGGCATTGCGCTGAAAACCATGGGCGATGCGCCGCGCGGCGATGAGGCCATGAAGCTGGCGGTTGCCACCCCGCGCCAGGATGAGAATCGTTGGCTGGGCGATTACGGTAGCCCGCTTCGCGATGACGCCCTGAAGCTGGCGCTGCTGGAAGAGAACAAGCTGCTGCCGGAGGTGCAAAACACGCTGTTGAGCACGCTGTCGGAAGAGACCTACGGCCAGCGCTGGCTGTCGACCCAGGAAACCAACGCCCTGTTCCTTGCCGGACGTACGCTTGCCGACCTGCCGGGCAACTGGCAGGCGCAAACCTCGCTGCAGGCTGAGCCGCTGGCCGGCGACAAAGCGCAAACCCGTAACCTCGACGGCGATCGGCTGGCGACGCTGCAGGTGAGTAATACCGGCAGTCAGCCGCTGTGGCTGCGTCTCGACAGCAGCGGTTATCCGCAAAGCGCGCCACAGCCGGGTGGCAACGTGTTGGGGATTGAACGCGCTATTTTCGATACCCACGGCCAGCAGAAATCGCTGACCTCGTTGCGCAGCGGCGAACTGGTGCTGGTGAAGCTGGAGGTGACCGCCAAACGCAATGTGCCTGACGCGCTGGTGGTTGATCTGTTGCCTGCCGGTCTGGAGCTGGAAAACCAGAATCTGGCCAACAGCAGCGCCAGCCTGCAGGAGAATGGCGACGCGGTGCAAAATCTCCTTAACCAGATGCAGCAGGCGGATATTCAGCATATCGAGTTCCGTGACGACCGTTTCGTCGCCGCTGTCGCTGTCAATGAAGGCCAGCCGGTGACGCTGGTTTATCTGGCGCGGGCGGTGACGCCGGGTACTTATCAGGTCCCGCAGCCCCAGGTGGAATCGATGTATGTGCCGCAGTGGCGGGCGACCGGGGCGGCCAGCGGTCCGCTCACCGTGACGCCGTAAATGCGCGTATTGCCTCGGGTAAAACGCCGCTGGCGCTGGCTGGCGGCGTTTATTTTTCTGCTGTGGCTGGCGCTGCTGGCCGCCGATCGCTTGTGGCCGCTGCCGCTGCAGGACGTCACGCCTGCCCGCGTGGTAGTGGCGGAAGACGGCACGCCGCTCTGGCGCTTTGCCGATGCGCAGGGCGTCTGGCGTTATCCGGTGACTCTCGCCGACGTGTCGCCGCGCTATCTGCAGGCGCTCATCCAGTATGAAGACCGCTGGTTCTGGAAACATCCAGGGGTCAATCCCTTCGCGGTGCTGCGCGCCGCCTGGCAGGATTTAACCTCCGGGCGGGTCATTTCCGGCGGCAGCACGCTCACCATGCAGGTCGCGCGTCTGCTCGACCCTCATCCGCGCACCTTCGGCGGCAAGCTACGCCAGCTATGGCGAGCGCTGCAGCTGGAGTGGCATCTGTCAAAAAACGACATTCTTACCCTCTATCTGAACCGCGCGCCGTTTGGCGGCACCTTACAGGGGATCGGCGCGGCCAGCTGGGCTTATCTTGGCAAACCGCCCGCTCAGCTCAGCTACGGCGAGGCGGCGCTGCTGGCGGTGCTGCCCCAGGCGCCCAGTCGTTTGCGCCCGGACCGCTGGCCGCAGCGGGCCCAGGCGGCGCGCGATAAAGTCCTCACGCGTATGGTCAGCCAGGGCGTCTGGCCGCAACGGCCGGTACAGGAAGCGATGGAAGAACCTGTATGGCTATTCCCGCGGCAGATGCCGCAGCTGGCGCCGCTTTTTTCACGCCGGGCGCTGGCGACCAGTCGCGACGAAAAGGTGACGACAACGCTCGATGCCGGGCTCCAGCGGCAGCTTGAGGATCTGGCGCTGAACTGGAAATCGCGCCTGCCGCCGCGCAGCTCACTGGCGATTGTTGTCGTCGATCACACGGATATGAAAGTCCGCGGCTGGGTGGGATCGGCGGATATCACCGACGACAGCCGCTTCGGCCATATTGATATGGTCTCGGCGGTGCGTTCGCCGGGATCGGTGCTGAAACCCTTTGTCTACGCGATGGCGATGGATGACGGGCTGATCCATCCGGCGTCGTTATTACAGGATGTTCCACGACGCTTTAGCGATTATCGTCCCGGCAATTTTGACAGCGGATTTCATGGCCCGGTGAGCGTCAGCGAGGCTCTGGTGCGCTCCCTGAATCTGCCGGCGGTGCAGGTGCTTGAAGCCTACGGGCCCAAACGTTTCGCGGCGAATTTACGCAACGCCGGGCTGCCCCTGACGCTGCCCGCTGGCGCAGAGCCGAACCTGTCGCTGATCCTCGGTGGGGCCGGGGCACGGCTGGAAGATATCGTCGCGGCGTACAGCGCCTTTGCCCGACACGGCAAGGCGGCGCGGCTGCGCATGAAACCTGACGCGCCGCTGGTGGAACGGGCGCTGATGTCACCCGGCGCGGCGTGGATTGTCCGGCGCATTTTAGCCGGCGAAGCGCAACCGGTTCCCGATGCCTCACTGCCGCAAGTGGTGCCGCTGGCGTGGAAAACCGGTACCAGCTATGGCTATCGCGATGCGTGGGCGGTCGGCCTCAATGCGCGATATCTGATAGGTATCTGGACCGGACGGCCAGACGGTACGCCGGTGGTGGGCCAGTTTGGCTTCGCCAGCGCCGTGCCGCTGTTAAACCAGGTCAATAATCTGTTGCTGGCGCGCCAGGCGATGAGCCGCGGCGGGCTGCCGGTCGACCCGCGCCCGCAAACGGTGAGCCGCGGGGCTATTTGCTGGCCAGGCGGGCAGGATCTACCGGCCGGTGACAGCAACTGCCGCCGGCGCTTAGCCAGCTGGCTGCTGGATGCCAGCCAGCCACCGACGCTGCTGCTGCCCGGGCAGGAGGGCGTGCGCGGGATCCGCTTCCCGGTGTGGCGCAACGCAGCAGGGGAAAGGGTGGCCGCGGATTGTCCGGGTGCGACTGAAGTCGTTATTGATGTCTGGCCGCTGCCGCTGGAACCGTGGCTACCGGCCAGGGAGCGCCGTCGCGCGCGTCTGGGGCCGGTATCGAAAGTGTGCCCACCGTTGCAAACTCAGAATGCCGCGCCGCTGGTGTTGTCAGGTATTCGCGAAGGGGCGTTAATAAAACGTCTGCCGGGCGAGGCGCGGGTGATGTTACCCGTGCAAACCAGCGGTGGAGAAGGGCGGCGCTGGTGGTTTATCAACGGCCAGCCGTTAGACGCCACCGGTGCGACAACCACGCTAACGCTGGATAAGCCTGGCGAGTGGCAGCTGGTGGTCATGGATGAGGCTGGGCAAACGGCGGCCGCCAGTTTCACCCTGCAATAACCAGGGTAAATTTGTTGTTGGCGGTTTGTGTTTCCAATACTCATCTTATTTTAACAAAATGTTACCTTCATCCGTAGGCATCGCCGACGTTGCTCATTATAATGCGCGCCAGGCCATACGATCGTATGCGCAACAACAGAACATTTAATTAGAGGTAATCATGGCTATTGAACGTACTTTTTCCATCATCAAACCAAACGCGGTGGCAAAAAACGTTATTGGCAGCATCTTTTCTCGCTTTGAAGCTGCAGGGTTCAAAATCGTCGGCACCAAAATGCTGCACCTGACCGTTGAACAGGCTCGCGGTTTCTATGCTGAGCACGAAGGTCGCCCGTTCTTCGACGGTCTGGTTGAATTCATGACCTCCGGCCCGATCGTGGTTTCCGTCCTAGAAGGCGAAAATGCGGTTCAGCGTCACCGTGACCTGCTGGGCGCCACCAACCCGGCGAACGCTCTGGCCGGTACCCTGCGCGCTGACTACGCTGATAGCTTCACTGAGAACGGCACCCATGGTTCCGATTCTGCAGAATCCGCTGCTCGCGAAATCGCGTTCTTCTTTGCTGAAGGCGAGGTTTGCCCGCGCACTCGCTAATCTCCTGCGTCTTTCACGCCACAGCATTGTTGGCTTCCTTCGCGCACCCCGGTCACATAGTTATCTATGCTCCCGGGGATTTGCGAACTCGCCGCCTCGCTGTGACCTGAAATACTTTGGAGATACAAACCTCGTCTTTTCGACCGTCGCGGCGTTGGCTGCGCGCGTTCACCCCGGTCACATAGTTATCTATGCTCCCGGGGATTAATGAGAGGCTCCTGCCTCTCACTGGAGGCCAGCCTACGGCTGGTCAAATTCGTTCCCGACGAATTTGCCACTTGCTTGCCGCCTTGCGACAATCGAAAAGCCTTAGAGGATTGAGCAGTCAGTTACAGATTTTTTATCATTGCTTTGTGCAAACGTGGCAATGATGCGCCAGAATTTGTAGAATACAGCGCCCCTGGACGAGCAGTCGCTCTCCGGGGCGTTTCTTTTTCAACCCACCTGGGGCCATAACGTGTAATAACGAGGCCGGAAAACATTATGTCTGAACAAATTGTCACGCCTGATACCGCCGCTCTGACGGTGCCGAACAAAGATGCCAAAATCAACCTGCTGGATTTAAACCGTCAGCAGATGCGCGAGTTTTTTAAAAACATGGGCGAGAAGCCTTTCCGCGCCGATCAGGTGATGAAATGGATGTATCACTACTGCTGCGACGACTTTGATGAAATGACCGACATCAACAAAGTCCTGCGCGGCAAACTGAAAGAAGTCGCTGAGATCCGTGCCCCGGAAGTGGTGGAAGAGCAACGCTCAACCGACGGCACCATCAAATGGGCGATCGCCGTTGGCGATCAGCGCGTTGAGACCGTCTATATCCCGGAAGAAGACCGCGCTACCCTGTGCGTCTCTTCACAGGTAGGCTGTGCGCTGGAATGTAAATTCTGCTCCACCGCTCAGCAGGGCTTTAACCGCAACCTGCGGGTGTCCGAAATTATTGGCCAGGTCTGGCGCGCGGCGAAAATCGTCGGCGCGGTGAAGACCACCGGCGTGCGTCCGATCACCAACGTGGTAATGATGGGCATGGGCGAGCCGCTGCTGAACCTCAACAACGTCGTCCCGGCGATGGAAATCATGCTGGATGACTTCGGTTTTGGTCTCTCCAAACGTCGCGTCACCCTGTCGACGTCTGGCGTGGTGCCGGCGCTGGATAAGCTCGGCGATATGATCGACGTTGCGCTGGCGATTTCCCTGCACGCGCCGAACGACACCATTCGTGACGAAATCGTCCCGATCAACAAAAAATACAACATCGAGACCTTCCTCAACTCGGTGCGTGGTTATATTTCGAAGTCCAACGCCAACCAGGGCCGGGTGACCATCGAGTACGTCATGCTGGATCACGTCAACGACGGTACCGAGCACGCCCACGAGCTGGCGGCGCTGCTGAAGGACACCCCGTGCAAGATCAACCTGATCCCATGGAACCCCTTCCCGGGGGCGCCTTACGGCCGTAGCTCCAACAGCCGCATCGACCGTTTCTCCAAGGTCCTGATGGAATATGGATTTACGACCATCGTGCGTAAAACCCGCGGTGACGATATTGATGCCGCCTGCGGCCAGCTGGCGGGCGATGTTATTGACCGTACCAAGCGCACGCTGCGTAAGCGGATGCAGGGTGAAGCGATTGACGTAAAAGCGGTCTGACAAATGATGACCCGTGCAGCACAGGCGGCGCGGGTCATATTTATGACCAATAACCAGGCGAAATACGCTGATTCAGTTAATAATTACGGTGCGTTTTTGTCGACTTTGAGGCAGTATGTAGCGGCACAACAACCGCTTAGCATTCAATTTTGATTCGTCTCTGTGATCGCGCGCCTGACAGTCCTATACTGTGAGGCTGACGTACCACAGATGTCTCGCGGCGCCGGCGTTTTCCCGCGCTGAACTTTAAATTTCACGTACCAGTAGTTGTAGCGAATGAATACTGAAGCCACTCAAGATCATCAAGAAGCAAACACCACGGGCGCGCGTTTGCGTCACGCCCGCGAACAACTCGGACTTAGCCAGCAAGCGGTGGCCGAACGCTTATGCCTGAAGGTGTCCACGGTTCGTGATATTGAAGACGATAAGGCACCTGCCGACCTCGCCTCCACCTTCCTGCGCGGTTACATCCGCTCCTACGCTCGCCTCGTACATATCCCTGAAGAAGAACTGCTGCCGATGATGGCCAAGCAAGCACCTATCCGTGCGGCAAAGGTCGCGCCAATGCAGAGCTTCTCTTTAGGCAAGCGTCGCAAAAAGCGCGATGGCTGGCTGATGAGCTTTACCTGGCTGGTGCTGTTTGTGGTTATCGGCCTGAGCGGTGCCTGGTGGTGGCAAGACCATAAGGCGCAGCAGGAAGAGATCTCGACCATGGCCGATCAGTCTTCCGCTGAGCTGAACGGCGGTGACGCCAACAGCCAGAACGTGCCGCTGGATACCAGCGCGCCGGTAGACTCAGGCACCGATAGCGCCGCGAACAGCGCGCCAACCGATACCGCCAGCGCACCGACCACCAGCGCCCCGGCTCAGACGCCAGCGGACAATAACGCGGTCGTGGCACCTTCTCAGGCTAATGTCGATACCGCCGGAACGGCCCCGACGACCCCGGCAACGCCGGCCTCGCCGTTACCGACCGATCAGGCGAACGTCACGACCCCAGCGGCGTCGGCACAGGATCTGGTGATGAACTTTTCCGCCGACTGCTGGCTGGAAGTGAGCGATGCCACCGGTAAAAAACTGTTCAGCGGCCTGCAGCGTAAAGGCGGCAATCTGAACCTGAGCGGTCAGGCGCCGTATAAACTGAAAATTGGCGCCCCGGCAGCGGTACAGATCCAGTTCCTCGGCAAGCCAGTCGATTTGAGTCGTTTTATCAGAACTAACCAGGTTGCGCGTCTGACCCTCAATGCCGAACAATCACCGGCGCAGTAACAGACGGGTAACGCGGGAGATTTTTCATGCATAACCAGGCTCCGATTCAACGTAGAAAATCTAAACGTATTTACGTTGGTAATGTGCCAATTGGCGATGGGGCCCCCATCGCCGTCCAGTCAATGACCAATACGCGCACCACCGATGTGGCCGCGACGGTAAGCCAAATCAAAGCGTTAGAGCGCGTCGGCGCGGACATCGTCCGCGTCTCTGTTCCGACGATGGATGCCGCCGAAGCGTTCAAACTGATCAAACAGCAGGTCAACGTCCCGCTGGTCGCCGATATCCATTTTGACTACCGTATCGCGCTGAAAGTCGCCGAATACGGTGTTGACTGCCTGCGTATCAACCCGGGCAACATCGGCAACGAAGAGCGCATTCGCACGGTTGTGGACTGCGCACGCGATAAAAACATTCCTATCCGCATCGGCGTCAACGCCGGCTCGCTGGAAAAAGATCTGCAGGAAAAATATGGCGAGCCGACGCCGCAGGCGCTGCTCGAATCTGCTATGCGCCACGTCGATCATCTCGATCGCCTCAACTTCGATCAGTTTAAAGTCAGCGTTAAAGCCTCCGACGTCTTCCTGGCGGTAGAGTCTTATCGCCTGCTGGCGAAACAGATCGATCAGCCGCTGCATCTCGGGATCACCGAAGCGGGTGGGGCACGCAGCGGCGCGGTGAAGTCCGCGATCGGCCTGGGCCTGCTGTTATCCGAGGGGATCGGCGATACGCTGCGCGTCTCGCTGGCGGCGGATCCGGTGGAAGAGATCAAGGTCGGCTTCGATATCCTCAAGTCCCTGCGCATTCGTGCTCGCGGCATTAACTTCATTGCCTGCCCAACCTGCTCGCGTCAGGAGTTTGACGTTATCGGTACGGTCAACGCCCTGGAGCAGCGTCTGGAAGATATCATCACCCCGATGGATGTTTCGATCATCGGCTGCGTGGTGAATGGTCCGGGCGAAGCGCTGGTCTCCACCCTCGGCGTGACCGGCGGCAACAAGAAAAGCGGCCTTTATGAAGACGGCGTGCGTAAAGATCGACTGGACAACGACGACATGATCGACCAGCTGGAAGCGCGTATTCGTGCCAAAGCCTCGATGCTCGATGAAGCCCGTCGTATTGACGTTCAACAGCTTGAAGCAAAATAACGTGTTGGGAAGCGATACGCTTCCCGTGTATGATTGAACCTGCGGGCGCAAGGCGCCGGGGTTCATTTTTGTATATATAAAGAGAATAAACGTGGCAAAGAACATTCAAGCCATCCGTGGCATGAACGATTATCTGCCGGGCGAAACCGCTCTCTGGCAGCGCATTGAAGGCTCACTGAAGCAGGTGCTCGGTAGCTACGGTTACAGCGAAATCCGTTTGCCGATTGTAGAGCAGACCCCGTTATTCAAACGCGCGATCGGCGAAGTGACCGACGTGGTTGAAAAAGAGATGTACACCTTTGAGGACCGCAACGGCGACAGCCTGACGCTGCGTCCGGAAGGGACGGCGGGCTGCGTACGTGCCGGCATCGAACATGGTCTGCTGTACAATCAAGAACAGCGTCTGTGGTACGTCGGGCCAATGTTCCGCCACGAGCGTCCGCAGAAAGGTCGCTACCGCCAGTTCCATCAGATTGGCGCCGAAGTGTTTGGCCTGCAGGGCCCGGACATCGATGCCGAGCTGATTATGCTGACCGCGCGCTGGTGGCGTGAGCTGGGCATCTCCGATCACGTCAGCCTTGAGCTGAACTCCATCGGTTCGCTGGAAGCGCGTGCCAACTACCGCGACGCGCTGGTCGCTTACCTGGAGCAGTTTACCGATAAACTGGATGAAGACAGCAAACGCCGGATGTACACCAACCCGCTGCGGGTGCTGGACTCCAAGAACCCGGACGTGCAGGCGCTGCTGAACGACGCGCCGGCGCTCGGCGACTACCTCGACGAAGAGTCGAAAACCCACTTTGCCGGCCTGTGCGCGCTGCTCGACGATGCCGGGATCCGCTACACCGTCAACCAGCGTCTGGTACGCGGCCTCGACTACTATAACCGTACCGTGTTCGAGTGGGTAACCACGAGCCTCGGTTCCCAGGGCACTGTCTGCGCCGGCGGCCGCTACGACGGTCTGGTTGAGCAGCTTGGCGGTCGTGCCACCCCGGGCGTGGGTTTTGCTATGGGGCTGGAACGTCTTGTTTTACTGGTCCAGGCAGTGAATCCGGAATTTAAAGCCGATCCTGTTGTCGATATATACCTGGTAGCCTCCGGGGCCGATACTCAGTCTGCTGCAATGCGTCTGGCTGAGCAGGTTCGCGATGCGCTGCCCGGCGTGAAGCTGATGACCAACCACGGCGGCGGCAACTTTAAGAAGCAGTTTGCCCGCGCCGATAAGTGGGGCGCCCGTATCGCCCTGGTGGTCGGTGAGTCAGAGATCGCTGACGGAAACGTGGTAGTGAAGGATTTACGCTCAGGTGAGCAAACTACCGTAACGCAGGAGAGCGTTGCCGCGCATTTGCGCACACTTCTGGGTTAATCTCCCGGGAATTATTAGTCAGGAGAAGGACTGCGTGGAAACTTTTAACAACGAGAACGATCAGGTCGATGCGCTGAAGCGCTTCTTTGCCGAAAACGGCAAAGCGCTGGCGGTCGGGGTGATTTTAGGGATTGGCGCGCTGGTTGGCTGGCGCTACTGGACCTCCCATCAGCAGGATACGGCCAGAGACGCGTCTCTGGCTTACGAACAGGCGACTTCCGCGCTGAAATCGAATACGCCAGAAGTACTGTCAGGGGCGGAGAAATTCGCGGCTGACAATAAAAATACCTACGGCGCCTTCGCCTCTCTCGAGCTGGCACAGCATTTTGTTGAACAGAACGATCTGCCTAACGCTGAAAAGCAGCTGCAGCAGGGGCTGGCGGCCGCGTCTGATGATAACCTGAAATCGGTTATCAGCATGCGTCTTGCCCGCGTTCAGCTGCAGATGAAACAGGCTGATGCGGCGCTGAAAACCCTCGACAGCATCAAAGGTGAGGGCTGGACCGCCATTGTGGCCGATTTGCGCGGCGAAATTCTGTTGAGCAAAGGCGATAAGCAAGGGGCCCGTGCGGCGTGGGAAGCTGGCGTGAAAAGCGATGCTTCTCCTGCGCTCAGCGAAATGATGCGTATGAAAATGAATAATTTGTCCATCTGAGAGGGACTCGATGCAATTGCGTAAATTACTTTTGCCAGGGCTGCTTTCCGTTACCTTGCTGAGCGGGTGTTCGCTGTTTAATAGCGAAGAAGATGTGGTGAAAATGTCACCGCTGCCGACGGTAGAAAACCAGTTTACGCCGTCCACGTCCTGGAGCACCTCGGTTGGCGATGGTATCGGCGAATTTTACTCTAACCTTCATCCGGCCTTCGCCGACGGCGTAGTGTATGCTGCTGACCGTAAAGGCACCGTCAAAGCGCTGAACGCGGACGACGGCAAAGAGGTGTGGTCTGTGAACCTGGCGGAGAAAGATGGCTGGTTCTCGCGCGTGCCAGCGCTGCTTTCCGGCGGTGTGACCGTCTCTGGCGGCCATGTTTATATTGGCAGTGAGAAAGCGCAGCTGTATGCGCTGAATACCAGCGATGGTACCGTTGCCTGGCAAACCCGCGTTGCTGGCGAGGCGCTGTCGCGTCCGGTGGTGAGCGATGGCATGGTGCTGGTGCATACCAGTAACGGCCAGCTGCAGGCGTTGAATGAGACCGATGGTGCCGTGAAGTGGACCGTTAACCTCGATATGCCGGCACTCTCCCTGCGCGGCGAGTCTGCGCCTGCGACCGCTTATGGCGCGGCGATCGTCGGCGGCGACAACGGCCGCGTCAGTGCAGTATTGATGCAGCAGGGGCAGATGATTTGGCAGCAGCGTATTTCTACGGCCACCGGCCCGACGGAAATTGACCGCCTGAACGATGTCGACACGACGCCGATCATCGTTAACGGTGTGGTTTATGCGCTGGCTTATAACGGTAACCTGACCGCGCTGGACCTGCGTAGCGGACAGATTATGTGGAAACGCGAGCTGGGTTCGGTGAATGATTTCATCGTCGATGGTAACCGTATCTACCTGGTTGACCAGAACGATCGCCTGCTGGCACTGACCACCGATGGTGGTGTGACCCTGTGGACGCAAAGCGATCTGCTGCACCGTTTGCTGACCGCGCCGGTGTTGTATAATGGCAATCTGGTCGTCGGTGATAGCGAAGGCTACATGCACTGGGTGAATCCGGAAGATGGCCATTTTGTGGCACAGCAGAAAGTCGATAGTTCCGGCTTCCTGACCGATCCGGTGGTTGCAGATGGTCGACTGCTGATCCAGGCGAAAGACGGTACGCTGTACGCGATTACGCGTTAATTACCGCTGTCGTGAATGATTAAGAAACGGCCCCTGGCAGACAGGGGCCGTTTTGACTTTTTTAAAAACGTCGTTAAGACGATGTTGCTTAGTGATTGTATGAGGCATTTAACATGATACCTGTGGTCGCGCTTGTCGGGCGCCCTAACGTTGGAAAATCCACGCTCTTTAACCGCCTGACGCGCACTCGTGATGCGCTGGTTGCGGATTTCCCGGGGCTGACTCGTGACCGTAAGTACGGTCGGGCCGAAGTCGAAGGCCGCGAATTCATCTGTATCGATACCGGTGGTATTGATGGTACGGAAGAGGGCGTGGAAACCCGGATGGCGGAGCAGTCGCTGTTGGCTATCGAAGAGGCCGATGTGGTGCTGTTTATGGTCGATGCGCGCGCAGGCCTGATGCCGGCGGACATCGCCATCGCTAAACATCTGCGCTCTCGTGAAAAGCCCACCTTCCTGGTGGCCAATAAAACCGACGGCATCGATGTCGACCAGGCGATGGCGGACTTCTGGTCCTTAGGCCTGGGTGATATCTATCCTATCGCTGCTTCGCACGGCCGCGGCGTGACCAGCCTGCTGGAGCAGGCCCTGCTGCCATGGGTGGATGAGATCAGCCCGCAGGAAGAGGTGGATGAAGACGCCGAATACTGGGCAAAATTCGAAGCCGAGCAGAATGGTGAAGCGGAAGAAGAGCCGGAGGACGACTTCAATCCGCAGGATCTGCCGATCAAGCTGGCGATTGTTGGACGCCCTAACGTCGGTAAATCAACCCTCACCAACCGCATCCTCGGTGAAGATCGCGTGGTGGTTTACGATATGCCGGGCACCACCCGCGACAGTATTTACATCCCGATGCAGCGTGACGAGCGTGAATATGTGCTCATCGATACCGCCGGGGTACGTAAGCGCGGGAAAATCACCGACGTCGTGGAAAAGTTCTCGGTGATCAAAACGCTGCAGGCGATTGAAGACGCCAACGTCGTGCTGCTGGTGATCGATGCTCGCGAAGGGATCTCCGATCAGGACCTCTCGCTGCTGGGCTTTATCCTCAACAGCGGTCGTTCGCTGGTGATCGTTGTCAACAAGTGGGATGGCCTGAGTCAGGAAGTGAAGGAGCAGGTGAAGGAGACCCTCGACTATCGTCTGGGCTTTATCGACTTTGCCCGGGTGCACTTCATCTCCGCCCTGCACGGCAGCGGCGTCGGCAACCTGTTTGAATCGGTACGCGAAGCCTATGACAGCGCCACCCGCCGCGTAAGCACCGCGATGCTGACCCGGATCATGAACATGGCGGCGGAAGATCATCAGCCACCGCTGGTGCGTGGCCGTCGCGTGAAGCTGAAATATGCCCACGCCGGGGGCTACAACCCGCCTATCGTGGTGATCCACGGTAACCAGGTGAAGGATCTGCCGGATTCCTACAAGCGCTACCTGATGAACTACTTCCGTAAATCCCTGGACGTGATGGGTACGCCAATCCGGATCCAGTTCAAGGAAGGGGAAAACCCGTTCGCCAACAAGCGCAACACCCTGACGCCGAACCAGATGCGTAAACGTAAGCGCTTGATCAAGCACATCAAGAAAAGCAAATAATCATCAAACCCGCTTCGGCGGGTTTTTTGTGGCCGCCATGCCGGTAAATGTCAAAACCTTCCGCCATAATCCCGCGATACTTCGCGGGGAACAGAGCGGCTCAAAGGTGGACTTACTATGCAGATTGGTTTTATCGGCCTCGGCGCGGTGGTGGAAACCGCCTATTTACCGGCGCTGCGTCGCCTGGGAAACATCATCGACCGCTGCCAGGGCTATGACCTGGACTGCAGCAGAGCGCTGCCGGGGATCCAGCGCTGTAGTTCGCTGTCGGCACTGCTGGCCGAACCTCTGGATACGCTCTTCATTACCACCTCATCACTTCAGCATCTGCCCGTGCTGGAGAGAGCGTTAGCCAGCGGCATTTCCCGCATCGTGGTGGAAAAGCCGATCGTGGCCAACCTTGAGCAGGCCGCCCGGCTGCGGGCGCTGCTGGCGCCGCCTGAGCAGGCCGCGCGGGTGCTGGCTCTTGACCACTGGATGGCGCGAGGCGTTGCGCTGAACGCTCCTGGCCCACGGTGGCGGGCGGAAGGGGAGGCCAGCCGCCAGCCGCCGCCGCACCTGTCAACGCAGGATATCGTCTGGCTCGAAGGCTATTTACAGGAGCCAAGCGGCTTTAACGCTGCCGGAGAGCCGGTCGCGCTCAATTTTGCCACCGGGGAGCTGGATACCCGGCAGCTGCGTCACCCTGATGGGGTGATCCTTGATATCGGCACCCATGTCCTGGCGATGCTCCGCGAAACCCTGCACGCCAGCGGAAGCGATACGGCGCTGAGCCTTTCCCTTCGGGTGGCGAAAGACCGCCTCGGCCATGGCATCGCCCCTGGGGATACGGTCACCGCAGAGGGGGAGGCGCATCTGCAGGGAACCCTGGGCACTATCCCGCTCAATATCTGGCTAAACAAATACGCGGGCCCCGCAGGCGGGCAAAAGGGAATGCGGATAGGGCTGCGGGACGGGCGAATCCTCATCCTCGACCGCTCCCCTGAGGGCGAAATGGTGACGCTGCACGACGGCGAGCGGATCCAGCGCTGGACCCGCCCCGGGACGATCTATTCGCACTGCCTCGATGAGCAGATCCTCGGCGCGGATAATCTGTTTATCCGGGCGCCCGACAGCGTGGCCGGGTTGACGCGACGTCGGCTTGAGGAAGTGGAATGGCTGCTCCGGCTACAGCAGCAATTACGCGGCCCTCATTAAACCCGGAACATGATAAAATAGGTGCAGATAAACGTTGAAAGGAATGGTTATGGAACTTGATTGCCCTCTGTGCCACGCGCCGTTAGATGTCAAAGGCAGCAGCGCGCATTGCGCCCAGTGCGAAAGGGTATTTGCCCTCGAGGCCCGCTGCCCGGAATGCCACCAGCCGCTGGAGGTGCTCAAGGCGTGCGGCGCGGTGGATTACTTTTGCCAGCATGGGCATGGCCTGATCTCGAAAAAACGGGTGGAATTTATTCCGCTGGTTTAGCGGGTGAAGGCTTTCTGGCCCGCGTTTTTTTCACCGGCGCGATCTGCTTCACTTCGCTTTCGACCCAGCCGTCTTTCAGTCGGGTGGTGAGCAGATCGCCGGTTTTGACCTGTTTCGTCTGTTTCAGCACCGTACCGTCGCTCACCGAGGTGACGCTGTAGCCGCGCGCCAGAGTGGCTAAGGGACTCACCGCCTCCAGATGGGTCACCGCGTTGCCAAACCGTTCACGCCGCTCGCTGAGGCGGCCACGCATATTTTCCGCCAGCCGGTATTCCAGCTGCTGGATCCGCGATTGCGCCCGGTGGATCCGTGGCTGCGGGTTGTAGTGATCCAGACGTTGAACGGTGCGCTTTTGCCGCTGTTCGGCGCGCTTAAGCTGCGATTCCACGGCGATGCGCATCCGCTGGCTCAGGCGTTCCAGGGCGGTCTGCTGGCGGGCCAAGCGCAGCTGCGGATGCTGTTGCTGCAGGCGATGGAACAGCTGGGTAAAACGGCGCTGGCGACTGGCGAGGAAATAGTCCATCGCCATCTCCAGACGCTGCTGTCCGGACTGCAGCTGGCGCAGCAGCTCCTGCTGATTGCGGCTGACGATCTCCGCGGCGGCTGAGGGAGTCGGTGCTCGCAGGTCGGCAACAAAATCGGCGATCGTGACGTCGGTTTCATGGCCGACGGCGCTAACGATAGGGATCTGGCTGGCGAAAATAGCCCGTGCCACCCGTTCATCGTTAAAACTCCACAGATCCTCCAGCGAACCGCCGCCGCGTCCGACAATCAGTACGTCACACTCCTGGCGCGCGTTGGCCAGCGCGATGGCGCGCACAATCTGCCCGGGGGCGTCGTCACCCTGGACCGCGGTTGGGTAGATGATCACCGGCAGCCCGGGATCGCGGCGCCTGAGAACATGGAGAATATCGTGCAGCGCCGCACCGGTTTTCGAGGTGATGACGCCGACGCAGTGGGCGGGTGAGGGGAGCGCCTGCTTATGTTTTTGCTCGAACAGTCCTTCCGCCGTTAACTGTGCTTTGAGCTGCTCATACTTCTGCTGTAATAACCCTTCGCCGGCGGGTTGCATGCTTTCGACAATAATCTGGTAGTCGCCGCGCGGCTCATACAGGGTGATGTTGGCGCGAACCAGCACCTGCTGCCCGTGCTGTGGGCGAAACGTCACCCGGCGGTTGCTGTTGCGGAACATCGCGCAGCGCACCTGGGCGTTATCGTCTTTTAAGGTGAAGTACCAGTGGCCGGAAGAAGGCTGGCTGAAGTTAGAGATCTCGCCGCTGATCCAAACCTGGCCCATTTCGCGCTCAAGCAGCAGACGCACCGTCTGATTGAGGCGGCTTACGGTAAAAATTGCGGGGGATTGAGAGGGTAACATGTGAGCAAGATCAAACTTTAAATCAGCAGGTTATTCAGTCGATAGTAACGCGCTCAGAGGGGATGGCAAGTATTATTTGCAAAAAAGGGTAGATGCAATCGGTTACGCTCTGTATAATGCCACGGCAATATTTATCCACCCTGGTCGAGATATTGCCCATGCTACGTATCGCTAAAGAAGCCCTGACGTTTGACGACGTCCTCCTCGTTCCCGCTCATTCTACCGTTCTGCCGAATACTGCCGATCTCAGCACTCAGCTGACGAAAACCATTCGTCTGAATATTCCTATGCTCTCCGCAGCCATGGATACCGTAACGGAAGCGCGTCTGGCTATTGCCCTGGCACAGGAAGGCGGCATCGGCTTTATTCACAAAAACATGTCCATCGAGCGCCAGGCGGAAGAAGTTCGTCGCGTGAAGAAACATGAGTCCGGCGTGGTCACCGACCCGCAGACCGTTCTGCCAACCACCACCCTGCGTGAAGTGAAAGAGCTGACCGAGCGTAACGGCTTCGCCGGCTACCCGGTGGTTACCGAAGAGAACGAGCTGGTCGGTATCATCACTGGCCGCGACGTGCGTTTCGTCACCGATTTGAACCAGCCGGTCAGCGTCTATATGACCCCGAAAGAGCGCCTGGTTACCGTACGTGAAGGCGAAAGCCGCGAGGTGGTCTTCGCTAAGATGCATGAAAAACGCGTTGAGAAGGCGCTGGTCGTGGATGAGAGCTTCCACCTGCGCGGCATGATCACCGTTAAAGATTTCCAGAAAGCAGAACGTAAACCGAATGCCTGTAAAGATGAGCAGGGACGTCTGCGCGTAGGCGCGGCGGTCGGCGCTGGTGCCGGCAACGAAGAGCGCGTAGACGCGCTGGTAGCCGCGGGCGTTGACGTTCTGCTGATCGACTCCTCGCACGGTCATTCTGAAGGCGTCCTGCAGCGCATTCGTGAAACCCGCGCGAAATACCCGGACCTGCAGATCATCGGCGGCAACGTGGCCACCGGTGCAGGCGCGCGCGCGCTGGCGGAAGCCGGTTGCAGCGCGGTGAAAGTGGGTATCGGCCCGGGCTCCATCTGTACGACCCGTATCGTCACCGGTGTGGGCGTGCCGCAGATCACCGCCGTTTCCGACGCGGTGGAAGCGCTGGAAGGGACCGGTATTCCGGTTATCGCTGACGGCGGTATCCGTTTCTCCGGCGATATCGCCAAAGCCATCGCTGCCGGCGCGGCCGCGGTGATGGTCGGCTCTATGCTGGCGGGTACCGAAGAATCCCCGGGTGAAATCGAACTCTACCAGGGCCGTTCTTACAAATCTTACCGCGGCATGGGCTCTCTTGGCGCGATGTCTAAAGGCTCCTCTGACCGCTACTTCCAGAGCGATAACGCCGCTGACAAACTGGTGCCGGAAGGTATCGAAGGCCGCGTGGCCTATAAAGGTCGCCTGAAAGAAATCATTCACCAGCAGATGGGCGGTCTGCGTTCCTGTATGGGTCTGACCGGCTGTGGTACCATTGACCTGCTGCGTACCAAAGCTGAATTCGTACGCATCAGCGGTGCGGGCATTCAGGAAAGCCACGTTCACGACGTGACCATCACCAAAGAGTCCCCGAACTACCGTCTGGGCTCCTGATTTCTTCGCCCGACCTAGCGTCGGGCGATTTATTTACTCTGTTTCACTTGCCTCGGAATTAGCGTCAATGACGGAAAACATTCATAAACATCGCATTCTCATCCTCGACTTCGGCTCTCAGTATACTCAGCTGGTGGCGCGTCGCGTGCGTGAGCTGGGCGTCTACTGTGAGCTGTGGGCGTGGGATGTCACAGAAGCACAGATCCGCGAATTCAATCCAAGCGGCATCATTCTTTCCGGCGGCCCGGAAAGTACTACCGAAGAGAACAGCCCGCGCGCGCCGCAGTATGTGTTTGAAGCCGGCGTGCCGGTATTTGGCGTCTGCTACGGCATGCAGACCATGGCGATGCAGCTGGGCGGCCATGTGGAAGGTTCTAACGAGCGTGAGTTTGGCTACGCGCAGGTTGAAGTGGTTAACGACAGCGCGCTGGTGCGCGGTATCGAAGACTCCCTGACCGCGGACGGCAAACCGTTGCTGGACGTGTGGATGAGCCACGGCGACAAAGTTACCGCGATCCCGGCGGACTTCGTCACCGTTGCCAGCACCGATAGCTGCCCGTTCGCCATCATGGCCAATGAAGAAAAACGCTTCTACGGCGTGCAGTTCCACCCGGAAGTCACCCACACCCGTCAGGGTATGCGTATGCTGGAGCGCTTCGTGCGCGACATCTGCCAGTGTGAAGCCCTGTGGACCCCGGCGAAAATCATCGACGACGCCGTCGAGCGTATCCGCCAGCAGGTTGGCGATGACAAAGTGATCCTTGGCCTCTCCGGCGGCGTGGACTCTTCGGTGACCGCGATGTTGCTGCACCGCGCCATCGGCAAAAACCTGACCTGCGTATTCGTGGATAACGGTCTCCTGCGTCTGAATGAAGCGCAGCAGGTGATGGACATGTTTGGCGACCACTTTGGCCTGAACATTGTTCACGTTGAAGGCGAGCAGCGCTTCCTCGACGCGCTGAAAGGCGAGAACGATCCGGAAGCGAAACGTAAAATCATCGGCCGCGTCTTCGTGGAAGTGTTCGACGAAGAAGCGCTGAAGCTGGACGACGTCAAATGGCTGGCGCAGGGTACCATCTACCCTGACGTTATCGAATCTGCCGCTTCCGCTACCGGTAAAGCGCACGTCATCAAATCTCACCACAACGTGGGCGGCCTGCCGAAAGAGATGAAGATGGGGCTGGTTGAGCCGCTGCGTGAGCTGTTCAAAGACGAAGTGCGTAAGATCGGTCTGGAACTGGGCCTGCCGTACGATATGCTCTACCGTCACCCGTTCCCGGGCCCGGGCCTCGGCGTGCGCGTACTGGGCGAAGTGAAGAAAGAGTACTGCGACCTGCTGCGTCGTGCGGACGCTATCTTCATCGAAGAGCTGCACAAAGCTGATTTGTACAACAAAGTGAGCCAGGCGTTTACCGTGTTCCTGCCGGTGCGCTCCGTCGGCGTAATGGGCGATGGCCGTAAATACGACTGGGTCGTTTCCCTGCGTGCGGTGGAAACCATCGACTTTATGACCGCGCACTGGGCGCACCTGCCGTATGATTTCCTCGGCCGCGTCTCTAACCGTATCATCAATGAAGTGAACGGTATCTCCCGCGTGGTGTATGACATCAGCGGTAAGCCGCCAGCAACGATTGAGTGGGAATGATTTCGCGTCTGGCAACAGCCTGCACGTAAAAGCAGTAAAGTACTCTAAGCCCGCGTAACTGCGGGCTTTTTTGTCTTTATGTCTGGCACTTTCTGGCAGCTGTTAGCAACGGGAAGCACGGTTTTTTCAATGGAATTGTTGATGGTACTCTCTGGTTTTGAATTTTGATCTCCTCCCTGAAAACAGTGCCAGGGTCACCTTGCTGGTGTGGATTTCACGGCGCTCACGAGAGTGCTACCAGTTGGCCGCCAAGCCCAGGGAGCGCGGCCTGCAGTATCTGGAAAACCTGACGCTGCTGATCGAAAGTACTTCAGGGAACACCAGCGCATCATGCCCGAAGCCAAGGGCAACCTGATCTACACCTCGTTGACGGTTGGCCAGGTCGCCGACAGCCTGGGGTTCGTCGAGCAGGCTTACTTCTCACGGTTCTTCAAGCGCACCACGGACCTGACCCTAAAGGCGTTTCGCCTTCAGCGCCGGGAAATCTAGCCTTCGCTCAACTTCACCAGGCTGAACATCATCTCCAGCACCGGAGTGGCGACGCCCAGGCGCTTGCCACGTTCGACCACCGCGCCATTGATGAAATCGATCTCGGTTTTGCGACCTGCCTCGACATCCTGCAGCATCGACGGTTTGTGCTGCTGGTGATGGCGAAAGGCATAGTCGACAGCAGCGATAACCCGCCGCTGATCAGCATCAACGCCAGCAGCCTGGGCAACCGCCACGGTTTCGCTGACGATGCGGGAGGTCACCTGCCGTCCTTCTTCAGCGTGGCCGATCGCGCCCACGGTCCGGCGGGTCACCGCGCAAACCGAATTGAGCGCTGCGTTGAACGCCACCTTCTCCCAGATCGACACCTGCACCTGCGGATCGGCCTCGCACGGCAAACCGGCCTGGCTAAAATTCGCCGCGATTTCGTGCACGGTCGGGCTGTCCTTACCATTGCCTGCCCAGATATTGATGTGCCCTTCGCCGTGGCTGTGCACCACGCCAGGCGCGACAAGGTCTGCCGGCAAGTTGGTCATGCCGACGATGATGCGCTCGGCCGGAACCACGCGGGCGATGGGCTCGGCATTGCCCAGCCCGTTCTGCACCGAAAGCGCCCAAGTCTGCGGCCCCACCAGATGGCGCACTGACTCGATGGCGGCGGCGGTATGAAACCCCTTGGTAAAGATCACCAGCAGGTCGAAGTGGCCTGTCACTTGGTGTGCACGAGAGATCGGCACCCTGACGCTTTCCTGTACGTCAGGCGTCTCCAGGCGCAAGCCCTGGCGAGAGATGACCTCGATGGTCGTCTCCGACGCCTCGACGAAAGACACGTCCTGTCCAGCCAAGGCCAGGCGCGCACCAAACAGTCCGCCCATCGCCCCTGCGCCCACTATTGCAATTTTCATCGCTGCTCCTTCGAGTAAATGAATGGCCACTTCAGGAAGCCATTCTCTGTCTCACAAATAAATGCGTACCCGGCAAAACATAAATGCCGTCTATGTCCTGAGGCATTGCACCACCGCTGACCCACGCCATGCCCGCCGATTGTCAGGGTGGTCATGGCGCCGTAACTCTTGTTGTCGATATCGCCATACAACGCTTTGCCGTCTTCACGGTTCTGGGAGTGGCGCAACTCGGTCTGCAGCGAGTAGCCGGTCGACAAGACGGACGGTTGGACAAGTCCAGGTAATGCTGCTGATAAATGTCCTCGATCTGGCCGTAGAAATCAGAAGAATCACGGCGTCAGTGGATTCGCAGGACCAGGCGCAAGCCGGAAGGGACCTGCGCCAGTGTGCTAGAACGGGTATTTGCGTGGTGTCATCTGCACGCTGATCCAGTGATCGGTGGTGAATTCCTCGATTGCCCACTCACCGTTGAAACGCCCCAGCCCCGAGTTCTTCTCACCGCCAAAGGGAGCGTGCGCCTCGTCGTTGACCGGAATGTCGTTCACATGGGTCATGCCAGCCTTGATTCGACGCGCGAAACGCGCGCCGCGCTCCAGGTCGGCGGTGAACACGGCGCTAGATAGCCCGAACTCGCTGTCGTTCGCTAGCGCCAGCGCGTGGGCCTCATCTCGCGCGCGCTGAATGCCGACCAGCGGGCCGAAAATTTCCTCGCGGGTGATCTCCATTTCTGCCGTCACATCGGCGAACACGTGAGGCGGCAGCAGTTGCCCACGCACGTCACCTTCGACGACAGGACGGGCACCCTCCTCCCTGGCCCGCGCCACCTTGCTCAGCAACGTGTCCAGTTGCTTGCGGTTGATGATCGGCCCGACCACGGTATCCGGCTCGCTGGGGTCGCCCACCTTCAACGCCTTGACCCTTTCGGCATAGCGCTCGACGAAGCGGTCATACAGTGCGTCCTCGACGATGATGCGGTTGATCGCCATGCAGATCTGCCCCTGGTGCAGGAACTTGCCCATCACCGCCGCTGCTACCGCCTGCTCCAGGTCGGCATCGGCCAGCACCACGAACGGGCTGTTGCCGCCCAGCTCCAGTGCCACGTGCTTGAGGTGCTTGCCACCGCTGGCGATACGGCCAATGTTGGCGCCCACAGGGGTCGAGCCCGTGAAGGAGATGAATTTGGGTACCGGATGCTCGACGAACGCATCACCAATCTCGGCACCAGAGCCGACCAGCACGCTAATCACGCCTGCCGGAACGCCGGCTTCCTCGAAGATGCGCGCGGCCAGCAGGCCGCCCGTCACGGGGGTATCGCTCGCGGGCTTGATCACCACGGCATTCCCCAGGGCCAATGCCGGTGCCACCGAACGCTGGGTGAGGTGGAGCGGGAAGTTCCATGGGCTGATCACCCCCACCACACCCAGCGGCTCTCGGTAAACGCGATTTTCCTTGCCCGGGACGTTGGACGGCAGAATGCGCCCGTGCACCCGCGCCGGAAAAGAGGCTGACTCAAGGGTGATGCTGCGCGCAGCGCCCCACTCGATTTGCGCCTTGATGCGGGTACTGCCCGACTCGCGGATGATCCAGCCGATGATCTCCTCGCGACGCTCATCGAAGATCTGCACCGCACGGTGCAGGATGGCAGAGCGCTGCCCCGGTCCTATCATCGCCCACTCGACCTGGGCGCGCTGCGCGGCCTGATAGGCTTCGTCCAGGTCATCGCGGGTAGCCTGCTTGATCTGCAGCAGGGTTTCTCCGTTGTACGGATCGCTGACCTGCAGTGATTGCGGCGCACTGCCTTCACGCCATGCGCCGGCAATCGGCAGCAGGTGAAGATCGCGATACGGCGTGTGATTGACTTGACTCACGGAATATCTCCTTTATCAGTATTGGGCACGTTGTTCAGTGATGGGTGTCTGCCGGCTGGGCATTCAAGCCCACGCTGGCAACGTCCCTTCTTTTGATCATGGCAATGGCGAAAATCGCCACCAATCCGGGGACCGCGCAGAGAATGAAATTGAGCTGCAGTGGCAGGTTTATGCTCAGCATCAGGCCGCCCATTGCCGGGCCAGCCACGGCCCCGAAACGGCCAATTGCCGAACACCAACTCACGCCCGTCGCACGGATCTCGCTCGGGTACTGCTGTGCAGCGAAGGCATGGATGACGGCCAGGGTGCCGATGGTGGTGGCACCGGCGATCAGCAACATGGCGTTGAGCAATAGCGGGCCAGGCTTGATACCCAGCGTGCAGAGTGAGATCACCGCCAGCAGGAAGAACAGTATCAACGTGGGCTTGCAGCCCCAGCGATCGGCGAGCCAGCCACCACCCAGGGCACCGAAGGTGGCGCCAATGTTCAAGGTCACAAGGAACATCAGGCTCGAACCCAGCGGGAAGCCACCGGCGACCATGATCTTCGGCAGCCAGGTATTGAGCCCATAGACCATCAGCATGCACATGCCAAACCCCAGCCACAGGAACACCGTACCCACGCCACGTCCTTCGGTGAACAGACGCGACAACGGTGCCGCGCTCGAAGTGCGTACGGGCGCATCGAAACGTACCTGGTCAGCGTTGACGGCGGGATCGATGCGTTTGAGCAGCGCACTGGCCGCGACCTTGTCCTTTTTCAGCAGGAAGTTCAGCGACTCGGGCAGTTGGCGGTACATCCACGGCAGGAACAGCAGCGGGATGCCGCCCACCAGAAACGTTGCCTCCCATCCAAAGCGAGGAATGATAAACATGGCTACCAGAGCCGAAAAAATTGCCCCGATCGAGTAGAAGCTGAGCATGATGGTGGTCATTCGGCTGCGACGTGCTTTCGGTGTCAGGTCATTCATCAACGCGACGATGTTGGGGATCGCCCCGCCCAACCCGACGCCGGTGACGAAACGCAGAGTTGCGAAACTCTCCGCATCCCAGGCCCACGCGGTACCCAGCGTGCAAACACTGGCCAGCGTCATGGCGCTGAGAATAACTTTGCGCCGTCCCAGGCGATCTGCCAGCGGGCCGATGACGACAGCGCCGAACATCATGCCGAACAGCGCGGCACTGCCCATCCAGCCGGCAATGACCGGAGTCAATGCCCAATGCTCCATCAATTGCGGCACGACAGAGCCGTAGATGACCAGGTCATAGCCATCGAACAGCATGATGAAGGAACACCAGAACAGTAGGGTATAGTGGAGTTTTCCAAGCGGAGCGGAGCCCGCGACATCCAAGGCACGTCGTTGAGTCATTGTTGTATCTCTTATTGTTGTTATCGAGATTAGTGAGCGAGGCGCGGGCGGCGACCACGTTCACATGAGGTCAGTGAGGCTGGATGGTCAGGGTCGGCACCTCAATGACGGTGGGTTCATTGGCGTCCAGCGCAGTTCGTAGTGCCGCTTCGAAACTGTCCCGGGTATCGGTGTGTACGGCCTTGACCCCATAGCCTTTGGCAATGGCACAGAAGTCCAGGCCGGGAACGTCAAGACCAGGGGAGTCCTCGGCCTTGAGCACCCCGGCAAACCAGCGCAGGGCACCGTAGGTGCCGTTCTTGAGGATGATGAACACCACGGGGACCCGGTATTGCGCGGCAGTCCAGAGCGCGGTGATGCCGTAGTTGGCAGAGCCATCACCGATCAGTGCGACGACTCGGCGCTGCGGTTGGGCGAGCTGCACGCCAACGGCGGCCGGCAGGCCGAAGCCCAGGCCACCCGCTGCCGGGAAGTAATAGCTGCCTGGATGACGCAGGTTCATGCGCTGCCAGAATGCCGTGGTTGTCGAGGTCGATTCCTTGACATAGATGGCATCGTGCGGGGCGACCGCATCGAGCACATCGAACAGCGTTTCCGGGTGCAGGTGGTGCGGCTCGTCGGTGACACACTCAGGCGCAGCGAGTGCTTCTGGATACGGCCGGGACTGCTGGACGACTTCTTCGGCCAGCACGCGCAGGGTTTCCCTGATGTCGCCGACCAGCGCATGGCCCATGGGTGCTCGTGTAGCCTCTAGCGGATCGGAGGTGATGTGCAGCAGTTGCGCCCCGACCGGCAGGTAATCACCGGGGGCAAACTGGTGATAACGGAACACCGGCGCACCTACCACGATGATCAGGTCATGGCCTTGCAGGGTCTTGCTGATGCCAGCGATAGCCGCTGGCAGCACGCCCCGGAAGCTGGGGTGACGGGTAGGGAACGGGCAGCGCGACGCCGACGGGGCGATCCAGACGGGCATGCGCAGCTTGTCAGCCAGAGCCACTGCGTGGTCGTTGGACAGCGTCGCATCGACATCGGGGCCCAGTACCAGCACCGGATTGCGAGCGTCTTGCACTTGCTGGACCAGCACCTGCAGTTGCCGAGCGTCTGGCGTACCGGCCGTCTGCACGTCGCGCTCGATCAGGTGCTCGACGCCGGGGCCCGAAGGCTGATCCCAGTCATCGTAAGGAATCGACAGGTACACCGGTGCTTTCGGCGTGGTGTTCGCATAGTGGATCGCCTGGCTCAGGGCACGCGGTACGTCCTGGGCGTTGGCCGGCTCGTAGCTCCACTTCACCAGCGGCTTGGGCAGTTGCGTAGCATCGACGTTGGCCAGCATGGCCTCTACCCCGATCATCGGTCGCACTTGCTGACCCGCGGTGATCACCAGGGGGCTGTGCGAGTACCAGGAGTTGGTCAGCGCGCCCATACCGTTACCCGTGCCTGCCGCAGCATGCAGGTTGACGAACGCCGGCTTGCCGCTGGCCAGCGCATAACCGTCGGCCATGCCCACCACCGCACCTTCGTGAAGGCCGAGTACGTACTGAAAGTCTTCCGGGAAGCTCTTCAGGAACGGCAGTTCGTTGGAGCCGGGGTTGCCAAAGATGGTGGTCATGCCGTGGCGGCGCAGTAGCGCATATGCAGCGGAGTGAATTGTTTTCATAAAGTTAATATTCAGTAAATGTAATGTAGTTCAACTGTAGAAAGATGACTAAAATCGATCAAATAAATACTTTGACTTCAGCGCATAGACACTATCTATATACAACTGGAGATTAGCCAATGGCCGGTTTCGACCTCAACCTGATCACGACTTTCGTCACGCTTTATGAAACCCAGAGTGTCACCGTGGCTGCCGAGCGACTCTGCGTAACTCAGCCATCAGTGAGCTATGCATTGGCCAAACTCAGGGAACAGTTCGATGACGCCTTATTCGTACGTAACCAACAAGGCATGCAACCTACGCGGTTGGCTACTCAGCTCTATGAGGGATTCAAGGAAGCCAGCCGTAGCATCAATGATGCCGTTTCCGAGGCACGCAAATTTTCCCCATCAACCTCAAAGCGACGTTTTCGTCTTGCCTTGTCTGATTTGGGCGAAATTGCGTTGCTGCCAAGAGTGCTCGAACGTCTCAACCAGATGGCGCCCAGTATCGAGCTTGACATCGTGCCGCTTGAGATCGACCAGGTCGCAACATGGCTGAACGATGGGCATATCGACGCGGCTATCTGTAGTCAGATATTGCCGGGGGCCGGCATTACCCACCAAAGGCTGATGAGCGAGCAATACTGTTGCCTGGTCGATGACGCTCATCCACGTATTGGCACGCAGATGAATATGCAGCAATTTCTCGCTGAACCCCATGCAATTGTCACCCGAACATCCGGCCATGGCATGGTAGAAGACGTCCTGAAAAAAATGGCCGTCGAGCGCCGAGTGCGGCTACGCATCCCACATTTTTCGGTACTGCCAAAGATCATCCCCGGGACCGAGATGATCACTATCTTGCCCTATCGCATTGCCTGGAGCTTTTGCGAATTTCCAGGAGATAAGCCATTGAAAGTCGTCGATCTACCTTTCGAGGTACCATCTTTCGAAGTGACCCTGCACTGGCATTCGCGAAGTGAAAAATCCACTTCGCTGAAGTGGTTCTGCGAGCAGATTGAGGCTGCACTTGGTGAGCCTTAAGACCGCTGCCGGCAGATTCTGTTGAAAAAGTAGCGACCTCTCCGTGCCGACGGCAGAATCACTCTGTCGGTGAACGCGGGGACGAACAGCATGATGGGGCCGCTACCGGGTGGACGGCGGCGCCTGTTCTACTCGTTCAATCTGGAAGACCATGTCCCAGTCCAACACCTCCTGCGCAGTATCGACCAGTGTCTGGATCTGCGTGATCTACTCAGCTACCTTGCGGATTTCTACAGCTCCATCGGACGCTCCTCGATCGACCCAAAGTTGATGATGCGGATGCTGGTCATTGGCTACTGCTACGTGGGCGATCGCTAATGGCGACAGGGATTTGTCCCGCGCAGCTCTCTCCGTTCTGGCAAAGGTAGCAGTCGTAATATCGCAAGATTTAAAGCGCCTAATCGATGACCCTGCTGTCGTTACTTTGCCCCGCCACGAAGCATACCGCAGCAATCTTGATTACCAGCGGCTTAGGCGCTGGTGCCGTGAAAGTCGCAAGATCGTTATCGTTTACCAGGATAGAAACGGTGTCGAGACGCAGCGTACCGTCTGGCCGTTCATGATGGGCTTATGTCACAGGAGCGCAAGTGGTGATCGTATGGTGTGAACTGCGAGAAGACTTTAGGGTATTGCGAGACGAGCGGATCAAGGTCGTCAAGTTTTGTGAGATGCAATACCCAGTCCTCAGAGCCGTACTACGTAGAGACTGGATGCAGCGTCAAGCGCTGTTGGCAGTTCAGACAGGCTCTCAAAAGTGATGTTGATCCTTTATGGTATTTGTCATGGTTTTAAAGTTTTTCGTGCCTTGTAGGCTTCGGATTTACTGGTCTGTGCGGGGCTATTGATAATAGAGTGGGAGTCATCCCCGGTGTTAGCTGAATAAAACAAAACCCTCTGTATTTACAGAGGGTTTTTTATTTTAGACATCCCTTCAATCCCGTCGTCCCAGAAGGTTATCTGGCAGGGTGAGGTTTCCCTGTGAATTCCCCGTTTGCGGTTCCGGCAGATGTTCAGCTGGCCCATTTTTTGCCGCCGTCGTGCGGAGCGCGGAAAGTTTACCCGGCTGTACCGTGCCCGCCCCGCGCACCATCGCCAGCGCCAGTCCGGCAACGATCAGCGTTAACCCGGTGGACACCCACATTCCGCCGATAATGCCCAGCCGGTGGTTCAGCCATGCGTAGGCAAAGGGGGAGGCAGCCGCCATCAGTTGCCCGGGGATTAGCAGGATACCGGTGCGGCTGGCATAGCTTTCTGCGCTAAACAGCGCCAGCGGTAGCGTTGCTTTGACAATCGTCACCAGCCCGTTAATCGCGCCATACCCCAGCACAAACCCGGCTGCGCATCCGGCATAAGCCGTGCTGCTCAATCCAAGGAGAAAACAGAGCGGCATGGCGAGCGCGGTAAAACGCGTCAGCGTGAGTGGGGTGACCCGGGGACCGGCCAGCACTTCCCCCAGCCGGGCGCCGGTCTGGCCGAACCCCCACAGCATACCGACGGCAACCGGCAGACCAAAATGGCTGATAAACTCCGGTAGATGGGTGGAGGTACCGTTGGAGATGAAGGTGATCAGCGCAATAAAGATCGCGTAACGCACTCCGTTACGCCGATCGCCCTCTGCTGTCGTCGTTGGGGCTATCATTTTCACCGATGTACTGAGTCGCTGGCGTGGCAACTGATAACTCAGACAGGCGCTCAGCAGGCCAAAAAGCGCATAGATCCGCAGGGCATCCTGCCAGGGCATGATAGTTAATAACGCCTCGCCCAGCGGCCAGAAGAGGGCAGAGGCCAAACCGCCAGCGAGAGTGATATGAGAGATAGTTTTCCGCGCCTGCTGACCGTACAGATTCACCACTGCGGCGAACAGCGCATCATACAGCGAAAGCCGCATGCCGATGCCGGTCAGCAGCCAGGCGCCGTACCAGCCGGCCAGCGAAGGGCGCCAGGCCATCATGGCGCAGCTGGCGGCTATCAGTAAGGTTCCGCTGGTGACCACCAGCCTTCCGCCAAAGCGAGCCAGCAGCCTGGCAACGAACGGAGAAACAGCGGCCATCATCAGCATGGCGAGCGTCAGGCCGAGATAGATCTGCGGCAAGGACCATCCTTTGTCGGCGGCGATAGCCCCGGCAAAGGTGCCGGGCATATAAAAAGAGATCCCCCAGTTGATCAGTTGCTGACCGCCCGCGGTGAAGGCGAGCCGTCGGGGAATAGCGCGTGTTTCCATGGTTTTCATTCCGTTAAGGCAGTTGTCCTGAGCATACCCGGCAGGCTATTGTTCTGGCAGAGCGGCCACCTTATGCGCGGTATAAGAGAAACTTTGTATGACAACACTGAACCTGGGAAACCTGGCGACCTTCCGGCTGGTCGTACAGCGCGGCAGCTTTTCTGCCGCCGCCGACGCGCTGGGGATCTCCCAACCTGCCGTTAGCCTGCAGGTGCGTCAGCTGGAGCAGTTTTTACAGACCCGTTTGCTGGAGCGTACCGGCCGCGGGATCAAGGCGACGGCGGCGGGAATGGCACTGCTGGCCCACAGCGAGCAGATCGATCGGGCGGTGAATAGCGCAATGCAGTCGGTCAGTGTATTCAGTCAGGAAGTTAATGGGGCGGTAACGCTGGGGACCGGCGCGACGGCCTGCATTCATCTTCTCCCGCCGCTGCTGCAGCATCTTCGTCAGCAGCATCCGCTGTTGACGGTGGGGGTGACCACCGGCAACACGCTGGATATCGTCCGGGCGGTGGAGGAAAATCGCCTCGATCTCGGGCTGGTTACCTTGCCCGTACAGGGGCGCAGTCTGGCGGTGACCTCAGTGGTTGACGAGGAGTTCGTGGTTATCCATGCCAGTCACGAGACGGGGACGCTGGCGGATTATACTCCTGCAGAACTGCTGGCGCTGCCGCTCATTGCCTTCGAAGCCGGCAGCGGCACCCGGGATCTGATTGACCGCTGGTTCCGCTCGGCGGGAGTGGCGGTCACGCCGGTGATGCAGTTGGGCAGCATCGAGGCGATTAAACGGATGGTGCGGGCAGGGCTGGGCTACAGCATCGTGCCCCGCATGGCGGTGGAGCAGGAGAAGGATCGCGACGGATTAAGCGTGCACTCGCTGGCGCCGCGGCTATATCGACAGCTGGCGGTAGTCATGCGTCAGGACAAAATTGTGACAAAAGGTATCGCGGAAATGCTGCGCCTGCTGCATGCCGTGCGCTGATAAATCGCCGACGGCAAAATTACCGCATCAAAGACAATACATCAGCAGCGAGCGACTCTGTCTGCGGAGTGTGGCGCTTCCAGTATTAGAATCAAAGGATTACTCGCGAGCGGAGGGCTCGACGGTGAGTGAAGACTCCTGCGACGCTTTTTTATCCTGGTGATGGTACCAGGCGCCGATGGAGGAGTAGACAAAGCGTCCAAAGAAGAAGAGAAAGCTGATAAGCAGTACGATACGGGTCATGCGACGGTTAAATCGATGTCGTTTACGCATACTGGGTGCCTGACTCACAAAAGGTTCCTTGAAGTATACCCGAAGATGGGCGATGGGGGTATTAAGGCACAGGAACGAGGTGGGGTCAATTGATGCAGATGTAAAAGTGCCGCAGTGAAAACATTAATTAATGTTATATAAGATAATCATCGTATTTACATGCTCACTTTATTAGCAATAAAAAGGTAAAAAAATAAGTTTTATTAATGTTAGCGTCAGTATTTGTTGATTTATATCAACAGTCCCATTCTCTTGACCACTAAAATCAGCGAACATTACCGTATCGTTATTACTTATGCGGTCAGCATGGGGTGGTTGGATGCCTGCCTGAATATGCCTCGCAGGAGCAGAGGCTCTCTGTAGAGCACCTATGAATTTATTAAAATATTATCAACAATATCGCGACAAGTGGTGGGCTTTACCGCTTGTTCTGCCCTCGCTGTTATTACCCTTCGCCAGATGGGCGAATACCTACACCATGCTCAATGGCCACATGGTATTCCTTTATTATCTTCCTCTGGCATTAGTACTCAGCCTGATGATGTTTTTCGGTTGGGCGGCGATCCCGGGTATTATTATTGGCCTGCTGCTCACGCTGGCCCGAGGAATGACGCCCGAGCAGGCTATCGGCGTGTTGTTTCATTTTCTCATCCCCTGCGTGCTGTGCTGGGGCGGATATCGCATCTTTGTACCCCGGCGCCAGCAGGTCTCGCACGGTAACGTCAAACTGATGCCGCACCGTCTGTTCTGGCAGATGCTGCTTCCCTCGGTCATTTTTCTTATTCTGTCACAGATCGCTGAGTATCTGGGACTGCATCCACGTACGACGGAGATGACGGGGATTACGCCGTTTAGTTTACGGTCGTTAATCACCTTTCAGGCGTTGATGGTGGGGTGTCTGACGGGCGTGCCGCTGTGTTATTTTCTGCTGCGGATAATTCGGAATCCTTTTCATGTTCGCGGATTTATTTCTCAGGTTCGCTTACAAATTGATCCAAAAATAAAAACAATTGAAATCATTTGCTGGGCGGCGATATTAATCCTGCTGCTGGGGCTATTATTGATGCCGCTTAATGATACCAGCACCATATTTAGTACGAATTATACGTTATCATTACTTATGCCGGTCATGCTCTGGGGAGCCATGCGTTTTGGCTATCGTTTTATCTCGCTGATCTGGACGCCGGTACTGATTGCCGTGATCCATTTTCATTACCGTTACTTACCGGTTTATCCAAGCTATAACACCCAACTGGCGATCACCTCGTCAAGCTATCTGGTCTTCTCGTTTATTGTCGCCTACACGGCGATGCTGGCGACACAGCAGCGGCTGATCTACGCTCGCGTCCGGCAGATGGCTTTCCTCGACCCGGTCGTACATATGCCTAATCTGCGGGCGCTGAGTCGGGCGCTCAATGGCACGAGCTGGTCGACGCTCTGTTTTTTGCGCATTCCTGAGCTGGAACTGCTGGGCCGCCACTACGGCGTATTGTTACGCATTCAGTATAAGCAAATGCTGGCGAACCACCTGAGCGCGTTACTGCAGCCTAACGAAGCGGTGTATCACCTTGCCGGCCATGACTTGGTTTTTCGCCTCAACAGTGAAGGGCATCAGGCGCGTATTCATTTGATCGACCGCTCCCTGCGGCAGTTCCGTTTCTACTGGGACGGGGTTCCCCTCCAGCCGCGGATCGGCATGAGCTATTGCAACGTGCGCTCACCGGTCAAACATCTGTATTTGCTGCTTGGCGAACTAAACACGATTGCCGACATGTCGCTGGCCAGCGGCCATCCGGAGAATATGCAGCGCCGCGGCGCCGGCCATGTTCAACAGGATCTGAAAGATAAAGTGGTGATGATGAATCGCATCCTCAAGGCGCTGGAGCAAGACCACTTCGTCCTGATGGCGCAGCCTATCCAGGGCATCCGCGGCGATAACTACCATGAAGTGTTGCTGAGGATGGAAGGGGAGTCGGGCGAACTGACGGGGCCAAACGCGTTCCTGCCGGTGGCGCACGAGTTTGGCCTCTCCTCTCGTGTGGATCAGTGGGTCATTGAGCACACGCTAGCCTTTATGGATACCCACCGGCGGGCACTGCCCGGTCTGCGGCTGGCGATCAATCTCTCTCCGGTCACGTTGAGCCGCAGCCAGTTTCCTCAGGAAGTCGAAGCGCTGCTGCAGACGTACAACATTGAGCCATGGCAGATTATTTTCGAATTGACCGAGAACTATGCGCTCAGTAACCCTGAGCTGGTCTGTCAGACTTTAGAGCATCTGCGGGCGCTGGGCTGCCGGGTGGCGATCGATGATTTTGGTACCGGCTACGCCAGCTACGCCCGGTTAAAAACGATGAACGTCGACATTCTTAAAATCGACGGCAGCTTTATTCGCAATCTGCTTGCCAGCAGTCTCGATTACCAGGTGGTGGATTCTATTTGTCGTCTGGCGCGTATGAAGAACATGCAGGTGGTGGCTGAATATGTCGAGTCGCCGGAGATACGCCAGGCGGTCATCGCGCTGGGGATCGATTATTTGCAGGGCTACGATATCGGCGTACCGGTACCACTGGCGCAGCTGGCGGAAGGGATGACTGCCTGAAGCAGAAAAAAGCCGGGCGCGATGGCCCGGCCTGGGGAATATTCAGGAGCGCCGATCAGGCGTCTGGCTCTTCTTCTGCAATCTTCAGCAGCCATTCCGGCACACCTTCCCAGTACTGCTGCTCTTTTTCCAGATCCAACAGCACCAGCGCATTCTGGCTAAACCAGTTGTGCGGGAAGGTCAGCGTCCAGTGGTGAGCTTCCGTCTGCAGCCGCAGGGTCGGCGGCGTGGTGGTGGCCTGACGCTGGTTATTCAGCAGCACGCCCAGGCGCAGCAGCTGGATCAGCGGCAGAAACTGCTTTTTCCTGAACAGCGTAAAGCGCGGCAGGTCGTCGAGTTTTATCGCTTTGCGATGATAGCGCACCAGGGTGGCCATCAGCATCTGCTGCTCCTGGTTGAAGCCCGGCAGGTCGCTGTTCTGCAGAATGTAGGCCGAGTGGCGATGCATACCGCTATGGTTGATATTCAGCCCTACCTCATGGAGCATCACCGCCCACTTCAACAGCGCCGCAAGGTGCGGATTTGCCAGCTTGGGGTTCTGTTCCTGCCACTGTTCCAGCATATGGGTGGTGGTTTCCAGCACCCGGCGTGCCTGTTCGCGATCGATATTGTACTGATTCGCCAGACTCTGCGCTGTGCGGCTACGAATATCCTGGTGGCGGAAGCGGCCTTCCATTTCGTACAGCACGCCTTCACGCAGGGCGCCATCGGACAGACGAAGTTCTTTAATGGCTAGCGCGTCAAACACGCCGCACAGAATCGCCAGCCCCGGCGCAAAGACCGCTTTACGATCTTCAGAGAGGCCTGGCAGACTGAGCGCGTCGAAGTTTTTATGCTTCAGCAGCTCACTGACCAGCATTTCGAGGCGTTCCGGCGTAATAAACCCGTCCTTCTCACCCATGGCCACCAACACTTCCTGCGCAGCTTTAATGGTGCCGGAGGCGCCCAGCGCCACGGTCCAGCCCTGAATACGGAACTGCCAGGCCAGGGTTTCCAGTTTTTGTACCGCCGCAAGACGAGCACGCTGGAAATTTTCTTTATTGATTGTCCCGCCAGGGAAGTAGGCTTGCGAGAAGCTCACGCAGCCCATGCGACGGCTTTCCACCAGGCGGGGCTCAAAATCTTCACCGATGACCAGCTCGGTCGAACCGCCGCCGATATCAATCACCAGCTTACGACCGCGCTCCGGCTGCGTATGCTCAACGCCCATAAAAATCAGGCGCGCTTCTTCATTGCCGGAGATGATCTCGATCGGGTAGGGGATCACTTTTTCCGCGCGTTTCAGAAACTCCGCCGCGTTGGTCGCCTGACGCAGCGTATGCGTCCCGACGATGCAGACGCTGGAAGGGGAGAACCCTTGCAGACGTTCAGCAAACAGCGACAGGCAGTTCAGCCCGCGGGTCATCGCTTCTTCGCTCAACACCGAGTTTTCATCAAGGCCATCGGCCAGATGCACGCGCTGTTTCAGGCGTCCAATGATCTGCATGGCGCCATCGACGACACGGGCGATCACCATATGAAAACTGTTCGAACCAAGGTCGACCGCAGCGAATTCCTGCGGCCGAGGGGTTATTTCGTTTATTGGCATAGGTTAGTCGGGTTGTTCGAGTGATTTGAGATAATCGTAAATCGCCATCTGTGCACGCACTTTACGGCGATTGCCGCGCGGCACATAGCGATTACTCAGTTCTTTATCAAGATAGCGCGCTTTTACCGTATCGTTGAACAAGATATCAAAAATATCCAGCACTCGCTGTTTCAGACGCGGGTCGAGCAGCGGGGCGGCAACTTCAATACGGTAATCGATGTTACGCGTCATCCAGTCGGCAGAGGAGAGCCAGACCTGTTTATCGCCACCGTTTTCAAAACAGTAGACCCGGTCGTGCTCGAGGAAACGGTCAACGATGCTAATGACGCGGATATTCTCGCTGATGCCTTCCAGTCCAGGGATCAGCGAGCACATGCCGCGGATCAACAGATTGACCGGCACGCCGGAGCTGGAGGCGGCGTACAGTCTGTCCACCAGCCCTTTATCCACCAGGTTGTTCAGCTTCAGCGTAATCCCGGAGGGTTGCCCGTTCTGCGCATTGGCGATCTCGCGATCGATCATCTCATACAGCAGACGGCGCGAGTTCTGCGGCGACACCAGCAGGTAATCGAAGCTGACCGGGCGGTAGGGGTTTTCAATAAAGTTAAACACGCGGCGGACTTCATTGGTAATGCGCGCATCGGCGGTTAACAGCGAATAGTCGGTGTAGATCCGCGCGGTCTTCTCGTTAAAGTTACCGGTACCGATATGGGCGTAGCGCACCACCTCATCGCCTTCTTTACGCGAGATAAGGAACAGCTTGGCGTGGATCTTCAGACCCGGCGCGGAGAAGATCACGTGGACCCCCGCTTCCGTCAGGCGTTTCGCCCAGTGAATGTTAGCCTCTTCATCGAAGCGTGCCTGCAGCTCCACCACCACGGTGACTTTTTTACCGTTATGGGCGGCGTGGATCATCGCGTCAATGATGCGCGAATCTTTGGCTACACGGTAGATGTTGATTTTGATCGCCAGTACGCTGGGGTCGAACGAGGCCTGACGCAGCAGCTCCAGCACATGCTCAAAAGTGTGATAGGGATAGTAGAGCAGGACGTCGCGTTCGCGGATGGCGTCGAAGCCGTTGCGGAATTTATCAAACCACAGATGACGCAGGCGCGGCATAGGCTTATTGACCAGATTAGCCTTACCCACATTCGGGAAGCCGATAAAGTCTTTAAAGTTGTGGTAGCGGCCGCCCGGCAGCATCGAGTCGTAATTGGAGATGGAGAGCTTATCGCGCAGCATTTCGACCATCGCGTCCGGCATATCGCGCTGGTAGACGAAGCGAACCGGCTCGGCGGTTAAGCGCTGCTTGAGGCTGGAAGACATCAGCTCCATCAGGCTCGACTCCATCTCATGCACCAGATCGTACTCGGCGTCACGGGTCATTTTCATCGAGTAGGCGTTCAGCGCATCGTAATCAAAGAAGCCTTTAAATATATCATCCAGGCAGTAGCGTAGGATGTTATCCAAGAGGATCATTGGTTTACGGCGGCGAGGCGCTTCCGGCGGCAGGTTTACGAAGCGCGGCACTTTGTCTGACGGAATTTCCAGCAGGGCATAGTTGATGTTTTCCCCGCGGATAATCTCCACCGCCAGATAGGTGTAATCATCTTTCAGGAACTGCACGAGGTCCGTTTCACGGTTAATCAGGATCGGCGAGATATGCTGACGCAAATACTGTTTGAAGTAGTTGCGCAGCCAGGCCTGCTGATTGACGGACAGCTGGCGCTCGTTGATGAGGAAGATCTGGTTGCGCGCCATCTCCAGCAGCAGTTCGTTATACAGACTATCGAATTCCTGATCGGCCTTCAGAACGCGGGCCTGGATTTTGCCTAACAGGTGGCGAGAATGGGCGGTACTGCCTTGTTCTTCACTGATAATAATCCGGCGCTTAAGCTCAGCGAAGCGCACTTTGTAAAACTCATCAAGGTTGTTGGAGTAGATCCCTAAGAAGCGCATGCGCTCAATCAGCGGGTTACTTTTGTCCGCCGCTTCCTGCAGCACGCGTTCGTTAAAAGACAACCAGCTGAGTTCTTTTTCGATGTATAGCTTTTCCTGGCCCATTACCGCTCACACTCCGTTTTACTCACAGGACGTAGACTATTATGACGAATTTTTCTGCATAGCGATTTACTGTGTCACAACAATATGACAGTAAGAAGAAATATTTCTGTGAGATGATTGATTAATAAACAATTTTAATTAAAAAAAAGCCCCGCGACAGGAAAAGGCGGGGCTGTTGTTCATTCTTCAGCGGCATAGCCCTGGGGCGGAAGTTGTCGTTCATCCAGCCAGGCGTGGTTGCCTGCCATGCGCAGACGCCCATCGACGAACCAGCTGATGACCAGCGGATAAATGGCATGTTCCTGGGCCTGAACCCGCGCCGTCACCTCATCTTCGCTGTCGCCAGCGAAGACCGGCACCTTGGCTTGCAGGATAACCGGACCGCCGTCCAGCTCATCAGTGACGAAGTGCACCGAGGTCCCATGTTCCTCATCACCGTTTTCCAGCACCTGACGATGAGTATGCAGGCCAGGATACTTCGGCAGTAACGAAGGATGGATGTTCAGCAGACGTCCCTGATAATGGCTGACGAACGCCGGGCTCAGGATACGCATATAGCCCGCCAGCACTACCAAATCCGGGGCGTAGGCGTCGATTTCATGCATCAGCTGACGATCGAATGCTTCCCGGTCGGCAAACTGACTTTGCGCCAGCGCGTGGGCCGGGATGCCGGCCGCGCGCGCGCGTTCAAGGCCAAACGCATCAGCCTTGTTACTGAATACCGCCCGCAGGGTGCCGTTTATCTGTTTCCGGCCGCAGGCGTCGATGATCGCCTGCAAATTGCTGCCGCTACCGGAAATCAGCACCACGATGTTTTTCATGCAATGACCACACGCTGTTCGGAATCGGAAGCTTTGATATACCCGATTTTCCACGCGTTTTCACCTTTCTCGTTCAGCAGGGCAATGGCCTTGTCTGCTTCTGCAGCCGGTAGGGCGATAACCATCCCCACGCCGCAGTTAAAGGTACGGTACATTTCATGCTGGCTGACGTTACCGGCGGTTTGCAGCCAGTTGAAGACGGACGGCCACTGCCAGGAGGACTCATCAATGATCGCCTGGGTGTTATCCGGCAGCACGCGCGGAATATTTTCCCAGAAACCGCCGCCGGTCAGGTGGGCGATAGCGTGGACGTCAACGCTGGCGATCAGATCGAGCACCGATTTCACATAGATGCGGGTTGGCGCCAGCAGATGGTCGGCCAGCGGTTTGCCGTCAAGGTCGGTGGTCTGCGGGTCAACGCCGCTAACCTCAATGATCTTACGCACCAGTGAATAGCCGTTAGAGTGCGGGCCGCTGGACGCCAGCGCCACCAGCACGTCGCCGTCGGCCACTTTGCTGCCGTCGATGATTTCTGATTTTTCCACCACCCCGACGCAGAAACCCGCTACGTCGTAATCTTCACCGTGATACATCCCCGGCATTTCTGCGGTTTCACCGCCCACCAGCGCGCAACCGGATTGCAGGCAGCCTTCGGCGATGCCGTTAATGACGCTGGCCGCGGTATCGACGTCCAGTTTACCGGTCGCGTAATAATCCAGGAAAAACAGCGGCTCAGCACCCTGAACCACCAGGTCGTTCACGCACATGGCGACCAGGTCGATGCCTATGGTGTCGTGACGCTTCAGATCCATTGCCAGACGCAGCTTGGTACCGACGCCGTCGGTGCCGGAGACCAGTACCGGCTCGCGGTATTTCTGCGGCAGTGCGCACAGCGCGCCGAATCCGCCCAGTCCCCCCATCACTTCCGGGCGACGGGTTTTCTTCACCACGCCCTTAATACGGTCGACGAGAGCGTTGCCTGCATCAATATCCACGCCGGCATCTTTATAGCTGAGAGAGGTTTTGTCGGTCACTGCGAAGTCTCCACGCGTTTGCGGTAAGCAAGAAAAATCGGCGCAATTCTAACAGGGAAAGCAAACGTTTGCGAGCCTGCTTTACAGTCGGCGTGAAACAGCGGATAGATGGTCAAATTTGATACTGCTCACGAAAATGAAACCGGGTACAGTCTTGTGCTTGCCTCAGCCTTAAGGAATCCTCATCATAATACTGAAACCGGTTTCTGTGTTGGTTTGCCACGCATTTTGCCAGTGATTGACGCTGGTCAGGAGAGGGATGAATGAAAATTGCGGCATTTGATATCGGTGGCACCGCATTAAAGATGGGCGTGATGACCCGCGATGGCAGGCTACTGGAAAGCGCGAAGCAGTCGATCAATGACAGCGATGGCGATCATATCTTACAGGTAATGTTGTCATGGCTGGCGGCCCACCCGTCGTGTGAAGGGGTAGCCATCAGCGCGCCAGGCTATGTTGATCCGCACAGCGGCTTTATCACCATGGGCGGTGCTATTCGTCGATTTGATAACTTCGCCATGAAAGCATGGCTTGAAGCCCGGACCGGACTGCCGGTCTCAGTTGAAAATGATGCCAACTGTGTGCTGCTGGCCGAGCGCTGGCAGGGCAAAGCGGCGGAAATGGCCAATTTTCTGGTACTCACCATTGGCACCGGCATTGGTGGCGCGATTTATTGCCATCATCAGTTGGTTCACGGGGCGCGTTTTCGCGCCGGTGAGTTCGGATACATGCTCACCGACCGTCCCGGCGGACGCGATCCTCGTCGCTATTCGATGAATGAGAACTGCACCCTCAAAGTGCTGCGCCATCGCTATGCGGAACATATCGCTGCGCCGCTGGAGAGCGTGACAGGCGAAATGATTTTTGACCGCTATGACGCCGGCGACCCGGTTTGCCAGCGTCTGGTCGCCGAGTTCTTCAATGGCCTGGGCCATGGCCTTTATAACCTCGTTAATATCTTCGATCCGCAGACCATTTTTATCGGCGGCGGCATTGTGGAACGTCCAGGATTTCTGGCGCTGCTGCGCCAGCATCTGGCCTGGTTTGGCATTGCCGACTATCTCGATACCGTCAGTCACGGCAACGATGCCGGCCTGATTGGCGCGGTTTACCATTTCAATCAGCACTATCGTTCGCCTGGCGACGATCGACATTAGGGAGAGACTATGTCCGGATTTAAAGCAGATTTTCTGTGGGGCGGCGCGGTCGCCGCGCATCAGTTAGAGGGCGGCTGGCAGGAGGGCGGCAAGGGGATCAGCGTGGCGGATGTGATGACTGCCGGCGCCCACGGCGTGCCGCGTGAAATTACCGACGGCGTGGTGGCGGGGAAAAACTACCCGAACCATGAGGCGATCGATTTTTATCATCGTTATCCGGAGGACCTGGCGCTGTTTGCCGAGATGGGCTTCAAATGTTTTCGCACCTCGATTGCCTGGACGCGTATTTTCCCGCAGGGCGATGAGCTGGAGCCCAACGAGGCTGGCCTGCAGTTTTACGATGATCTGTTCGACGAATGCCTGAAGCACGGCATTGAGCCCGTGATTACGCTGTCGCATTTTGAAATGCCTTATCACCTGGTCACCGAGTATGGCGGCTGGCGCAACCGGAAGCTGATCGACTTTTTCGTGCGCTTTGCCAGGGTCGTCTTCACCCGCTATCAACATAAAGTGAAGTACTGGATGACCTTTAACGAGATCAACAACCAGGCCAACTTCCATGAGGACTTTGCCCCCTTCACCAACTCCGGTTTGAAATATTTGCCGGATGAAGACCGGGAACCGGTGATGTACCAGGCCGCGCACTATGAGCTGGTGGCCAGCGCCCTGGCGGTGAAAGCGGCGCGCGAGATCAACCCTGCACTGCAGATTGGCTGCATGATCGCTATGTGTCCGATCTATCCGCTGACCTGCGCCCCGGACGATATGATGATGGCGATGAACGCCATGCACCGCCGTTACTGGTTTACCGACGTTCACGTGCGCGGCCGCTATCCGCAGCATCTGCTCAACTATTTTGCCCGCCGCGGCTTTACCCTGGATATCACCGAAGCCGATCGCCTGGCGTTAACCGAGGGCTGTGTCGACTACATTGGCTTTAGCTACTATATGTCGTTCGCTACCAAAGCCACCGAAGACAACCCCTTGCTCGACTATGATGAAACCACCAGCCTGGTCTCCAACCCGTACGTCAAAAAGTCGGACTGGGGCTGGCAGATTGACCCGGTTGGCCTGCGCTATTCGCTGAACTGGTTCTGGGATCACTACCAGTTGCCGCTGTTTATTGTCGAAAATGGTTTTGGCGCGATCGATGTCCGTGAAGCGGACGGCAGCGTCAATGACCAGTATCGTATCGATTATCTCTCCGCCCATATCGCGGAGATGAAAAAGGCGGTGGTCGAGGATGGCGTTGATCTGATGGGCTACACCCCGTGGGGCTGTATCGATCTGGTTTCCGCCGGCACAGGGGAAATGAAAAAACGCTACGGCTTCATTTATGTCGATAAAGATAATGAAGGCAATGGCTCGCTGGCTCGCAGCCGGAAAAAGTCCTTTGCCTGGTATCAACAGGTGATTGCCAGCAACGGGGAGAACCTGTCGTAGTCGGGTGGCGCTAACGCTTAACCGACCTACAATACACGTAGGCCCGCGTAAGCGTATGGACTGCACCCCGCACCCAAGCCGGAGCCTTGCCTCCGGTTTTTTTGTCTCTAAATCACTTTGCTTGATATACGTCAAGCAAGATGGGTATGGCACAATCCGCAAAAAGCGGTATAATCCCGCGATTTTTTTTGTGGCCGCCCCTCAGAGGAGAAAGAGAATGAAGATTGTGGAAGTCAAACACCCACTCGTCAAACACAAGCTGGGCCTGATGCGCGAGCACGACATCAGCACCAAACGCTTCCGTGAACTCGCCTCAGAAGTGGGCAGCTTACTGACTTATGAAGCCACCGCCGATCTGGCGACCGAGAAAGTGACCATCGAAGGCTGGAATGGCCCGGTGGAAGTTGAGCAGATCAAGGGCAAGAAAATTACCGTTGTGCCTATCCTCCGCGCAGGCCTTGGCATGATGGAAGGGGTACTGGAGCACGTCCCCAGCGCGCGTATCAGCGTGGTGGGTATCTATCGTAATGAAGAGACTCTCGAGCCGGTACCTTACTTCCAGAAGCTGGTGTCCAACATTGATGAGCGTATGGCGCTGGTGGTTGACCCGATGCTGGCCACCGGTGGGTCGATGATCGCCACTATCGATCTGCTGAAAAACGCCGGCTGCACCAGCATCAAGGTGCTGGTACTGGTGGCGGCGCCGGAAGGGATTGCCGCGCTGGAGAAAGCGCACCCGGACGTTGAGCTGTACACCGCCTCTGTCGATAAGGGACTGAATGAACACGGGTATATCATTCCCGGTCTCGGCGATGCCGGCGACAAGATCTTTGGTACGAAATAATCGAATAACGATAAATAAGCCGACTTTGAAAGTCGGCTTTTTTTTGAATAAAACACACATAACTAACCATCTCAGAGGAAAACACTATGACGCGCCGTGCTATCGGGGTGAGTGAAAGACCGCCGCTTTTACAGACTATCCCGCTTAGTTTGCAGCACCTGTTTGCTATGTTTGGCGCAACGGTGCTGGTGCCAATCCTGTTCCACATCAACCCGGCCACCGTCCTGCTGTTTAACGGTATTGGTACGCTGTTGTACCTCTTTATCTGTAAAGGCAAAATCCCGGCGTATCTGGGATCGAGTTTCGCCTTTATTTCTCCAGTACTGCTGCTGTTGCCGCTGGGCTACGAAGTGGCGCTGGGTGGTTTTATTATGTGCGGCGTGCTGTTCTGCCTCGTCTCCTTTATTGTCAAAAAAGCCGGTACCGGCTGGCTGGATGTGATGTTCCCGCCGGCGGCGATGGGCGCCATCGTGGCGGTTATCGGCCTCGAACTGGCGGGTGTGGCGGCTAATATGGCCGGGCTGCTGCCAGCCGACGGTCAAGCCCCCGACAGCAAAACCATTATTATTTCGATGGTAACGCTGGCGGTGACGGTATTTGGTTCTGTGCTGTTCCGCGGCTTCCTGGCGATTATTCCAATCCTGATTGGTGTGCTGGTGGGCTATGCGTTGTCGTTTGTGATGGGCGTGGTCGATACCACCCCGATCGCCGAGGCGCACTGGTTCGCGCTGCCGACCTTCTACACGCCGCGCTTTGAGTGGTTTGCTATCTTCACCATTCTGCCCGCCGCGCTGGTGGTGATTGCTGAGCACGTCGGGCACCTGGTGGTGACCGCCAATATCGTTAAGCGCGATCTGATCCGCGACCCGGGTCTGCATCGTTCGATGTTTGCCAACGGCCTGTCGACGATCATCTCCGGCTTCTTCGGTTCGACGCCCAACACCACCTACGGTGAAAATATCGGCGTGATGGCGATTACCCGGGTTTACAGTACCTGGGTTATTGGCGGCGCGGCGATCATTGCGATTCTGCTCTCCTGCGTCGGCAAACTGGCGGCGGCTATCCAAATCATTCCGGTACCGGTGATGGGGGGCGTTTCGCTACTGCTGTACGGGGTGATCGGCGCCTCGGGGATCCGCGTACTGATTGAATCGAAGGTGGATTACAGTAAAGCGCAGAATCTGATCCTCACCTCCGTGATCCTGATCATCGGCGTCAGCGGCGCTAAAGTACACATTGGCGCCGCCGAGCTGAAAGGGATGGCGCTGGCGACCATCGTGGGCATCGCGCTGAGCCTGATTTTCAAGCTTATCAGCGTCCTGCGTCCGGAAGAGGTGGTCCTCGACGCGGTGGATAGCGAAGAGGTTAAATAACGATCTCCTGACCGGGCGGCGATCCCGCCCGGTTCTCTCCTGACCTAAATCTATGGTAAACTCTCCGCGTTTTTCTGTAAGCCTATGTTGAGGTCCATCTGAACGCACCGGCACAGCTCTCTTTGCCACTGTATCTTCCTGACGACGAAACCTTCGCAAGTTTCTGGCCGGGTGATAATCCTTCCCTACTTGCTGCCCTCCAGAACGTACTGCGCCAGGAACACAGCGGGTACATTTATATCTGGTCACGTGAAGGGGCAGGTCGCAGCCACCTGTTACACGCCGCCTGCGCCGAGCTTTCCCAGCGCGGGGATGCGGTGGGCTACGTGCCGCTGGATAAACGGACGTGGTTTGTGCCCGAGGTACTGGAGGGGATGGAACAGCTGGCGCTGGTCTGCATTGATAATATTGAATGCGTCGCCGGGGATGAGCCCTGGGAAATGGCCATCTTTAATCTCTACAACCGGATCCTGGAATCAGGCAAAACCCGACTGCTGATCACCGGCGATCGGCCGCCGCGGCAGCTGAATCTTGGTCTGCCGGACCTCGCCTCACGGCTGGACTGGGGGCAGATCTATAAGCTGCAGCCGCTGTCGGATGAAGACAAACTGCAGGCGCTGCAGCTACGCGCCAGACTGCGCGGCTTCGAGATGCCGGAAGACGTGTGCCGCTTCCTGCTGAAGCGGCTGGATCGCGAGATGCGCTCGCTGTTTATGACCCTCGATCAGCTGGATCACGCCTCGATTACCGCCCAGCGCAAGCTGACGATCCCCTTCGTGAAAGAGATCCTTAAGCTCTAGTCCGCCAGTGGGGCCAGCTCCTGCTCCGTCAGTCCGGTCAGATGAGCGACCAGATCGCGCGCCAGGCCACTGTGTAGCATGGCGGCGGCGATACGCTGTGCCTCTTCTTTCCGGCCTTCCTGTCGCCCCTGCGCCAGTCCCCGCTCCAGTCCCTGTTGCTCGAGATATTCCGCAATCGTCATCAACGTCTCCTTATGCTGCGGCGTACGTAACGCCAGTTCGCGTATGAACTTGATCGGCTCGCGCGTATTGCCTGCCTGCACCAGATAGTGCATCAGGGCTTGTACCTGCGATTGTGTCGCCAGTCCAGTCAATAATAATTCGCTCAGCTTGTCGAGGAGCTGCGCCAGATCGCGTTGTCGAATATGTTTTTGCAGTAACTCCAGCGTTGCCATGCGCTGGTGGGTGGCAATGTCGTCATCCGGAATGACGGTAATGTCCGCCAGCGGAAACGCTTCGTGATAAAGACGGCTGGCCAGTTCCGGGGCGGCGAATTCATCGAGCCAGCGTAGAGAGTATGGGTAGGGGCTGGCCAGACCGTGGTAGAAGAGGACAGGGATCACCAGCGGTAGTTGATCGTGACCGGCATCGAGATGACGCTGCATGGCGGCGATGGCATAGCGCATCAGACGAAAGGCCATATGCCGGTCGGGCGTGCTCTGGTGTTCGATAAGCGCATAAATATAACCGTCTCCCGCCGTGGTTTTCAGGGAATACAAAATGTCGGCATAAAAGGGGCGCAGATCGTCTTCGACAAAATGCCCCGACTCGAGATGCAGCGTACGCAGATCGCATACTTTAAGCAGCGTTTCGGGCAGATACAGTTGCAGGAAATCGCGGGCGGTATCGGGATGGGAGAGGTAGGTTTTAAACACCGCGTCATGGGGCGTGGAGGTCGGTTTTTTCATGTTCATCCGTCCAGTGGATTGAGCGATAGATGAACAGTAGCATCGTCCGGCGGGCGGGAGGGATTGGCGTGGAAGATCTGGAATCGGCCACGTAAAAAAAAGCGCCGCGAAAGCGCGGCGCAGGTGGGTTAGCTTACGATCTCAAGGACCTGCTCCGGCGGGCGGCCAATACGCGCCTGGCCGCGGCTGACGACGATAGGGCGTTCAATGAGCTTAGGATTGTCGACCATCGCCTGAATCAGCGCCGCGTCGCTAAGCGCCTGGTCGGCAAGATTGAGCGATTTGTACAGATCCTCCTTCTGGCGCATGAGCTCGCGGGGGCTCTCCATACCCAGCAGCTGCAGCAGCTCACGCAGCGTATCGGCATCCGGCGGTGTGTCGAGATAAAGCACCACCTGTGGATCGATGCCGCGGCTCTGCAGCAGGCTCAGCGTTTCGCGGCTCTTCGAGCAGCGTGGGTTATGGTAAATTGTTACCGCGTCGGTCATGGGGTCTCCTTACATTTTTTGATAGGGGCGGAAGCGGGCCTGCAGATCGCGTAGCTGGTCGATACGGGCATCGTAACGCGCCTGCTGCAGGCTACCAAGTTTCACCTGCGAGCTGGCGCTGCTGAGCAGGGAAATCGCCTGTTCCAGCTGACCGACCAGCGCCATGCTTTCTGCCCGCGCCGCCAGCTCCTGGTCGCGATTGCCCAGCGCACCTTCCGCCTGGGCCAGCAGATCCCAGCCGTTGCCATCCTCTTTATTGGTAAAGGTATACCGGTTCAGAATGGTCGCCGCTTCCCCGGGCTGTCCGCCCTGCAGCAAGGCGTTGGCCAGGTTCAGCTGCAGTACCGGATTGGTGCGCAGCTCGCGGGCGTTTTTAAGGCGATTGATGGCGTCGCTGGTTTTCTTCTGCCCGAGGTCGATATCCGTGGCCAGGTCGAGATACCAGGCATTTTGCGGGTCGGCGCTGAGCAGCGGCTGCAGCGTTTTGCGTGCCTGGTCAAAGTTGTTGCTTTCCATCGCCAGCAGAGCGCGACCATACTGGGCGGCATGCTGTTGGCGAATATTGCCCTTATCCCAGGCGTTCAGCAGATCGGTGCCCAGCTTGTTGTCGCCGTTGGTGTACATCCCGAGGGTACGCGCCTTCGCCAGATAGAAGTCCGCTGAGGACTGTACCACCACCGGGCGCATCTGGTTGGCGCGGTTACGGGCATCGGCCAGTCGGCTTTCCGGCAGGGGGTGGGTGAGCAGCATTTCCGGCGGTCGCGTCGAGTAGCGCGACTCGTCAAGCAGTTTACCCATAAACATCGGCATAGCCTGTGGGTCGAATCCCGAGCGTTGCAGAACCTGAATGCCAATCCGGTCGGCCTCTTCTTCGTTCTGGCGGGTGAAGCTGATCATGCCCTGTTGGGTACCGGCCAGCGTCCCGGTCAGCGCCGCCATCCCGGCCTGCGGGCTGGCCATCGCCAGCAGAATCGAACCCAGGGCACCGACCCAGGTCAGCGGCGCATTGCGCTTCTGATCTTCCATCGCGCGGGCGAGATGCCGCTGCGTAACGTGGGAGATTTCGTGCGCCATGACAGAGGCCAGTTCGCTCTCATTATCAGAGTAGCGGAACAGGGCGGAGTGGAGGACCACGTTGCCGCCAAAGAAGGCGAAGGCGTTGATTTGGTCGTTATTAATCAAATAGAAATGGAACGGGGTGCGCACTGAGTTGGCGTGTGCCACCAGACGCATGCCCAGCCCGTTGATATATTGTACCAGCAGGGGATCGTTAATCAGCGGCGCACTGCCGCGCAGCTGGCGCACATAGTAATCCCCCATCTGCATTTCCTGACCAATCGACAGCGTGCTTCCTGCAGAGGTCCCCATGTCCGGCAGCGTATCTGCGGAGTCAGCAAAAGCAGGGCCTATCGAACCCAGCGTCAGCGAGGCGATGACGGTCGCCACCAGCGTTTTCTTCAACTGCCTGAACATAACCTCTGTCCTGTAATGTGGGTGTGCCAGTTTGACCGATTGTGCGACGCAATGTTCCCTGGCCGCATCCCAGCGAGTTTAGCTGGCGTTGGCCGCCTTGAAAATATGATCTTCACGGCGGAGAACGGTTTGTCTGCGGCGCATCAAAAAGCGAAGTCTTTTTTGTGACATTTCGATACAATTCCCCGGATTGTCGCCGCTTGGCCCTTCAGGGAAGGTTTTATGCTTGAGATGTTAATGCAGTGGTACCGCCGTCGATTCAGCGACCCTGAGGCGATAGCGCTGCTGGTTATTTTGCTTGCCGGTTTCGGCATCATGTTCTTTTTCAGCGGTCTGTTAGCGCCGTTACTGGTGGCTATCGTACTGGCCTATCTGCTGGAGTGGCCGACGGTTCGTCTGGAACGGATTGGCCTGTCGCGCACCTGGGCCACCTCGCTGGTGCTGATCCTCTTTGTGGGCATCCTGCTATTGCTGGCCTTTGTGGTGATGCCGGTGGCCTGGCAGCAGGGGATCTATCTCATCCGCGATATGCCGGGTATGCTCAACAAACTCTCTGATTTTGCCGCTACGCTGCCGCGGCGCTATCCGGCGTTAATGGATGCCGGCATCATCGATGCGATGGCGGAAAATATGCGCAATCGGATGTTGACGGTGGGCGACTCGGTAGTGAAGTACTCTCTGGCCTCGCTGGTGGGGCTGCTTACCCTGGCGGTCTATTTGGTGCTGGTGCCGCTGATGGTTTTCTTCCTGTTGAAGGATAAAGAGCAGATGCTCAACGCGGTGCGCCGCGTACTGCCGCGTAATCGTGGCCTTGCCGGGCAGGTCTGGAAGGAGATGAATCAGCAGATCACCAACTACATTCGCGGCAAGGTGCTGGAGATGATTGTCGTCAGCGTCGCCACCTGGATCGGCTTTATTCTCTTTGGCCTCAACTACTCGCTGCTGCTGGCGGTGCTGGTGGGCTTCTCGGTGCTGATCCCCTATATCGGCGCGTTTGTGGTGACCATTCCGGTGGTGGGGGTGGCGCTGTTTCAGTTTGGCGCTGGCACCGAGTTCTGGAGCCTGTTCGCGGTCTATCTGATTATTCAGGGGCTGGACGGCAACCTGTTGGTCCCAGTGCTGTTCTCGGAAGCGGTCAATTTACACCCGCTGGTGATTATCCTGTCGGTGGTGATCTTTGGCGGGCTGTGGGGGTTCTGGGGCGTCTTCTTCGCCATTCCGCTGGCCACGCTGATTAAAGCGGTAGTGCATGCCTGGCCGGATGGCCTGGTGGTTGACGACGACTGACGTGTTCGGGATAAAAAAGACGCCGGGTGAGGATCTCCTCCCCCGGCGTCTTGCTTTGCATCAGGCGTTTTCTTTCAGCCAGTTCAGCACCACGTCGTGGTGATTGCTGGTCTTGAAGTCATCAAAGACGTGTTCGATTTTGCCATCGGCATCGACGAGGAAACTAATACGGTGAATACCGTCGTAGGTTTTCCCCATGAAGGATTTTTCGCCCCAGACGCCAAACTGCTCGCAAACCTGATGGTTTTCATCAGACAGCAGCGTGAAGTTCAGCAGCTCTTTCTCGGCGAAACGGGAGAGCTTTTCCGGTTTATCGGTGCTGATGCCCAGCACTTCTACACCGGCTTTCTTCAGGTCGTCCATATTATCGCGCAAGCCGCACGCCTGGACGGTGCAGCCCGGGGTCATGGCTTTCGGGTAAAAATAAACCAGGACACGTTGTCCCTGGAAGTCGGTTAAATTTACTTCCTCGCCGTCCTGGTCCGGTAAGCTAAATTTCGGTGCGATATCACCGGCTTTCAGTGGGGTCATGGGTTAAACTCCATCCTGTTCATCATGCTGTGAATAATTAACGATGTTAATACTGCCTTGTGCGTTCAGTTCTGTACATAGGGCTTTGAACGCTTGTTCGATATTTGCTGCATTTTGCGTCGCAGGACTGTGGGCAGTTATCTGGATAAAAAGCTGCGCGGAATCGCCGTCTCCCGGCTGAGTGCGGGACACCAGTTCCGCAATATTCATATTCCAGGTATCGCACAGGGCAGTGAAGCGCTCGATGATATGCGGTGAGTCCGGCACCTCAACCTGGACCCAAACGGTGTTTGGCATGGCCTGCGGCGGGCGCGCAGTGGTGCGTTTCATCACGATCAACAATTCCAGCTCCGCACCTTTCAGCGGCAGGGTTGATTCGATCAGGTTAATCGCATTCCACGACCCGGAAAGCAGCATGATAAACGTAAACTCATCACCGAGCATGGCCAGCCGGCTGTCTTCGATATTACAACCGCAGCTGCTGACGTGGCGAGTGATCGTATTCACGATGCCGGGACGGTCAGCCCCCAGGGCGGTAATAACCAGATAGTGTTGTAATGAGGCTGTCAAACCTGTTCTTCCTTTAAAAAGGTGAGGTAACATTAGGAAAGCATAAAAAAAACCGCCATACAACATCCCTGATGGCGTCGGGTCTCTTGCTTTTATTGCAGCTCCAAACGTAACATTGAGAATCTTGTCGCACTTCTGCTCTGAGGATGGCCCATGTTCACGGGAAGTATTGTAGCGCTTGTCACGCCGATGGATGAAAACGGTAATGTCTGCCGGACAAGCCTGAAAAAACTGATTGATTACCATGTCGCCAACGGAACCTCGGCGATCGTTTCGGTAGGGACTACCGGTGAATCCGCAACGCTGAGCCATGAAGAGCATGGCGACGTAGTGATGATGACGCTGGAACTGGCCGACGGGCGTATTCCAGTTATCGCTGGCACGGGAGCCAATGCAACCGCAGAGGCGATTAGCCTGACCAAACGTTTTAACGACAGCGGTGTTGTCGGCTGCCTGACGGTCACTCCTTATTATAACCGCCCGACCCAGGAAGGCCTGTTCCAGCACTTTAAAGCTATCGCTGAACATACTGACCTGCCGCAAATTCTGTATAATGTGCCGTCCCGTACCGGTTGCGATATGCTGCCGGAAACCGTTGGCCGTCTGGCGGAAATTAAAAATATTGTCGGTATTAAGGAAGCTACAGGGAACTTAAGTCGCGTTCACCAGATCAAAGAGCTGGTTTCAGACGACTTTATTCTGCTGAGCGGTGACGATGCGACCGGTATGGACTTCATGCAGCTCGGCGGCGTGGGCGTGATTTCCGTCACCGCCAACGTGGCGGCGCGCGAAATGGCCGACATGTGCCGTCTGGCGCTGGCGGGTCAATTTGCCGAAGCGCGTGCGATTAATCAGCGTCTGATGCCACTGCATACAAAATTATTTGTCGAACCCAATCCTATCCCGGTGAAATGGGGATGCAAGGCGTTGGGTCTTGTGGCGACCGATACGCTGCGCTTGCCGATGACGCCCATCACCGACCATGGTCGTGAAGCCGTCACCGCCGCGCTGAAGCATGCCGGTTTGCTGTAAAGTTTAGGGAGATTTGATGGCTTACTCAGTACAGAAGTCGCGCCTGGCGAAGGTTGCGGGTGTTTCGCTGGTTCTACTCCTCGCGGCCTGTAGTTCCGATTCGCGCTATAAGCGTCAGGTGAGCGGTGATGAGGCCTATTTACAGGCGTCACCGTTGAGCGAACTTCACGCGCCGGCGGGGATGATCCTGCCGATTCAGGTGGGCGATTACAACATTCCGGTGGCCAACAGCACCGGCGCGGTGGGCAAAGCGCTGGACATTCGCCCGCCGGCGCAGCCGCTGGCGTTGGTCAGCGGTGCGCGGACCCAGTTTAATGGCGATACCGCGACGCTGATGGTTGAGAACGGCCGCAGCGGCTCGCTGTGGGCGCAGGTCACCAGTATCCTTCAGTCGAAGAACTACGTTATCGCGAAACGCGATGATGCGAGCCAGACGCTGAACACCGACTGGGTTGAGTGGAACCGCCTTGATGAAGATCAGCAGTATCGCGGTCGTTATCAAATCTCCGTCAAACCGCAGGGCTATCAGCAAGCGGTGGTCGTTAAGCTGGTGAATCTGGAGCAGGCGGGTAAACCGGTTGCCGATCCGGCGTCACTGCAGCGCTACAGCACCGCCATGCTGAACGTCATTTCTGAAGGCCTTGATGCGAGCGCCACCAGCGCCCAGAACGCGGCCCAGCGCAGTGCTGGCGCCACCTTCGACGTGCAGAGCGCTGCCGATGACACCGGCCTGCCGATGCTTGTCGTTCGCGCGCCGTTTAACATGGTGTGGCAACGTCTGCCGGGCGCCCTCGAAAAAGTGGGAATGAAAGTGACCGACAGCACGCGCTCTCAGGGCAGCATGGCGCTGACCTACAAGCCGCTGTCTGACAGCAGCTGGCAGGAGCTGGGCGCACGTGACCCGCAGCTGGCCTCCGGTGACTACAAACTGCAGGTCGGTGACCTCGATAACCGCAGTAGCCTGCAGTTCATCGACCCGAAAGGTCACACTCTGACGCAGTCGCAAAATGACGCCCTGGTAGCCGTATTCCAGGCCGCATTTAACAAGTAATCAAAAGGGCTGGAGCAATCCGGCCCTTTTTCATGTATAGTGACGCAAACGTGTGCGTAGCCGCATAACCCTGTAAATCGCCGCGTTAAGGCCGCTCCAGTCGCCTGACTGCAGTTCGCCTCGCAAGCGTTTAGCCTCTGCTCTGAGGCTCGATGTAGGATGTTATGTAAGACCGACACGTCATTTTTTGGCTCAATATCACTGGAGTAGTGAAAGATGAAAAAGCAAGCTGAGTTGTATCGTGGTAAGGCGAAGACAGTATACAGCACCGATAATCCGGACCTGCTGGTACTGGAATTCCGTAACGATACGTCAGCAGGTGATGGCGCGCGCATCGAGCAGTTCGATCGTAAAGGCATGGTGAATAACAAGTTCAACCATTTCATTATGAGCAAACTGGCAGAAGCGGGCATCCCTACCCAGATGGAAGCGCTGCTTTCCGATACCGAATGTCTGGTGAAAAAACTGGATATGGTGCCGGTAGAGTGCGTGGTGCGTAACCGTGCGGCAGGCTCGCTGGTAAAACGTTTAGGCATTGAAGAAGGTATCGAGCTGAACCCGCCGCTGTTCGACCTGTTCCTGAAAAACGATGCTATGCACGATCCGATGGTCAACGACTCCTACTGCGAAACCTTCGGCTGGGTGAGCAAAGAGAATCTGGCGCGGATGCGCGAGCTGACCTACAAAGCCAACGACGTGCTGAAAAAGCTGTTCGATGACGCCGGTCTGATTCTGGTGGACTTTAAGCTGGAGTTTGGTCTGTTCAAAGGCGAAGTGGTGCTGGGCGACGAGTTTTCGCCGGACGGCAGCCGTCTGTGGGATAAAAACACCCTCGATAAAATGGACAAAGACCGCTTCCGCCAGAGCCTTGGCGGCCTGATCGAAGCCTACGAAGAAGTGGCTCACCGCCTGGGCGTTAAGCTCGACTAACCCGCCCGCCGCCAGAAGATGGCCTCATCTTCTGGCGTCTCTTGCTGTTTCCTGTGGTAATCCTGCGCTGAACCGCCTACGATCTCTGCTATTGATACATAACAGGGAATGAGGTGCTTATGCGCTGGCAAGGGCGTCGCGAAAGCGACAATGTTGAAGATCGACGTGGTCAATCAGGCTCGCCGTTTGGCGGCAGCGGGGGCGGCGGTTTCCGTCTGCCGAGCGGGAAGGGCGGCATTGTACTGCTGATTATTGTGCTGGTGGCGGGCTACTACGGCGTGGATTTGACCGGCATGCTGACCGGGGAGCCGATGCCGCAGCAGCAGACCTCCACGCAGCGCTCCATCAGTCCGAAAGACGATGAAGCGGCGAAGTTTACTTCCGTCATTCTGGCCACCACCGAAGATACCTGGGGACCGATCTTTGAAAAGATGGGCCGCCAGTACCCCCAGCCAAAACTGGTGCTCTACCGCGGCGCGACCCGTACCGGCTGCGGCACCGGTCAGTCGGTGATGGGGCCGTTCTACTGTCCTGCCGACAGCACGGTCTATATCGACCTGTCCTTCTACGATGAGATGAAAAATAAACTGGGCGCCGACGGCGACTTTGCTCAGGGGTACGTCATTGCTCATGAGGTGGGCCACCACGTGCAAAAACTGCTGGGCATTGAGCCGAAAGTTCGCCAGCAACAGCAGCATGCCACCGAGGCCGAAGCCAACCGTCTGTCGGTGAAGATGGAGCTGCAGGCGGACTGCTTCGCCGGCGTCTGGGGCCATAATATGCAGCAGCAGGATATTCTGGAAACCGGCGATCTGCAGGAGGCGCTGAACGCTGCCGAAGCCATCGGCGACGACCGTCTGCAGCAGCAGAGCCAGGGGCGCGTGGTACCGGACAGCTTTACCCACGGCACGTCAAAACAGCGCTACACCTGGTTCAAACGCGGTTTCGACAGCGGCGATCCGGCGCAGTGCAATACCTTCGGCAGCGCGCTGTAATCGCCACCGATGATGGACGCGCTGCTTGACCTCACCGCGCAGATGGCGCGGGAGGGGATCCGTCGCCTGCTGGTGCTCAGCGGCGATGAGGCCTGGACGCTGCAGCAGGCGCAGGCGCTACGGGAGCGGCTCGGCGGCGATGGTCTGTGGGTAGGCTCCGATCCGGTTTCTGCGCCCTGCGTGGCGCCTGGCGCCCTGAAGACGCTGCTGGGGCGGGAAGTGATGCACGCCTTTTTCGATGCCCGGCGCGGGTGTGACGTGGCGGCCCTGGCGGCCCTGAGCGGTACGCTGCGGGCGGGAAGCTGGCTGGTGCTGCTGACGCCCCCCTTCGCCGACTGGCCGACCCGGGCGGATGAGGACTCCCTGCGCTGGAGCGATACTCCCGACCCTATCGTTACCCCCAACTTTGTTCACCGCTGCTGCCGGCAGTTTATCGCCGATCCGGAGGTGCTGCTCTGGCAGCAGTCGGACCGGCCGCGCTTCCCGCTGGCCGCCCCCCGCCCTGACTGGCATCCCGCCGATGGCCACCCCCAGGCCGAGCAGGCGCTAATCCTTGAGCAACTGTTGCGGCTGCCGCCCGGTATCGCGGCGGTGACGGCAGAGCGCGGGCGAGGGAAATCCGCTCTCGCGGGCATGCTGCTGCGCCAGCTTGGGGGCGAGGCCATCGTCACCGCCCCAACGCGTAGCGCCGTCGAGGTGCTGGCGAGCTTTGCCGGCGAGGCGTTCCGCTTTATGGCGCCCGATGCGCTGTTGGCGTCGCAAGAAACGGCGGCCTGGCTGATTGTCGATGAGGCCGCGTCGATCCCGGCTCCGCTTCTCCGGCAGCTGGTGAGCCGTTTTCCCCGCACGCTACTCACCACGACGGTGCAGGGTTATGAAGGCACCGGTCGCGGATTCCTGCTGAAATTTTGCGCCAGCCTGCCCCGTCTGCAGTCATTCAGCCTGAGCGCCCCGATCCGCTGGGCGGCGGGCTGTCCGCTGGAGTCAGCCATCCGTCAGTTGCTGATCTTTAACGATGAGGCATTTCGCGACGCGCCGACGGGGGAGGTGGTGCTGGAAGCGGTTAATCAGTCCTGCTGGCAATCGCAGCCAGCGCTACCGGAGGTGATGTACCAGCTATTGTCCGGGGCGCACTACCGGACTTCCCCGCTCGATCTGCGGCGCATGATGGATGCCCCCGGCCAGGCTTTTCGCTGCGCTCGCGCCAGCGGCGCGGTGGCGGGCGCGCTGTGGCTGGTGGCCGAGGGGGGACTTTCTCCCGAACTTAGCCGGGCGGTGTGGGCAGGGTTTCGCCGGCCGCGCGGGAATCTGGTCGCCCAGTCGCTGGCGGCGCATGGCGGCAGTCCCCTGGCGGCGACGCTGTCCGGGCTGCGGGTCAGTCGGATCGCTGTCCATCCTGCCCGTCAGCGCGATGGTCTCGGGCAGAAGATGATCGCCAGTATCGCCGCCGATGCCGCAGGCTATGACTATCTGTCCGTCAGCTTCGGCTATACCCCTGAGCTGTGGCGCTTCTGGCAACGCTGCGGGTTTATCCTCGTGCGGCTGGGAACCCATCGCGAGGCCAGCAGCGGCTGCTATACCGCGATGGCTCTGTTCCCGCTGACTGCGGCGGGGCACCAGCTCGCGCAGCGGGAGACGCAGCGGCTGCTGCGGGATGAATATTGGCTTCGCCCGTGGCGGGACGAATCCGCGCCGCTGCCGGCCGTCGCAGACGCTATGCTTAGTGATGAGGACTGGCTGGAAGCGGCGAGCTTTGCTTTCGCCCATCGCCCGCTGGCCGCGGCGCTGGGCTGCCTCAACCGCCTGCTGATGCAGGCCGACATGCCGTTGCCGGCTCTGCGCGGACGTCTGCAGGGGGAAGAGGAAGCCGCGCTGTGTGCTGCGCTGCGGCTGACGGGGCGTAAAGCCCTGCTGGCGAGATGGCGTGTTGAGGCCGCTGACGCCTTGCGCTTCCTCGATGCAGCGCGTGCTGAGGCGCTGCGTCAGCAGGTGGCGCATCTGCAATTATTTTAACTAACTCATTCAGTTAAATGACATGGTCATATCTGGCGAGCGGCGTAAACTGCCCGCATACACTAAGGAGACAGCCATGAAACACGATCATTTTATTGTTCAAAGCCCTGCGACGCCTGCGCAACAGCTGTTGCTGCTGTTTCATGGTGTGGGTGATAACCCGGTCTCTATGGGGCAAATCGGCAGCTGGTTCGCGCCGCAGTTTCCCGATGCGCTAATTGTCAGCATCGGCGGGGTCGAACCTTGCGGTCCCAACGGTCGGCAGTGGTTTTCGGTGCAGGGAGTGACGGAAGAGAATCGTCAGCAGCGCATCGATGCCATTATGCCGACCTTCATTGACATTGTGCGCTACTGGCAGGAGAAAAGCGGCGTCAGTCCACTGGCCACCGCGCTGATCGGTTTCTCTCAGGGGGCGATTATGTCGCTGGAGAGTATCAAAGCGGCGCCAGATCTGGCTTCAAGAGTGATCGCCTTTAATGGCCGCTACGCGACGCTGCCGATGACGGCAACGACGGCCACCACCATTCATCTGATCCACGGGGGGGAAGATCGGGTTATCGACCTGGCGTGGGCGGTGTCGGCTCAGGAGGCATTACAGCAGGCGGGCGGCGACGTGACCTTAGATATTGTTGACGATCTGGGGCATGCCATTGACGATCGCAGCATGCAGTTTGCCATCGAGCGTCTGCGTTATACCGTGCCGAAGCACTATTTTGATGAGGCGCTGAGCGGCAGTACGCCAAAAGGGGACGATATCATCGAAATGCTGTAACCCCGGCGGACGGGGTTACAGGCGGGCAGTACCGCGATAAAGGCAAACTTACGGTTTCTTCGACTGGTCGTGCTTCGGCCAGTCGTCGTCATCGTCCCATTTATCGTTAAAATCGCGGTGCGGCGGCAGATCGGGTTTGTTGTTAAGGAATTTTTTGTGGTCAACGCGGTTCAGATCTTTGATCACGTTGATAATCACCCCCACCAAAAAGACCAGAACCAGAATCCACCAGTGTTTAATAAGCCATTCCATGCGCGCTTCCTCTTTACGTCAATTCGTCAGGCGACCAGCTGTTCCATTACGCGTTGATACATCCGTGCCAGCAGCTGCAGGTCGGCGGCGTTCACACATTCATTAATTTTGTGAATGGTTGCGTTCACGGGGCCCAACTCAACCACCTGCGCCCCCATGCGGGCGATAAACCGACCGTCAGAGGTGCCGCCGTTGGTCAACAGCTGCGGTTTGATCTCATTATAGTGCTCAATTGCGCTCACCACCGCATCCACCAGTTTACCGCGCCCGGTGAGGAACGGCTGGCCGGAGAGCCACCACTCCACGCTGTAACGTAGCTGGTATTTTTCCAGCAGGGAGACCACGCGGGCTTTGATCATCTCGTCCGTCAGTTCCGTACTGAAGCGGAAGTTGAACTGGACGAACATATCGCCGGGGATCACGTTGTTGCTGCCGGTACCGGACTGTACGTTGGCGATCTGCATGCTGGTTGGCGGGAAAAATTCATTGCCTTTATCCCACTCGATATTGACCAGCTCCGCCAGCATCGGCGCCGCGCGATGGACAGGGTTATCGGCAAGGTGCGGATAGGCAACATGGCCCTGCACGCCGTGAATGGTCAGGTTGCAGGTCAGCGAGCCGCGGCGGCCGTTTTTCACCACATCGCCGACCACCTCGGTACTGGAGGGTTCGCCGACCAGACAGTAGTCCAGACGCTCATTACGCGCCATCAGCGTTTCCACCACTTTGACGGTGCCGTTTTTGGCGCTGGCCTCTTCATCTGAGGTGATCAAGAACGCCAGTCTGCCGCGATGATTCGGGTACTGCGCGACAAAACGTTCCGCCGCCACCACCATCGCCGCCAGCGAGCCTTTCATATCAGCTGCGCCGCGGCCGAACAGCATGCCGTCGCGGATGGTCGGTTCGAACGGGGGGTTGATCCAGCGGTCGGCGTCGCCTGCCGGGACCACGTCGGTGTGGCCGGCGAAGGCCAGCGTCTCGCCGTGGCCGCGCCAGGCCCAGAAATTCTGTGTATCGCCGAAATCCATCGGTTCAACGGTAAAGCCGATCGCACGCAGGCGTTCAATCATTAACGCCTGGCATCCCGCATCATCGGGGCTAAGGGAAGGGCGGCGAATAAGCTGCTGAGCCAGCTCAATGACCGGGCAAGACATAGACTATACCTCGTTAAACTGCTGATAACTTGCTTCACTAAAACCCAGCAGCATAGGACGACCGGGCGCACAGAGCAATGGGCGTTTGATAATCGCCGGCATTTCCAGCATCAATGCGGCGGCGGCGTCGGCATTATCGATGCTGTTGCGCAGCGACTCGTCGAGTTTGCGCCAGGTGGTGCCGCGGGTGTTCAGCAGCGCCTGCCAGCCCAGTTCGGCAATAAAGGTATCCAGTTGCGCGCGGTCAAGGCCATCGGCGCGGTAGTCATGAAACTGATACGCAATCTGATGCGCTTCCAGCCAGCGACGGGCTTTTTTAATGGTATCGCAGTTTTTAATTCCGTACATGGTGAGCATAGATAAACCTTTCACATTCAATTAAGCGGTTAACTCAGATATTTCCGAATATATAAGTCTTACTGAAATAATACGTGATTCAGATGAATAAATATAACTTTTTACCGGGTATCTCATTCAATTGACGGCGTGGTGAAATTTTGCTCATTCGCGGAAGTGATGTGAGGCTATTAACAATATTGCGAAAATGTTGCCTGAGAGTGCTCTGCGTCACATAATTTTTACATACGAAACGGCATAGTGGCGGCAACCAGAGGTTTTATCTCTGTCAGACGTCCACAAGACAATCAGAGCAATAGGGGAGCCCAACTTCCCATCAGCAATGAAGTTATATAGAATCGACCATAATAATAAGAGAGGCTATTATGATTGAACATGAACTGGGGAACTGGAAAGATTTTATTGAAGGCATGCTTCGTAAATAAATTTCCGCAATGTGAGCAGGGGAATAACGCGAAGTAAATAAGCGCGTCATGGTTCTGAACACATAAAGAAGGCGACCTTAAGGGTCGCCTTTTCTGTTATTAAGGCTCGCCGCCAACGCCCGACGGCTTATTGCGGACGCTCCTTCAGCGGAAAGCGGCGACGTACCAGCACAAAGAACAGCGGCACGAAAAAGATGGCCAGCACGGTGGCGGAGATCATCCCGCCCATCACCCCGGTACCGACCGCATGCTGGCTGCCGGAACCGGCCCCGGTGCTGGTCGCCATCGGCAGCACGCCGAAGATAAACGCCAGCGAGGTCATCAGGATGGGGCGCAGGCGCTGACGGCAGGCCGACAGCGTGGCGCTGAGCAGATCCTGGCCTTTCTCGTTCAGCTCGTTGGCGAACTCAACGATCAGAATGGCGTTTTTCGCCGACAGGCCGATCACCGTTAACAGGCCCACCTGGAAGTAAACATCATTCTCCAGGCCGCGCACCCAGGTCGCCAGCAGGGCGCCAATCACCCCGAGCGGGACCACCAGCATCACCGAGAACGGCACCGACCAGCTCTCGTACAGCGCCGCCAGGCACAGGAACACCACCAGCAGCGAAATCGCGTACAGTGCCGGCGCCTGAGCGCCAGAGAGGCGTTCCTGGTAGGACATGGCGGTCCATTCGAGGCCAAAGCCGGTTGGCAACTGCGCGGCCAGCTTCTCCATCATGTCCATCGCGGTGCCGGTACTGATACCCGGCGCCGCCTCACCAACGATCTCCACCGCCGAGTAGCCATTGTAGCGTTCCAGCCGCGGCGAGCCGGTCTCCCAGCGTGAGGTGGCGAAGGCCGAGAACGGCACCATCGTGCCGCTGCTGTTGCGGACATACCAGAGATTGATATCGTCTGGCAGCATCCGGTATTTCGCCGCTGCCTGGACGTAGACTTTCTTCACCCGGCCGCGATCCATAAAGTCGTTGACGTAGCTCGACCCCCACGCGGTTTGCAGCGTATCGTTGATGTCGTCAATGGAGACGCCCAGCGCCTGCGCTTTACGCTGATCGATATCGACCTGCAGCTGCGGACTGTCGTCGAGCCCGTTATGGCGGACCCGGGTCAACAGTGGGTTTTTGCCGGCCAGCTCAAGCAGCGTATCGCGTGCCGCCATCAGCGCATCGTGCCCCTTACCGGCGTGATCCTCAAGCTCCATATCGAAGCCTGCCGAACTGCCGAGGCCGCTGATGGCCGGCGGGCTGCTGGCGATGACCCGCGCTTCGTTGATCTGATTAAACGCTTTGGTGGCGCGTTCAATAATGGCAAAGGAGGAGCCGGTTTCCGGGTCGCGCTGGTCCCAGTCTTTGAGACGCACAAACATGCGGGCCACGTTCTGCCCGTTGCCGCCGGGGCCGGAACCGACGGTGGCAAATACCGATTCGACGTTCTGCTTCTCATTATTGAGGAAGTAATCTTCCGCTTTTTGCACTACTTTCAGCGTCTGCTGCTGAGTAGCGCCGCTCGGCAACTGGACCGAGGTGGTGAACATCCCGCGATCTTCCAGCGGCAGGAACGAGGTGGGCAGATGCAGGAACAGGAACACCATCCCGCCGAGCAGGACGACGTAGATCAGCATCCAGCGCAGCGAGCGGTGAAGAATTTTGCCGACAAAGGTTTCGTAGCGGCTGGCGCTGCGGTTGAAGGTGCGGTTGAACCAGCCGAAGAAGCCTTTTCTTTCATGGGATTCACCTGGCTTAACCGGCTTGAGCAGCGTGGCGCAAAGGGCCGGAGTGAGGATCATGGCCACCAGCACCGAGAGGACCATCGCCGCGACGATAGTGATTGAGAACTGGCGATAGATGGCCCCGGTGGTGCCGCCGAAGAAGGCCATTGGCACAAACACCGCCGACAGCACCATGGCGATCCCCACCAGTGCGCCTTGAATTTGCCCCATCGATTTGCGGGTCGCCTCGCGGGGCGACAGGCCCTCCTCGCTCATGATGCGCTCGACGTTCTCCACTACCACGATGGCGTCATCCACCAGCAGGCCGATCGCCAGCACCATCGCGAACATCGTCAGGGTGTTGATGCTGTAGCCACAGGCATACAGCACCGCAAAGGTGCCCATCAGCACCACCGGCACGGCGATGGTCGGGATCAGGGTGGCGCGGAAGTTCTGCAGGAACAGATACATCACGAGGAAGACCAGCAGGATCGCCTCCAGCAGCGTTTTGACCACATCAGTGATGGAGGCCTTTACGAAGGAGGTCGTCTCGTAGGCGACTTTATATTCCAGACCGTGAGGAAAATACTGCGACAGCTCATTGAGGCGATTGATCACGCGCTCCGCCGTGGCCATTTCGTTGGCGCCGGAAGCAAGCTTAATTCCCAGGCCCGAAGCGGCCTGCCGGTTGTAGCGGCTGAGGTAGTCGTACTTCTCCGCCCCCATCTCGACGGTGGCGACATCGCCCAGCGTCACCTCTGAACCATCCTGATTGACGCGCAGGGTGATATTGCGGAACTGCTCCGGGGTTTGCAGCAGAGATTGCGAGTTGATGGTGGCGTTCAGCGCCTGCTTATCGACCGAAGGCGTCCCGCCAAGCTGGCCGACGGCAATCTGGGCGTTCTGCGAACTGATGGCGTCGGTCACATCCTTGGTGGTCAGCTGGTAGCTATTGAGCTTCGCCGGGTCGAGCCAGATGCGCATTGAGTATTGCGAGCCGTAGGCGTCGATATCCCCCACGCCGTTGACGCGGCTGAGCGGGTCCTGAATGTTACTGGCGACGTAGTCGGCAATATCTTGTTTATCCATGCTGCCGTCGGTGGAGACGAAGGCGAGGGTCAGGATATTGGTGTCGCCGGTTTTGCGCACCGTCACCCCCTGGTTTTGCACCGCCTGCGGCAGTTTACGCATCGCCGACTGCAGCTGGTTCTGAACCTGCTGCACGGCTTCGTCCGGGTCGGTACCGGCGGTGAAGCTGAGGGTGATCGTCGCCTGGCCAGTGGCGCTGCTCTGGGATGACATATACATCAGGTTATCGAGGCCGGTCATATTCTGTTCGATAACCTGGGTGACGGTATTCTCCAGGGTTTGCGCGGAGGCGCCGGGATAGTTGGCGGTGATCCGCACGTTCGGCGGGGCGAGGTCGGGATACTGTTCAACGGGAAGCGACAAAATGGCAAGGGTGCCCGTCAGACATAACAGGATTGCCAGCACCCACGCAAAAATGGGGCGATCGATAAAGAAATTCGCCATCAGAATAAAGACCTCATATGCACATTTTTTTGTTATTGCACAGCCTGTGCCACTTTAGCGCCAGCGCCTCCGGCAATCGTGGAGAAATTAAGGAGATAGTGTAATTTATCATGTTGCTTTTGCCGTATCGTAAAGAAACCTCGAACTTTCCTGCCAGCAGGCAGTGAGCCTGCTTTGCAGCCTCAGACAGGCGCATTATCTCTTGCCGGTGTGAAACCTCATTTCATTTAAGTCAAAAAAATTGATCCAAAACGGATTCTCTCCAGAAAAAGTTTATCCTGGGCATTTGAACATTGTTCCGGCGCCGTCTTGTCGGGTAATAAATAGACATGCGCATTGAGGGGTTATTCACCAAGAAGACAAAAGGAAGCCATGAACCACTTTATTTTGAGCGATAGTCGAAAATGTATCGGCTGCCAGGCCTGCGAAGTGGCCTGCGTAATGGCGCATAACGAGGAGCAACACGTGCTGACCCCGCAGCGCTTTTTACCTCGTATCACCGTCATCAAAGCGGCGGGCCAGCGTAACGCTATCACCTGCCGCCACTGTGAAGACGCCCCCTGCGTCCGCAGTTGCCCCAACGACGCCATTGCCCAGTCCGGCGACAGCGTTCAGGTCAGTCAGGAGAAATGCATTGGCTGTAAATCCTGCATGGTGGCCTGCCCGTTCGGGGTGATGCAGGTGGTGGTGACGCCGCAGGCTGCGGGCCTGGTAAAGGCCAGCGCGCAGAAATGCGATCTGTGCCAGGGCCGCGAGGCGGGACCGGCCTGTGTGGAAAACTGTCCCGCGCAGGCACTGACCCTCGCCGACGATGAGACGTTGACCGCGCTGGCGAAGCAGCGGCGACTGCGCTCGGCATGCCAGGAGGTGCAGCCGTGGCAGCGCGGTACGGCGACCTGCAGCCAGCCCAATGTTGGCGCGAAGGTCAGGCAAATGGCGATGACGCCGCCGCGCGGGGAGCCGGATAAGCTGGCGGCGGAGGCGCGTAAGAGCCACTTTGAGGAGATCTATCAGCCTTTCACCCCGGCGCAGGCGCAGCAGCAGGCCGCCCGCTGCCTCACGTGTGGGGAACACAGTATTTGCGAATGGACCTGCCCGCTGCATAACCATATCCCGCAGTGGGTCGAGCTGGTTAAGGCGGGGGATATCGCCGCCGCGGTCGCGCTTTCCCATCAGACCAACTGCCTGCCGGAGATCACCGGTCGCGTCTGCCCCCAGGACCGGCTGTGTGAAGGTGCCTGCACCCTGCGCGATGAAAGCGGCGCAGTCACCATCGGCAACATTGAGCGCTATATTTCCGACCAGGCGCTGGCCAGCGGCTGGCGTCCGGACCTCTCGCAGGTTAAGCCGAGCGGTAAGCGGGTGGCGATTATCGGCGCCGGGCCGGCCGGGCTGGCCTGCGCCGATGTGCTGGTGCGTCACGGCGTCCAGCCGGTGGTTTTTGACCGTCATCCGGAGATTGGCGGTCTGCTGACCTTCGGCATCCCGGCGTTCAAGCTGGATAAATCGCTGCTGGCCCGGCGGCGGGCCATTTTCAGCGAGATGGGTACCCGCTTTGAGCTCAATTGCGAGGTGGGGAAAGATATCCCCATGGCGACGCTGCTGGCCGACTATGACGCGGTGTTCGTCGGCGCCGGAACTTATCGCTCCATGAAGGCGGGGCTGCCGAACGAAGAGGCCCCCGGCGTTTACGATGCGCTGCCGTTCCTCATTGCCAACACCAAACAGGTGATGGGGCTGGCGGCATCGGCTCAGGAGCCTTATATCAACACTGCCGGGCTGAACGTCGTCGTGCTGGGCGGCGGCGATACAGCGATGGACTGCGTGCGCACCGCGCTGCGTCACGGCGCCCGCCAGGTGACCTGCGCCTATCGGCGGGATGAAGCCAACATGCCGGGCTCGAAAAAAGAGGTCAAAAACGCCCGCGAAGAGGGGGCGGTCTTTGAGTTTAACGTCCAGCCGGTGACCCTGGAGCTGGACGAAAGCGGGCGAGTGAACGGGGTACGCTTTTTGCGCACCGAGCTGGGCGCCCCGGACGCGGGAGGAAGACGCCGCCCGACGCCGATCCCCGGCAGTGAGTTTGTTATGCCGGCGGATGCGGTGATCATGGCCTTTGGCTTCCACCCGCACCGCATGCCCTGGCTGGAAGCGGCGGGCGTGGCGCTGGACAGCCAGGGGCGCATCAAAGCCGGCGTCGAGAGCCGTTACCGTTACCAGACCAGTCAGGAGAAGATCTTTGCCGGCGGCGATGCCGTGCGCGGCGCAGACCTTGTAGTGACGGCGATGGCGGAAGGCCGTCACGCGGCGCAGGGGATTTTGGACTATCTGGCGCTGAAAACGACGCCGCTTCACTGACGACAAACCCGGCCCCGCAGCGTAGTATGAGGGCGTCCTTTTACGCTGTGGGGTCGGTATGTCACTCAATATTCACGTCATTAAAGATAAAATCCTCTCTGAGAACTGGTTCGTACTACGCAACATGACTTATGAGCTAACGCGGGCGGACGGCAGCGTCGTGCGCCATAAGCGCGAAGTCTACGATCGCGGCAATGGCGCCACCGTACTGCTGTATAACCGCCATAAGCAGACGGTGGTCCTGGTGCGGCAGTTCCGGGTCGCCACCTGGGTCAATGGCAATCATGACGGCATGCTGATTGAAACCTGCGCCGGGCTGCTGGACAACGACGAGCCGGAAGCCTGCATTCGTAAAGAGGCGGTGGAAGAGACCGGCTACGAAGTGGGCGAGGTGCGTAAGCTGTTTGAGCTGTTTATGTCGCCAGGGGGCGTCACCGAAGTGGTGCATTTCTTTATCGCCGAGTACAGCGACGCGCAGCGAACCACCAGCGGCGGCGGGGTGGATGATGAAGCCATCGAGGTGCTGGAGCTGCCTTTTAGCCAGGCGCTGCAGATGGTCGCTGACGGTGAGATCCGCGACGGTAAGGCGGTCATTCTGCTGCAGTATCTGCAAACCTCCGGCCTGATGTCGGGGAACTCTGACAAATCCGATTGAGTAAGCAGCTGCCGTTGTCCAGGATAGGCGCCGTGGTCGGGTTTATCTGGGGTCGGGCGGTTCATGCTTTTTCGCATCATTTATTTCCTCTTTCTGGCGGTGCTGCCTTGCTCGCAGGCATGGTCGGCACCGACGCAGCAGCGCTTCAACGACTGGCAGGTCACCTGTAACAACCAAAATTTCTGCGTCACCCGTAACGTGGGGCTGCATTATGGGCTGGTGATGACCCTCAGCCGCAGCGCCGGGGCGGTGACTGACGCCAACCTGCGTATCGAACTGGGTGGCACCGGCAATCCGGTGGCGACGCTCGCGCCAATAGCGCCGCGCCTGCTGCTGGATGGCAAGCCGTTGTCCCTGACCGACAAGCGCTGGCACATTGAAGATAAGCTCATTAAAACCGCCGACAGCGTGACGATCGATGCATTTCTCCAGCAGGTTCAGGAGGGGAAAGCTCTCTCGCTGGCCAATGGCCTGCAGAGCATCTCCCTGCAGGGGTTGAAAGCGGCTCTGTTTTTTATCGACGATCGGCAAAAGCGGGTAGGCAGTGAAACGGCCTGGGTCGGCAAAGGGGAAGAGCCGCCGCTCAGCGTACCGCCGGCCCCGGCGCTGCGCGCAGTGGCGACCGCGGAAACAGCGCAGTCGCCGCTGGGGCGTGAGGAGCTCAACGATCTGATGGACTACGGTAATGAGCGGATGACCAACAGCAACTGCTCCCTCGATCCCTTCCGCCGTGAAATTCGCGTTACTGCGCTGACGGATGACAAAGTGCTGCTGATGACCAGCTGCGAATCCGGCGCGTACAACACCGTCTGGCTGGCCTGGCTGGTCTCCCGCCAGCGGCCCTATGTCGCCCGTCAGGTGCGGCTGACGCTGCCGTTTCAGCCACCGGGCGAGGCACCGCGGGAGATCGAGCTTATCAACGCCAGCTACGATGATCGCCGCCATGAGCTGGTGACCCTGGATAAAGGCCGCGAGGCCGGCGATTGCGGGATCCAGACCCGCTGGCGTTTTGACGGCCAGCGGTTCAGTCTCTCCCGCTACGCGCAGCAGCCGACGTGTGATAACTGGCAGGGGCCAGACGCCTGGCCCACGCTGTGGATCACCCGTTAAGCACCTGCTCCGCGGTGGCGACGATATGGTCGACCGTAAAGCCAAAGAACGGAAACAGCTGCTCTGCCGGGGCGGATTCGCCATAGCCGGTCATGCCGACGATCTTGCCTTTTAAGCCGACATATTTATACCAGTAGTCCGCTATCCCGGCCTCGACCGCCACCCGGGCGCTGACGTCCGACGGCAGCACCGACTCGCGCCAGGCCTCATCCTGGGCATCAAACACATCGGTGGAAGGGAGCGAGACGACCCGCACATTCACCCCGTTCGCCAACAGTTTTTCTGCGGCCAGCACAGTGATCTCCACTTCCGAGCCGGTGGCGATGAGGATCAGGTCGGGCTTCCCGCCGGCATCTTTCAGCACGTAGCCTCCCCGGGCAATAGCCTGCACCTGTTCCGGGGTGCGCGGCATCTGCGCCAGGTTTTGCCGCGACAGGATCAGCGCCGTTGGTCCGTTCTGGCGCGCAATGGCCGCCTGCCAGGCGACGGCGGTCTCCACCTGGTCGCAGGGGCGCCAGGTGCTGAAGTTGGGCGTCAGTCGCAGACTGGCCAGCTGTTCCACCGCCTGGTGCGTCGGGCCATCTTCCCCGAGACCGATGGAGTCATGGGTATAGACCATGATCTGCCGGGCCTTCATCAGGGCCGCCATGCGCGCGGCGTTGCGGGCGTATTCCACAAACATCAGGAAGGTCGAGGTATACGGAATGAAGCCCCCGTGCAGGGCGATGCCGTTGGCCACCGCGGTCATGCCAAATTCGCGCACGCCGTAGTGGATATAGTTGCCCGCAGGATCGTCTTTAATCGATGTCGAGCCAGACCAGATGGTCAGGTTACTCGGCGCAAGATCCGCCGAACCGCCCAGCAGTTCCGGGAGATGCGGGCCGTAGGCGTTCAGCGCGTTTTGCGAGGCCTTGCGGCTGGCGATTTTCGCCGGCTCGGCCTGCAGTTTCGCCACGTAGTCGCGGGCGGTCGCGGCAAAGTCTTCCGGCAGGGTGCCATCCATGCGGCGAGTCAGCTCAGCGGCCAGCTCCGGAAACTGCTGCTGGTAGGCGGCGAATTTCTCGTTCCAGGCGTGCTCGGCTTTTTCGCCGCGCGGACGCGCATCCCAGCCCTGATAGATCTCTTTCGGGATCTCAAAGGGCGGATATTTCCAGCCCAGCTGCTGGCGGGCCAGGGCCACCTCTTTTTCGCCCAGCGCCGCGCCGTGAGACTCTTCCGACCCCGCTTTGTTGGGCGAACCGAAGCCGATGATGGTCCGACAGATAATCAGCGACGGCTTATCTTTCACCGCCTGCGCTTCCGCAATGGCCTGTTTAATGGCCTGCGGATCGTGACCATCAATGTCACCGATCACATGCCAGTGATAGGCGCGGAAGCGTTCGGCCGTATCATCGGAAAACCAGCCTTCGGTTTTGCCGTCGATGGAGATGCCGTTGTGATCGTAAAAACCGATCAGCTTACCCAGTCCGAGCGTACCGGCCAGCGAACAGGCCTCATGGGAGATCCCCTCCATTAGGCAGCCATCGCCCATGAAAACCCAGGTGTGATGGTCGATAATCTCATGACCGGGGCGGTTAAACTGTGCCGCCAGGGTGCGTTCGGCGATGGCCATGCCGACGGCGTTCGCCAGCCCCTGGCCCAGCGGGCCGGTGGTGGTCTCCACCCCGGGGGTATAGCCATGCTCCGGGTGGCCCGGCGTTTTTGAGTGCAACTGACGGAACTGCTTGAGTTCTGACAGCGGCAGATCGTAGCCGGTCAGGTGCAACAGGCTGTAGAGCAGCATCGACGCGTGGCCGTTGGACAGAATAAAGCGGTCGCGGTCCACCCAGCCAGGGTTCTGCGGATTGTGCTTGAGAAAATCGTTCCACAGCACTTCGGCAATGTCTGCCATCCCCATTGGCGCACCGGGGTGGCCGGAATTGGCTTTCTGCACCGCGTCCATACTCAGGGCGCGGATGGCGTTGGCAAGCTCTCTTCGGGACATAGTTTTCTCCGTGAGACTAAAGTGACAGTTTGGCGGCAAGCAGATCTTCCAGTTTGCGCTGATCGACGGCGAACAGGCGGATCCCCTCCGCCAGCTTTTCGACCGCCATCGGGTCCTGATTATGTTCCCAGCGGAACTCCGCCTCGCTGAGCGGCACCGGGCGCGGCAGGATCTGGCTGGCAGGGATCAGTTTGCGCACCACCGGGGCGTCGCTGGCCTGCAGCTCTTTTAACAATGGCGGGGCGATGGTCAGCCGGTCGCAGCCGACCAGGGCGAGGATCTGTTCGGTGCGGCGGAAGCTGGCGCCCATCACGATGGTGGTGTATTTATGCTGTTTGAAGTAGTCATAGATATTGCGCACCGATTTCACCCCCGGATCTTCCTCCACCACGTAAGGATCCAGCGGCTTACGCGCCTGATACCAGTCATAAATACGCCCGACGAAAGGGGAGATCAGATAGACCCCGGCTTCGGCGCAGGCCCGGGCCTGGGCGAAGGAAAACAGCAGCGTCAGGTTGCAGTGGATGCCTTCTTTTTCCAGCGTCTCGGCGGCGCGGATCCCCTCCCAGGTGGATGCCAGTTTGATCAGGATCCGCGACTTATCAATGCCCATCTCCTGATACAGCGCCACCAGATGGCGCGCCTTCTCGATGCTCTTCTCCCGGTTGAAGGAGAGCCGGGCGTCCACCTCGGTGGAGACCCGGCCCGGAATGCTTTTGAGGATCTCCGCGCCAAAATTGACCGCCAGCTTATCGCAGGCGTGAGTCACCTGCGCTTCACGGCCGCCTCCTTGCTTTTTCGCCCAGGCGATGGCGTCGTCAATGAGTCCGCTATAGGACGCCAGGCCGGCGGCCTTCAGCAGCAGGGAGGGGTTAGTGGTGGCATCTTCCGGATGATAGTGGCGAATGGATTCGATGTCGCCGCTGTCGGCGACCACGGTGGTGAACTGCTTGATGCTGTCTAGCTGATTCATAGATAAGTCCTCCTGGAACAAGGTGTTACATGAGTGCTTGCCGGTATGCGGTATAAATAGTGATGAGGTACATAACCAAAAAGCATAGCAGACGGGGCTATTATTGGCGGCGAATCCGGGTAACATAACCGCTATAAATTGATAACAACCAGATCATAGCGATGGCCAGAGTTTGGCGGTGTTCAAAGTTTATCGCCCCGCCAGGAGGGATACTGTCTGCCACTGAAAGGTGAACGACAGGATGGTCATCACGCTTTTCCCCTACGAACGATACGTGAAAGAAAGGAATAGAAAATGGATGAGCAGTTAAAACAGAGCGCCCTCGACTTCCACGAATTTCCGGTTCCCGGAAAAATCCAGGTCTCGCCGACCAAACCTCTCGCCACCCAGCGCGATTTGGCGCTGGCCTACTCGCCGGGCGTCGCGGCCCCCTGTCTGGAAATCGAAAAAGATCCGCTGGCCGCCTACAAATACACTGCCCGCGGCAACCTGGTGGCGGTCGTCTCCAACGGCACCGCGGTGCTGGGGCTGGGGAATATCGGCGCGCTGGCCGGCAAGCCGGTGATGGAGGGCAAAGGCGTCCTGTTTAAGAAATTCGCCGGCATCGATGTGTTTGATATCGAAGTCGATGAGCTGGATCCGGACAAATTCATTAACGTCGTCGCCGCCCTCGAGCCGACCTTCGGCGGTATCAACCTGGAAGATATTAAAGCGCCGGAGTGTTTCTACATCGAGCAGCAGCTGCGCGAGCGGATGAATATTCCGGTTTTCCATGACGATCAGCATGGCACGGCGATCATCAGCACCGCGGCGATCCTCAACGGTCTGCGCGTCGTCGAGAAGAATCTGTCCGACGTGCGGATGGTGGTCTCCGGCGCGGGCGCGGCGGCGATCGCCTGCATGAACCTGCTGGTGGCGCTGGGGATGCAAAAGCACAACATCGTGGTCTGCGATTCGAAAGGCGTCATCTATAAAGACCGTGAACCGAACATGGCGGAAACCAAAGCCGCCTACGCAGTGGAAGACGACGGCAAACGTACGCTTGATGATGTGATCGACGGCGCCGACATTTTCCTCGGCTGCTCTGGCCCGAAAGTGCTGACTCCGGAGATGGTGAAGAAGATGGCGCGCGCGCCGCTGATCCTTGCCCTGGCCAACCCGGAGCCGGAAATTCTGCCGCCGCTGGCGAAGCAGGTCCGCGATGACGCCATCATCTGTACCGGTCGCTCCGACTACCCTAACCAGGTCAACAATGTGCTCTGCTTCCCGTTCATCTTCCGCGGCGCGCTGGACGTCGGCGCGACGGCGATCAACGAAGAGATGAAGCTGGCGGCGGTGCACGCCATTGCCGAGCTGGCCCATGCTGAGCAGAGCGAAGTGGTGGCCTCCGCCTATGGCGATCAGGATTTAAGCTTTGGTCCGGACTACATCATTCCGAAACCGTTCGACCCGCGGCTGATCGTCAAAATCGCCCCTGCGGTGGCGAAGGCGGCAATGGATTCCGGCGTGGCAACGCGCCCCATCGCTGATTTTGACGCCTATATCGAGAAGCTGAGCGAGTTCGTCTATAAAACCAACCTGTTTATGAAGCCTATCTTCTCTCAGGCGCGCAAAGAGCCGAAGCGCGTGGTGTTGGCGGAAGGGGAGGAGACCCGGGTGCTGCACGCCACTCAGGAGCTGGTGTCGCTGGGGCTGGCCAAACCGATTCTGGTGGGGCGCCCTAGCGTGATTGAAATGCGCATCCAGAAGCTGGGTCTGCAGATCAAGGCCGGCGTTGACTTTGAGATCGTCAATAATGAATCCGACCCGCGGTTTAAAGAGTACTGGAGCGAGTACTACCAGCTGATGAAGCGCCGCGGCATTACCCAGGAGCAGGCGCAGCGGGCGGTGATTAGCAACACCACGGTGATTGGCGCCATCATGGTTCATCGCGGTGAAGCGGATGCGATGATCTGCGGGACTATCGGCGAGTACCACGACCACTACCGCGTGGTGCAGCCGCTGTTTGGCTATCGCGACGGCGTCAGCACCGCCGGGGCGATGAATGCGCTGCTGCTGCCGAGCGGCAACACCTTTATCGCCGACACCTATGTCAATCACGATCCCTCCCCGGAAGAGCTGGCGGAGATCACCCTGATGGCGGCGGAAAGCGTGCGTCGCTTCGGTATTGAGCCGCGGGTGGCATTGCTGTCGCACTCCAACTTTGGTTCCGCCGACTGCCCGTCAGCCAGCAAGATGCGCAAAACCCTTGAACTGGTGAAGGCGAGCGCCCCGGAGCTGATGATCGATGGCGAAATGCATGGCGACGCCGCGCTGGTGGAAAGCATCCGCAACGATCGCATGCCGGACAGCCCGCTGAAGGGATCGGCCAATATTCTGGTGATGCCGAATATGGAAGCCGCCCGGATCAGCTATAACCTGCTGCGTGTCTCCAGTTCGGAAGGGGTGACCGTCGGGCCAGTGCTGATGGGGGTGGCGAAGCCGGTGCATATTCTGACGCCGATCGCCTCCGTACGCCGCATTGTGAATATGGTGGCGCTGGCGGTTGTCGAAGCGCAAACCGAACCGCTGTAATCTCGTTTTTTTCCCATTAACGCGCGGAGAGTTTTCCGCGCACAATATCAGGCAGGCCGGCGAGTAAAAACGCTGAGCCTGCCTTTTTAATTCCGCCGCATTATTATTTTCTCTCCTGAGTGATCCACTTCACCTTTTAACCCCACTTGCCGAAATTTGTTATTTGCCGCGCTGAAATACCGTCACCATGAGGACAGATTTCAGGGGGGCAATCAGTCATGGATAAAGAACGCATTATTCAGGAATTCGTACCAGGCAAACAGGTCACACTGGCGCATCTGATTGCCCACCCGGGAGCGGAGCTGGCGAAAAAGATCGGCGTACCCGAATCCGGCGCGATCGGCATTATGACGCTGACACCGGGGGAAACAGCGATGATCGCTGGCGATCTGGCGATGAAGGCCGCCGATGTGCACATCGGTTTTCTCGACCGGTTTAGCGGCGCGCTGGTGATCTACGGTTCGGTCGGCGCGGTGGAGGAGGCGCTCCTGCAGACCATCGGCGGGTTAGGCCGCTTATTAAATTATACCTTGTGCGAATTAACGAAAAGTTAATTGAGAGCGACCATGAAGCGTATTGCCATTGTCGGCGCCGTCGGTGCAGGAAAAACCACATTATTTAATGCCCTGCAGGGAAATTATTCCCTCGCCAGAAAAACGCAGGCGCTGGAATTTAACGATCGTGGCGACATCGATACACCCGGGGAATATTTCAGCCATCCGCGCTGGTATCACGCCTTAATTACCACCCTGCAGGATGTGGACACCCTGATTTATGTCCACGCGGCCAATGATACCGAAAGTCGCCTGCCTCCCGGGTTACTGGATATTGGCAGCCGAAAGCACCTTATCGTGGCGATCAGTAAAACGGATCTGCCGGATGCCAACCTCGCCGCGGTGCGGCAGCTGCTGGACGGGATGGGGTTTCAGGCGCCGGTTTTCGCCCTCAACGGTTGCGATCCGCAAAGCGTCGCGTCGCTGGAAAATTATTTGAGTGAGCTCAGCCAAAAGGAGGAAGGGCCAGGTGAAGAAACTCATTACCGCTAACGATATTCGTGCCGCCCACGCGCGCGGCGAACAGGCGATGTCAGTTGTTCTGCGCGCCAGCATTATCACCCCGGAAGCGCGCGAAGTCGCCGAGCTGCTGGGATTCACTATCACCGAGGATGATGGCGCCGCGCCGGCGGCGACAGCGGCGAACAGCGACAAAACGGAAAGCCAGCGGATCCGCGAAACCATCCTGGCGCAGTTGCCGGAAGGCCAGTTTACCGAAAGCCTGGTGGCGCAGCTGATGGAAAAGGTGATGAAGGAGAAGCAGTCCCTGGAGCAGGAGGCGATGCAGCCAGGATTTGACTCCGTGACCGGCAAAGGCGGCATCAAAGTGATCGACGGCAGCAGCGTGAAGTTTGGCCGCTTCGACGGCGCCCAGCCGCACTGCGTTGGCTTAACGGATCTGGTGACCGACCAGGATGGCAGCAGCATGGCCGCCGGATTTATGCAGTGGGAGAACGCCTTCTTCCCGTGGACGCTGAACTACGACGAAATCGATATGGTGCTGGAGGGCGAGCTGCATGTGCGCCATCAGGGGGAAACGCTGATTGCCAAAGCAGGGGACGTCATGTTTATCCCGAAAGGCGCCAGCATCGAATTCGGTACCCCGTCGACGGTGCGCTTCCTGTACGTCGCCTGGCCGGCAAACTGGCAATCGCTATGAACGATTTCATTACCGAAGCGTGGCTCAGAGCGAATCATACGCTCAGCGAAGGCGGTGAAATCCATCTTCCTGCCAACGCTCGCCTGACGCCCTCGGCGAGGGAGCTGCTGGAAAGTCGGCATCTGCGGGTCAAATTTCTCGACCGCCAGGGGCGCCTGTTTGTCGAGGATGACGAACAGACGCCGCAGCCGGTGCATGTCCTGACCAGCCGCGACCATCCGCCCCAGGCCTGCTGCGAGCTCTGTCACCAGCCGGTGGATAAAAAGCCGGACACCCTGACCCACCTGACGGCCGATACCCTGGTGGCGAAAAACGATCCGCGGCTGGCCTTCCGTGCGGTGCTGGACAGCACCATCGCTCTGACGGTGTGGCTGCAAATTGAACTGGCGGAGTCCTGGCAGCCGTGGCTGATGGATATCCGTTCGCGGCTGGGCAACATCATGCGCGCCGACGCGCTGGAGGAGCCGCTGGCGGCGCAGTCGATAGCCGGATTCAGCGAGGGACAGTTACACCGTCTGTCCCATCAGCCGCTGCGCTTCCTGGGCCACGATCACCTGGTGCCGGAGGCCCGCCATGGGCGCGAGGTCGCGCTGCTTAATCTGCTGCGCGGCAAAGTCCGCGAGGCGGAGGTGACCGCGGCGCAGGTGTTTATCACGCCGCAATTTGCGGTCCGGCGCGCCGATATTATGCAAGCGCTCAACCGTCTCTCCAGCGCGGTCTACGTGATGATGATCCTGGGCGTGACGGATTCGCCGCCAACCCTCAGCCAGCTGCAGCAGCACCTGGGAGGTGAAGATGATCATTGACCAATGCCGCAAACTGGCGCTGCGCGCCCCCGCCCGAGTGGTGTTCCCGGATGCGCTGGACGTCCGTGTGCTGAAGGCGGCGCATTATCTGCAGCAGCAGGGCCTGGCGCGTCCGATCCTCGTCGCCAGTCCCTTCGCGCTGCGGCAGTTCGCCCTTGGCGAACGTCTGCCGCTGACCGGAGTGCAGATCATTGATCCGCACAGCAACCTGGCGATGCGCGAGGCGTTTGCCGCCGCCTGGCAGGCGCGCGCCGGCGATAAAGCGCCCGCTGACGCCGTCGACAAGCTGGCCGACCCGCTGATGTTCGCCGCGGCGATGGTCAGCGGCGGTGAGGCCGAGGTGTGTATCGCCGGGAATCTCTCGTCAACCGCCAGCGTGCTGCGCGCCGGTCTGCGCCTTATCGGCCTGCAGCCGGGGTGTAAAACGCTCTCTTCGCTGTTTCTGATGCTGCCGCAGTATGCCGGCCAGCCGCTGGGGTTTGCCGACTGCAGCGTGGTGCCGCAGCCGACGGCGGCGCAGCTGGCGGATATCGCGATTGCCAGCGCCGAGACCTGGCAAGCGATCGCTGGCGAAGCGCCGCGGGTGGCAATGCTGTCTTTCTCCACGCACGGCAGCGCCCGGCATCCCTGTGTGGCTAACGTCCAGCAGGCCACGGAGATCGTGCGTCAGCGGGCGCCGCAGCTGATGGTCGATGGCGAACTGCAGTTTGACGCCGCCTTTGTACCGGACGTCGCTGCGCACAAAGCGCCCGGCAGCCCGCTGCGGGGGCGGGCCAATGTGCTGGTCTTCCCATCGCTGGAGGCGGGCAACATCGGCTACAAAATCGCCCAGCGGTTGGGTGGATATCGCGCCATCGGGCCGCTGATCCAGGGCCTCGCCGCCCCGCTTCACGACCTCTCGCGAGGCTGTAGCGTAGAGGAAATTATCGAACTGGCGCTGGTGGCGTCGGTACCGCGCCAGACGGACGCAAGCCGGATCCCCGACTCGTCCACGCTGGTTGAATGAATGGTCCCCTTCAGGACCCCTTATGAGAGGAAAACACAATGGAAGCATTAGGAATGATTGAAACCCGGGGCCTGGTTGCACTGATTGAGGCCTCCGACGCCATGGTCAAAGCGGCCCGCGTCAAGCTGGTAGGCGTGAAACAGATCGGCGGCGGCCTGGTGACCGCCATGGTGCGCGGCGATGTCGCGGCGTGCAAAGCCGCCACGGATGCCGGGGCGGCGGCGGCTCAGCGTATCGGTGAGCTGGTCTCTGTACATGTCATCCCGCGCCCGCATGGCGATCTGGAAGAGGTCTTCCCGATCAGCTTCAAGGGCGACAGCAACATCTAACGGGGGAGGGGGTGCCGGAAAGTTCGGGCCGGATGAGACGTCAGCGCGTCGCTATCCGGCCATGAAAAGGCATGAATGCCGGATGGCGCTGCGCTTTTCCGGCCTGCACATCACACGCGGAGATGGACATGAAGCTGGCTGTCGTAACCGGATATGTGGTCTGCACCGTACGCCATGAAGGGCTGGCCCACGACAAACTGCTGATGGTGGAGATGCTCAATGCCCGCGGCGAACCCGACGGGCAATGCGCGGTCGCCATCGACAACATCGGCGCGGGATGCGGGGAGTGGGTGCTGCTGGTCAGCGGCAGCTCGGCGCGACAGGCGCACGCACATGGCGCCTCTCCGGTCGATCTGTGCGTGATTGGCATCGTGGATGAGGCTGCGGCCGATGGTCAGGTGCTCTTCCATAAGTAGGGTGAAAAATCATGAATCAACAGGACATTGAACAGGTAGTGAAAGCGGTACTGCTGAAAATGAAAGACAGCAGTCAGCCTGCTGACGCCGTTCATGATAGGGGCGTTTTTGCCTCACTGGATGACGCTGTCGCGGCGGCAACGGTGGCCCAGCAGGGATTAAAGCGGGTGGCGATGCGTCAGCAGGTGATTCAGGCCATTCGTGAGGCGGGTGAAAAGCATGCCCGTGAACTGGCGGAGCTTGCGGTGACGGAGACCGGCATGGGACGCGTTGAAGATAAGTTTGCCAAAAACGTGGCGCAGGCACGGGGTACGCCGGGCGTGGAGTGTCTGACTCCGCAGGTGCTGACCGGCGATAACGGCCTGACGCTGATTGAAAACGCGCCCTGGGGCGTGGTGGCCTCGGTCACGCCCTCGACCAATCCGGCGGCGACGGTGATTAACAACGCCATCAGTCTGATTGCCGCCGGCAACAGCGTGGTCTTTGCCCCCCATCCGGCGGCGAAACAGGTCTCGCAGCGGGCGATCACCTTGCTTAACCAGGCGGTAGTGGCCGCCGGCGGCCCGGCCAACCTGCTGGTGACCGTGGCGAACCCGGATATCGACACTGCCCAGCGGCTGTTTAAGTACCCTGGTATCGGCCTGCTGGTGGTGACCGGCGGCGAAGCAGTGGTCGAGGCGGCGCGCAAACATACCAACAAACGCCTGATTGCCGCCGGGGCCGGCAACCCGCCGGTGGTGGTGGATGAGACCGCCGATCTGCCGCGCGCCGCGCAAGCGATCGTCAAAGGCGCCTCGTTTGATAACAACATTATCTGCGCCGACGAGAAGGTGCTGATCGTGGTCGATAGCGTCGCCGACGAACTGATGCGCCTGATGGAAGGCCAGCAGGCGGTGAAACTCACGGCGGCGCAGGCCGAACAGCTCCAGCCGCTGCTGCTGAAAAATATCGACGAGCGCGGCAAAGGCACGGTCAGCCGCGACTGGGTCGGCCGCGATGCGGGCAAAATCGCCGCGGCGATTGGCCTGCAGGTGCCGGCGCAAACCCGCCTGCTGTTCGTGGAAACCCCTGCCAGCCATCCGTTTGCGGTGACTGAAATGATGATGCCGGTGCTGCCGGTGGTGCGGGTGGCGAACGTCGAGGAGGCCATCGCCCTGGCGGTGCAACTGGAAGGCGGCTGCCACCATACGGCGGCGATGCACTCGCGCAATATCGACAACATGCACCAGATGGCGAATGCCATCGACACCAGCATCTTCGTCAAAAACGGGCCGTGCATCGCCGGGCTTGGGCTGGGCGGTGAGGGCTGGACCACCATGACCATCACCACCCCAACCGGGGAAGGGGTAACCAGCGCGCGGACCTTCGTTCGTCTGCGCCGCTGCGTGCTGGTGGATGCGTTTCGAATCGTATAAGGGATGAACATGGCGCACGACGAACAACGCTGGCTTTCGCCGAGACTGCAAAAAGCCGCTGCCCTGTGTAACCAGGCGCCCGCCGCCAGCGAGTCGCCGCTGTGGCTGGGCATCGATTTGGGCACCTGCGATGTGGTGTCGATGGTGGTCGACCGCGATGGCCAGCCGGTTGCGGTATGTCTTGACTGGGCCGATGTGGTGCGCGACGGCATCGTCTGGGACTTCTTCGGCGCCGTCACCCTCGTGCGCCGTCATCTCGCGACCCTCGAACAGCAGCTGGGCTGCCGCTTTGCGCATGCGGCGACCTCGTTTCCGCCCGGCACCGATCCGCGCATTTCGATCAACGTCCTGGAGTCCGCCGGGCTGGAGATCAGTCATGTGCTGGATGAGCCCACCGCGGTGGCGGATCTGCTGCAGCTCGATAATGCCGGGGTGGTGGACATCGGCGGCGGCACCACCGGGATCGCCATCGTTAAACAGGGCAGGGTGACGTATTCGGCGGATGAAGCCACCGGCGGACACCATATCTCCCTGACTCTGGCCGGGAATCGCGGCATCGGGCTGGAAGAGGCTGAGCAGTACAAGCGCCGCCATGCCGGAGAGATCTGGCCGGTAGTGAAACCGGTGTACGAGAAGATGGCTGAGATTGTCGCCCGACATATTACCGGACAAGGGATTGGTGATTTGTGGCTGGCAGGCGGCGCCTGCATGCAGCCGGGCGTCAGGGCGCTTTTTTGCCAATGTTTCCCGACGCTGAAGGTGCATTTACCCCGGCACAGCCTGTTTATGACCCCGCTGGCAATCGCCAACAGCGGGAGGGAAAAAGCGGAGGGGATCTATGCAAGCTGAACTGCAGACGGCGCTGTTCCACGCCTTCGATACGCTGAATCTTCAGCAAGTGAAAAGCTTCAACGTTCCGCCGGTGACGCTGCACGGCGTCGGCGCGCTGGCGGCCTGCGGCCCGCAAGCGCAGGCCCGGGGCCTGAAGCATCTGTTTGTCATGGTTGACCGTTTTCTCCATCAGGCGGGAATGACCGCCGGGCTGGAGCGTAGCCTGGCGATGAAAGGGGTTGCCATGACCCTCTGGCCCTGTCCCGCCGGCGAACCCTGCGTCACCGATGTCTGCGCTGCGGTCGCCCAGCTGCGGGACGCGCGCTGCGACGGCGTGGTGGCCTTCGGCGGCGGCTCGGTGCTGGATGCGGCGAAAGCGGTGGCGCTGCTGGTCGCCAACCCTGAGCAGACGCTGGGGGAGATGACGGAGCACAGCGAATTACAGCCACGTCTGCCGCTGATTGCGGTGCCGACCACCGCCGGCACCGGGTCAGAAACCACCAACGTGACGGTGATTATCGATGCGGTGAGTGGACGCAAACAGGTGCTGGCGCATGCCTCGCTGATGCCGGATGTGGCGATCCTCGACGCCGCCGTAACTGAGGGCGTTCCCCCGCCTGTCACGGCGATGACCGGGATTGATGCGCTGACCCACGCCGTCGAGGCCTACAGCGCCCGTCACGCCACGCCGTTTACCGACAGTCTGGCGATGGGGGCGATAGCCATGATCGGCGAAGCGCTGCCGAAAGCGGTGGGCTGCGGCCAGGATCTGGCGGCGCGGGAGAACATGCTGCTGGCCTCCTGCATGGCGGGGATGGCGTTTTCCAGCGCCGGGCTGGGGCTATGCCATGCCATGGCGCATCAGCCGGGGGCGGCGCTGCATATTCCGCACGGTCTGGCCAACGCCATGCTGCTGCCAACGGTGATGGGCTTCAACCGTATGGTGTGCCGGGGGCGCTTCAGCCAGATCGGCCGGGCGCTGACCGGCAGGAAAACCGATGACCTTGAGGCAATCGCCGCCGTGCGCGAACTGATTGCGGAAGTCGGTCTGACGATGCGGCTGTCGGATGCCGGCGCGACGCCCGCGCACTACGCCACCTGGGCACAGGCGGCGCAGGACGACATCTGTCTGCGCACCAATCCACGCACCGCCACCCGGGAGCAGATTATCGAGCTGTACGCGGCGGCGCAATAAATGCGGATTTTCCCGGAGGCGTGTGGCTGTGGCTTTCCCGGCTCGCGCTGCGCTTAGCCGGGCTACAGGATCACAGCCGTCTGCTATGCCGTAGCCCGGGTAAGGCGTTCACGCCGCGACCCGGGAAAGTTCCCCGAGTGCGGCTAATGTCCCGGTATTCACAGTATCTACCAATCATAAATGACAGGGAGTAAGGGCTATGGGAATTAACGAAATCATCATGTACATCATGATGTTCTTTATGCTGATTGCCGCCGTGGACAGGATCCTGTCGCAGTTCGGCGGCTCGGCGCGCTTTCTCGGCAAACTGGGGAAAAGCATTGAGGGATCCGGCGGTCAGTTTGAAGAAGGGTTTATGGCGATGGGCGCGCTGGGCCTGGCGATGGTCGGGATGACCGCCCTGGCGCCGGTGCTGGCCCATCTGCTCGGTCCGGTGATTATCCCGCTGTATGAGATGCTCGGCGCCAACCCGTCGATGTTTGCCGGCACGCTGCTGGCGTGCGACATGGGCGGTTTCTTCCTCGCCAAAGAGCTGGCGGGCGGCGACGTGGCGGCCTGGATGTACTCGGGCCTGATCCTCGGCTCCATGATGGGGCCGACCATTGTGTTCTCCATTCCGGTGGCGCTCGGCATTATCGAACCTGCCGATCGCCGCTGGCTGGCGCTCGGCGTGCTGGCGGGCATTGTCACTATTCCTATCGGCTGTATCGCCGGCGGTCTGGTGGCGATGTATTCCGGGGTGGAGATCAACGGCCAGCCGGTAGCGTTTACCTTCGCGCTGATCCTGATGAATATGATCCCGGTGATCATCGTCGCCGTGCTGGTGGCGCTGGGGCTGAAGTTCATTCCGGAAAAAATGATCAACGGCTTCCAGATCTTCGCCAAATTCCTCGTGGCGCTGATCACCATCGGCCTGGCGGCGGCGGTGATCAAGTTCCTGCTCGGCTGGGAGCTGATCCCAGGACTCGACCCGATCTTTATGGCGCCTGGTGACCAGCCCGGCGAGGTGATGCGCGCCATCGAAGTCATTGGCTCTATCTCCTGCGTGCTGCTCGGCGCTTACCCGATGGTGCTCCTGCTGACCCGCTGGTTTGAAAAGCCGCTGATGCGTGTCGGTAATCTGCTCAAAATCAACAATATGGCTGCCGGCGGCATGGTCGCTACCCTCGCGAACAATATCCCGATGTTCGGCATGATGAAGCAGATGGATACCCGTGGAAAAGTGATCAACTGCGCCTTCTCAGTGTCAGCGGCGTTCGCCCTCGGCGACCATCTCGGTTTTGCGGCGGCCAACATGAACGCCATGATCTTCCCGATGATCGTCGGCAAGCTGGTCGGCGGCGTTACCGCGATTGGCGTGGCGATGCTGCTGGTGCCAAAAGATGAAAACGTACCGGCGCCTGCCAACACCGAAGCGGAGGCGCACTCGTGAACACGCGCCAGCTGTTGAGCGTCGGTATTGATATCGGCACCACCACCACGCAGGTGATCTTCTCGCGCCTCGAGCTGGTGAACCGCGCGGCGGTCTCCCAGGTGCCGCGCTACGAATTCATCAAACGCGACATTAGCTGGCAAAGCCCGGTCTTTTTTACGCCGGTTGATAAGCAGGGAGAACTGAAAGAGGCCGAGCTTGAGGCGCTGATTCTGGCTCAGTACCGGGCCGCCGGGATTGCCCCGCAAGCGGTGGACTCCGGGGCGATCATCATCACTGGTGAAAGCGCGAAAACCCGCAATGCCCGCCCGGCGGTGATGGCGCTCTCGCAGTCGCTGGGCGATTTTGTCGTCGCCAGCGCCGGGCCGCACCTGGAGTCGGTCATTGCCGGACAAGGCGCCGGGGCGCAGACCTTGTCCCGGCAGCGGATGTGCCGGGTGCTTAATATCGATATTGGCGGCGGTACCTCGAACTATGCCCTGTTTGACGCCGGTAACCTCAGCGCCACCGCCTGCCTCAACGTCGGCGGCCGCCTGCTGGAAACCGACGCTCAGGGGCGCGTGGTCCACGCGCACTCGCCAGGACAGCGGATTGTCGATGCGGTATTCGGCCCGGGAACCGATGCTTTATCGTTGACTGCGGGTCAGCTGGCGCAGGTGGCGCGCCGGATGGCGGGGCTGATCGTTGAGGTGATCGACGGCAGGCTCTCACCGCTGGCGCAGGGGCTGATGCAAACCGAAGTACTGCCTGCGGGTGTTCAGCCGGAGGTGATTACTCTTTCCGGCGGAGTGGGGGAGTGCTACCGCCATCAACCCGCCGATCCTTTCTGTTTTTCCGATATCGGGCCGCTGCTGGCCACGGCCCTGCACGAGCATCCGCGCCTGCGTGAAATGAACGTGCAGTTTCCGACGCAAACCGTGCGCGCCACGGTGATTGGCGCCGGGGCGCATACGCTGTCCCTGTCCGGGAGCACCATCTGGCTGGAGAGGGTTCAACTGCCGCTGCGCAATCTGCCGGTGGCTATCCCGCAGGATGCCGCCGATCTGCCGAACGCCTGGCGGCAGGCGCTGACGCAGCTCGATCTGGCCCCCGAGGCGGACGCTTACGTGCTGGCGCTTCCCGCTTCACTTCCGGTGCGCTACGCCACCTTACTGACCGTAATTGACGCCCTGCTGGCGTTTGTCGCCCGCTTTCCCAATCCGCGTCCGCTGCTGCTGGTGGCCGAGCAGGATTTTGGCAAAGCGCTGGGCATGCTGCTGCGGCCGCAGCTTCCACACCTTCCGCTGGCGGTCATCGATGAGGTGAGCGTCCGGGCGGGGGACTATATCGACATTGGTACGCCTCTTTTTGGCGGATCGGTTGTGCCGGTGACGGTGAAATCACTCGCATTTCCTTCCTGAGGGAACGACTTATGAAACTAAAGACCACATTGTTCGGCAATGTTTATCAGTTTAAGGATGTTAAAGAGGTGCTGGCGAAAGCCAACGAACTGCGTTCGGGGGATGTGCTGGCGGGCGTGGCAGCGGAGAGTTCGCAGCAGCGCGTGGCCGCCAAGCAGGTGCTTTCCGATATGACGGTGGCCGATATCCGCAATAACCCGGTGATCCCCTATGAGGAGGATTGCGTGACGCGCCTGATCCAGGATGACGTGAACGAAACCGCCTATCAGCGGATCAAACACTGGACCATCAGCGACCTGCGCGAATACGTGCTCAACGACGAGGTCACCAGCGACGATATCGCCTTTGTCCGCAAAGGGCTGACCTCCGAGGTGGTGGCGGCGGTGGCCAAGATCTGCTCCAACGCCGATCTGATCTATGGCGGCAAAAAAATGCCGGTGATCAAAAAAGCCAATACCACCATCGGTCTGCCGGGGACCTTTAGCTGCCGCCTGCAGCCGAACGATACCCGCGACGACGTGCAGAGTATTGCCGCGCAAATCTACGAAGGGCTCTCCTTCGGTGCGGGCGACGCGGTGATTGGCGTCAACCCGGTCACTGACGACGTGGAGAACCTGAGTCGCGTGCTGGATACGGTGTACGGGGTGATCGACAAGTTTTCCATCCCGACCCAGGGCTGCGTGCTGGCGCACGTCACCACCCAGATCGAAGCTATCCGCCGCGGCGCGCCGGGGGGGCTTATCTTCCAGAGCATCTGCGGCAGCGAAAAAGGGCTAAAAGAGTTCGGCGTCGAACTGGCGATGCTCGATGAAGCGCGGGCGGTGGGAGCGGAGTTTAACCGCATCGCCGGGGAGAACTGTCTTTACTTTGAAACCGGGCAGGGCTCGGCGCTCTCCGCGGGCGCTAACTTCGGCGCCGACCAGGTGACGATGGAAGCGCGTAACTATGGCCTGGCGCGGCACTACGATCCGTTCCTCGTCAACACCGTGGTGGGCTTTATCGGGCCGGAGTACCTCTATAACGACCGACAAATTATTCGCGCCGGGCTGGAAGACCACTTTATGGGCAAGCTGAGCGGCATCTCGATGGGCTGCGACTGCTGCTACACCAACCATGCCGATGCCGATCAGAACCTCAACGAAAACCTGATGATCCTGCTGGCGACCGCTGGCTGCAACTACATCATGGGCATGCCGCTCGGCGACGACATCATGCTCAACTACCAGACTACCGCCTTCCACGATACCGCGACCGTGCGCCAGCTGCTGGGTCTGCGTCCGTCACCGGAGTTCGAAGGCTGGCTGGAACGGATGGGCATTATGGCAAATGGTCGTCTGACCAAACGGGCGGGCGATCCGTCACTGTTCTTCTGATGACGCGGGGATGACACATCATGGATCAAAAACAGATTGAAGACATTGTACGCAGCGTAATGGCGTCAATGGGACAGCCACAGACACAGCCAGAGGCCCCCGTAGCGACGACGCCGGCCTGCCACGCTGCCGCGTGCGCCACCGACGCAACAGTGGAAAGCTGCGCGCTGGATCTGGGCTCTGCGGAAGCGAAAGCCTGGATTGGCGTACAACATCCGCACCGCGCCGAAGTGCTGACCGAACTGAAACGCAGCACCGCAGCGCGCGTTTGCACCGGTCGCGCCGGTCCGCGTCCGCGCACCCTCGCGTTGCTGCGCTTCCTGGCGGATCACTCGCGCTCGAAAGATACGGTGCTCAAAGAGGTGCCGGAGGCGTGGGTGAAAGCGCAGGGGCTGCTGGAAGTGCGTTCGGAAATCAGCGACAAAAATCGCTACCTCACGCGCCCCGATCTGGGACGCCGTCTCAGTCCGGAGGCCATCGATGCGCTGAAGGCGCAGTGCGTGATGGATCCGGATGTGCAGGTGGTGGTGTCCGATGGCCTGTCGACGGATGCCATCACCGCCAACTACGAAGAGATCCTGCCGCCGCTGCTTGCCGGCCTGAAACAGGCGGGTCTGAAGGTCGGGACGCCGTTCTTCGTGCGCTATGGCCGCGTCAAGATTGAAGATCAGATCGGCGAGATCCTCGGCGCGAAGGTGGTGATCCTGCTGGTTGGCGAGCGCCCGGGACTTGGCCAGTCAGAGAGCCTCTCCTGCTACGCGGTGTACTCCCCGCGGGTGGCGACCACCGTCGAGGCCGACCGGACCTGTATCTCCAATATTCACCAGGGCGGCACCCCGCCGGTAGAAGCCGCCGCGGTGATCGTGGATTTAGCCAAACGCATGCTGGAGCAGAAAGCCTCCGGTATCAACATGAGCCGTTAAGGAGGCATCATGCCCGCATTAGATTTGATTCGACCCTCGGTCACTGCCATGCGCGTCATTGCCTCGGTGAATGACGGTTTTGCCCGGGAGCTTAAATTACCGCCACATATACGTAGCCTCGGACTCATCACGGCAGATTCTGATGACGTGACGTATATTGCCGCCGATGAAGCGACAAAGCAGGCGATGGTGGAGGTGGTCTATGGCCGCTCCCTGTATGCCGGAGCAGCTCACGGCCCGTCGCCCACCGCCGGTGAAGTGCTGATTATGCTCGGCGGCCCGAACCCGGCGGAAGTTCGCGCCGGGCTGGATGCCATGATGGCGCATATTGAAAGCGGGGCGGCGTTCCAGTGGGCTAACGACGCGCAAGATACCGCGTTTCTGGCGCACGTGGTGTCGCGTACCGGCTCTTATCTTTCATCCACCGCTGGCATCGCGTTGGGCGATCCGATCGCTTATCTGGTGGCGCCGCCGCTGGAGGCGACGTACGGCATCGATGCGGCGATGAAGTCTGCCGACGTTCAGCTGGTGACCTACGTCCCGCCGCCGTCGGAAACCAACTATTCGGCCGCCTTTTTGACGGGAAGTCAGGCCGCCTGTAAAGCCGCCTGCAACGCCTTTACCGATGCCGTTCTCGATATTGCCCGTCATCCTGTTCAGCGTGCGTAACGGAGGGAGCGATGATCAATGCGCTGGGATTGCTGGAAGTGGAGGGCATGGTCGCCGCTGTAGACGCCGCGGATGCCATGCTCAAGGCGGCCAATGTGCGCCTGCTCAGTCATGAAGTGCTCGACCCCGGCAGATTGACGCTGGTGGTGGAGGGGGATCTGGCGGCCTGTCGTGCCGCGCTGGATGCCGGAAGCGTAGCGGCGGAGCGAACCGGATGTGTGATCAGCCGTCGGGAAATCGGCCGTCCGGAAGAGGATACCCAGTGGCTGATCGGCGGCTTTCAGCCACCGCCGCCAGCGCCCCTGCCGCCTGCTGACCCGGCATCATCGGAAGCGTTACTGACGCTGCTGGCATCAGTTCGTCAGGGCATGACGGCCGGCGAGGTCGCCGCGCATTTTGCCTGGCCGCTGGATAAGGCCCGCCAGGCGCTGGATCAGCTCTTTTCCGCAGGGACGCTACGCAAACGCAGTAGCCGCTATCGTCTCAAAAATCCATAACCTGTCGGAGGTGCCGGGAGCGGCTTGCCCCCGGCTTTAACGATTATGAAAAAGCGTCGTTCTGCAAATTTGCACCATCTCTGTTGCGAGGCGTTACCTGAAAATACCCGGCTGACGCCCCAGGTTGAAATTGACAATATTCATCAACGACACACAACCGATGTGTATGAGCACGCCCTGACCATTACCGCCTGGCAACAGATTTACGATCAGCTGCATCCGGGGCAGTTTCGCGGCGAGTTTACCGAAATTCTGCTCGATGAGATCCAGGTCTTTCGCGAATATACCGGGCTGGCGCTGCGCCAGTCCTGCGTGGTCTGGCCGAACGCCTTTTGGTTTGGTATTCCGGCGGCGCGGGGAGAGCAGGGGTTTATCGGTTCGCAGTGCCTGGGCCGGGCAGAAATCGCCACCCGTCCCGGCGGTACGGAGTTCGAGCTCAGCACACCGGATGATTACACCATCCTCGGAGTAGTCATTTCCCAGGAGGTGATTTCTCGCCATGCCAGTTTCCTGCACCACCCGGAGCGAGTGCTGCATATGCTACGCAACCAGTCAGCGCTGGCAGTTCGGGAGCCGCATAAGGCCGCGCTGTGGGGGTTTGTGCAGCAGGCGCTGGCCACCTTCAGCGAGCATCCGGATACCCTTCATCAGCCTGTGGTGCGCAAGGTGCTGCGGGATAATCTGTTGCTGGCGATGGGGACGATGCTGGAAGAGGCGCAGCCGATGGTGAGCGCGGAGAGTATCAGCCACCAGAGCTACCGCCGCCTGCTGGCGCAGGCCCGCGAATATGTGCTGGAAAACAGCGCGGAGCCGCTAACCGTTCTCGACCTGTGCCAGCAGCTGTACGTCAGCCGTCGCACCCTGCAAAACGCCTTCCAGGCGATTCTGGGGATTGGCCCCAACGCCTGGCTCAAACGGATCCGTCTGAACGCCGTACGCCGGGAGCTGATAAGTCCTTGGTCAGAGCGGGAGACGGTCAAGGAGGCGGCCATGCAGTGGGGATTCTGGCATCTGGGGCAGTTCGCCACCGACTATCAGCAGCTGTTTGCTGAGAAACCGTCGATGACGCTGCACCATCGCCTGCGCCAGTGGGTGTGAGCGAAGCGACGCCGCTGCCGGGTGGCCAGCCGCCATCCGGCCGTTACAGCCAGTCGCGCACCTGAATAAACTCGCTCAGCGCCGCCTCGGGACTGCCGGGCTCGGGCTGATAATCATATTCCCAGCGCACCAGCGGCGGCATCGACATCAGAATCGACTCCGTACGCCCGCCGGTCTGCAGGCCGAACAGGGTGCCGCGGTCCCAGACCAGATTGAACTCGACGTAGCGGCCGCGGCGATAGAGCTGAAAGTGGCGCTCGCGCTCGCCGTACGGCGTGGCTTTTCGGCGTTCGACGATGGGTAAATAGGCGTCAGCATAGCCGTTCCCGACCGCTTGCATAAAGGCGAAGCAGTGGTCAAAATCCGGGGTATTCAGGTCGTCAAAGAACAGACCGCCGATACCGCGCTGCTCCTGGCGGTGCTTGAGATAGAAGTAATCATCGCACCATTTTTTATAGCGCGGATAGACGGCTTCGCCGAACGGCAGACACAGATCGCGGGCGGTACGATGCCAGTGGACGGCATCCTCTTCAAAGCCGTAGTAAGGGGTTAAATCGAAGCCGCCGCCGAACCACCACACCGGGTCGGCGCCAGGCTTTTCGGCAATAAAGAACCGCACGTTGGCATGGCTGGTGGGCACATAGGGGTTAAGCGGATGAACCACCAGCGAGACGCCCATGGCTTCAAAGCTGCGTCCGGCCAGCTCCGGGCGATGGGCCGTTGCCGAGGCGGGCATCGCATCGCCATGGACGTGAGAAAAGTTAACCCCGGCCTGTTCGAACACGTTGCCGTCGCGCAACACCCGGCTGCGCCCGCCGCCACCGCCTTCCCGCTGCCAGGCGTCTTCAATAAACGGTGCGCCATCGACAGCGCTCAGCTGCTGGCAAAGGTTGTCCTGGAGCTGGAGCAGAAAAGTTTTAACCTGCGCGGCATCGGGTTTCATTAACGTCTCTTCGAATGGGCTTTCTGGTTATCGAACCAGTGGAAATAGCTGATAATGCCGTTGGCAATCGCGGTGGCGATTTTCTGCCGGAAAGCGGTGGTGCCGAGCAGTTTCTCCTCGTTCGGGTTGGTGATAAACGAGGTTTCCACCAGCACGGACGGAATGGACGGCGACTTCAGCACCACGAACGCCGCCTGCTCGGTATTGCGGCTGTGCAGCTTATGCACCGGTTTGATCTTTTTCAGGATATGCGAGCCCAGCGTCAGGCTGTTTTTAATGGTGTCGGTCTGCACCAGATCGAACAGCACCTGCTGCAGCAGATGATCTTTATCGGTTGCTTTCTTACCGGCAACTTCATCGGCGCGGTTTTCGCGGTCGGAGAGGTATTTTGCCATGGCGCTACTGGCGCCGCGGTTTGACAGCGCAAACACCGAGGCGCCGGCGGCGCTCGGGTTGGTGAAGCCGTCGGCATGGATCGACATAAACAGATCGGCGCCGTGCTGATGGGCAATCTCCACGCGGTCGTACAGCGGGATAAAGGTATCGCCGGTGCGGGTCAGGCGGGCGTCGATGCCGTTGCTGCGCAAAATGCTGCGCACGTTCTTAGCGATCGCCAGCACTACATGCTTCTCTTTCGAACCGTTATGGCCGATAGCCCCGGTGTCGATACCGCCGTGGCCCGGGTCGAGCATCACAACGCGGCGGGCGCCGGCCTTTTTAGCGGCGGGTTTGCTGTGTCCATTTGATGTTTTCAGTGGCTGCTCTTTTGCGCTGACCTGTGCGGCGACGCCACTCAGCGTCATCGCAGCCAGCCCGGCTTTCAGCACCTGACGGCGCGAAGCAAGTATTTTTAAGGGTTTAAAAGTGCTCATTCGGCCTGAATTGTAAACAAGTGATGTCCAATGTTATATCGTATCGCGTTTGCCGTTACGACCATTCAAAATAAGAATTGTTTTACTTTTCATTTCAATACATGACAAAGTCATATTATGCCATTTTTTGTCGCTGATTTCGCCTGATATTGGCTATCAGTTATATTCGCGCCATAATCACTGTTTTTAACCGTCAATGGTGGGGAATACCATGGAGATTCGCGTTTTTCGCCAGCAGGATTTCGAAGAGGTTGTGACGCTGTGGGAGCGCTGCGATCTGCTGCGCCCGTGGAACGATCCGGAGATGGATATTGAGCGCAAGCTGAATCATGACGTCAGCCTGTTTCTGGTGGCGGAAGTGAATGGCGAAGTGGTCGGCACGGTGATGGGCGGATATGACGGTCATCGCGGATCGGCCTATTATCTCGGCGTCCATCCGGAATATCGTGGCCGGGGTATCGCGAACGCGCTGCTCAACCGGCTCGAGAAAAAGCTGATTGCCCGCGGCTGCCCGAAAATCAACATTATGGTCCGTGAAGACAACGACGTGGTGCAGGGAATGTATGAGCGGCTGGGCTATGAATACGCCGATGTCCTGACCCTGGGCAAGCGCCTGATCGAAGATGAAGAATACTGAGTTTATCCCCGCCGATTTTGATGCCCATGGCCGTCTGCGCCTGCCTTTGCTCTTCTGGTGCGTGCTGTTGTTGCAGGCCCGCACGTGGGTGCTGTTTTTGATGGCCGGCGCATCGCGCCAGCAGGGCGACGCGATTCTTAATCTGTTCTATCCCGATCACGACCGCTTCTGGCTCGGTTTACTTCCCGGCGTGCCGGCGGTGCTGGCCTTTCTGCTTAGCGGCTACCGTCAGCGCCTGCCGCGCGCGTGGCGGGCGATGCGCTGGCTGCTGGTGCTATCGCAATTGCTGCTGTTGCTGTGGCAGCCGATGCTATGGCTGAGCGGCGAATCTCCCTCCTCGCTAACTATCGGGCTGCTGGTGGCGGATGGCTATGCCCTGTGGTGGCTGTTAACCAGCCGTCGCCTGGGCGCCTGTTTTCGCCAGACCACCTTTTAAGGGCACTTTTTGCCGATCGTGAACTCCAACATGCGTTGAATGACTCAGAAAGGATTGTGATATGAAATCGCTACGTTTAATGCTCTGTGCGCTTCCGCTGGCGCTGACCGGCTGCTCCACGATGAGCGCAGTCAACTGGTCGGCGGCCTATCCGTGGAACTGGTTTGGCGCTTCCACCGAGGTGACCGAGCAGGGAGTGGGTAAACTGACGGCTTCCACGCCGCTCAACGAACAGGCTATTAGCGATGCGCTGGGGAGCGACTACCGTTTACGCAGCGGGATGAAGACCGATAAGGGCAATATCGTCCACTATTTTGAAGCGCTGAAAGACAACAGCGTGGCGCTGACCATCAATGGCGACAACGGTACCATCAGCCGGATTGACGTGCGTGATGCCGAAATCAAAACCGCCAGCGGCGTGAAAATCGGCACACCGTTTAGCGACCTGTACAGCAAAGCCTTCGGCAACTGCCAGAAAGGCAGCAATGACAATGGCGCGGTCGTCGAGTGTCAGGCCGAGGGGAGCCAGCATATCAGCTATGCCTTTACCGGCCACTGGAGCGGCCCGGACGAACTGATGCCCTCCGACGATACGCTGAAAAACTGGAAGGTCAGCAAAATTATCTGGCGTCGCTAAATTGATCTGAAGAGACACGACGGCCCTGAAAAACGGTTACAATGGCGCGTTAGCAACGCGATAGCGTTGTGGTTGCATCATTTCAGGAGGAGCGATGTCTCAGGTTCAGAGCGGCATTTTGCCGGAACATTGCCGCGCGGCGATTTGGATTGAAGCCAATGTCAAAGGGGACGTTAACGCCCTGCGCGAAGCGAGCAAAAATTTTGTCGATAACGTGGCCACCTTCCAGGCTAAATTCCCTGACGCCAAACTCGGGGCGGTGGTGGCGTTCGGCAATAACGTCTGGCGTCAGCTGAGCGGCGGCGAAGGGGCGGAAGAGTTAAAAGATTTTCCGGTCTATGGCAAAGGGCTGGCGCCGTCCACCCAGTATGACCTGCTGATTCATATTTTATCCGCCCGCCATGAAGTTAACTTCTCGGTGGCGCAGGCCGCGATGGCTGCCTTTGGCGATGCTATCGACGTGAAAGAAGAGATCCACGGTTTCCGTTGGGTGGAAGAGCGTGATCTCAGCGGCTTCGTCGACGGCACCGAAAACCCGGCGGGGGAAGAAACCCGCCGCGAAGTGGCGGTCATTAAAGACGGTGTTGACGCGGGCGGCAGCTACGTGTTCGTCCAGCGCTGGGAGCATAATCTCAAACAGCTGAACCGCATGAGCGTACCGGATCAGGAGATGATGATCGGCCGTACCAAAGAAGCCAACGAAGAGATCGATGGCGACGAGCGTCCGGTCACGTCGCACCTGAGCCGCGTGGACTTAAAAGAAGATGGCAAAGGGCTGAAAATCGTCCGTCAGAGCCTGCCGTACGGCACCGCCAGCGGCACCCATGGTCTCTATTTCTGCGCCTACTGCGCGCGCCTGTATAACATCGAGCAGCAGCTGCTGAGCATGTTCGGCGATACCGACGGCAAACGCGACGCGATGCTGCGCTTCACTAAACCGGTGACCGGCGGCTATTACTTCGCGCCATCCCTGGAGCGTATTCAGGCGCTGTAATTTTTTCCCCTCACCCTAACCCTCTCCCCAAGGGGGAGAGGGAACCGTTCGGTGCGGTTATGGAATCTGCGTGCGGACTCTCTTTCTCCCTCTCCCTCAGGGAGAGGGGCGGGGTGAGGGCATCGGCGACTCAAGCGCTTCAAGTATTCTCTGCATCACCGCATCCTCATACTCTTCAAACTCATTATTCCAGAAGCGTAAAACCCGCCATCCCTGGCTCTGTAGCCAGCGGGTGCGGCGAACATCGTAGGCACGCCTCTCATCGTGTTGGCCGCCGTTCAGTTCAATCGCCAGCCGTGTTGCGCAGCAGGCAAAATCGAGAATATAGGGACCCACGGGATGCTGGCGGCGAAACTTATAGCAAGCAAAATGGCGGTTGCGCAGTAAGTACCATAGTCGACGTTCTGTTGGCGTTAAGCTACGTCTGAGCTGACGAGCAAATATCTGTGTGTTTTTCATATAAACACAGTGCACGCCTGGCTGCCGTTTGTCACAATGACACGTCTAATCTGCGAGCCGCTTTCAGCAAAGCTTTGCCAGTTGCTTATTCTCTTTTCGACTTCCAAATCGCCAAACGGTATATAAAACCGTTACTCCTTTCGTACCCGTTATAAATATGATGATCATCAGAAAATGTTCAACGTTGATAAGGGTGCGCAATGGCCGTTAAATCACTGAAAAAAGGATATCTGGCGCTGGCGGCTTCCATGCTGCTGGCCGCGCAGGCGCAGGCGACGGAGCTGCTGAACAGCTCCTATGATGTCTCCCGCGAGCTGTTTGCCGCCCTCAACCCGCCTTTTGAGCAGCAGTGGGCGAAGGACAATGGCGGGGACACGCTGACGATTAAGCAGTCGCATGCCGGTTCATCCAAGCAGGCGCTGGCGATCCTGCAGGGCCTGAAGGCGGACGTGGTCACCTACAACCAGGTGACGGACGTGCAGATCCTGCATGATAAAGGCAACCTGATCCCGGCCGACTGGCAAAGCCGCCTGCCGAACAACAGCTCACCGTTCTATTCGACGATGGGTTTCCTGGTGCGTAAAGGCAACCCGAAAAACATTCATGACTGGAACGATCTGGTTCGTTCTGACGTCAAGCTGATTTTCCCGAACCCGAAAACCTCGGGTAACGCCCGATACACCTACCTCGCGGCATGGGGCGCGGCGGATAAAGCCGACGGCGGCGATAAAGCCAAAACCGAACAGTTTATGACCCAGTTTCTGAAGAACGTCGAAGTCTTTGATACCGGCGGACGCGGGGCGACCACCACTTTTGCTGAACGCGGCCTGGGCGATGTGCTGATTAGCTTCGAATCGGAAGTGAACAATATTCGTAAGCAGTATGAGGCGCAGGGATTTGAAGTGGTGATCCCGAAAACCAACATTCTGGCGGAGTTCCCGGTGGCCTGGGTGGATAAAAACGTCAAAGCCAATGGCACGGAAAAGGCGGCGAAAGCCTACCTGAACTGGCTCTACAGCCCGCAGGCGCAAACCATCATTACCGACTACTACTACCGGGTAAACAACCCGAAAGTGATGGACGCCCTGAAGGGTAAATTCCCGCAGACCGAGCTGTTCCGCGTAGAGGACAAGTTTGGCTCCTGGCCTGAGGTGATGAAAACCCACTTCGCCAGCGGCGGCGAACTGGACAAACTGCTGGCGGCGGGGCGTAAGTAATGTTTGCTGTGTCGTCCAAGCGCGTGCTGCCAGGCTTTACCCTGAGCCTCGGCACCAGCCTGCTGTTTGTCTGTCTGATTTTGTTATTACCGCTCAGCGCGCTGGTGATGCAGCTGGCGCAGATGAGCTGGGTGCAATACTGGGATGTGATCACCAATCCGCAGGTGGTGGCGGCCTATAAGGTGACGCTGCTGTCGGCGTTTGTGGCCTCGATTTTTAACGGCGTCTTTGGTCTGCTGATGGCCTGGATCCTCACTCGTTATCGTTTTCCGGGCCGCACGCTGCTGGATGCCTTAATGGACCTGCCGTTTGCGCTGCCGACGGCGGTGGCCGGCCTGACACTGGCTTCGCTGTTTTCGGTTAACGGAATTTACGGTGAATGGCTGGCGAAGTTCGATATTAAAGTGACCTATACCTGGCTCGGCATCGCCGTGGCGATGGCCTTCACCAGCATCCCGTTCGTGGTACGTACCGTGCAGCCGGTGCTGGAGGAGTTGGGACCCGAGTATGAGGAAGCGGCGGAAACGCTGGGCGCGACGCGCTGGCAGAGTTTCCGCAAAGTGGTGCTGCCGGAGCTGTCGCCGGCGCTGCTGGCGGGCATTGCCCTGTCGTTTACCCGTAGCCTCGGCGAGTTTGGCGCGGTGATTTTTATCGCTGGCAACATCGCGTGGAAGACAGAGGTGACCTCGCTGATGATCTTTATTCGTCTGCAGGAGTTTGACTATCCGGCGGCGAGCGCGATCGCCTCGGTGATCCTGGCTGCCTCACTGCTGCTGCTCTTTTCCATCAATACCCTGCAGAGTCGCTTTGGTCGACGCGTGGTAGGTCACTAATGGCGGAAGTTACTCAATTGAAACGCTACGACGCGCCCCGCATCAACTGGGGGAAATGGTTTCTGATTGGCGTCGGGATGGTGGTCTCCGCCTTCATCCTCGTCGTGCCGATGCTCTATATCTTTATCCAGGCCTTCAGCAAAGGGCTGATGCCGGTGCTGGAAAACCTGGCCAACCCGGACATGCTGCATGCCATCTGGCTGACGGTGATGATTGCGTTGATTACCGTACCGGTGAACCTGGTGTTCGGTACGCTGCTGGCCTGGCTGGTGACACGTTTTACTTTTCCCGGCCGCCAGCTGCTGCTGACGTTACTGGATATCCCGTTTGCCGTCTCGCCGGTGGTGGCCGGTCTGGTGTATCTGCTGTTTTATGGCTCTAACGGCCCGCTGGGCGGTTGGCTTGATGCGCATAACCTGCAGATCATGTTCGCCTGGCCGGGCATGGTGCTGGCGACCATCTTTGTCACCTGTCCGTTTGTGGTGCGCGAGCTGGTGCCGGTGATGATGAGCCAGGGCAGTCATGAAGATGAAGCTGCGGTGCTGCTGGGCGCTTCCGGCTGGCAGATGTTCCGTCGGGTGACGTTGCCGAATATTCGCTGGGCGCTGCTGTACGGCGTGGTATTGACCAACGCCCGCGCCATCGGCGAATTTGGCGCAGTGTCGGTAGTCTCCGGTTCGATTCGTGGAGAAACGCTGTCGCTGCCGCTGCAAATTGAACTACTGGAGCAGGATTACAATACCGTCGGCTCGTTTACCGCTGCGGCCCTGCTGACGTTAATGGCTATTCTGACCCTGTTTTTAAAGAGTATGTTGCAATGGCGTCTGGCCAATCAGAAAGAACGCGCGCAACAGGAGGGAAATCATGAGCATTGAGATTGCCAATATTAAGAAATCGTTTGGTCGCACCCAGGTGCTGAATGATATCTCGCTGGATATCCCTTCCGGACAAATGGTTGCGCTGCTGGGGCCCTCGGGCTCCGGAAAAACCACCTTGCTGCGAATTATCGCCGGGCTGGAGCATCAGACCAGCGGTCATATCCGCTTCCACGGCACCGACGTCAGCCGGATGCACGCCCGCGACCGTAAAGTGGGTTTCGTCTTCCAGCACTATGCGCTGTTCCGTCATATGACGGTGTTCGATAACATCGCCTTTGGCCTGACCGTGCTGCCGCGCCGTGAACGACCCAATGCGGCGGCGATTAAAGCCAAAGTGACCAAACTGCTGGAGATGGTGCAGCTAGCCCATCTGGCTGATCGCTATCCGGCGCAGTTGTCCGGCGGCCAGAAACAGCGTGTGGCGCTGGCGCGCGCGCTGGCGGTGGAGCCGCAAATTCTGTTGCTGGATGAACCCTTCGGCGCGCTGGATGCGCAGGTGCGTAAAGAGCTGCGCCGCTGGCTGCGTCAGCTGCATGAAGAGTTAAAATTTACCAGCGTGTTCGTCACCCACGATCAGGAAGAGGCGCTGGAAGTTGCTGACCGGGTGGTGGTGATGAGTCAGGGCAACATCGAACAAGCCGATGCCCCGGAGCGCGTGTGGCGTGAACCGTCGACCCGTTTCGTACTGGAGTTTATGGGCGAAGTAAACCGCCTGCAGGGCATTATCCGCGGTGGACAGTTCCACGTTGGCGCGCACCGATGGCCGTTAGGCTATACCCCAACATACCAGGGGCCGGTGGATCTGTTCCTGCGTCCGTGGGAAGTGGACATCAGCCGCCGGACCAGCCTGGATTCCCCGCTGCCGGTGCAGGTGCTGGAAGCCAGCCCGAAAGGGCACTACACCCAATTAGTCGTTCAGCCTCTGGGGTGGTATGACGAACCGCTGAGCGTGGTGCTGGCGGGCGATGAGGCGCCGTCCCGCGGCGAACGGCTGTTCGTTGGCCTGCAAAACGCGCGCCTGTATAACGGTACCGAGCGTATCGAGCCGCGCGGCGAGCTTGCTCTGGCGGAGTCGGCCTGATAGCTTATTGAGCAGGTCTATCGCCCGGTAAGGCTACGCTTTCCGGGCCTGGAATTTTTACGCGTCTTGTAGGCCGGGTAAGCGAAGCGCAACCCGGCTTTTTTATTGAGTAAAAATCGTGAATACACTCGAACACACCATCGGCAATACCCCTCTGGTCAAGCTTCAGCGTCTGGGTCCTGACAACGGCAGCGAAGTTTGGGTCAAACTCGAAGGCAATAATCCGGCCGGCTCGGTAAAAGACCGCGCCGCGCTGTCGATGATCGTCGAAGCGGAAAAGCGCGGCGAAATTCAGCCCGGCGACGTGCTGATCGAAGCGACCAGTGGTAACACCGGTATTGCGCTGGCGATGATCGCCGCGCTGAAAGGCTATCACATGAAGCTGCTGATGCCTGACAACATGAGCCAGGAGCGCCGGGCGGCGATGCGTGCCTACGGCGCCGAGCTGATTCTGGTCACCAAAGAGCAGGGAATGGAGGGGGCCCGTGACCTGGCCCTCGAGATGGCGCAACGCGGAGAGGGCAAACTGCTCGATCAGTTTAACAACCCGGATAACCCCTACGCCCACTACACTACCACCGGGCCGGAAATCTGGCAGCAGACCGCGGGACGTATCACCCACTTTGTCTCCAGCATGGGGACCACCGGCACCATTACCGGCGTATCGCGCTTTTTGCGCGAACAGAGTAAACCGGTGGCCATTGTCGGCCTGCAGCCGGAAGAGGGCAGCAGTATTCCCGGGATCCGTCGCTGGCCGGCAGAGTATATGCCGGGGATCTTTAACGCTTCGCTGGTGGATGCGGTGCTGGATATTCATCAGCAGGATGCCGAGAATACCATGCGCCAGCTGGCGGTGCGGGAAGGCATTTTCTGCGGCGTCAGTTCGGGCGGCGCGGTGGCGGGCGCGTTACGCATTGCCCGTGAAAATCCTGGCGCGGTGGTGGTGGCGATCGTCTGCGATCGCGGCGATCGTTACCTTTCTACCGGCGTGTTCGGCGAAGAACATTTTAGCCAGGGGGCTGGCATTTAATCATCAAGCAGGTCGGTGCCGTAGGAGTTATCGACGGTGCACAGCCAGCGCTCGCCCTGCTTCTGAAAGACATAGGTGGCGCGCCGCGTGACCTGGGATATCCCGTCCGCCGTCGGGATATCCAGCCGGGTCTCCATAATCACCAGCGCATTGCCGCCGCCTTCAATAACCTCCATTTTCCCCTGAGTCACCACCAGTCGGTGCTGGAAATAGTCGGCAATGGCGATAAAGGCTTTGCGGATATTTTCTTTCCCTCTGACCACCATGCCCGGTTTGACGACCAGCGCGGCGTCTTCTGCGTAATAGGCCATCAGGGTATCGTAATCTTCCTGTGAGATAGCGCGGTCGCAGGCTTCAATGACCGCCTTCAGTGCCAGGTCAGTGTGATGCATCTCTGGTGCTCCTTCTTGTGAGCGATTTGTCCGCCACCGGGACTGTTTTATTCGTCCGGGCGAGCAGGGTATGCAGGTAAGACTGTGCCTGCTTTCGTTTGCTTTTTCATTAATTTATCGGCAGCTGCCATCACTCACCTGTGCGGCAGATGCTTCAACATGCCGAATGATACGGCCTGCATCAGGGTTGATTTAAGACCAGCGCAATATCAGCCGCCAGGCGGGAAATCTCAGCGTCACTCAGACGGCCCAGCGACAGGCGCAGCCCGTGCGCAGGCGTTCGGACACCAAATATTTCCCCCTCCCGGACCAGCCAGCCGGCGCGGGCCAGGCGTAAGGCGTAGGGCTGGCTCGCCGCTGGCAGCGGCAGCCAGAAATTGAGTCCATCGCCAGGCGTAGCATGGCTGTGGCCGTGCCGGGCCAGCGCCGCCGCCAGTTTCTCATTCTGCTGGCGATAATGACGACGGGTCTCCGTCATCGAGGCGATAAACGCCTCATCGGTCAGACAGGCCAGCGTCAGGTCCTGCAGCAGATGGCTGACCCACTGGCTGCCGGCGTTAAGCCGCAGGCGCAGCGCCGCTGAGGTATCGGCATCGCTGGCGATAAAGGCCAGCCGCAGGTCTGGCCCGAGGGTTTTTGACATTGAGCGCACCAGCGCCCAGCGTTGCGTACTTGCAGGAAGAGGGGAGTGCCATGGCGTGGCCGACAGCAGGGCAAAATGGTCATCAACAATCGCCAGTACCTGCGGATAGCGGGCCAGCACCTCCCGCAGGGCATGCGCCCGGGTTTCCGTCAGGCTACAGCCGGTAGGATTATGCGCGCGCGGGGTTAAGATCACCGCCCGTGCGCCGTTGCGTAACGCCTCCTCCAGGCCGTCAGGATCCATCCCCTCAGCATCCACCGCCACCGGGCAGGGGGTAAAGCCGGCGTAACGCACCATATTGATGCTGCTGAGAAAACAGGGATCTTCGACCACCACGCCGTCGCCGGGCAGCAGCAGAGCGCACAGCAGACGCTCCAGGGCGTCAATCGCTCCGCTGGCGAGATTCACCGCAAAGGGAACCGCTATCTCTTTGGCAAACCACGCCTCGGCCCATTGACCAAGCCGCGGCTCGATGGGAGCATCGCCATACAGGCGTGGTGTGCGGGCAAGCTGGCCCAGATAACGGGTTAATTCAGGCAGTCTGGCGGGGTCCGGATTGCCGCTGGAGATATCGTTCAGCGGCGTCGTTGGGTCACCGCCCTCCAGCGCCGGCAGCGGATCCCGTGCTTTAATGGCCGTGCCGTTTCGTCCCTGGCTGACGGCCAGCCCGGAGGTGACCAGCCGTTTATAGGCGGCGGCGACGGTATTGCGATTCACCTCCAGCTGGCTGGCGAGCTCGCGTACCGGTGGCAGAACCTCTCCGGGCCGCAACCCACCGCTCTGCACCAGATGGCGGATATGATCGAAGATATCGCTGGCGGTTTTTCCGGTAAACATTATTGACCTATGACAAAATGAAATTTAGCATAGGACGAATCATAATCAGTGCGTGACCCGCTGTCCAGCGGGGGGAGAAAAGATGGGCCAGCAAGATGACATACAATCAGTGCTCTTTCACGACACAAGCCGGGCGTCGGAAGTCGATATCGTCGCTGTGCAGTCCCAGGTAGTCTATGGCAGCGTTGGCAACAGCATCGCGGTTCCGGCCATTAAACAGCACGGTTTGCGCGTGCTGGCGGTGCCGACGGTACTGTTCAGCAATACGCCCCATTATGAGACGTTCTATGGCGGCATTATTCCGGAGGAGTGGTTTGTTGGGTATCTGCAGGCGCTGGAGGAACGCGATGCGTTGCGCGAACTGCGTGCAGTGACCACCGGCTATATGGGCAACGCCGTGCAAATCGAACGTCTGGCACAGTGGCTGACGCGGGTGCGGGCCCGCCATCCCGGGCTGTGCATTCTGGTGGATCCGGTCATCGGCGATGTCGACAGCGGCATCTACGTTAAGGCTGAGATCCCGGACGCCTATCGTCAGCATCTTCTGCCACTGGCGCAAGGGATCACCCCCAATCTGTTTGAGCTGGAAACGCTGAGCGGCCAGCGCTGTCGCAATCAGCAGGAGGCGGTCGCCGCGGCGCGAAGCCTGCTGTCAGATACCCTCAAATGGGTGGTGATCACCAGCGCGCCGGGAGAGGCGCGTTCGACGATAAATGTGCTGGTGGTGACGGCCGATGCGGTGGAGGTGGTGGCCCACCCGCGGGTGGAAACGGACCTGAAGGGAACGGGCGATCTGTTCTGTGCAGAGCTGGTGAGCGGTCTGCTCACCGGCCTGGCGCTGGGGGCGGCGACGCAGGCTGCCGCCCGGCGCGTGCTGGAGGTCATGAACTGGACTGCCGCGCAGGGGTGTGACGAACTGATCCTGCCGCCACGGGAGAAAAACTGATGAAAAGCTATCGGTTAGTGATCCGCCAACAGGGGCGCATTGTCGGTCATTTTGATACCACAGGGGAGGCGGCGCTGGAGGATGCCTGCGTAGCGCGGTCGCTGTTCGGCCTGGCCGGAGGGTACCAGTGCGATCTGCTGGTCTCTGACAGTGAGCGTCGTATTCTGGAGAGCACGCCGGAGGGATTGCGCATTCTGTCCCGGGAGAAGTGCTATCAGCCGGTGACCAGCGCGATATAAAAAAATGGCGCCTTTCGGCGCCATTTTTATGCAGCAAGCATTACTTCTTGATGCGGATAACCGGGGTTTCACCCACGGTCACGCTACCGGACAGTTTGATCAGTTCTTTGATCTCGTCCATGTTGGAGATAACCACCGGAGTCAGGGTAGACTTGGCTTTCTCTTCCAGCAGCGGCAGATCGAATTCGATAACCGGGTCGCCGACTTTCACGCGCTGGCCTTCTTCAGCGATACGCTTGAAGCCTTCGCCTTTCAGTTCAACGGTATCAATACCGAAGTGAACGAACAGCTCGATGCCGCTATCAGATTCAATAGAGAACGCATGGTTGGTTTCGAAAATTTTACCAATGGTACCGTCTACCGGCGCGACCATTTTGTTGCCGGTCGGTTTGATGGCAATCCCATCGCCCACAATTTTTTCCGCAAAAACCACATCCGGTACGTCTTCGATGTTGACGATCTCACCGGAGAGGGGAGCAATAATCTCAATAGTTCCGGTGTCTTTCTTGTCATCAGAAACCAGAGATTTCAATTTATCAAACAAACCCATGATCTTCTCCTAAGCAGTAATTTGGGCCGCGCATCTCTTGGATTAGCAGATTGTTTTTTCTTCAATGAACTTGTTAACCAGCGTCATTAACTCGTCCGTTGTCGGTTGAGCAAGAGCCTGCTCTGCTAATACTTTCGCATCTTCGAAGTTCGTATTACGAATAATCTTCTTGATGCGCGGGATGGAAATGGCGCTCATAGAGAATTCGTCCAGCCCCATACCCAGCAACAGAAGTGTAGCACGTTCATCGCCCGCAAGCTCACCGCACATGCCAGTCCATTTACCTTCAGCGTGAGAAGCATCAATAACTTGCTTAATCAGATTCAGTACAGACGGTGACATCGGCTGGTAAAGATGTGAAATCATATCATTACCACGGTCAACTGCCAGAGTATATTGCGTTAAATCATTGGTGCCGATACTAAAGAAATCAACTTCTTTGGCCAGATGACGAGCAATGGTCGCCGCAGCCGGTGTTTCCACCATCACGCCGATCTCAATGGATTCGTCAAATGCTTTACCTTCGTCACGCAGTTCCTGTTTGTAGATTTCGATCTCTTTCTTCAGCGCACGCACTTCTTCAACAGAGATGATCATCGGGAACATAATGCGCAGTTTACCGAAAGCGGAGGCACGCAGGATGGCGCGCACCTGATCGCGCAGGATCTCTTTACGATCCATCGCGATACGCACGGCACGCCAGCCGAGGAACGGGTTCTCTTCTTTCGGGAAGTTCATGTACGGCAGCTCTTTGTCGCCGCCAATGTCCATGGTACGCACGATAACGGCCTGAGAGCCACAGGCTTCAGCCACCGCTTTATAGGCTGCAAACTGCTCTTCTTCAGTTGGCAGCGCGTCACGGTCCATGAACAGGAATTCGGTACGATACAGGCCTACGCCTTCGGCGCCGTTGCGCTCAGCACCTTCGACATCGCGAACGGTACCAATGTTGGCGCAGACTTCAACCTGATGGCCGTCGAGGGTAATCGCCGGCAGATCTTTCAGTTTCGCCAGTTCGGCTTTTTCTTCCGCAACCTGAGCCTGCAGATTACGCAGCGCTTCAATTTGCTCGTTAGACGGGTTGACCAGAACCTGGTTGTTCACCGCGTCAAGAATCAGATAATCGCCGTTTTTCACCTGCGCCGTGATGCTGCCGGTGCCCACGATGGCCGGCAGTTCCAGGGAACGCGCCATGATGGAGGTGTGAGAGGTACGGCCGCCCGCGTCGGTGATGAAGCCCAGCACTTTTTTCAGGTTCAGCTGTGCGGTTTCAGACGGGGTCAGATCGGCGGCGACGAGGATGACTTCATCCTGAATCGCGCTCAGATCGATAATTGACAGACCAAGGATGTTGCGCAGCAGGCGCTTACCGATGTCGCGTACGTCAGCCGCACGTTCTTTCAGGTATTCATCGTCCAGCTCTTCCAGGGCAGTGGCCTGACCTTCGATAACTTCATTGGCTGCCGCGTCGGCAGTCATGTGCTTATCTTTAATCAGGGCTATGATTTCCTGCTCAAGCTCCTCATCTTCCAGCAGCATGATATGCCCTTCGAAGATGGCTTCTTTTTCTTCACCGAAAGTTTCACCAGCTTTGGTTTTGATGACCTCCAGCTGGGCGGAGGCCTTGGCGCGGCCGCTCAGGAAACGTTCGACTTCCTGATCAACCTTATCGGCAGAAATTTTCTTCCGGTCGATGACAATTTCATCTTCCTTCAGCAGCAGTGCTTTGCCGAAGGCGATACCCGGGGATGCTAAAATGCCTGAAATCATAACCCTACCTTACTTGTGACTGATATGAAAAAGAACCCGTGAACTTACTCGAGTTCAGCCATCAGTTTAACCAGATGCTCAACAGCTTTCTGCTCATCTTCGCCTTCAGCGGAGAGGGTCACTACGGTGCCCTGGGTCAGGCCCAGAGTCTGCAGTTTGAACAGGCTTTTGGCGCTGGCGCTTTTGCCGTTGGAGGTTACAGTGATCTCAGAAGTGAAGCCTTTAGCTTCTTTAACAAACTGAGCAGCAGGGCGGGTGTGCAGACCGTTCGGAGCGGTAATGGTAACTTCTTGCTGGAACATTATATTTCCCCAACTTATAGGTTTAGTGTTGTGGACCTAAAGTCTAGTCTAACGACTCGACTTTAGCCTGTATTGTTAGCGCCGGCGTTACGTTTCCGGCCTTGGCGTCGGCAGCGCCTGGCGCTGCGAAGACCTGCGGGCCATTGACGTCTAGCACGTCATTAAACATTATGCCGCGAAAGGAAGACTTGAACCAAATCATAAAATCGATTCAGCTGGCGGAAATCCTCTTCTGAATAATTTCGCGCATCAAAATAAATGTGCTGGTTAAATACCAGACCCTACGAGGTGAATCAATGCCAGGAGGGGTAAAACTTTGACGTATGCCACAAAAAAGCACCTGAAAAGGTGCTTTTTTACACATTATTTACAAGCTGGCACTACTGTTGCAGTTCTTTCTCAGTGAAGAGATCGGCGAACAGCGCGGTGCTTAAATAACGCTCACCTGAGGAAGGCAGGATAACCACAATATTCTTATTGGTAAAGGCCTCATCTTGCTGCAGCTTCAACGCGGCGGCAACGGCGGCCCCGGAAGAGATACCCGCCAGGATGCCTTCTTCTTCCATCAGACGGCGCGCCGTGGAGATAGCTTCCTCGTTGGTAATGCCGATCACTTTGTCCACCAGCTTCAGATCCAGGTTGCCAGGAATGAAGCCGGCGCCGATACCCTGAATTTTGTGCGGGCCTGGCTTGAGCTCTTCACCCGCCAGCGCCTGGGAGATGACCGGCGAATCGGTCGGTTCGACCGCGACGGTGATCAGATCTTTTTTGCCCTTGGTGTTTTTAATGTAGCGGCTGACGCCGGTCAGCGTACCGCCGGTGCCTACGCCAGAGATAAAGACGTCCACCTGACCATCGGTGTCTTCCCAGATTTCCGGGCCGGTGGTCTTTTCGTGGATTTCCGGGTTAGCCGGGTTGCTGAACTGCTGCAGCAGCAGGAATTTTTCCGGGTTGCTGGCGACGATCTCTTCCGCTTTCTGAATAGCGCCTTTCATGCCTTTTGCGCCTTCGGTCAGTACCAGGTTGGCGCCCAGCGCTTTCAGCAGTTTGCGGCGCTCAATGCTCATGGTTTCCGGCATGGTTAGCGTTAGCTTGTAACCACGGGCCGCCGCCACGTAGGCGAGGGCGATACCGGTGTTGCCGCTGGTCGGTTCGACCAGTTCCACGCCAGGTTTCAAAACGCCGCGCTTTTCAGCATCCCAGATCATATTGGCGCCGATACGGCATTTTACGCTAAAGCTCGGGTTACGAGATTCTACCTTTGCCAGGATACGGCCGTTACCAATGCGGTTCAGTCGTACCAGCGGCGTGTGACCGATAGTCAGGGAGTTGTCTTCAAAAATCTTACTCATGGCCCGTCCTTAACTGTATGAAATTTGGGGGTACGGCATCAGCATACCCGCTTAAAGAATATGCGGAAGTAAGGATTTAGCATATCTATATGCGGAAGGGAAATAATGATAAGCAAGAAGGAATAAGCGAGATATAAGGAGCGGCCTCAGCCGCTCCCGGGGTGAACATGTTGGGGCTATTTCCAGACCGCGTGTTTATCGCGATAACAATCGACCCACATTGCGGTGGCGCCGCAGATGGCCACTGGCATGATCACCAGGTTTAACACCGGGATCATGGTAAACAGACTGGTGAGCGCCCCAAACTGCATATTCATCACTTTGCGGCTGCGCAGCGCTTCGCGCATGGTCCTGAAGGGGACCTTGTGATTATCAAAGGGGTAATCGCAGTATTGAATTGCCAGCATCCATGCGCTGAACAGGAACCAGAGTACCGGGGCCACCGTCTGGCCAACGCCGGGTATAAAGTAGAGCAGCAACAGCACGATGGCACGGGGCAGGTACCAGGCCAGCTTCTGCCACTCACGTTTCATGATGCGCGGAATATCCTTCATGATGCCAAAGACGCCGACATCCGGCGGGGTGGCGCCAGTCAGACGCGCTTCAAGTTGTTCCGCCAGCAGGCCGCTGAACGGCGCAGCTATCCAGTTGGCGATAGTCGAAAAGAAGTAACCAAACACCAGCAGAATCGAGAGCACCACCACCGGCCACAGCAGGTAATTCAGCCACTGCAACCAGTCCGGCACATGGCTCATCAGCGAGGGGATCCAGCTGTCGAGACGGGTAAACAGCCACCAGAAGGCTCCGCCCATCAGCAGCACGTTAACCAGCAAAGGCAAAAAGACATAACGCCGTATGCCAGGCAGCCCGATGAGTTTCCAGCCCTGCGAAAAATAATAAACGCCGCTACGCGGGGTCGGTGCGGATGATGAAACCATAGCCAGGCAATGCTCCTTTTTTAACATCCAGTGTGAATGCTCGCTTATTTTATCGGGTCGCCAGACAATAACCAGTTAGGAAATGTTCGAAAAAACAGCAAAAAGCACGATTTAGTTCATCTTTATGTGGTGAAAGCGACCGACGCACTTGCACTTGAGGTAATCGGCAAATACTCTTAGTGAGTAAATGTTTGCCGTGGTGGCAAGGTGTTAGAACAACAGAGAATATAATGATGCAGGATTTGCGTCTGATATTAATCATTGTTGGCGCGATCGCCATAATCGCTTTACTGGTACATGGTTTTTGGACCAGCCGTAAAGAACGTTCTTCGATGTTTCGCGATCGCCCACTGAAACGTATGAAGTCGCGCGACGATGAGTCGGAAAACGAAGACTTTGATGATAATGTTGAAGGCGTAGGTGAAGTCCGCGTTCATCCGGTCACTCACGCCCCGCACGGCGCGCATGGGGAGCATGAAGCCCCTCGTCAGGCGCCGCAGCACCAGTACCAGCCGCCTTACGAGCGCCAGATGCAGCAGCCTGTGCGTCCTGATGAACCGGTTCGCCAGCCGCAGCAATCGCCGCGCCAGGCCCCGGTTCAACCGCAGGGACAGCAGCCTGTGCCGCATGCGGCTCCGCAGCCTGGCTGGCAACAGCCGCAGCCCGCGCAGCCGTCCGTGCAACCCCAACATCAGCCGCAGCCCGTTGTGCAGCAGCCCGTCGCACCGCAGCCGGTGACGCCGACCGTTGCCCAGCCGCAGCCAGCCGCCCCGCAGCAGCCTGTGCCACAGCCTGTTGCCGCGCCGCAGCCCGCCGTGGTCGAGCCGCAGCCGGTAGAGCCGCAGCAGCCTGCCGCGCCGCAGCCGAAAGAGCGTAAAGAGACGGTCATTGTGATGAACGTCGCCGCCCATCACGGCGCACAGCTTAACGGCGAGGTGCTGATCAACAGCATCCAGCAGGCCGGCTTCAAGTTTGGTGAAATGAATATTTTCCACCGCCATCTGAGTCCGGATGGCAGCGGCCCGGTACTGTTCAGTCTGGCCAACATGGTGAAGCCGGGGACCTTCAATCCGGACAGCATGGCGGATATGATGACCCCTGGGGTGACTATTTTTATGCAGGTCCCTTCCTACGGTGATGAACTGCAGAACTTCAAGCTGATGCTGCAGTCTGCGCAGTATATCGCCGATGAAGTGGGCGGTGTGGTGCTTGACGATCAGCGTCGCATGATGACGCCGCAAAAACTGCGTGAATACCAGGATCGTATTCGCGAAGTGAAAGACGCGAACGCCTGACGTCCCGCGTTATCTCAACTCCTTCTCAACCCCCGCCTGTCGGGGGTTTTTTATCATTGATGGTGTGATATGGAACCGATCGAACAACAACTGACTGAACTGCGAACCACGCTTCGCCATCATGAATATCTGTACCACGTTATGGACGCACCGGAAGTGCCCGATGCGGAATATGACCGCCTGATGCGCGAGCTGCGCGAGCTGGAGAGTCAACATCCGGAGCTGATTACCCCGGACTCGCCGACTCAGCGGGTGGGGGCGGCGCCACTAACTGCCTTCAGCCAGATCCGCCATGAAGTGCCGATGCTGTCGCTGGATAACGTGTTTGATGAAGAGAGCTTTCTCGCCTTCAACAAGCGGGTACAGGATCGCCTGAAAAGCACTGACGATCTCACCTACTGCTGCGAGCTTAAGCTCGACGGCCTCGCGGTGAGTATTCTCTACGAAAACGGCGTACTGATGCAGGCCGCGACCCGCGGCGACGGTACCACCGGCGAGGATATTACCTCCAATGTGCGAACCATTCGCACTATCCCCCTCAAGCTGCATGGCGAGAATATCCCGGCACGTCTTGAGGTGCGTGGTGAGGTTTTCCTTCCGCAGGCCGGGTTTGAAAAAATCAATGAAGAAGCGCGCCGCACCGGCGGAAAAGTGTTTGCTAACCCGCGTAATGCGGCGGCGGGTTCGCTGCGCCAGCTCGATCCGCGCATCACTGCGAAGCGACCGCTTACTTTCTTCTGCTACGGCGTTGGCGTGCTGGAGGGCGGTGAGCTGCCGGCCAGCCACTCGGCCCGTTTGCAGCAGTTCAAAGCATGGGGACTGCCGGTGAGCGATCGCGTCACCCTGTGTCATACTCCCGAGGAAGTGCTCACTTACTATCGTAAAGTCGAGGAAGATCGTCCTCATCTGGGCTTTGACATTGATGGCGTGGTGATCAAAGTCGATTCGCTGGCGCTGCAGGAGCAGTTGGGTTTTGTGGCCCGCGCGCCGCGCTGGGCCGTGGCCTTTAAGTTCCCGGCACAGGAGCAGATGACTTTCGTCCGGGATGTGGAGTTCCAGGTAGGGCGCACCGGGGCGATCACGCCAGTGGCGCGCCTGGAGCCGGTCCATGTCGCCGGCGTGCTGGTGAGCAATGCCACCCTACATAACGCCGATGAAATCGAACGCTTAGGTCTGAAAATCGGCGACAAGGTAGTGATTCGTCGGGCAGGCGATGTGATCCCGCAGGTGGTCAATGTGGTGCTTTCCGAGCGTCCGGCGGATGCCCGGGATGTTGTCTTCCCGACCCACTGCCCGGTATGTCAGTCCGACGTTGAGCGAGTGGAGGGCGAGGCGGTAGCCCGCTGTACAGGCGGCCTTATCTGCGGCGCGCAGCGTAAAGAGTCGCTTAAGCACTTCGTCTCCCGTCGCGCGCTCGACGTTGACGGCATGGGTGACAAGATCATCGACCAACTGGTGGAGAAAGAGTATGTCCATACGCCGGCGGATCTGTTCCGCCTGAGCGCCGGGAAACTCACCGGGCTGGATCGGATGGGGCCGAAGTCCGCGCAAAATGTGGTCAATGCTTTGGAAAAAGCCAAAGAGACGACCTTCGCACGCTTCCTCTACGCTCTGGGTATTCGCGAGGTAGGCGAAGCGACAGCGGCGGCCCTGGCGGCGCATTTCGGCACTCTTGAAGCCCTGGAGCAGGCTTCCATTGAGGAGCTGCAAAAGGTCCCTGATGTTGGCATCGTGGTTGCCACCCATACCTTCAACTTCTTTGCCGAAGAGAGTAACCGCGATGTCATCGCGCAGCTGCTGGCCGAAGGCGTTCACTGGCCGGCGCCAGTCGTGGTGAAGGCGGAAGAGATTGATAGCCCGTTTGCGGGTAAAACCGTGGTCCTGACCGGCAGCCTGAGTCAGCTATCGCGGGATGACGCCAAAGCGCGTCTCGTCGCGCTGGGGGCGAAGGTGGCAGGCAGCGTGTCGAAGAAAACTGACCTGGTGATTGCCGGCGAAGCGGCGGGTTCTAAGCTGGCGAAAGCGCAGGAGCTGGGCATTGAGGTGATTGACGAAGCCGAAATGATGCGTCTGCTGGGAGAATAACGTGGATAAAGCGCAGCTGGTCGAAATAGCCAATACTGAGATGCCGTTCGGTAAATACAAGGGACGTCGTTTAATCGATGTCCCGGAAGAGTATTTACTGTGGTTTGCGCGTAAGGATCAGTTTCCTGCCGGCCATCTCGGCGAGCTGATGGCGTTGACCCTGCTGATTAAAACCGAGGGGCTGAGCGATCTGGTTCAGCCCCTGAAGAAAGCGCGTTAAGCTTTGGCGGCGTTGGCCTTTTCCTCAGCGAGACGCGCATCGGTTTGCTGCTTGTAGCGCCGCGCCAGCACCGCGCAGACCATCAGCTGGATTTGGTGGAAGATCATCAGCGGCAGCACCATGATGCCGAGGATGGAGGTCGGGAAGAGAATATTGGCCATCGGGATGCCGTTGGCCAGACTCTTTTTCGAACCGCAAAAGACGATGGTAATCTCATCGGCTTTGTTAAAGCCGCAGCGGCGGGCGACGAACACGTTAACGGCGATGACAATGGCCAGCAGCACCAGGCTGACCACCACGATAAACAGCAGCGATCCCAGACCGACTTTATGCCAGATGCCATTCACCACTGCCTCGCTAAAGGCGGAGTAAACCACCAGCAGAATCGAGGTCTGGTCGGTCTTACCAATCCACTTCTTATGCTTCGCCACCCAGTTGCCGATCCACGGCCGTGATAAGTGACCGAGTACGAAAGGCAGCAGCAGCTGCAGCATGATTTTACCGACCTGCTCGAGGCTGCCGCCTGCGCCATGAAGGTTCATCAGGACGCCAACCAGCAGGGGTGAAACAAAGATCCCCAGCAGGCTGGAGGCCGAGGCTGAGCACACCGCCGCCGCGACGTTGCCTCCGGCCAGTGAGGTAAAGGCGATAGCGGATTGCACGGTGGCCGGCAGAATGCACAGATAGATAAAGCCGCTGTAGAGCATCGGATCGACATTCACCGGCGCCCACCAGGCAAACAGAACCCCGAGTACCGGGAAGAGAATAAAGGTGCTGCACATCACCCACAGATGCAAACGCCAGTGGCTGCCGCCGGCGATAATCGCTTCCCGGGAGAGTTTAGCGCCGTGCATAAAAAACAGCAGGGCAATGGCGGCGGTGGTCAGATGTTCAAAGAAGGGAACGAAAGCGCCACGGGCGGGGAAGAATGAGGCCAGCAGGACAACGGTGACCAGGGTTGCCGTAAACGGATCGAGAATGCGGAAAAGTTTCATAAACGCTCCTGAAAAGAGATGCGCTATTGTGCTTTTTTTCATTTGAGAAATAAAATTGATTTATTGCATCTATTCATGAATAAAAAAGATGAATTACTCTCTGCGTCAGTTAAAAGTATTCGTCACCGTCGCCCGGGCCAGAAGCTTCAGCCGGGCAGGGGAGATGATTGGCTTAAGTCAGTCGGCCGTCAGCCATAGCGTCAAAGAGCTGGAGCATCAGACCGGCGTCCGGCTACTCGACCGTACCACTCGCGAAGTCGTGCTCACCGAAGCGGGTCAGCAGCTGGCGGGGCGGCTGGAGCGTTTGCTCGATGAGTTGACGATTACCCTGCGCGACGCCGGGCGCGTCGGCCAGCAGATGAGCGGTACCGTCAAGGTCGCCGCCAGTCAGACGATTTCCGCCCACCTGATTCCGCAGTGTATTGCTCACAGCAACCGTCGTTATCCAGATATCGATTTTGTGTTGCACGATCGGCCCCAGCAGTGGGTGCTGGAGAGTATTCGCCATGGGGAAGTGGATTTCGGCATTGTGATCGACCCCGGCCCGGCGGCAGATCTGCAGTGTGAAGTGGTCCTGGCGGAACCTTTTTTGCTGCTCTGCCGGGAGGATCATCCTTTTGCCGGCCTGACGGAGGTGCCGTGGCAAGCGCTGCAGGATGAGAGACTGATCCTGCAGGACTATGCCTCCGGCAGCCGTCCGCTGATTGATGCGGCCCTTAGCCGGCTGGCTATCCGGGCGAACATTGTGCAGGAGATTGGTCACCCGGCAACGCTGTTTCCGATGGTAGAATCGGGAATTGGCATCAGCGTTCTGCCGGCGCTGGCGCTGCCGTTACCGCAGGGGAGCCATCTGACGGTGAAGCGGCTGACCCCGGTGATGGAGCGGCAGTTGATGCTGGCATGCCGGAAAAATCGCTCGCTGTCGACCGCCGCTCAGGCGTTATGGGAAATTGTGCGTGAAGAAGGGGCAAATTTAACCGCTGCGAGGGTGGAAGATCCGCTGTATCAGCGCTGACAGGGGGAGTGCTGCGGGGGAACTCGCGGCAAGACCGCAAACTGCGCATAGCAAAAAGGCGCCTTTAGGGCGCCTTTTTACATTGGTGGGTCGTGCAGGATTCGAACCTGCGACCAATTGATTAAAAGTCAACTGCTCTACCAACTGAGCTAACGACCCGAAGTGGTGGGTGATGACGGGATCGAACCGCCGACCCCCTCCTTGTAAGGGAGGTGCTCTCCCAGCTGAGCTAATCACCCACTTCGGTACTTCACATTTTGACAGAAAATCCAGCTGGCGAGAAAGTGGTGGGTGATGACGGGATCGAACCGCCGACCCCCTCCTTGTAAGGGAGGTGCTCTCCCAGCTGAGCTAATCACCCACTTCTCAATTTTCTGTTCTACACGGCGGAGACTACGTTAAGTAGTGGTGGGTGATGACGGGATCGAACCGCCGACCCCCTCCTTGTAAGGGAGGTGCTCTCCCAGCTGAGCTAATCACCCCCGCTGTGTGGAGTCGCATTATAGGGAGAGTTGAAAATGAGTCAACGCCTTTTCTAAAGAATTCGTTCGTTCGTCGTAAAATTAAACAAAGCGATCGTAAAACCGGCGGCGTAGCATGATTTATAAACAAAAATGGCAAACCGTGACGTTCCGACGGGATCAACATTGAGGAATCAGCCCACGGTGTTAGAATATTGACCCATAATTTCCACCGGACATTGCCGGCTATCGGCATCTTTATTAAACGTAAGGCCAATTCATGAAAATCAAAACTCGCTTCGCGCCAAGCCCAACAGGCTATCTGCACGTTGGCGGTGCGCGTACTGCTCTCTATTCCTGGCTTTTTGCTCGTAACCACGGCGGTGAGTTTGTGCTGCGTATTGAAGACACCGATCTCGAACGCTCCACCCCGGAAGCAATTGAAGCCATCATGGATGGCATGAACTGGCTGAATCTGCAATGGGATGAGGGCCCTTATTACCAGACCAAACGTTTCGACCGTTATAACAACGTGATCGATGAGATGCTGGAAGCTGGCACCGCTTATAAATGTTATTGCTCGAAAGAGCGTCTGGAAGCGCTGCGCGAAGAGCAAATGGCGAACGGTGAGAAGCCGCGTTACGATGGCCGCTGCCGCCATAGCCACGAGCATCATGCCGACGATGAGCCGTGCGTGGTGCGTTTTGCCAACCCGCAGGAAGGGTCGGTGATCTTTGACGATCAGATCCGCGGACCTATCGAGTTCAGCAACCAGGAGCTGGACGATCTGATCATTCGTCGTACCGATGGTTCCCCGACCTATAACTTCTGCGTGGTGGTAGATGACTGGGATATGGCGATCACCCATGTGATCCGTGGTGAAGATCATATCAACAACACACCGCGCCAGATCAACATCCTCAAAGCGCTGAATGCGCCGGTGCCGGTTTACGCCCACGTGTCGATGATCAACGGCGATGACGGTAAAAAACTGTCCAAACGCCACGGTGCGGTGAGCGTGATGCAGTATCGTGACGACGGCTACCTGCCGGAAGCGCTGCTTAACTATCTGGTACGTCTGGGGTGGTCCCATGGCGATCAGGAGATCTTCACCCGCGAAGAGATGATCGAGTTCTTTTCGCTGGGGGCGGTCAGCAAATCCGCGAGTGCGTTCAACACCGACAAACTGCTGTGGCTGAACCATCACTACATCAATACGCTGCCGGCGGAATACGTGGCGACGCATCTGCAGTGGCACATCGAGCAGGAAAATATCGATACCCGTAATGGCCCACAGCTGGCCGAGCTGGTGAAACTGCTGGGCGAGCGTTGCAAAACGCTGAAAGAGATTGCTCAGAGCTGCCGCTACTTCTATGAAGAGTTCGATGAGTTCGACGCCGATGCGGCGAAGAAACATCTGCGTCCGGTGGCGCGTCAGCCGCTGGAAGTGGTTCGCGACAAGCTGGCGGCGATCGGCGACTGGACAGCGGAGAACGTCCACCATGCAATTCAGGCAACCGCTGATGAGCTGGAAGTCGGCATGGGTAAAGTCGGCATGCCGCTGCGCGTGGCGGTTACCGGGGCAGGGCAGTCTCCTGCGCTTGACGTCACCGTCCACGCTATCGGTAAATCCCGTAGCGTTGAGCGTATCAACAAAGCGCTGGCTTTTATCGCTGAACGTGAAGGTCAGGCGTCCTGATTGGGACGTGGATGAAACAACGGCAGGTTACTCCTGCCGTTTTTTGTCTGTTACGCCGGGCTGGCGATGCCGAGGCGGGCAAGAAAGCCGCTAATCCCTTCCCGGGCCAGCAGATCGCGAAGCTGCAGCTGTTCGGCCGGAGTCATCAGTTGCAGGGTTTCCGTGATTTGCCGCCAGACCACGTCAGCCTCATTGACCAGATAAGCGCCGGGCGATTCCGCCAAATGATTGTCGGTAAACAGATGGCGCCTGGCAGGCGCATTGGTCAGAAATTCGAGCACCGGTTTGTCGATGACCACCAGTCGCGCGCGTCCTCCTTTGACGCCGGGTATCGCTTCCGTGCGCCATTTTTGCTGGCGAACCCAGCGATTGATCGTTTGTCTGGCCAGTCCCAGGCAGTCGGCGAGCTCTGCGGGTGTCATTTTATCTTTCAGTTTCATCATGCTTTACCGATCGCGGATCCCTAACCGAAGCAGTAACCCGGTGATCCCTTCGCGCAGCAACAGCGACATCAGCTGCTTCTGCTCGCTGGGAGTGAGCTCTTTGCTAAGGGTCAGCAGCAGCGATTCCAGATCGCTGTCGTGGGTAGAATAGGCGCCTGGTGTCTCTGCCACGCGCTGAGCGCTGCGGATAAACTCCCTGACTTGCTCATTGACATGGACCAGCCGCGCTTTGCCACCCTGGACGCCAGGCCGCGGAGAGGTTTGCCAGCCTTCTTTCCGCACCCATTTATTGATGGTTTGCCGGCTATAGCCGGTCAGGTGGGCGATTTCTTCAGGTGTCATTCGTTCCTTGAGCATACTATTTCCTGAGTAAATGTATGGGAATTAGCTGCACATGTTATAGCATCCTTTTACGTGAAAAAGTGACCTGTTTAACTTCTGGCTGCGATAAGGCTCGCAATGTCAGCAAGTTGCCTGCTTTTTCAGCGATTGAATTGCGAAGGATAATTTTGCCGTTGACACCTGAGCGAGGAATTCATATTATGCCGCCCGTCAACACGACACGCTTTACGTTACGGGGCTATAGCTCAGCTGGGAGAGCGCTTGCATGGCATGCAAGAGGTCAGCGGTTCGATCCCGCTTAGCTCCACCAAATTCTGCACCCAGCAGATTTGGTTCGTAAAGAGGTCCTGTGGGGCTATAGCTCAGCTGGGAGAGCGCTTGCATGGCATGCAAGAGGTCAGCGGTTCGATCCCGCTTAGCTCCACCAAAATTCAGAACCCTCGCCTCGGCGGGGGTTTTTGTTTTTAGCTGTTTTCATGTAAAGCACTTTCTGGTTAAGTCAGTTAATCTCCAGCTATTAAAATCGAAAGTAATTTCAGACTTTTTCCTGATAATTCACCTTGCCTGCCCTAAATAAGCAACATAACATTTCCCCCATTAAACGTAATGAGGTTGCCGGAGTTTTAATTAACAATAATGCTTGATAAAATTAACATTAATATCAAAAAAACTCTGTTGGCCTTTCTCGTCAGTTTAGTCGCTATTCCGCTGGCTCGTTTTATTTCACCGCAAACGGTTATTGATGGCAATCTTATTTATATTGCCTGGCTACCAATCAGCGTGATGTTTTCTGTTATTTTTATCTTTGGCCGCTATGCGATCGCACCATTAATTCTCGCGTTTGCCATTACCAATAGCTTTCTCATTGAATTAACGCTGTCACAGGCGCTTATTCTGCTCTTTTGTCAGCTGTTTGCTGTGTTTGTCTCCTGCGCTGTTTTACGCCTGATGGTGGGCAAGCGCTGGCGATGTGGCCCCACGGCGAAACATATGGGGGCGCGGATCTTCTGGGGCGGCTTCTTCGCGCCGGTGCTGTTGAAAATCACCATGTACCTTGCCGGGCAATATTTTGCGTTTCCATTATCTATTACCAGTTACTTTGGTAGTATGCCGTTGATTTATACCGTAATAGATATCCAAAGTTTAATCAGCGCGGCATTAATTTTTACGACGTTTCTTTATTATCCAATGCGGATGATTATCAGTCCGCACTATGCCCGACGTTTCTGGCGTCAGGAATGTTTACCATGGCTGGCACCCAAACATCGTTCTTTTACCCTATATTGGTTTATCTCGCTGGCGCTTTTATTAACTTTACTGTGTGCGCCGTATCAGTCTGAATTTATTGCCGGTTATTTAGTTCCGGTGATATTTATTGTCTACTTTATCGGGATTAGCCGGATTGGTCATGCGCTGCTGCGTATTTCATGGTCTGTCTCAGCCTTTTTGCTGGTGGTGTATAATAAAAACTTTCTCCAGGGCGTCCAAAGCGAGTATTCATTATCCTTTGTGCTGTCGGTCCTGATCTCCTTCACTATCTGTTTGTTTTATATGGCAGACACCTATGCCCGTAGCGATCGCAATAAACGCCGCTGGCGTAGCCAGGCGGAAGAGGATCCGCTGACGGGCTTACCTAATCTGCGCGCGCTGGTGAGCCATTTACAGAGTAGTCCTCTGCAGGCTATCTGCAGCTTGCGTATCGATAATCTCGATTTTCTTAGCCGACATTATGGGCTAATGATGGGGGTGGACTGTAAACGGCAAATCATCCGGGCGCTTCAGCCGCTGTTGGGGGCAACGGATAAAGTCTTCCAGGTTCCCGGCAGCGAATTGATCCTCGTGCTTGACGGGCCGGACCCTGCGGCGCGGCTAAACCATATGGTCGCCATCCTCAACCACAAAAAGTTCAGCTGGCATAATCAGCCGCTGGATCTTGAGTTTGGCGCGGCATGGAGCCGTGATGACGGTCAGGGTGAGACGCTGCACCAGATGCTGGGCCAGCTCAGCTGGCTTTCCGAACAGGCGGGCAGTGAACGCCGGGTACTGGCGTTGGATGAGGAGCAGGAGCTGGTGGTGGATCAAACCACCGAGCAGGTACGCCTCCTGATGCGCGTCAAGCAGGTTCTCAAAGAGCGGGCGCTGGTGCTCTATGCGCAACCGATTCAAAACGCGGAGGGGGAGGGCTATCATGAGATCCTCACGCGCATGCGCTGTGGCGATAGCGTCATTATGCCGGATCAGTTTATTCCGCTGATTGTGCAGTTTAACCTCAGCCAGCGTTTTGACATGCTGGTGCTGGAGACCCTGTTCAGTTCGCTCCATCAGCATCCCGGCCAGCGGTTCTCGGTCAACCTGCTGCCTTCAACCCTGATGCAAAAGGATAGCGCGGCGCAGATTATCGCGCTCTTTCAACGCTATCGCATTTCGCCAGATCTTATCACCATTGAGGTGACCGAAGAGCAGGCTTTCTCCAATGCCGACACCAGCCAGCAAAATCTCGACGCGCTGCGCGCGTTTGGCTGCGCTATCGCCATTGATGACTTTGGCACCGGTTATGCGAACTATGAACGACTGAAGCATCTGCAGGCCGATATCATTAAGATTGACGGCTGCTTCGTCCGCGATATTCTGACGGACCCGCTGGACGCCATTATGGTGAAATCGATTGTCGAAATGGCGCGGGCGAAACAGATGAGCGTGGTGGCGGAATATGTCGAAAGCGAACCGCAAAAAGCGCGCCTGCTGGAACTGGGCGTGAATTATCTGCAGGGTTACCTGGTCGGTAAGCCTCAGCCGTTGGGCGAATGACGGGTAAAAAAAAGCCGGGCATTGCCCGGCTTAGATGACTGGCGCCTGTTACAGAACCAGTGCCGCAATCGAGGCGGACAGCACGCTAACCAGCGTGGAGCCGTAGACCAGCTTCAGACCGAAGCGAGAAACCACGTTACCCTGTTCTTCGTTCAAGCCTTTGATCGCCCCGGCGATGATGCCGATAGATGAGAAGTTGGCGAAGGAGACCAGGAAGATAGAGATAATGCCTTCCGCACGCGGAGAGAGCGTCGAGGCGATTTTCTGCAGATCCATCATGGCGACGAATTCGTTGGAGACCAGCTTGGTGGCCATAATACTGCCCACCTGCAGCGCTTCGCTTGCCGGCACACCCATCACCCAGGCAACCGGGTAGAAGATATAGCCGAGGATCCCCTGGAAGGAGATGCTGTAGCCGAACCAGCCGGTCACGGTGGCGAACAGGGCGTTCAGGGCCGAGATCAGTGCGATGAAGCCGATCAGCATCGCCGCCACGATAATCGCGACTTTAAAGCCCGCCAGAATGTACTCGCCCAGCATTTCGAAGAAGCTCTGGCCTTCGTGCAGATTCGACATCTGCAGATTTTCTTCGCTCTCTTCCACGCGGTACGGGTTAATCAATGACAGAACGATAAAGGTGCTGAACATGTTGAGCACCAGCGCCGCGACGACATACTTCGGCTGCAGCATGGTCATGTACGCGCCTACGATCGACATCGACACGGTGGACATCGCCGTCGCCGCCATGGTGTACATGCGGTTGCGCGACATTTTGCCGAGAATATCTTTATAGGCGATAAAGTTTTCCGACTGACCGAGGATCAGCGAGCTCACGGCGTTGAAGGATTCCAGCTTGCCCATGCCGTTGATTTTCGACAGAACGGTACCGATGGCGCGGATGACAATCGGCAGGATACGAATATGCTGCAAAATACCGATCAACGCGGAAATGAAGACGATAGGGCACAGAACCTTAAGGAAGAAGAAGGCCAGACCTTTATCGTTCATGCTGCCGAACACGAAGTTTGTCCCTTCGTTGGCAAACCCGAGAAGCTTTTCAAACATCTCAGAGAAGCCTTTCACAAAACCCAGACCAATATCGGAGTTCAGGAAGAACCAGGCCAGCAGGACTTCGATGACAAGCAGTTGAACAACATAACGAATACGGATCTTTTTACGGTCGTGACTGACCAACAGGGCCAGTATAGCCACCACAACGATCGCGAGGACAAAATGCAAGACGCGGTCCATAGTTGCTCCAAATATGAGGCAGGTTAAATTTCCGTGCACATTCTATGCAACGGCTTTAAAGAAAACGAGATCAATTGCACACTATTGCAAGGAACTGTGACCAATGGCAAAAATAGTGATCAAACATCCACTTTTGTTATGTTACGTAAAGGTTTTAAAAGTTGCATTCTTGTACTACTCTTAGTACTGGGCACGCTCTCGTGTTCTAACGCCCGTTTTTCATTTCCGGCCAGCTATTGTTCCCGCCTATCACAGCAATCATTATCTCCATTTTAAATGAATTTGATAATCATTCGCATTTTGATAGCATGAAACATAGCAAAGGCTATATTTCCAGAGGCAGAAGATGACTAGCAGTCGCGTTGAGAATAGCAGTAGTCGCGCCGCGCGCAAGGTGAAGCTCGCCCTCATGGGGCCCGCTTTCGTCGCTGCCATTGGCTATATCGATCCCGGTAATTTCGCCACTAACATTCAGGCTGGCGCCAGCTTTGGCTATCAGCTGCTGTGGGTCGTGGTATGGGCCAACCTGATGGCGATGCTGATCCAGGTGCTCTCTGCCAAACTGGGCATTGCCACCGGCAAAAATCTGGCCGAGCAGATCCGTGACCATTACCCGCGACCGGTGGTGTGGTTCTATTGGGTGCAGGCGGAAATCATTGCGATGGCCACCGACCTGGCTGAATTTATCGGCGCTGCGATTGGCTTTAAGCTGGTACTGGGCGTGTCGCTTCTGCAGGGGGCGGTGCTGACCGGGGTGGCGACCTTCCTGATCCTGATGCTGCAGCGGCGCGGGCAAAAGCCGCTGGAGAAGGTGATCGGCGGGCTGCTGTTGTTTGTCGCTGTGGCCTATGTCGTGGAGTTGATCTTTTCTCAGCCCGCGCTGGCCCCCCTGACAAAAGGGCTGGTGATCCCTACGCTGCCCAACGGCGAGGCGGTATTCTTAGCCGCCGGGGTACTGGGGGCGACCATTATGCCGCACGTTATCTACTTACATTCCTCGCTTACCCAGCATCTGCACGGCGGTACGCGGAAAGAACGCTATAACGCGACCCGCTGGGATGTGGCGATCGCCATGACCATTGCCGGGTTTGTCAACCTGGCGATGATGGCGACCGCCGCGGCGGCATTCCATTTCAACGGCCATACCGGCGTCGCCGATCTCGATCAGGCTTACAGAACGCTGGAGCCACTGCTGAGCCACGCGGCGGCGACCATCTTTGGTCTGAGCCTGGTCGCTGCAGGTTTATCATCGACGGTAGTGGGTACCCTGGCAGGGCAGGTCGTCATGCAGGGGTTTATCCGCTTTCATATTCCGCTGTGGTTTCGCCGGGCGGTCACCATGCTGCCGTCGTTTGTGGTGATCCTGCTGGGGCTGGATCCTACGCGTATCCTGGTGATGAGTCAGGTGCTGCTGAGCTTTGGTATTGCGCTTGCTCTGGTGCCGCTGCTGATATTTACCAGCAATGCGCAACTGATGGGCGACCTGGTGAATACCCGCTGGGTGAGAGTCACTGGCTGGGTGATTGTCGTCATTGTGGTGAGTCTGAACGGCTGGTTAATTGTGGGATCGCTGCTCGGCGTGGCGTAGTTCTTGACCCGCGCTGGTTAAAGCAAAGGGGAGCCAATGGGCTCCCCTTTTCGTCTGTTAGTGATGACCATGGCCATGGCCATGGCCACGTCCGCCCGGGCCTCGTCCCCAGCCGCCGCGGTGGTCGTCGCGGTCGCTCCAGCCAGCACGATAGCCGCGCTCCCAGGCTTTATTTTTACCCTTGTCCCAGCCGCGGTGCCAGCCGTTGTCATGTCGATGCCAACGGTTATCACGCCATTCATAGTGACGACGCCAGTAATCACGGTCGCGCCAGCCGCCACCGTCCCAGTAGTTACCGTAATTGTCACGATCGCCTATTTGTAATTTTACCGATGGCAGCAGGGTGATTTCACCAGCGTTAGCGACTAGTGGCGCTGCGGCCAGCAGTACTGCTGCCAGAATCAGTGACCTGAACATACTCTTCTCCTTCACGATCGGGGCCGTAAGCGGCCTGTTAACCTGATATTACGGGCCGGTAAAGACCCGCCGCATCGGACGAACTCCGAAAGCGCAGAAAAGAGCACTTTTTGCTAAAGTAACATTTGCTTTACAGCGCAAGGATGGCGTCGATGGCCGTGCACTCTTCGGTGCTGAAATGGCGATTCTGCAGCATGCCGACGGCATCATCCAGCTGCGCGGTTTTGCTGGCGCCGATCAGCACGGAGGTCACTTTCTCCTCGCGCAGAACCCAGGCCAGCGCCATCTGCGACAGCTTCTGCCCGCGCTCTTCCGCTATCGTATTTAGCTGACGAATTTTTTCTAATCGCGCGGCGGTCAGTTGCTCCGGCTGCAGAAAACGACTGCTGCTGGCGGCGCGAGAGTCGGCCGGGATACCGTTCAGATAGCGATCGGTAAGCTGTCCGCCCGCCAGCGGTGAAAACGCTATACTTCCCACCCCTTCCGTCTGCAGAAAATCCAGCAGCCCCTCTTCCGCACTGCGTTCGAACATCGAATAGCGGGGCTGGTGAATGACGCAGGGCGTACCGAGGTCGTTAAGGATCTTCACCGCCTCCTGCGCCTGGGCCAGCGGATAGTTGGAGATCCCGACGTACAGCGCTTTACCCTGACGGACAAGATGATCGAGCGCACGCATTGTTTCCATCAGTGGGGTCTGCGGGTCCGGGCGGTGATGATAAAAAATATCGACATACTCCAGCCCCATGCGCTGCAGGCTCTGGTTAAGACTGGCCACCAGATATTTGCGTGAGCCCCAGTCGCCGTACGGGCCGTCCCACATGGTGTAGCCCGCTTTGGTGGAGATGATCAACTCATCGCGATAGGGCTGGAGCGCCTCTTTCAGAATGCGGCCAAAATTGCTCTCTGCTGAACCCGGCGGCGGCCCATAGTTGTTGGCGAGGTCGAAATGAGTTATGCCAAGGTCAAACGCGTGCAGGAGCATCTGCCGGCTGATCTCCACGCGCGTTTCGTCGCCAAAGTTGTGCCACAGGCCGAGAGAAATCGCCGGGAGCTGAAGGCCGCTGCGCCCGCAGCGACGATACTCCATCGTTTGATATCGCGTCGTGCTTGCCTGGTAAACCATTCTTCCTCCGCAGATAAAATAGGGTGTGTATACGTTTACACTAATCAATGTTCTGCATGGAGTACACTGCTTTTTGGGCGTAACTATTGCTTTACACCGGCTTTATCGTCCCCCTTCTGGACAGGCGGATCGCTTATTCAATACTCAAATTACACCTGCACCAAAATGAGGATAATGGACATGCAACCGACCTACACTATTGGGGATTATCTGCTGGATCGCCTCGTTGACTGCGGTATTGACCGCTTGTTCGGCGTACCAGGGGATTACAACTTACAGTTTCTCGATCGCGTCATCGCGCACAGCGCATTAGGCTGGGTCGGCTGCGCCAACGAGCTGAATGCGGCCTATGCCGCTGACGGATATGCGCGCATCAAAGGGGCCGGTGCGCTGCTGACCACCTACGGCGTCGGCGAACTGAGCGCGCTGAACGGCATTGCGGGTAGCTATGCGGAACATATTCCGGTATTGCATATCGTCGGCGCGCCCTCTACCGGCGCTCAGCAGCGTGGCGAACTGCTGCACCATACCCTCGGCGATGGCGATTTTCGCCATTTCGCCCGCATGAGCGAGCAGATCACCTGCAGCCAGGCGCTGCTGACCGCCGGCAACGCCTGCCATGAGATCGACCGTGTCCTGCGCGATATGCTGACGCATCATCGGCCCGGCTATCTGATGCTGCCGGCCGATGTCGCCAGAGCAGCAGCGATTGCCCCAGCCCAGCGCTTACTGGTGGAGCCCGCTCCGGCGGATGAAAACCAGCTCGCCGGGTTCCGCGAACATGCCAGCCGCCTGCTGCGGGGCAGCCGACGCATTTCTCTGCTGGCGGATTTCCTGGCGCAACGCTATGGTCTGCAGAACACGCTCCGGGAGTGGGTGGCGAAAACCCCCATCGCTCACGCCACCATGCTAATGGGCAAGGGGTTGTTCGATGAGCAGCTGAGCGGGTTTGTCGGGACCTATAGCGGGATCGCCAGCGCCCCGCAGACCCGGGAGGCGATTGAAAACGCCGACACCATCATCTGCATTGGTACGCGCTTCACCGACACTATCACCGCGGGATTCACCCAGCATCTGGCGCGGGAGAAGACCATTGAGATCCAGCCCTTCGCCGTCAGGGTGGGCGACCACTGGTTCAGCGGCGTGCCGATGGATCAAGCTCTGGCTGCATTAATGACGCTTTCCGCCCCGCTGGCGGCGGAGTGGGCGGCGCCTCAGGTCGTGGCGCCGGAAGTGGAAGAGGAGGGCGAAGGCGAGTTAACCCAGAAGAATTTCTGGTCGACAGTGCAGGATGCGCTGCGCCCCGGCGATATTATCCTCGCCGATCAGGGGACGGCGGCATTTGGCATCGCGGCGCTTAAGCTTCCCTCTGAGGCATCGCTGATCGTTCAGCCGCTGTGGGGGTCGATTGGTTTTACCCTCCCGGCCGCCTATGGCGCGCAAACCGCGGCGGCAGAGCGGCGGGTGGTGCTGATCGTCGGCGATGGCGCCGCCCAACTGACGATTCAGGAGATGGGCTCTATGCTTCGCGATAAGCAAAAACCGCTTATTCTGTTGCTGAATAACGAAGGGTATACCGTGGAGCGGGCGATTCATGGCCCTGAGCAGCGCTACAATGACATCGCCCTGTGGGACTGGCAGCGGCTGCCGGAAGCTTTCGCCCCGGACGTTGTTTCTCGCTGCTGGCGGGTCACGCACACGGCTGAGCTACGGGAAGCGATGGCGGAAAGCATCACCTCCGATACCCTTACCCTGGTCGAAGTGATGCTACCGAAAATGGATATCCCCGATTTCCTGCGTGCGGTGACGCAGGCGCTGGAGGAACGAAACAGCCGCGTTTAGTCGCCAGTTCGTTTAGCAATCATCAACGGCCTCCCGGCCAGCAGCAGCCAGGCCGGGAGCATCACAATGCACAGCAGCGGCAGCAGCGTCGTATCCGGGACCACTACGGCGGCCATAAACAGGCTCAGCCAGCCGTCGCGGGTGACGACCAGCACCATGCCGAGAATGGCGCAGGAGACGGTGATCGCCGCTGGCACGGCATCCACGTGGGCATGCAGCATCAGCCCCAGCGCCACCCCAACGAAGACCGCCGGGAAAATTCTCCCGCCGCGAAAGCCGCTGGCGGAGGCGAGCACCAGCGCAGCCAGCTTGACCAGCGCGATGAGCAGAAAATCCGCGGCGGTTAGCGTCTGACTGAAAGCCAGCTGCTGCATCTCATCCAGCCCCTTAAACAGCGTTAAGGGGCCGCCAATGGTCCCGAGGATCCCCAGCAGCAGCCCGCCGATGCCCAGCGTCAGGATGGGATTTCTCAGGCGATGCATCAGGGCGTGCAGGCGCGGCAGACACCAGACGGCCACCATGCCGACGGCGATAGCAATCAGAGCGACGATCATGCCGCTGATGATATCGACGAAGTGCATCTGGCCATAATGGGGGATCGGCAGCGTGAAATGTGGGTGGAAAAACAGCCCGGTCGTCAGCGCGCCCGCGGCGGCGGCAAGCAGCGGCGCAAAAAGACGATCCCACAGCGGCGACTCGTTGCTGCTGTTGAGGGTTTGCGAAAAAATCAGCGCGGCGGCCACCGGGGTGCCGAAGAGGGCGCCGATGGTGCCTGAGGCCGCGAGGATGGTCCAGTCCAGCGAGCTGACGCGCGGAAACAGCCGTGAACCGACGGCGACGGCCAGCGCAATATTCACCACCATAATCGGATGCTCCGGGCCGAGACTGACGCCGCCGGCAAGGCCGAGGATCAGCGCGGCCAGCAGCCCGGGCAGCGCGCCGGTGGCAATGGGGGCGCCAATGAGCGATTCGGTCGCCGGATCCGGCCCGGCGTGTCCCGGGCTGTAGCGGACGACCAGGCCCACGGCGATCCCTGTCGCCGTGAGCATGGCGATAATCCATAGCGGGCTGTCAGCGCTGATCCCCAACTGGGTGGGCAGATTGCTCCACAGCACGCGCTGTAGCAGCGCGGCAACCTTCATCGCGCCGATCAGGATCAGACTGCAGGCGATACCTATCAGGATGGCCGGCACCGACAGGATCAGCATTGTTCTGGCGCGAGGATGGAGCATGAAAATGTCCTTGTCAAAGTTCTGAAGCACTACTTTGCCTTCGTCGGTAGGGGCCGTCGATGCAAATGGTGCTGAAACGATAAAGTTAAGGCGGCGTCTGATTCCCGCGGCGTCGTTTACCGACTACCTTGCATAGATTACAAACTAAATGTGACCTGTGTCGCTAAACAAGGGGCGTCTGCGCGTTGGACGTTGTTGTTAAGCCGCCATGAATTTACAGTGTGCCAAAAGAATTATTTTGACTTTAGCGGAGCCGTAACGGAATGACAAAATTTGCTTTAGTAGGAGATGTCGGGGGGACCAACGCCCGCCTGGCGCTATGTGATCTGGCGAGCGGAGAGATCTCTCGTGCTAAGACCTATTCCGGGCTCGATTATCCCAGTCTGGAGGCGGTGGTGCGCGTCTATCTGGAGGAGCACCAGGTGACCGTCAACGAAGGCTGTATCGCCATTGCCTGCCCGATCACCGGCGACTGGGTAGCGATGACCAACCATACCTGGGCCTTCTCCATCGCTGAAATGAAGCGCAACCTTGGCTTTGCCCATCTGGAGATAATTAACGATTTTACCGCCGTTTCCATGGCCATCCCGATGCTGAAAGCCGAGCACCTCATTCAGTTTGGCGGCAGCGCTCCGGTAGCGGGCAAACCGATCGCCGTTTATGGCGCCGGAACCGGGCTTGGCGTGGCGCATCTGGTGCACGTTGACAAGCGCTGGGTCAGCCTGCCGGGCGAAGGCGGTCATGTCGATTTTGCGCCGAACAGCGAAGAAGAGGGGATTATTCTGGAAGAGCTGCGCGCCGAGCTGGGGCATGTTTCCGCAGAACGCGTGCTCTCGGGTCCCGGACTGGTCAATTTGTACCGCGCGATTGTGAAGTCTGATGGCCGCCTGCCGGAAAACCTGCAGCCACGCGAGGTCACCGAGCGAGCGCTGGCGGACAGTTGTACCGACTGTCGCCGGGCGCTATCGCTGTTCTGCGTCATTATGGGCCGCTTCGGCGGAAACCTGGCGCTGACTCTCGGGACCTTTGGCGGCGTGTATATCGCCGGGGGCATCGTGCCGCGCTTCCTGGAGTTCTTTAAAGCCTCCGGCTTCCGCGGCGGTTTTGAAGACAAAGGCCGTTTCAAAGCTTATGTTCAGGATATTCCGGTTTACCTGATCGTGCATGAAAACCCGGGCCTGCTGGGCTCTGGCGCGCATCTGCGTCAGACGCTGGGCCAGGTGTTATAAGCGCATCCCTCCCGGGCTACCGTCGTAGCCCGGATGGCGGGACTTCCCGCCTCTACAGATTCATCAGCTGGCGAAACTCTTTCACTTTACTGCGGCTCACCGGCACCTGAAATTCAAGGTCGCGCAGGCGCAGCACATAGGTATTGTTAAACCACGGCTCAATTTCGCGGATCTTGCTGAGATTCACGCAGTACGAGCGGTGGCAGCGAAAGAAATGTGCGGTGGGCAGTTTGCTGCAGAATTCGGTGATGTTCATCGGCATGACGAATGACTCCCGGCGGGTATAGACGAACGTCATCTTTTCATGCGCCTCGGCATAATAAATATCATGAATGCTGGTGACGATTATTCGTTCATCTTTTATCAGATTGATGGTGTCGTTTTCTCGTGGCGCCGCGCTGGTCGCTCCCGCAGCGACGTTATTTTGCTGCTGCCAGGCGGCGGTTAGCTTTTGTAGCATATTGATGATGCGTGACTCCTGGTAGGGCTTCAGGATGTAGTCAAACGCCTCCAGCTCAAAGGCTTCCACGGCGTGCTCTTTCCACGCGGTGATAAAAACGATAAAAGGCTTATGGGCAAACTGGCTGATGTTTTGCGCCAGCAAAACCCCGTCCAGCGACGGAATATTGATATCGAGAAAAATGGCATCGACCTTGTTGTGCTGGAGAAACTTCAGTACGTCCAGGCCATCGTCAAAGCTGCCGACGATCTCCATCTGGCTGTGGGTGTTGATAAGCCAGGAGAGCTCCTGCTGAGCCAGAAACTCATCTTCCACAATAATAACTTTCATCTTTTCTCCGCTCATGACAACAGAGACTCCGTCAGCGCCTGCGGCGTGTGTTGATTGGGGACATAAAAGGCGATTTCTGTTCCTGGCGTCAGGGTGCGGATATGCAACCCCTCGCCGTAGAGGAGCTTCACCCGGTGATGAACGTTAAGCAGGCCGATTTTATTTCCCGGCATTTCGTCGGCTTCCACGCGAGCGACCACGGCGGGATCGATGCCGTTGCCAGTGTCGCGAACGCTGATGCGAACCCGATTGCCGCACTCGTTAATGCCGATCGTCACCACCCCCTTGCCTTTACAGGGCTGGATACCATGAACGATGGCATTCTCCACCAGCGGCTGGATAAGCAGGCTCGGGATCACGCAGCTGACGTCGTCGTCAATATCATAGATGACCGTCAGCTTGTCGCCGAATCGCGCCTGTTCAATGGCGATATAATCTTTGATCTGATACAGCTCTCGTTTGATATCAATCTGCTCATCGTCTTTTAATTCGATGTTATAGCGCAGGTAGCGTGACAGATTAAAAATGAGCTGGCGCGCGGTGTCTGGATTAAGGCGAATCGAGGAGGAGATCGCGTTCAGGGCATTGAATAAAAAATGCGGGTTAATTTTGCTTTGCAGGGCGCGCAGCTCCGCTTTGTTGGCCATCTCGCGCAGCTGTTCGGCGCGGGAAACTTCCAGCTGGGTGGAGATTATTTGCGACAGGCCAATCGCCATCTCCTGCAGCGTCGAAGTGATGCGATGGGCGTGGCAGTAATAGATTTTTAGCGTGCCGGTCACCACCCCTTTTTCCCACAGCGGGATCACCATCAAGGAGTGGATCTCCGGCGTGCGGTGGGCTTCATCATTGTTTTTTATAATGATTTTTCCATAACGAATCGCTTGTCGGGTGGTAGGGCTGATGACATCGTCGTGGTGTTGATAGTTGGCCTCCCCCACGCCCACGTAGGCCAGTACATGTTCGGTATTAGTGATCGCCACCGCGTCAGCGGTAATGTCGCGGCGGATAATCTCGCATACCTGGCGCAGAGAATCGCTGTTAACGTGACGAAACAGCGGCAGGGTTTTGTTAGCGATATCGAGCGCCAGTTTTGCCTGCCGCGCCGCGCTGGCCTCCTTTTCCCCTTCCACGCTCTGCACCAGCAGCACGATAAAACCGATGCAGACGCTGCCGAGGATCATCGGGATACCAATTTTAGAGACGATATCCAGGCCGAGGCTCAGGGAAGGCGCCCAGACCACCACCAGGATCATGGTCAGGGTCTCACACACCATGCCGGCCAGAATGCCGATTTTCCACCGTTGATCGCGGGCCACTTTACGGTTAATCAACCCCGACAGCAGGCCTGCGACAATGCTGGTGATAAAGCAGGGCACGGCGGTGACGCCATCGATATCAATCAGGTAGCGGTGTACGCCGGCAATTACCCCGACAATTGCCCCTACCCACGGACCAAACAGGATCCCGCCGGACATGACGGCGATAATGCGTACGTTTACCAGCGAGCCTTCCACCGGAACGCCGGACCAGGTGCTGAACAGGGCGAACAGCGAGAAAATGGCGGTCACGGCCAGCAGCTCTTTCGGCGTATGGGCCGACTTATGCAACAGTTCGCGGAACAGGCGCAGGCGAATGAGGAAAAACAGGCAAATAAGCATCAGGGCCGCACGATCATAGACCGCCAGCATCATCGTAAAAATTTCGTGCATGGGTGTGCCGCGTCAGTGGCCAGAAAAGAACATGATAAAAAACCTGACGGCAGAAGACCAGCCGCAGAAATATAATGAGGAAAAGGCATACTTTTTAAAGGGGATTGATGGGAGGCCACCGCGAGAGCGGCAGCTCAGGCTTTTAACGATAAAATTCTGTGTTAAGAAAGATATCAATGTGTTACCACTCTTTATACAACTCTGGACTATTCCGGCGATGAACTGCCGTATTTAGCGCCGTCGATACCCGTTTTATATGCCAGGGAATATTTTTTACCGGCCCTCTCGACAACATGTTTTTTTTCAGGTTATTTTCTAAACGAGCCGCAACAGCGGCAGCGTCGCTCGGACGGTCCGGGCGCTAACGTTAATCAGAGGAACCTATGGCTGAATCCAGTCCTGAACGCCGTTTTACGCGTATCGATCGTCTCCCCCCGTACGTTTTTAATATTACTGCTGAACTGAAAATGGCTGCGCGCCGGCGCGGCGAGGATATTATTGATTTCAGTATGGGCAATCCCGATGGCGCGACGCCGCCGCATATCGTGGAAAAACTTTGCACCGTTGCCCAACGGCCTGATACCCATGGTTACTCTACCTCGCGGGGGATCCCGCGCCTGCGTCGCGCCATTTCACGCTGGTATGAAGAACGCTATAACGTTGACATCGATCCTGAATCGGAAGCGATCGTCACCATTGGTTCGAAAGAGGGGCTGGCGCACCTGATGCTGGCGACCCTGGATCATGGCGACACGGTGCTGGTACCAAACCCCAGCTATCCGATTCATATCTATGGCGCGGTGATTGCCGGGGCGCAGGTGCGCTCGGTGCCGCTGGTGGAAGGTGTAGATTTCTTTAACGAGCTGGAACGCGCCATCCGCGAGAGTTACCCGAAGCCGAAGATGATGATCCTTGGTTTTCCCTCGAATCCAACGGCGCAGTGTGTGGAGCTGGACTTCTTTGAAAAGGTCGTCGCCCTGGCGAAGCAGTATGACATCCTGGTCGTCCACGATCTGGCCTATGCCGATATCGTGTATGACGGCTGGAAAGCGCCCTCCATCATGCAGGTGCCCGGCGCGCGTGATGTCGCCGTCGAGTTTTTTACCCTGTCGAAAAGCTATAACATGGCCGGCTGGCGCATTGGCTTTATGGTCGGCAACAAGACCCTGGTGAATGCCCTCGCTCGCATCAAAAGCTATCACGACTATGGCACGTTTACGCCGCTGCAGGTGGCGGCGATCGCTGCCCTTGAGGGCGATCAGCAGTGCGTGCGTGAAATTGCCGAACAATATAAGCGCCGTCGCGATGTGCTGGTGAAAGGGCTCCACGAAGCCGGCTGGATGGTGGAATGTCCGAAAGCGTCCATGTACGTCTGGGCGAAAATACCGGAACCTTACGCCGCCATGGGCTCGCTGGAGTTTGCGAAAAAGTTGCTTAATGAAGCGAAGGTCTGCGTCTCGCCGGGGATAGGCTTTGGCGACTATGGCGATACTCACGTCCGCTTCGCGCTGATCGAAAACCGGGACCGTACGCGCCAGGCGATCCGCGGCATCAAGGCGATGTTCCGCGCCGATGGCTTGCTGCCCGCCGCGAGCTAGCGCTTCGGCGAATACGCCATAACAAAAACGGGAGCCAGTGGGCTCCCGTTTTTTTTGACACCGCTGCAGTCTAGATCATCAGGGCAAAAGTACCGGCCCAAACGATGACCATAAAAGAGAGGCCCATAAAGAAGTATTTCACGATTCATCACTCCACGCGCTTGTGCGACGTTCAAATGAATTAATTGTTCTGTTATTCCTGGGCTGTCGCAGGTGAAAAATCACGTTGCGGCAGCTCGCAATTCTGTGCGCTTTGTGCTCCAGATGGCGCTAATGTACGCCTAAAAAATGAGGGAAACAAGTGGCATTTTTTTATTAATTTTTAGTTACTTAGGAGTGTCGTGATTCGGCGACACATTAATTTCACCCGGTAATAAATTTCACGCCAGCGACGCTGTTAAAACGGATTTTGGCGATGGGCAAAATGGAGGACGGCCAGCGAGGGCGCACGCAATTTCTTTGCTACGCGCCGCCGCCGATTTAATGCTGGTCAGAGGCGCGCGGCCGCCACTCGGCCGGGTAGTGAGCCGGGATAAAGCGCAGTGTGAGCGCCATGAGTAGCAGGACGCAGAGCGCATGCCAGGACCAGTCAAGCGTGTAGTTCCCGCTCAGGCTGCGCAACAGGCCGGAAAGCCAGGGGGAGAGGCCTGCGATGATAAATCCGATACCCTGCATAAACGCCACCAGCCGGCCGGCTACCGCCGGTTGTCCGGCGTGATCCAGCGCCAGCACCAGGCACAGGGGAAAGGCGCCACCCAGACCCACTCCGCAGGCGATGGCCCACAGCGCTGGGACGTGCTGCGGCAGCCAGATGAAGCCGCAGAAGCCAATGAGCTGTAGCGTCAGCGCGAACAGCAGAAGCTGGCGTCGGTCATCCTGGCGAGCCAGTGCTGGCAGCAGCAGTGCCCCCGCGGTTTGCCCGACGGTCAGCAGCGCCAGCAGTGAGCCGCTGTACTGGGCGCTATCGCCAAGCTGGATATAGTAGGGCGGCAGCCAGGCGATCAGACTGGCGTAACCGGCATTGATCAGTCCGAAATAGAGTCCCAGCGTCCAGGCGCGGCGCTGGCCAATAATCGCGACCCGGGGGGAAGCGCTGGTCTGATGCGGTGCGCGAGGCAATTGCCGGCAAATCGCCAGCCAGCCGAGCAGGGCCAGCAGGGCAGGGAGCGCCCACCAGGCCAGCGCCTGGTGCCAGACCGTACTGCGTGACGCCAGCCATGGCGTGAACGCAGCGCCTAACCCGCCGCCGCCCATCAGCGCCGCCGACCATAGTCCCATCACCAGCGGCGTACGCCGGGCGAACAGACGCTTTATCACCGCCGGGATGGCGGCCTGGATAATGCCGATGCCAATTCCCCCCGCAAGGGCGCTGCTGAGCAGCAAACCGCTATGTGGGGCGCTTTCCCGCAGCAGGGCACCCGCCGCGATAATCAGCAGGCTCAGCGCAATGCTGCAGTTTTGACCAACAGTGCGATCGACCCAGCCGCCGGCCAGCGCGAGCACGCCCATCGCGATGACCGGCAGGGCGGTGAGGAGCGCGACCAGGGTATAGCTCATCCCGCTGGCGGCGCGGATATCCGGCAGCAAGGGACCTATCGAGGTGAGCAGCGGACGCATGTTTATCCCGATGAGTACCAGGACACACAGCGTCAGATTCTGTCGCAGCATGGGCGTCATGGTTGCTGTTCCGCCCAGCGCTGATAAAGTGCCGGCCCCTCCGGCTGCGGGCAGTGGTGGATTGGCAGCGTCTGCCGGGACAGCGGCTGCTGCAGCTGCTGATAAATCGCGGTGGTTGAGAGCTGAAAGGGCTCGCCATCCTGATTACTGTTGGCGAAAAATACTTCCCGCACGCCGGTTAAATAGAGTGCGCTCAGGCACATAGGACAAGGTTGCCCGCTGGCATAGATAACGCATTCGCGCAGCACCTCGCTTCCCAGTCTGGCGGCAAGATCGCGAACGGCATTCAGTTCGGCATGCGCCGTTGGGTCACCGTTCAGATGAAAGGTATTGACGGCTTCGGCGACAATCTCATCATGCCGCACCAGAACGGCGCCGAAGGGGCGGCCACCGTCAGCAATATTTTGTTTTGCCAGCGCTAATGCGCGCTGGAGATAGCGATCGTCAGCGGACATAGTCACTCCTGCATAAGATGATGTTGATGGTGAAAAACGCAGAGGATGGTAGGTAGAGAGTACGTATCTTGTTTCATAAGTTAAAAGACTTATTTATGATGAACCCTATTTGAATTGCTTATAGGTAAGCGGATGCTCCTGCGCCATCTTTCCTACTTTATCGCCGTGGCAGAACATCGTGGATTTACCCGCGCCGCCGCGGCGCTCCATGTCTCCCAGCCTGCGCTGTCACAGCAGATCCGCCAGCTGGAAGCGATGCTGGAGGTTCAGCTCTTTGACCGCTCTGGTCGTTATACCCGCCTGACCGATGCCGGAGAGATCTGGCTGGAGTATGCCCGCCGCGTGTTACGCGATCTTGAGGAGGGGCGGCGCGCCCTGCACGACGCAGAAGATCTGCAGCGTGGTAAACTCCGCATCGCCATGACGCCGACCTTTACCACTTACATGCTGGGGCCGCTGGTGGAGGCGTACTATCGACGCTACCCCGGAGTGACATTGCTTATCCAGGAGATGAACCAGGAGCGGATGGAAACGATGCTTCTGGAGGATGAACTGGATGTGGGAATTGCCTTTGGCGAGAGCCTCTCGCGGGATATTGTGGTTCAGCCGCTGCTGACGGAAACCCTCGCGCTGGTGGTGAGCCGTGCGCATCCGCTGGCTCATGAAAGCCACCTGCAGCTGCAGGCTCTTGACGCACAGCCGCTGATTTTACTGAGCAGCGAGTTTGCCACCCGGGAGCAAATCAACCGCTATTGTCGCCGCCATCGGCTCGAACCTGACGTGCGGATGGAGGCCAACTCCATCGGCGCCGTACTAACGGTTATTCGCGGCACGCCGCTTGCGACGCTGCTGCCAGCGGCGATCGCCGGACAGTATGATGACCTCGTGGCCATTGAGCTTAAGCCCGCGCTGCTGCAGCGCACGGCCTGTTTGCTGCAGCGTCAGGGCGCATGGCAGAGCGCTGCGGCGCGCGAATTCATTGCGCTGGCGCGGGAGATCGCGGTAACGCTTGAGCAGGAAAACGGCCAGGCCCTGTATGAGGACCTGCGTCACTTGCCGACGAGCCTGGACTAACGATCGGCTTCGCTGAGGATATCGGCCTCATCGGGCAGGGTATTCTCCCGGAGCATGCCCTCTTCTTTGAGCCTTTCCAGTACGTGATGAAAGAGTTGAGTCTTGTCTGGCTCGGCCATATTCTGTAATTTCTCATTAAATACGGTATGGGACTGAATAAGGTAATGGATAAATTCCAGCAATACCTCATTTTGCGGCAGGACGGTTAATTCCTGATGGATGTAACTGGTTTGTTCCAGCAGCGAATTTTTTGTCACGTCCATAGGCCGGGCGCTAATACTGTGAGCGTATATTTTCTCAATGGCCTGGCTGGTGATATAGATGCGGTTCAATGATATAGCAGAGTATTCGTCTTCATCCGGAATGAAATGACAATAGACAAACGGTTTGTCGGGCAGCATCATGCTGAGTCTGTTTTCGTAAAGAATATCATCAGGCGCCTCCAGTAGCGCCATTAAATTCCGACTGTGTGGGTGCCAGAGTCCGGAGGCGGACACTTTTACGTTAAACTGCGTCACCGTATTTCCGCGTAATGTTTCCACCATCGGAATATCGCCATCAAGCCGCAGAATGCTGCGGATATGGGAGTGGGGTGACCAGAAAGTCTCCACTTCCTCAGCAGAGGCAAGCGGATTAAGCGCGGTGGTCACGTCTTTTTCCTGATGAGAAAGGACGGCTATTTTTAATGTTCCCCGCGTCGGATTAAGCTTCAGACAGAGATTGATCGCACCAATATCATGCCAGTGAAGAATGTCTTCAAGTTCGCAGTTTAATAATTTTTGCGCCCGCGCCAGAGAGCAATACTCCATTGGCGGTAAATTATTTAGCTTCCAGATATTCCGTTCTGTAATATTCATAAGAATTGTACGTCGATGAAAAAATAAATCGCCATGGTGAGCAAAAAGCATCGATGACAAGGATTTATTCTTCCCGCTGACTTCCTTTACCTGATTAACAAAACCCATTCACATTGAGAATAATATGTCGATAAGTTGGCTGTTTTTATTGTTTTGCTGCCGCGTATTTACTTTATCCCGTTATCTTATCATCTCTTATTCGTAGAGAAAAATAGTTTGCTCAATATAAGCATTTCTTTCTGGCAGGAATCTTTTTGCAGGAATGTTGAAGGCGAGCACGAGCGGAGTACGAAGAAAGGGACAGTCAATTTGCGACCTTCGTGGTCGGCAGGGGGGGCAAACAGACGCCAGTCGCGTCTGTTTGGTGTAGCTGTTGTTATTGTGGCGTCGACAGAAAACGGTCACCCGGCTGCGCGATGGCATACCATGCCATCATCTCTGCGGTGCCCGGTTGGCCTTCGGCAGGCGCCCAGGCCATGGTGTCAACTTCGGCAAGCGGCTGATAAGCACCTTGCTTAACTTCAAAAACCATCCCGCCCGGGTCGAGCGAGAGCACCGTATGCCAGGTACCGGCTTCCATTTCCAGCGCCGTGCAGGTTTCACCCAGCACCACCCGGCGGGTGACTACGCCATTGTCATCAAAATTCAGTACCACAAAGCGGCCTTTCAGCGGCAGCAAAAGTTCGAAGGTATGTCTGTGCCGGTGCGGACGGATATAGGTGCCGGGTTCCATCGCAATGGCGAGGCGCTGTACCGGGTCGCTTAGTTCGGGATGAAAATTGCGATGGGCACGCAAGCGCGGGGCACTGGCTGCCGCTTCGCTCTGCTGCTGCATATCGCTGAGGGTGATCTGTTTCATATCAACGCCTGGCTCCTGTATCGTCCAGAGAAGGTTGCACTGGGGTAGTGGCTTATGACTGTTTAAGCCAAGGGGCATTGTACGCGGAATGCGCGTTTTTGTCGGTTTATTGTCTGTGCGATTGACTGGGGCGCCCCTTCCTGTCCTGGCTAATCCACACGTGGATAATTTCGGCAAATTATGATGGCGAGAAGAATATGCCATGGCTGGCGTTTAGGTAATGGTGGGAAATAGCGGTCAACGTTTATATGGTGTCCCCTGCAGGAATCGAACCTGCAACTAGCCCTTAGGAGGGGCTCGTTATATCCATTTAACTAAGGGGACAAGGCGGTGCGAGTATAGCGTTTTTTGCCCGCCTGAGTAAGAGCCATACCGTCTGACTGCTTAAACCCTCGCCACTCACGGCGCTTTTTTTATGCCCGGTCGGCGTTTTTGGCTTTCTCCGCGGCCTGGGCGCGGGCTTCCGCTTTTCGCTTGCTGCTCATATCGTTACGGATCTGCGCATGGCTCAGCAGCGCGAAGATGAAGGTCCCTCCGCAGATATTTCCCGCCAGCGTCGGCAGGGCGAACGGCCAGATAAAGTCGCTCCAGGGCAGGCTTCCGTTAAACACCAGATAAAGGATCTCGACCGATCCCACCACGATATGAGTCGTATCCGCCAGGGCGATAAGCCAGGTCATGAGAATAATCACCACGATCTTGGCCGCACCGGCGACAGGAAACATCCAGACCATGGTGGCGACCAGCCATCCGGAAATAATCGCATTAGCGAACATCTCCGTCGGGCTGTTTTTCATTACATCTTCGGCGATGCTGACAAAGGCCTGACGAGTTGGTTCATCAAAGACGGGCATAAAATTGAAGGCCCATGCGGCCACTGCGGTACCGATGAGGTTGCCAGCCAGCACCACCGACCATAACCGCATCAGCAAACCGATGTTACCTGGTGTGGGATTGTGCATCACCGGCAGAACGGCGGTAACCGTATTTTCCGTGAACAGCTGCTGGCGGGCCATGATCACGATAATAAAGCCGAAGGTATACCCGAGATTTTCCAGTAAAAACCCGCCCGGGATCCCCTCCAGTTTGACGTGAAAAATCCCTTTTGCCAGCAGGGAGGCGCCCATCGACAGACCGGCCGCAATGGCTGACCACAGCAAGGCCAGCGCATCGCGTTCCATCTCTTTTTCCCCTTCCTGGCGAATATGTTCATGGATGGCCATCGCCCGCGAGGGCAGGCGATCTTCATCCACTTCTATTTCCTCTCCGCGCTGTTTTTCTTCACTTTCGACTTCTCGCTCGTCATCCGCTGGTTTTAATTTGTTATTGTCTAGTTCATCCATTTCGTGGCCCTCGCTATCAATCTATATAGATATAGCGTAGCGGCTTTCCCTGCCGTCTGGCTGGGCATACTCTGAAATCGCAAAAATGGTAACGTCAGATTTTTGTTGCTCCGGTAGAATAGGAGTCCCGCGATCTCGTTATTCCCAGGCTATGATCAAATCAACAACTTGGGTGATATAGACATCGTTCAACGTGCTGTTACAATCGCTCACATCTATACGGGCGGAAACGTTGTCTTTCCGTCATGGATGGCAACTCGCGATAGCCATAAAAACCAGGGAGACACCTATGAATTATCGCCTGTCGGCGCTTGCGCTTGGCGCCACATTGCTGGTGGGATGTGCCAGTTCCAGCTCTGGCGATCAGCCGCAGGGGCGTTCAGACCCGTTAGAAGGGTTTAACCGCACGATGTTCAATTTCAACTTTAACGTGGTTGATCCTTACGTGCTTCGCCCGGTGGCGGTGGCATGGCGTGACTACGTCCCGCAGCCGGCGCGCAATGGTTTGAGTAACTTCACCAGCAACCTTGAAGAGCCGGCGGTAATGGTGAACTCCTTCCTGCAGGGCGACCCCTATAAAGGTATGGTGCACTTTACCCGTTTCTTCCTGAACACCATCCTCGGGATGGGCGGTCTGATCGATGTCGCGGGCATGGCGAATCCGCAGCTGCAGCGCGTTGAACCGCATCGTTTCGGCAGCACGCTCGGCCATTATGGCGTCGGCTATGGTCCGTATGTGCAACTGCCATTCTACGGTAGCTTTACGCTGCGCGATGAAGGCGGTGATATGGCCGATGGCCTCTACCCGGTACTCTCCTGGTTGACCTGGCCGATGTCGATTGGTAAATGGGCTGTCGAAGGGATTGAAACTCGTGCCCAGCTGCTGGATTCCGACGGCCTGCTCCGTCAGTCTTCCGATCCTTACATTTTGATGCGTGAAGCTTATTTCCAGCGCCATGACTTTATCGCCAACGGCGGTAAGCTGACCCCGGCGGACAACCCGAATGCCCAGGCTATTCAGGATGAACTGAAAGACATTGATTCACAGTAATCTGCGAACGATAAAAAAAGGGTGAACATGTTGTTCACCCTTTTTTGTTGCGCGCGGCTTATCAGAAGCGGTAGTTGAAGTTGGCGCCGTACAGCCAGGCGGTCCCTTCGGAACGGAAGGTATACGGGCCTTCCTTAATTTCTACGTGCTGGCCGTGCATATAGGAAAGACCGACGTCAACCGACGCATCCTTGTTAAACGCGTAAGTGGTACCCGCGCTCAGCCACAGGCGATCCTGGTCAGGAATGGAGATGGAGCGGTTGTTGGCCGGCACCGGGCTGTCATCGAAAGCGATACCGGTGCGGAAGGTCCAGTTATCGTCGTAATAATACGTGGTCCCCAGCGCAAGACGGTAGGCATCTTTGAAGCCTTCCTCTTTATAGAACAGCGTCTGGCCGTTGCTGCCGGTGGCTTTCAGCTCCTGGAACTGACTCCAGCTGGTGTAGGTCAGGCTATAGTGGACCGCCCACTGCGGTGCCACGCGGTTATAGCCCGACAGCTCCCACATTTCCGGCAGGTTAAGGGTCAGTGAACCGCCGGTGGTCTGGCCGTTAGTGCCCGCTGGCAGACCGAAGTTGCCGAGGATTTGGTTATAGGCCGCCGGCAGGCTGCTGCGGTAGTTACCGTCGAAGTCGATCTTCACCTCGGAACGGTACGTAAAACCGTAGCGGTTGTTCTTATCCAGCTCATAGAGGATACCGGCATTCCAGCCAAAGCCCCAGGCGTTGCCGTTAAGATGGGCGATCTGCGTGTCGGCAGGGATCTTCGCCACCTGGCCTGCCAGCGCCGGCGGCAGTGCGCCAGAACCAGCGACAATCTGACCCAGGTCACCCGCATAGCGCTCGATCTTCGCCTTGGCGTAGACCGCGTCAAAACCTAAGCCAAAGCTCCAGTTGCTGTCGAGACGGTAGGCGCCGCTCAGGTTGAAGTTCGCGGTGGTCAGGTCGGTTTTACCGCCCATGCTGCCAGCCGCATAGTCATCGTTGTATTCCGTTGCCAGGCCGTAGTTAGAGGTAATGGATGCCCCCCAACCGAATTGATCGTTAATCGGCGCGACAAAGTGGAAGTTGGGAACCCACGCCGTCGGGGCGATATTGTCCGCATTCAGGCTCTTGCCGGTGGGAGAGGTGCCGGAGACATTGACACCCGGGTCAACAAAAACGGCGCCCGCCGACATAGTTGGACGGTCAAACATCATAATTAATGCCGGGTTACGACTGGCATTGCCTGCATCGTCTGCGATAGCCCCTTCACCGGAATAGGCCCGACCCAGCCCTGATGAAGAGAATTCGTTGAGCTGGAAGCCTGCTGACCAGGCCTGGGTGGAAACAAGTGCTACAGCCACTGCAAGGGCAGATTGGGTAAAGCGGGTTTTCTGGCTCATGCCCATAACCTCATTGAGTTATTTTTTTTTAAACTATGTTACATGCCGTAACAGAAGCGCGGAAGTGTAGGGTCTGTGGTACAACAGAGAAATCAGACCAGTGCGCTGAGTATAGGTCTGACCAGATGAGTTGTTGCAAGTTTGTTTATGAAGTTTTTCAATTGTGATAACAGAAACGCGATCCAGCTGGCAAAATTGTCGGGGGGAGTAAGAGGCAGAAAAGCTGATTTTTGTTTTAGATCATTTTTAAGTGTGATTTCTGTCACTTAACGCGGTGATGGCGATTCTCGGCTGGAGGCTCACCGGGGGCAGGGCGTAAAATAGGCACATTATTTGTCTGGCACCGAAGGTGCCTATACAGAGGAAATCTACGATGAGTAAATGTAGCGCTGATGAAACCCCGGTATGCTGCTGTATGGATGTTGGCACCATTGTGGACAACACCGACTGCACCGCCTCATACAGCCGCGTGTTCGCCAACCGCGCGGAAGCGGAGCAAATGCTCGCTGCGCTGAGCGAGAAAGCGCGTAATGTGCAATCTGAACCGTGCAAAATCAACCCGGCCTTCACCGATGTTGACGGCGGCGTACAGCTGGATATCGATTTTATTTTTAGCTGCGAAGCCGAATCGCTGATCTTCCAGTTAGGATTACGTTAATCCCTCCGTTTAACGCCCCGTAGAAGGGGCGTTACCTTTCTGTTCAATGTGTTTTGGCTCGCAATTTTTCGCTTCCCCGATTGGCTTAATGTAAAAAATTAGTTAAGACTGTTATCAGGTCAGACCACTTGGTTGTTTTGCTTAACAGGGGAGCGTTATGAGTCAGGCATTACCGCTTATCACCCGTCAGGGCGATCGCATTGCCATTGTCAGGGGTTTACGCACGCCATTTGCGCGCCAGGCGACGGTTTTTCATGGCGTTCCGGCCGTTGATTTAGGGAAAATGGTGGTTGGCGAAATGCTTGCCCGGAGTGACATTCCCGCGGACGTCATTGAGCAACTGGTTTTTGGCCAGGTGGTGCAGATGCCGGAGGCGCCGAATATCGCCCGGGAAATCGTGCTCGGCACTGGAATGAGCGTGCACACCGATGCCTATAGCGTCAGTCGCGCCTGCGCCACCAGCTTCCAGGCCGTGGCGAATGTTGCTGAAAGCCTGATGGCCGGCACCATCCGCGCCGGTATCGCCGGCGGCGCCGACTCCTCTTCTGTATTGCCCATTGGGGTCAGTAAAACACTGGCCCGCACGCTGGTGGATGCCAATAAAGCCCGCACGCTGAGCCAAAAGCTGAAGCTATTTTCCCGTCTGCGGCCGCGCGACCTGCTGCCGGTCCCCCCGGCGGTGGCGGAATATTCAACCGGTTTGCGGATGGGCGATACCGCGGAACAGATGGCGAAAAGTTGGGGCATCACCCGGGAACAACAGGATGCGCTGGCGCATCGTTCGCACCAGCTGGCGGCCAAAGCCTGGGAAGAGGGAAAGTTGTCAGCTGAGGTGATGACGGCCTACGCGCCCCCTTTCCGCGAGCCGCTGGAGCAGGACAACAATATTCGTAAAAATTCAACCCTCGCAGATTACCAAAAGTTACGCCCTGCCTTTGACCGCAAACATGGCACCGTCACTGCAGCCAACAGCACGCCGCTGACGGACGGCGCGGCGGCGGTGATCCTGATGACCGAGTCGAGGGCCAAAGAGCTGGGTCTGACGCCGCTGGGTTATCTGCGCAGCTATGCCTTTACCGCCATCGACGTCTGGCAGGATATGCTGCTGGGGCCCGCATGGTCCACGCCGCTGGCGCTGGAGCGGGCAGGTCTGACGCTGGCGGATCTGACGCTTATTGATATGCACGAAGCTTTTGCTGCGCAGACGCTGGCCAATCTCCAGTGTCTGGCAAGCGAGCGCTTTGCCCGTGAAGTACTGGGACGCTCGCAGGCCACCGGTGAGGTGGATGAGAGCAAGTTTAACGTCCTCGGCGGATCTATTGCTTATGGCCATCCTTTTGCTGCCACCGGCGCGCGGATGATCACCCAGACGCTGCATGAGTTGCGGCGACGGGGCGGGGGATTTGGTCTGGTGACGGCCTGCGCGGCAGGTGGTCTGGGTGCGGCGATGATCGTGGAGGCTGAATAATGGATACTGTTTCCGCTTTTAAGCTTGAGATCCGTGCGGACAAGATCGCGGTGATCACCATCGATGCCCCGGGTGAGAAAATGAATACCCTGAAAGCTGAGTTCGGCAATCAGGTGCGGGGGCTGATACGTCAGGTTCGTGATGATAAGTCGGTGCGCGGCGTGGTGTTTATCTCCGCCAAAACGGATAACTTTATCGCCGGCGCAGACATTAACATGATTGCCCGCTGCCGCAGCGCGCAGGAAGCGGAAGCGCTGGCGCGCCAGGGGCAGCAGATTATGGCTGAAATCCATGGCTTGTCGATCCCGGTGATTGCCGCCATCCACGGCGCCTGCCTCGGCGGCGGTCTGGAACTGGCGCTGGCCTGTCATGGCCGGATCTGTAGCGATGACGAAAAAACCCGACTCGGTTTGCCGGAAGTGCAGCTTGGCCTGCTGCCGGGCTCCGGGGGAACGCAGCGTTTACCGCGGCTGATTGGCGTCAGTACAGCGCTGGATATGATGCTTACCGGCAGGCAGCTGCGTGCGCGCCAGGCGCTGAAGGCCGGTCTGGTAGACGAGGTGGTTCCGCAGGCGATTTTATTGCAGGCGGCGGTGGAGCTGGCGCTGAAGGGGCGACCGGCCAGTCGGGATATGCCCGTACGCGAACGCGTGCTGGCGGGGCCTTTGGGCCGCCATCTGTTATTCCATTTCGTCGGCAAACAAACGCAGCGCAAGACCCAGGGGAACTATCCGGCGGTGAAGCGAATTCTGCAGGTTGTCGAGAATGGCCTGGCCCACGGTTGCAGCAGCGGTTACGCCGAAGAAGCTCGCGCGTTTGGCGAACTGGCGATGACCCCGCAGTCGCAAGCGCTGCGTTCGATCTTCTTTACCAGTACCGATCTGAAAAAAGACCGTGGCGCCGAAGCAGAGCCCGGACCGCTGACGAGCATTGCGGTGCTGGGCGGCGGCCTGATGGGCGGGGGGATCGCCTATGTGACCGCCTGTAAGGGCGGGCTGCCGGTGCGCATTAAAGATATCCAGCCGCGTGGGATTAACCATGCCTTAAAGTACAGCTGGGATCTGCTGAATAAACAGGTCCGCCAGCGTCGTCTGCGCCCCAGCGAGCGCGATCGCCAGATGGCGATGATCTCCGGCGCCACCGACTATCAGGGCTTTGCTCATCGCGACGTGGTGATCGAGGCGGTATTTGAGGACCTGGCCCTGAAGCAGCGGATGGTCAGCGAAGTGGAGCAATATTGCGGGCCGCAGACCATCTTTGCGTCGAACACCTCATCGTTACCGATAGGCGATATTGCCGCCCAGGCCCGTCGCCCCGGGCGGGTGATCGGCCTGCATTTCTTCAGTCCAGTGGAAAAAATGCCGCTGGTTGAAGTGATCCCGCATAAGGGAACCGATCCGCAGGCTATCGCCACCGTGGTGCAACTGGCTAAACGTCAGGGGAAAACGCCGATTGTGGTGGCGGATAAAGCGGGCTTCTATGTGAACCGCATCCTCGCGCCCTATATCAATGAAGCGATGCGCCTGCTGGTGGAGGGCGAACCGGTTGAAGAGATTGATAAGGCCCTGGTTAAATTCGGTTTCCCGGTAGGGCCAATCCAGCTACTGGATGAGGTTGGCATCGATACCGGCACCAAAATTATCCCCGTGCTGGAGAGCGCGTTTGGAGAACGTTTTAGCTCACCTGCAAACATCATTGACGCGATTTTGAAGGACGATCGCAAAGGTAGAAAAAATAATCGTGGTTTCTATCTTTATGAGACAAAAGGGCGTAAAAGCAAAAAACGGCCCGACCCGGCAGTCTATCCGCTGCTCGGCATCGACCGCCCCCAGTCGCGGCTCTCCGCGCAGCAGGTGGCGGAACGCTGTGTGATGATGATGCTTAACGAGGCGGCGCGCTGCTTTGATGAGCAGATTATCCGTAGCGCGCGCGATGGCGATATCGGCGCCGTCTTTGGTATAGGGTTTCCGCCATTTCTTGGCGGCCCGTTCCGGTATATGGATACTATCGGCGCGGGTGAAGTTGCCGCGATCCTGCAGCGCCTGGCCGCCCAGTACGGCCCACGTTTTACACCCTGTGACACTTTATTACGCATGGCCGAACAGGGGACAACCTTTTGGCCAGCGGATGAACGGCTGACCTAAGTTGTGGTCAAAGAAGATAAATCCGGCTGCGGATGACGCTGTTGATTGGCTGTTTTGTAAACAATGATTGACTATACTTACGCCATTGAGGTAAAAAACAGCGTTTCATTCGTTGAATGGATCAGGCACAATGCCCGGCCACCGGGTCACCTGCGTATTGTCTTCGCAGGCCAAACTACGGTGCTTCTGGTTAACAAAAGCGGTGCAATATGCAAGTTTTTATTATGCGTCACGGCGACGCTGCCCTCGATGCAGCCAGCGACTCAGTTCGTCCATTAACCGTATGCGGTTGTGATGAGTCTCGTCAGATGGCAACCTGGCTGAAAGGTCAAAAAGTGGATATTGAGCGCGTTCTTGTCAGTCCCTATCTGCGTGCAGAACAGACGCTGGATATTGTTGGGGAGTGCATGAACCTGCCGAAACATGTCGACGTGATGCCGGAACTCACGCCGTGCGGCGACGTAGGCCTGGTTAGCGCCTATCTGCAGGCGCTGGCGAATGAAGGCGTGGCGACGGCGCTGGTCGTCTCCCACCTGCCGCTGGTGGGGTACCTGGTCTCAGAGCTGTGTCCGGGGGAAACGCCTCCGATGTTCACCACCTCGGCTATCGCCTGCGTGACGCTGGACGCCGACGGCAAGGGTGAATACCTCTGGCAGAAAAGCCCCTGCAATCTCAAGATGGCCAACGCCATCTGACGGCCCCGGAGCCCGCCGTTAAGGCAGCTCCGGCGGTTGCCACTCCTCTACCTCAATCAGCACCAGCAGTGCGGCGTCACCGCCGTACTCTTTTGGTGCCTGGTGAAACGCCATTATATGCGGATGTTGCGCCAGCCACAGCGGGGTTTGCTGTTTGAGAATATGTTTGCCGTGCCCGTGCATCACACAGGCGCAAAACACATGTTCGCGGCGGCAGGCGGCAATCAGCGCGCCCAGTTCCTGTTTGGCCTGCTGCTGGGTGAGCCCATGCAGATCGAGAAACAGTTCCGGCGAATAATCCCCACGGCGCAGCTTTTTCAGCTCAAAATGGCTGACGTCGGCGCGGACATATTTCGTCGAGCCTTCAGTATTCAGTAGCGGCTGAAACTCATCAGAGAAATAGTGGCTGTTATCGGCCTGTTCCTGCAGCAAACGCTTCGGAGTAACCTCAGTGACCTTCTTGCGCTGCGGACGGTGAACGATGGTGTCCTGCTTGATCTTCCGCGTGCCGGTCATTAACTGACGGAACAGCGCCTGATCCTCCTCGCTTAGCGATGTCTTCTTTTTCATTGTCCACTCTCATTAATACTTTGCGCTAGTTTACCCGACTCAATATCCCTTCGGGCAAGGAAAACCTGTTTTTTCCCCGGTCACCCCACGCAAGAATGCTGATTTATCGCCGTCTTCATGGCACACTAGCCGCCGAATTTATAGCAGAGTGTGCCCTGGAGGTTGTCGTGGATAAAATTTTTGTTGATGAGGCAGTCAATGAGCTGCATACCATTCAGGACATGCTGCGCTGGGCGGTAAGCCGTTTCAGCGCTGCTAATATCTGGTACGGTCACGGGACTGATAACCCGTGGGACGAGGCAGTACAGCTGGTGCTGCCGTCGCTCTACCTACCGCTGGATATCCCGGAAGATATGCGGACTGCGCGTCTGACCTCCAGCGAGAAACACCGCATCGTTGAGCGGGTGATCCGCCGCGTGAACGAGCGCATTCCCGTCGCCTATCTGACCAACAAAGCGTGGTTCTGCGGGCATGAGTTTTACGTCGATGAGCGGGTGCTGGTCCCGCGCTCCCCGATTGGCGAACTGATCAACAATCAGTTTGCCGGGCTGATTAACCATAAGCCGCAGCATATCCTTGATATGTGCACCGGCAGCGGCTGCATCGCCATCGCCTGCGCCTATGCTTTCCCGGAAGCCGAAGTCGACGCCGTGGATATCTCCCCGGACGCGCTGGCCGTCGCCGAGCACAACGTGGAGTCCCATGGCCTGATCCATCACGTGACGCCGATCCGCTCCGACCTGTTCCGCGATCTGCCGAAGCTGCAGTACGATCTGATCGTCACCAATCCGCCGTATGTCGATGAAGAGGACATGGCCGATCTGCCGGAAGAGTATGAGCATGAGCCGGTGCTGGGTCTGGCCTCCGGTAGCGACGGCCTGAAGCTGACGCGCCGCATCCTCGGCAACGCGCCGGATTATCTCAGCGATGACGGGATTCTGATTTGTGAAGTCGGTAACAGCATGGTACATCTGATGGAGCAATATCCGGACGTGCCGTTTACCTGGCTTGAGTTTGATAACGGCGGCGACGGTGTCTTCATGCTGACCAAACAGCAGCTGATTGACGCCCGCGCGCACTTCGGTATTTATAAAGACTAAAAAAACAACACGCCAACATAACGAAAAAGATTGGAGCCGTGATGGCAGGAAATACAATTGGACAACTCTTTCGCGTCACTACCTTCGGCGAATCGCACGGCCTGGCGCTGGGCTGCATCGTCGACGGCGTGCCGCCGGGCATCCCGCTGACCGAAGCCGACCTGCAGCACGACCTCGATCGTCGTCGCCCGGGCACCTCGCGTTACACCACGCAGCGTCGCGAGCCGGATCAGGTCAAAATTCTTTCCGGCGTCTTCGAAGGCGTTACTACCGGGACCAGTATCGGTCTGCTGATTGAGAACACCGATCAGCGTTCGCAGGATTACGGCGCAATCAAAGATCTGTTCCGTCCGGGCCACGCCGATTACACCTACGAGCAAAAGTATGGTCTGCGCGACTATCGCGGCGGCGGTCGTTCTTCTGCGCGCGAAACCGCGATGCGCGTAGCGGCCGGGGCGATTGCCAAAAAATACCTTGCCGCGAAGTTCGGCATCGTCATTCGCGGCTGCCTGACGCAGATGGGCGATATTCCGCTGGCCATCAAAGACTGGGATCAGGTCGAGCAGAACCCGTTCTTCTGCCCGGACCCGGATAAAATCGACGCCCTGGATGAACTGATGCGCGGCCTGAAAAAAGAGGGTGACTCCATTGGCGCGAAAGTGACGGTGGTGGCTGACGGCGTACCGCCGGGCCTCGGCGAGCCGGTCTTCGATCGCCTGGATGCCGATATCGCCCACGCGCTGATGAGCATCAACGCCGTGAAAGGGGTGGAAATTGGCGACGGCTTTGAAGTGGTGAAGCTGCGCGGCAGCGAAAACCGCGATGAAATCACCAAAGACGGATTCCAGAGCAACCACGCCGGCGGTATTCTTGGCGGCATCAGCAGCGGCCAGCAGATCGTTGCCAACATCGCGCTGAAGCCTACCTCCAGTATTACCGTTCCCGGTCATACGATTAACCGCTTTGGCGAAGAAGTGGAGATGATCACCAAAGGGCGTCACGATCCGTGCGTCGGCATTCGCGCCGTACCGATCGCTGAGGCGATGCTGGCGATCGTCCTGATGGATCACTTTATGCGTCAGCGCGCGCAGAATGGCGATGTGACGACGACAATTCCACGCTGGTAACCATGAAAAACACCGTTATCGCACTGCTCGCGCTGCTGGCCAGCGCCGGTAGCCTGGCCGCGACGCCGTGGCAGAAAATATCCCAGCCGATCGGCGGCAGCGCCCAGTCAATCGGCGCATTTTCCAATGGCTGTATCGTGGGCGCCGAGGCGCTCCCTCTGAGCGCCACCGGCTATCAGGTGATGCGTACCGATCAGCGTCGCTACTTCGGTCATCCGGATCTGGTTCAGTTTATTCAGCGCCTGAGTAATCAGGTGCACAATAAAGGAATGGGAACCGTGCTGATTGGCGACATGGGGATGCCGGCAGGCGGGCGCTTTAACGGCGGTCACGCCAGTCACCAGACGGGCCTGGATGTCGATATTTTCCTCCAGCTGCCGCAAACGCGCTGGACATCGTCTCAGTTGTTGAAGCCGCAGGCGCTGGATCTGGTCGCCAGCGACGGCAAGCACGTGGTGCCGTCGCTGTGGAGCCCGCAAATCAGCCAGCTGATCAAGCTGGCGGCGGAAGATAGCGAGGTCACCCGTATTTTCGTCAACCCGGCGATTAAACAGCAACTGTGCCTGGACGCGGGCAGCGACCGCCAGTGGCTGCGTAAAGTCCGTCCCTGGTTCCAGCATCGCGCTCATATGCACGTCCGACTGCGTTGCCCGGCGGGAAGTCTGGAGTGCGAGGATCAGGCGCCACCGCCGCCCGGCGATGGCTGCGGAGCGGAGCTGCAGAGCTGGTTCGAACCACCTAAACCCGGGTCTACCCCACCTGTGAAGAAGACGCCGCCGCCGTTGCCGCCTTCCTGTCAGGCGCTACTGGATGAGCATGTGCTGTAATGGATAGTTTTATCGAGTTGTTTGCCGTATCGCCGTTGGTGCTGGTGGTACTCTTCTTTGTCGCCATCCTGGCCGGTTTTATTGACTCACTGGCCGGAGGCGGGGGCTTATTGACTGTCCCTGCACTGATGGCGGCCGGCATGCCGCCAGCGCAGGCGCTGGCGACCAATAAGCTGCAGGCCTGCGGCGGGTCGCTATCGGCGACCCTCTATTTTGTCCGCCGTAAGGTGGTCAGCCTCGCCGATCAGAAGCTGAATATTCTGATGACCTTTATCGGCTCAACCGCTGGTGCGCTGCTGGTCCAGCACGTCCAGTCCGATATTCTTAAGCAGATCCTGCCGTTGCTGGTGATCGGCATCGGTCTCTATTTTCTGCTGATGCCGAAACTGGGCGAAGCGGACCGGCAGCGTCGGCTGTACGGTCTGCCGTTTGCGCTGGTTGCTGGCGGCAGCGTAGGATTCTACGACGGCTTTTTTGGCCCCGGCGCCGGTTCGTTTTATGCACTGGCTTTTGTCACCCTGGCCGGATTTAACCTGGCGAAGTCGACGGCCCATGCCAAGCTGCTGAACGCGACCTCAAACGTCGGCGGTCTGCTGCTGTTTATCATCGGCGGGAAGGTCATCTGGGCCACCGGCTTTGTGATGATGGCCGGCCAGTTTATTGGCGCTCGCGCCGGCTCCCGGCTGGTGCTGAGTAAAGGGCAGTCGCTGATCCGGCCGATGATCGTTATCGTCTCGGCGGTGATGAGCGCGAAGCTTCTCTATGACAGCCACGGGGCTGAGATTTTGCAGTGGTTGGGAATTCATTAATGCAACAGCAACACCATTATCAGCAACTGATTGACCTTTTCGACAGTTGCTTTGCCGAAGAATTTAATACTCGCCTGGTAAAAGGCGACGATGAGCCGATCTACCTTCCGGCCGATGACGACACGCCCTATCACCGTATCGTGTTTGCGCACGGGTTTTTTGCCAGCGCCCTGCACGAGATTTCTCACTGGTGTGTCGCCGGCAAAGCGCGCCGCGAACGAGTCGATTTTGGCTACTGGTACTGCCCGGATGGCCGCGATGCGATGACTCAAAGCCAGTTTGAGGACGTCGAGGTGAAACCGCAGGCCTATGAGTGGCTGTTCTGCGTGGCGGCGGGATTTCCGTTTAACGTCAGCTGTGACAATCTGGAAGGAGACGTTGAGCCCGATCGCATCGCCTTCCAGCGCCGGGTTCATGCTCGGGTAATGACTTTGCTTGAACAAGGGATCCCCGAACGTCCGGCGCGTTTTATTCGCGCATTGCAACATTATTATCAAACGCCGACATTGACGGCGGAACACTTTCCGTGGCCGGAAGACCTGCACTAAGGCCACACATTACATGACAAGAGGTAAGATGATGATCGCGGAGTTTGAATCACGCATTCTGGCGCTGATTGACAACATGGTAGACCACGCCAGTGATGATGAATTGTTTGCCGGCGGTTATCTGCGCGGCCACCTGACGCTGGCGGTGGCTGAGCTGGAAGGTGAGGGCGAGCATTCTGCTGAAGCGGTAAACAGTAAGGTCAGCCAGAGCCTGGAGAAGGCCATCAGCGCTGGCGAACTGTCGCCGCCGGACCAAATTCTGGTGCAGGGGATGTGGCATAACCTGTATCAACAGGCGAAAAATCAGGCCTGAGCCATATTGTAGCCCGGGTCAGGCGTCAGCCGTACCCGGGAAATTGCCTGCCCTCGTGGTTTTATTTCACCGCTTTTCCCTTCAGCAGTTTTCTCACCCACAGCCGATTCGGATTCAGCGCCGCCAGAGTATCGCTATCCAGCGGCAGCGGTTCACCGCTCATCTGCGCCGCCAGCAGCTCAGCGCTTAACGGCGCGGTGCAAAGTCCGCGCGATCCGAGCGCCCCAAGCATAAACAGGTTGTGACAGACCGGCGCGCGACCGGCGTGATCCTGCTGTTCGTGGAGGCTGGCGTATTGCGTCAATGTTGCCTCATAGTCTGGCACGTTGCCGACCATTGGCAGGTGATCGCGGGTGGCGCAGCGCACGCCGCAGCGGGCGGCATTGGCGCTGATATCCACGTCCAGCGTCCACTCCGCGTTCGGGAAACAGTCGATCAACCGTTGCCGGTTGTGCTGCTGATCTTCCTCGCTGAAGGTGGTGTCGGTCTTCCCGCGATGGTAGCTGGCGCCAATACAGTGCTGCTGATTTTGCGGATTATGCGGCGTCAGGTAGCCATCGTAGCACAGCACCTGGCGCAGGGCGGAAAGCCGCGGGGTGGTAGGTATATGACTGACCTGGCCGCCAACAGGGTAGACCGGCAGCTGCGCGGTTTGCGCAAAATCCGCGATGCTGTGGCCGTTCGCCAGCACCACCGCCTGATGATTGCGCTGCTGATTGAGCAGCCAGCCATCGCCCTCCGCGCTGAGCGTTTCAACGTGATAACCATAGTGCACGTGCAGTCCGCGAGTTGCCGCCAGCGCCAGCAATTCGGCGGTGAGCTGCTGCGGGCACAGCCAGCCGCCGGCCGGATAAGTGATGCCGCCGCAGCCGGTATCGACGCCGGTTAACCCGACAACCTGTTCCGCCGTCACCGCGCAGGCGATGTCCGGGGGTAAATTCAGCGCCAGCATCTGGGCGATTTTGTGCGCGCTTTTTTCATCCCAGCCGAGCTGGGTGACACCGCACCATTGATGATCGAACATCACCGGCAGCGCGTCATACATTCGGCGGGCGAAGGTAAAGGCTGCCGGGAAAAAGCGCGCCAGCGCCGGATCGTGCTGGCTTAACAGCGGATACAGCGCACCCTGGCGATTGCCGGAGGCGCCCTGCGCCGGGGCGTCGTCGGCGCAGTAGAGGGTCACCTGCCAGCCGCGGCGCAGCAGCGCGAGGGAGAGCAGGGCGCTGGCGATCCCGCCGCCGATGATGGCTACCTCGCGGGCATCGCTGCTACTGCGAGCGAACCAGGGGACGCGCGCAGGAAAGCTCAGCGTTTGCGCCATCTCGCCGGTCAGCATCTCCCGCTTGCGGCCGAAGCCTTTGCTTTTACGCATGGTAAAGCCGGCCTCCTGCAGGCCGCGGCGGACAAACCCTGCGGAGGTAAAGGTGGCCAGCGTCCCGCCGGGCCGCGCCAGACGTGCCATGGCATTGAACAGATCCTGGGTCCACATATCGGGATTTTTGGCCGGGGCAAAGCCGTCAAGAAACCAGGCGTCCACCTGCTGGTTCAGCGAATCATCCAGCTCCCTGGTCAGCTCATTGATATCGCCAAACCACAAATCGAGCGTCACCCGCCCGCCGTCGAGCAGCAGACGATGGCATCCGCCGAAGGCCGACGGCCATTGCGCCTGCAGCTGGTGCGCCCACGGAGCCAGCTCTGGCCAGCGCTGGTGCGCCAGGCGGAGATCCTCAGCCTTTAACGGATATTTTTCAAAACTGATGAAATGTAACCTTTGCAGGGTAACGTCCGGGTTATCACGAACAAAAACGTCAAACGCCTGCCACAGGGTGAGGAAATTGAGCCCGGTACCGAAGCCGCTCTCCGCGACGATCATCAGCGGGCGAGGGTGGCTGGCGAAACGCTCCGGCAGGCGATTTCCACCGAGAAAAACGTAGCGAGTCTCTTCCAGACCGTTGTCATTGGAAAAGTAAACATCGTCGAAATCTCGGGAAACAGGTGTACCCTCAGCGTTGAATTCCAGGTTGGCGGGTTGTATGGCGTTTTGTTTCACGTAAGTTACTCGAATCACAAGGCGTAGCACGATCTTAACGATGTGTGCCTGAGGGCGCAAATTTATACACAAAATGTCTGATCGGACTTGTTCGGCGTACAAGTGTACGCTATTGTGCGACACGAAACTTAAAATAGTGCGACTTACAGAGGTATTTAATGAAACGTGCAGTGATTACTGGCTTGGGCATCGTTTCCAGCATCGGTAATAACCAGCAGGAAGTCCTGGCATCTCTGCGTGAAGGACGTTCAGGGATCACTTTCTCTCAGGAGCTTAAAGATTCAGGGATGCGCAGCCACGTATGGGGCAACGTCAAACTGGATACCACTGGCCTCATTGACCGCAAAGTAGTGCGCTTTATGAGCGACGCTTCTATCTATGCTTACCTGTCCATGGAACAGGCCGTTGCCGACGCAGGTCTGGCGCCGGAAGCATACCAGAGCAACCCGCGTGTTGGCCTGATCGCAGGCTCCGGCGGCGGCTCCCCGAAATTCCAGGTCTTCGGCGCTGATGCCATGCGTAGCCCGCGTGGTCTGAAAGCCGTGGGCCCGTATGTAGTCACGAAAGCGATGGCTTCCGGCGTTTCCGCCTGCCTCGCTACGCCGTTCAAAATCCACGGCGTTAACTACTCCATCAGCTCGGCCTGCGCCACTTCCGCCCATTGTATTGGTAACGCGGTAGAGCAGATCCAACTGGGCAAACAGGACATCGTCTTTGCCGGCGGCGGCGAAGAGCTGTGCTGGGAAATGGCCTGCGAGTTCGACGCCATGGGCGCACTGTCCACCAAATACAACGACACCCCTGAAAAAGCGTCCCGTACTTATGATGCGAACCGTGATGGCTTCGTTATCGCCGGCGGCGGCGGTATGGTCGTGGTGGAAGAACTGGAACACGCCCTGGCGCGTGGCGCGCATATCTATGCCGAAATCGTCGGCTACGGCGCAACTTCCGATGGCGCTGACATGGTCGCCCCGTCTGGTGAAGGCGCAGTGCGCTGCATGCAGATGGCGATGCACGGCGTTGATACGCCGATCGATTACCTGAACTCCCACGGTACGTCTACTCCGGTCGGCGACGTGAAAGAGCTGGGCGCCATCCGCGAAGTGTTCGGCGACAACAGCCCGGCTATCTCGGCAACCAAAGCGATGACCGGCCACTCGCTGGGCGCGGCGGGCGTACAGGAAGCCATCTACTCCCTGCTGATGCTGGAGCACGGCTTTATCGCGCCGAGCATTAACGTCGAAGAGCTGGACGAGCAAGCTGCCGGCCTGAACATCGTCACCAAACCGACTGACGCTAAGCTGACCACCGTGATGTCCAACAGCTTCGGCTTCGGCGGCACCAACGCCACGCTGGTGATGCGTAAATACAACGCCTAATCAGCATGCGAAGTGCAGAGGGGAGCCACCGGCTCCCCTTTTTCGTTATCTTGACAGGGTAAGGGCCAGCAGGCACACTGCTGGCGGATCCATTAGTCTCTCCACTAATGCGTAAGCGTTTAACGTCAACCAACGCGCCTTAACCCTGATAATCAGGTGGAGGGGGCGTGTCGCTTTGCTCGCCTTACTCTGCGAATCTGGAGTAATGCATGTCCGCAGTTACTGAAACAACATCCCATTCTTCGGCGAATTTTTCGCTTTTCCGTATTACGTTTGCCGTCTTTTTGACCTATATGACTGTTGGTTTGCCGCTGCCGGTGATCCCGCTCTTTGTCCATCAGGAGCTGGGATTTGGCAACACCGTGGTTGGCGTGGCGGTAGGGATCCAGTTCCTCGCCACCGTTCTGACCCGCGGCTACGCCGGGCGCCTGGCAGACCAGTACGGCGCTAAACGCTCCGTCCTGCAAGGGATGCTGGCCTGCGCCCTGGCGGGCGCGGCATGGCTGGCCGCTGCGCTGTTGCCGTTGCCGGTGCTCGCCAGGCTTGGCCTGCTGCTGCTGGGCCGCCTGATCCTCGGGTTTGGCGAAAGCCAGCTGCTGACCGGTAACCTGAGCTGGGGGATGGGGCTGGTGGGGCCGGCCCGCTCCGGCAAAGTGATGTCATGGAATGGCATGGCGATGTACGGTTCGCTGGCGGTGGGCGCCCCGCTGGGATTATTGATCTATAGCCATTTCGGCGTGGCGGTGCTGGCCTGCGTCACCATGGGATTACCGCTCGTTGCCTGGCTTATTAACGGTACCGTGCGCAAAGTGGCGGCTCACGGTGGCGAGCGGCCTTCATTATGGAGCGTCATCGGCATGATCTGGCGGCCAGGCATTGGCCTGGGCCTGCAGGGCGTTGGTTTTGCGGTGATCGGCACCTTCGTTTCCCTCTATTTCGCCAGCCATAGCTGGCCGATGGCCGGCTTTACCCTGACGGCGTTTGGCGGCGCCTTCGTCGTGATGCGTATTCTGTTTGGCTGGATGCCGGACCGGTTTGGCGGCGTCAGGGTGGCGATGGTTTCGCTGCTGATAGAGGCGGTTGGTCTGACCCTGCTGGGGCTGGCGCCGAATGCCTGGCTGGCGCTGGCCGGTGCGGCGCTAACCGGATGCGGTTGCTCACTGATTTTCCCGTCGCTCGGCGTGGAGGTGGTGAAGCGCGTCCCGGCGCAGGTGCGCGGCACCGCGCTCGGCGGCTATGCGGCCTTTCAGGACATCTCCTATGGCCTGACCGGGCCGCTGACCGGCCTGCTGGCGACCTCGCTGGGCTACTCGTCGGTGTTCCTTGCCGGCGCCCTCTGTGCGGCGCTGGGGATCCTCGTCACCCTCGTCTCTTTTCGCCGCCAGGGTTAAGTTATTGTCCGGTCTTGCTTGCGGGCAGACCGGACGCCGTCTGTCGCGGCAGATAATACTTCACCTGGAATTCAAACATATTGGTATACAGAATGGAATAATCGATAGGCTGGTGGTGTTCATCAATCGCCTGCGTCTGCATGCGGATAATCGGATCTTTAGCGCTGATATGCAGGAGGGTTGCCAGCTCAGGCGTTGGGAGCACCGGCACTATTGATTCGTAACATCCATTTATTCTTACTCCACATTCGTTTTCTATATATGAAAACTTCGATTTCTTCATATGCGCGATGGTCAGGTCTGGAAAGCGGGTCGCGGAGAGCCAGGTTTCTTCTAATTGCATGGCAATATTATCGATAAAACGTAATCTCTTAGCATAATATACCGCTTCGCCATGCTGCAATTGCAGTCCACGGGCAATTTCCTCCGACGCTGGCTGTAACTCGAATTTGAGGATCTGGCTGGAGGGCGTTTTCCCCTGATTACGGGCAATTTCGGTAAAACTGTCTAAGTGTGTCACCGACGCCTGGAAATGCTTATTTCTAATCCATGTGCCTGAGCCATGTCGGCGTTCGATTAAACCATCCTCTTCCAGGGTTTTCAGCGCCTTACGTAACGTATTGCGTGAAACATCATAAAGTTCTGCCAACTCTTTTTCGGCCGGCAGAAGATCGCCAATGTTGTAGAACGGGCTATTAATTTTGTTTTTAAGCAAATTGACGATATTTTTGTAAACCACTTTTGAACCTCCACAATCCCTTTGGAAACATGGGTTTGCTAACGTATGTTGTTAAATACAGGGCAAGACGTTCATTTTTTGCTTTGCTTCTGCACCACTTTGGTATGGCTAACTGTGATCAAAACCGCGGTTAAGAAAATTAACAATTATTAAAGTGCTCGTCAATTGAGGTCATAAATAAAACAGGAAGGGGTAATGCAAAATATATTATTAGTATGTGCGGCGGGAATGTCGACCAGTATGCTGGTGAAACGCATGCAGGAGCAGGCTGAAAATATTAAGGCTCAGGTTAATATCAATGCGCTGGCCATTTCTGAAGCTAAAGAAAAAATTAAGAACAATGAAGTAGATGTCGTCCTTTTGGGACCACAGGTCCGCTTTCAAAAAAAGGAAATAGAAGAGGTGGCTCAGGGAAAAATACCCGTGGCGGTGATTGATATGAAATATTATGGGCAAATGGACGGTAAAGCTGTTCTGGAAAGTGCGCTGGCATTATTGGCAAACCAATAGTTTTCTCATTTATCCCCGTTATCGTGTGGGTACTTTCGTTGCTGCCCTGGGCTGCTGCGGCTAAAAAACACGATGACGTTAATAAATTATTATGAATAAGGGTTCGTCATGAGTTTCATGGATACCTTTGAGCGCGGCATGGAAAAAATCCTCGTGCCTGTCGCGATTAAGTTAAATTCTCAGATCCACGTTTCAGCGATTCGCGATGCGTTTATTCTTTCGTTTCCCATCGTCATGGCCAGTTCGCTGATTATTCTTATCAACTTTGCTATTTTGTCGCCTGACGGATTTATCGCCAGTATTCTGCATTTAGGGGCGATATTCCCCCACCTCGCGGAGGCGCAGCAGATTTTCACCCCGGTAATGAACGGTTCGGTCAATATTATGGCGATATTGATCACCTTTCTGGTGGCGCGCAATATGGCGATCAGCTATCAGCAGGACGATCTCCTGTGCGGCCTGACGGCGATCGGCGCCTTTTTTGTGGTGTACACGCCTTATACCATCATTGATGGCCAGGCCTATCTGGCGACCAAATATCTTGGCCCGCAGGGGTTGTTTGTGGCGATTATCGTCGCGCTGATTTCCAGCGAACTCTTTTGCCGCCTGGCGCGCAACCCAAGGGTGACCATCACGATGCCGGCTGCGGTGCCGCCGGCGGTGGCGCGTTCCTTTAAGGTGTTGTTGCCGATCTTCTTCGTGATGATCTTCTTTTCGATCCTCAACTATTTGTTGACGCGTATTTCGCCTAACGGCCTTAACGATCTGATCTATACCCTTATTCAGGCGCCGCTGAAGGATATGGGGACCAACATCGTGACGGTTCTGGTGCTGGGGCTGGTAGCGAATTTCCTGTGGGTGCTGGGGATCCATGGTCCGAACACCGTGGCCGCCATCCGCGAGACCATCTTCTCGGAAGCCAACCTCGAAAACCTCTCCTATGCCGCCTCGCATGGCAGCACCTGGGGGGCACCGTACCCCATTACCTGGACTGGCATCAACGATGCGTTTGCCAACTGCGGCGGGTCGGGTATGACGCTGGGCCTGTTACTGGCCATCTTTATTGCCTCACGGCGCAAAGATTATCGTGACCTGGCAAAAATGGCCTTCGTGCCGGGCCTGTTTAACATCAATGAACCGGTGATGTTTGGCCTGCCGATTGTGCTTAACCCTATCCTGGTGATCCCGTTTATTCTGGTGCCGTTTGTGAATTCATTGATCGGTTATTTCTTTATTAGCATGGAGTTTATTCCGCCGATTGCTTACGCCGTACCCTGGACCACGCCCGGGCCGCTTATCGCCTTCTTTGGCACCGGCGGCAACTGGCTGGCGCTGTTTGTCGGCATTCTGTGCCTCGCGGTTTCAACACTCATTTACTTACCGTTTGTGATTGCCGCTAACAAGGTCAATACCGCGGCGGCGACCGACCAGGAGGATGGCGATGTTTGCAGATGAAAGTACGGTCATGGAGTTGCTGTTTTATGCTGGTCAGGCGCGATCAGACGCCATGGAGGCGATTGCCGCCTCCCGGCAGCGGGAATGGGGGCGGGCAGCGGATTTGATGGCCAGCTCGGAAGCGGCCTGTCGGGCAGCGCATAAGATCCAAACGGCGTTGATAGGTCAGGACGAAGGCTGCGGAAAAATCACCGTTAACCTTATTCTGGTGCACGCCCAGGATCACTTAATGACCGCGATGCTGTGCCAGGATTTAGCCAAAGAAATTATTGCCCTGCGCCAGGAGCGCTCTGCCTGATTTACCCGCCTTCAGCCGTTCTGGCTGAAGGCCAATTATAACAATATGTAAAGGTACCCTATGTATTCAAGTCAATTGAAGGTGAGCTTATTGTCTTTATCGGTACTGCTGGCTATTTCGACAAGTGATGTGATGGCGGCTAAATTAACCATTGAACAGCGTCTGGAATTACTGGAGTCTGAACTTTCGGCGAATAAAAAAGAGCTACAAAAAACGCAATCACAATTATCGACCTATAAAGGTAAGGTGGCCGAATTACAAAAAAGTATTAAGGAGAATGAAAAACGTCATGTCACGACGGGTTATCCAACAGCAACGTCGCCGGTGGCGGAAAATATAGCCAATGAAAATAATGAACTGAGTAAAAAAGCGGCCCCGGTGCAGGTGAAAGCCACTCAGCAGGTGGCGGTTATTGATACCGAAGGCCAGAAGCCGAAACTGGAAAGCGTCACCCTGAAGGACATCAGTAAATTTGTTAAAGATGATATTGGCTTTAGCTACCAGGGGTACTTCCGTTCCGGCTGGGGAACATCAAATCACGGATCGTCGCAGACCTACGCCCCCGGCTCGCTGGGTCGTTTCGGTAATGAAATGAGTGGCTGGTTCGACTTAACATTGAATCAGCGGGTCTATAACCAGGATGGCAAAACGGCGAATGCCGTTGTGACGTACGACGGTAACGTCGGCGAGCAGTATAACGACGCCTGGTTTGCTGGCCAGGATACCGACAGCATTTTGCAGTTTAGTGATATTTACCTGACCACCAAAGGTTTTCTGCCGTTCGCGCCAGAGGCGGATTTCTGGGTCGGCAAACATAAACTGCCCGAGTATGAAATTCAGATGCTGGACTGGAAGTCACTGACCACCGACGTTGCGGCCGGGGTCGGGATCCAGAACTGGGCGCTGGGGGTTGGCCAGCTGGATGCGTCCGTCAGCAGGAACGACGTCGACGTATATTCACGAGATTTCACGCAAACCACTCAGATGAACACCAACTCAGTCGACCTGCGCTATCGCAATATTCCCCTGTGGCAGTCGGGGTCTCTGTCGCTAATGGGCAAATATGCGTTCGCGAATAAAAATGACGAGCAGGAGAGAAACGAAGATAACAACAGCTACTTCCGGTTCAAAGATACCTGGATGGCCACCGCCATTATTCGTCAGGAGCTGGAGCGCAAGGGCTTTAACGAATTTACGCTGCAGGTGGCGAACAACTCGTACGCCAGCAGTTTCGCCAACTTCTCCGGCGCCAGTAACTCCATGGCCAGCGGACGTTATTACTATGGCGATCATACCAACGGCGTGGCCTGGCGTCTGATCTCGCAGGGGGAAATGTATCTCGCCGATCGCATTATCATGGCCAATTCGCTGGTGTGGGCCCATGGCAATGATGTGTATAGCTATGAAAGCGGAGCGCACAGCGATTTCGACAGCCTGCGCGCGGTGATCCGCCCGGCGTGGATATGGGACACCTGGAACCAGACCGGGGTCGAGCTGGGGTGGTTTACCCAGAAAAACAACACCCGTCAGGGCGACGATCTGCAGGAGTCAGCGTATAAAACGACGCTGTACCATGCGCTGAAGGTTGGGCCGAGCCTGCTGGGGTCACGTCCTGAAATTCGCTTTTATGGTACGTATATCAATATTCTCGATAACCAGTTGTCGCAGTTTGCGTTCAACGACGACAGCAAAGATGAGTTTATGGTTGGCGTTCAGGCCGAGGTGTGGTGGTAACCGGCAAATCACTTAACGGGCGCCCGCATGAGGCGGGCGCGCTTTCCTACGGTGTGGGCTACAGCAGGAGCCAAAGCAGGAGGAGCAGGATCAGCACACCGCCCAGCGCCAGCTGCCACGGCTTAGCGGCCCATGCTCGCGTCGGCGCGGGCTCTTCCTGCGGGATGGCCAGCGTCTCCTGGGCGCGGGCTACCCGCAGCACAAACACCTTGTTCAACAGCGCCAGGATCTGCGCTGGGCTCAGCGTCGTCTGCGGGGTGACCTGCCAGCTGCGACGGGCAAAGTCGACAATCTTTTGCCATTCTGCGGCCTCCAGCGGCTGCTTGAGCGCACCCTGCAGCGAGGTGAGCGTGGGCGCGCTTTGCGCACTCAGCGTTTGCCGCGCCTGCAGCCAGTATGAAAGCGGCGTGAAGTGCGTCGCCGGGATAAGCTCTCCGGATTTGACGCCGCAAAGTTCCAGCATGGATTGCCAAATCAGCTTGCTCGGTTCGCCGGTGGCAGCCGCCAGCTTAGTCACCAGCTGATTGAGCGTGTTGTGCTCGGCCGGCAACAGCGGGCGCAGGGTCGGCGGGCGCTGCTGCGGCTGCGGGATCGACAGCTGACCGCGCTGCAGCAGGTGCAGAATGTTCTCCAGCTGCGGCTGGCTTAGCGCATGCAGCGCCGTTTGCCCATAATGTTGACGAATATAATCGCTGACCGCCTGACGGTTATTGCCCTGACCCAGCAGATCGCTGAGCTGCGCCAGCGTCTGACGATGATGATGATTGTCCTGAGCGGCGGCTAAACGCTGATTGAGACTGGCCTCCGCGGCGCTGAAATGGCAGGCCAGCAGCGGCGTGTCGCCTTTCAGTCCGAGATCATGCTTGACGCAGGCCCACACTTCCGCATTCTGCTGCGAGGTCAGCGCCACCAGGCGCGTGATCAGTCGCTCCAGGACGGTGCGTTGCTGCATGGAAAGCGAAGGTTCGCCGGTGGCGGCAGTGCCTGATGGACCTCGCCCCGGAGGGCGGTCTGGCATATCTGCAAGGGGGTGCGTCATGATTCATCCTTTCGATATCGCAGTGCTGGAACCAGGTGATGAGTATGCCTGGCGGCCAGATTATGGCACACTTCCCCGGTTAACTCTCGTTCTCAGACAGGTACTGAACTGTGAAAATCCTCGTTGATGAAAATATGCCCTATGCCCGTGAGCTTTTTAGCCGTTTAGGCGATGTGCAAGCGGTTCCGGGGCGTCCGGTCCCGGCTGAGGCCCTGACCGATGCGGATGCCTTAATGGTACGCTCGGTCACCCGGGTCAATGAAGCATTGCTCTCCGGTAAGGCCGTTAAGTTCGTCGGCACCGCTACCGCTGGCACCGATCACGTCGATCAGGCGTGGCTGCAGCAGGCAGGGATTGGTTTCTCCGCGGCGCCCGGCTGCAACGCCATTGCGGTGGTGGAGTATGTCTTTTCATCGCTACTGATGTTGGCCGAACGCGACGGTTTCGCGCTGCGCGATCGTACCGTCGGGATCGTTGGCGTCGGCAACGTCGGTGGACGACTGCAAAAACGGCTGGAAGCGCTGGGGATCAAAACGCTGCTCTGCGATCCGCCGCGCGCCGATCGCGGAGACGAAGGCGATTTCCGCTCCCTCGATGCGCTGGTTCAGGAAGCTGATGTCCTCACCTTCCATACCCCACTGTATAAAGAAGGGCCATATAAAACCCTGCATCTGGCGGATGAGTCGCTGATTAGCCGTCTGAAGCCAGGATCGATTTTGATCAACGCCTGCCGCGGACCGGTGGTGGATAACGCTGCGCTGCTGAAACGGCTGGAAGCTGGACAGCCGCTGAGCGTAGTGCTGGACGTCTGGGAGCCGGAGCCGGATCTTAACGTAGAGCTTCTTAAGCGAGTGGATATCGGTACCGCGCATATCGCCGGCTACACCCTCGAAGGGAAAGCGCGCGGGACAACGCAGGTTTTTGAAGCCTACAGCGCCTTTATCGGCCATCCGCAGCAGGTGGCGCTGGATACCCTGTTGCCAGCGCCGGAATTTGGCCGCATCACCCTGCATGGGCCGCTCGATCAGCCGACGCTGAAAAGGCTGGTCCACTTGGTGTATGATGTGCGCCGCGATGATGCGCCGCTGCGGAAGGTGGCCGGCGTCGCCGGTGAATTTGACAAGCTGCGTAAAAACTATCAGGAACGCCGCGAATGGTCTTCGCTGTACGTACAGTGCAGCGATGCGCAGGCGGCGACGCTATTGCGCCAGCTCGGTTTTAACGCTGTGCATCATCCTGTTCGTTAATGTCTTCTTAATGCCCCTGCCGGATACTCCGGCAGGGCCGCTTTATTTCTGGAGTAAACCACCATGTCTGAAGGCTGGAATATTGCCGTACTGGGCGCAACGGGCGCCGTAGGCGAAGCCCTGCTCGAAACTCTTGCTGAACGCCAGTTCCCGGTGGGGGAGATTTTTGCTCTGGCGCGCAATGAAAGCGCGGGCGAACATCTGCGTTTTGGTGGCAAGTCAGTGATCGTCAAAGACGCTGCCGAGTTTGACTGGACCCAGGCCCAGTTGGCTTTCTTCGCCGCCGGCGCCGAAGCCAGCGCGGCGTATATTGAAGACGCCACCAACGCCGGGTGTCTGGTTATCGATCTCAGCGGCCTGTTTGCGCTGGAGCCAGACGTACCGCTGGTGGTGCCGGACGTGAACCCGTTCGTGTTAGGCGATTACCGCAACCGCAATCTGATTGCAGTGCCCAATAGCCTGACCAGCCAGCTGCTGACGGCGCTCAAGCCGCTTATCGACCAGGGGGGACTATCGCGGATCAGCGTCACCAACCTGCTCTCCGCCTCGGGGCAGGGGAAAAAAGCGGTGGATGCACTGGCAGGGCAGAGCGCCAAGCTGCTGAACGGCATCCCCATCGATGAAGACGATTTCTTTGGCCGCCAGCTGGCGTTCAACATGCTGCCGCTGCTGCCGGATCGGGAAGGTAGCGTGCGCGAAGAGCGCCGTATCGTCGATGAAGCGCGCAAAATTCTTCAGGATGACGGGCTGATGATCTCCGCCAACGTGGTCCAGTCGCCGGTCTTCTACGGCCATGCGCAGATGGTGAACTTTGAAGCGATGCGTCCGCTGGCGGCGGAAGAGGCGCGTGACGCCTTTACCCGCGGTGAGGATATCGAACTTTCTGAAGAGGGAGAATTCCCGACCCAGGTTGGCGATGCCTCCGGCAACGCTCGTCTCTCCATCGGCTGCGTGCATAACGATTACGGCATGCCGGAGCAGATTCAGTTCTGGTCCGTCGCGGATAACGTGCGCTTCGGCGGGGCGCTGATGGCGGTGAAAATCGCCGAGAAGCTGATTGAGGAGTACCTGTACTGATGTCTGAGATGGAGCAACAGCCGATCTTTAAAATCGCGCTGGGCATCGAGTACGACGGTAGCAAATATTACGGCTGGCAACGGCAAAACGAAGTGCGCAGTGTGCAGGAGAAGCTGGAAAAGGCGCTCTCGCAGGTGGCGAACGAACCGATTACCGTCTTTTGCGCTGGCCGCACCGACGCCGGTGTCCATGGCACCGGCCAGGTGGTGCATTTCGAAACCCGGGCGCAGCGTAAAGATGCCGCCTGGACGCTGGGGGTAAATGCGAATTTACCTGGTGACATCGCGGTGCGTTGGGTTAAACATGTGCCGGCGGATTTTCACGCCCGGTTCAGCGCCACGGCGCGCCGTTATCGCTACGTCATCTATAATCATCGCCTGCGCCCGGCGGTGCTAAGTCATGGCGTGACGCATTTTCACCAGCCGCTCGACGCCGAGCGCATGCAGCGCGCTGCGCAGTGTCTGCTGGGCGAGAATGACTTTACCTCGTTTCGCGCGGTACAGTGCCAGTCGCGTACCCCGTGGCGGAATGTGATGCATATTAACGTTACCCGCTACGGCGCGTATGTGGTGGTGGATATCAAAGCGAATGCCTTTGTACATCATATGGTCAGGAATATTGTGGGCAGCCTGATGGAAGTCGGGGCCGGAAACCAGCCAGAGAGCTGGATGGCAGAACTGCTGGCAGCAAAAGACAGGACGCTCGCTGCGGCAACGGCAAAAGCGGAAGGGTTGTATCTGGTGTCGGTGGATTACCCGGCCCACTATGATTTACCGGTGCTGCCAATGGGCCCGCTGTTTCTGGCGGACTAATAGAGTCATTAAGGGTAAAGACAAACATGGACTTGATTCACTTTTTAATTGATTTCATCCTGCATATTGATGTGCACCTTGCCGAACTGGTTGCCCAGTACGGCGTCTGGGTTTATGCCATTCTGTTTTTGATTCTGTTCTGCGAAACCGGGCTGGTGGTGACGCCATTCCTGCCGGGCGATTCCTTGCTGTTCGTCGCGGGCGCGCTCTCGGCGCTGCCGACGAACGATCTCAATGTTCACCTGATGGTACTGCTGATGGTCATCGCAGCCATCGTCGGCGATGCGGTCAACTACACCATTGGCCGACTGTTCGGCGAGAAGCTGTTTAGTAATCCGAACTCGAAGATTTTCCGTCGTAGCTATCTGGATAAAACCCATAGCTTCTATGAACGTCACGGCGGAAAAACCATTATCCTGGCGCGCTTTGTGCCGATAGTCCGAACCTTCGCGCCGTTTGTGGCGGGAATGGGGCATATGTCCTATCGTCATTTTGCAGCCTATAACGTGGTCGGGGCGCTGCTGTGGGTGCTGCTGTTCACCTACGCCGGCTATCTGTTTGGCGATCTGCCGGTGGTGCAGGAGAACCTGAAGCTGCTGATCGTGGCGATCATCGTCCTCTCCGTCCTGCCGGGTGTGATTGAGATCATCCGCCATAAGCGGGCGGCGTCAAAGCAGGCGAAGTAGTTCGCCCTGCGCTGCGCGTGACCGAGCATGATCGTCGCGCGCAGCGGTTTGACCACTTTTTTATCCCATGTTCCGGGATGATATGATTTAATGTGCAACATTCATGGTCTGTAAGAGGCAAAAATGGCATTATGCGCCCCTTACGACAAAACTGGCATCGACCAGGTTCAGGCAGAAAGGTTATCAATGAGCTGGATTGAACGAATTAAAAGCAACATCACTCCCACCCGCAAGGCGAGCATTCCTGAGGGTGTATGGACCAAGTGCGATAGCTGCGGTCAGGTACTCTACCGCGCCGAGCTGGAGCGCAACCTGGAGGTTTGTCCTAAGTGCGATCACCATATGCGCATGTCGGCGCGTAATCGCCTGCATAGCCTGTTGGATGAAGGTTCTCTGGTAGAACTGGGTAGCGAACTTGAGCCAAAAGATGTGCTGAAGTTCCGCGATTCAAAAAAATACAAAGACCGCCTGGCGTCCGCTCAGAAAGAGACGGGCGAGAAAGACGCGCTGGTGGTAATGAAAGGTACGCTCTACGCGATGCCGGTGGTTGCCGCCGCCTTTGAGTTCTCCTTTATGGGGGGCTCGATGGGTTCCGTCGTCGGCGCACGCTTTGTGCGCGCCGTGGAGCAGGCGCTGGAAGACAACTGCCCGCTGATCTGCTTCTCCGCCTCCGGCGGCGCGCGTATGCAGGAAGCGCTGATGTCGCTGATGCAGATGGCGAAAACCTCCGCCGCACTGGCGAAAATGCAGGAGCGCGGGCTGCCGTACATCTCCGTGCTGACCGACCCGACCATGGGCGGCGTATCGGCGAGCTTTGCGATGCTGGGCGATCTGAACATTGCCGAGCCGAAAGCGCTGATCGGCTTTGCCGGTCCTCGCGTAATTGAGCAGACCGTACGCGAGAAGCTGCCGCCGGGATTCCAGCGCAGCGAGTTTCTGATTGAAAAAGGGGCGATCGATATGATCGTTCGCCGCCCGGAAATGCGTCTCAAGCTGGCCAGCATTCTGGCGAAGCTGATGAACCTGCCGGCGCCGGTTGCCGTTTCGGAAGCGCCTCATGAAGGCGTGGTGGTGCCGCCGGCACCGGATCAGGAACCTGAGGCCTGATAAAGCAGAGGGCAGGGCCTGGCGGCGCTGCCCTTTTTTATTCATACGCGTTAACCGTCAATTCTTACGGGCATCATGGAAAAAGATCCTATTCCTCAGGCCACGTCGCCCCTGGCTACGTGGCTTTCTTATCTGGAACATCTGCACAGTAAAACCATCGACCTGGGGCTGGCGCGCGTCAGCGAGGTCGCCGGGCAGATGGATATCGTTAAACCGGCGCCATTTGTTTTTACCGTCGCGGGCACCAATGGCAAAGGCACCACCTGCCGCACGCTGGAAACCGTCCTGATGGCGGCCGGCTATAAAGTGGGGGTCTACAGCTCCCCGCATCTGGTGCGCTACACCGAACGCGTGCGCATTCAGGGAGCGGAACTGCCGGAGGCCGCGCATACGGCCTCGTTTGCTGAAATCGAAGCCGCGCGCGGTGACATCTCGTTGACCTATTTTGAGTACGGCACGCTCTCGGCGCTATGGCTGTTTAAGCAGGCGCAGCTGGATGTGGTGATCCTTGAGGTCGGGCTGGGTGGCCGTCTCGACGCCACCAATATCGTAGATGCCGACGTCGCGGTGGTCACCAGCATCGCCCTCGATCATACCGACTGGCTGGGGCCGGATCGCGAAAGTATCGGCCGGGAAAAAGCGGGTATCTTTCGCGCCGGTAAACCGGCGGTGGTGGGTGAGCCGGATATGCCGCACACCATTGCCGACGTGGCCAGCGAGAAGGGCGCGCTGCTCCAGCGCCGCGGCGTCGACTGGTGCTATGAGGTGGAGGACGAGACTTGGTCCTTCCGCGACGCGGCCGGGGCGTTAAGCCGCCTGCCGTTGCCTCAGGTGCCGTTGCCGAATGCGGCGACGGCCGTGGCGGCGCTGCGCGCCAGCGGGCTTGCCGTGGATGACGCCATCCTACACGATGGGATCCGCGACGCGATGCTGCCGGGCCGTTTTCAGATAATCAGCGATGCCCCGCGGGTGATCCTCGATGTAGCGCATAACCCGCACGCGGCGGCCTATCTCGCCGGGCGTCTCAAAACGTTAGCGAAAACGGGACGCGTGCTGGCGGTTATTGGTATGCTGCATGATAAGGACATTGCCGGTACGCTGGCCAATCTGGCCCCGGAAGTCGACGCCTGGTACTGCGCGCCGCTGGAAGGCCCGCGCGGCGCGACGGCGGAGCAGCTGGTGGAACATTTGCGTGGCGGCACAGTCTATACCAGCGTGGCGCAGGCGTGGCATGCGGCCATGGCTGACGCTAAAGTGGAAGATACCGTGCTGGTGTGTGGTTCGTTTCACACCGTAGCGCAGGTTATGGAAGAGATAGACGCGGGGAGAATCGGTGGCGAGTAAGTTTCAGAACCGTTTAGTCGGGACAATCGTGCTGGTGGCGCTGGGGGTGATTATCCTGCCAGGGCTGCTGGACGGGCAGAAAAAGCATTACCAGGATGAGTTTGCCGCGATCCCGCTGGTGCCGAAACCGGGCGATCGCGATGAACCGGATATGTTGCCAGCGGCGACCCAGGCGTTGCCTTCGCAACCGCCGGAAGGAGCGGCGGAAGAGGTGCGGGCGGGTGATGCCGCCGCGCCATCGTTAGATCCATCGCGTATTCCGGTGAACAGCAACAGCTTCGACGACGTTCAGGAGCCGGTGGTGGCCGCGAAACCGCAGCCCAAGCCGCAGCCGAAACCACAGCCGCAGCCGCAACAGCAGGCCGCGACGCCAACGCCGCCGCCGGCTAAGCCACAGCAGCAACAGCCACCGCAGCAGCAGGCGGCCCTGCCGGCGCCGACCGGGAAAGCCTATGTGGTTCAGCTGGGCGCGTTGAAGAACGCCGATAAGGTGAATGAGATTGTGGGTAAACTGCGGGCCTCGGGGTTCAAAGTCTATACGTCGCCTTCGACGCCGGTACAGGGTAAAATTACCCGCATCCTCGTCGGCCCGGATGCGTCAAAAGACAAGCTGAAAGGCCAGCTGGGCGATCTACAGCAGATCTCCGGGCTTAGCGGGGTCGTGATGGGCTTCACCCCAAACTGATTGTTTTTTCCGCCATGCGGAGAGAACGTGGCGGGGAGAAACGCCCCGCAAACCCTGTCTCAGCCGCCCTCAAGAGGCGAAAGGCAGTCTGGCGTTGAATGTTTTTTCAGCGCCATTTTTATTTCTGTAGGGCATGGAAATCCCTACGCAAACGTTTTCTTTTTCTGTTAGAATGCGCCCCGAACTGGACGACAGGGCGTAAATCGTGGGACGTATATGGTCTGGATTGATTACGCCATTATGGCGGTGCTGGGTCTTTCTTGCCTGGTCAGCCTGATCCGCGGCTTTGTTCGCGAAGCTTTATCGTTAGTGACGTGGGGTTGCGCGTTTTATGTCGCCAGCCATTACTACGCTGACCTGTCTGTCTGGTTTACGGGCTTTGAGGATGAACGGGTTCGAAATGGGATTGCTATTGCGGCGCTGTTTATCGTGACGCTCATCGTTGGCGCTATCGTGAACTATGTGATAGGCCAGCTGGTGGAGAAGACCGGTTTGTCAGGAACCGACAGGGTATTGGGGATCTGCTTCGGCGCGCTACGTGGGGTGCTGATCATCGCCGCTATCTTGTTCTTCCTGGACACCTTTACCGGGATGGCGAAGAGCGATGACTGGCATCAGTCGCAGTTTATTCCCTATTTTACCCCTGTCATCAGATGGTTTTTTGAATACCTGCAAAGCTCGTCAAGTTTCTTGCCTAAAGTATAGACTTTGGGTCGTTGCTGAACGAGGAAAAGACGTATGTGCGGTATTGTCGGTATCGCCGGTGTTATGCCGGTTAACCAGTCGATTTATGATGCGCTAACGGTGCTCCAGCACCGTGGACAGGATGCCGCTGGCATCATCACCATTGATGCCAACAACTGCTTCCGGTTGCGTAAGGCTAACGGGCTGGTAAGCGACGTATTCGAAGCCCGCCACATGCAGCGTATGCAGGGCAATATGGGTATTGGCCACGTGCGTTATCCTACGGCGGGCAGCTCCAGCGCCTCCGAGGCGCAGCCGTTTTACGTTAACTCGCCGTATGGCATCACATTGGCGCATAACGGCAACCTGACCAATGCGCACGAGCTGCGTAAAAAGCTGTTTGAAGAAAAACGCCGCCATATCAATACCACCTCTGATTCCGAAATCCTCCTCAATATTTTCGCCAGTGAGCTGGATAACTTCCGTCACTACCCGCTGGAAGCGGACAACATCTTCGCTGCAATTGCGGCGACCAACCGCCTGATCCGCGGCGCGTACGCGTGCGTCGCGATGATCATCGGTCATGGCATGGTGGCCTTCCGCGACCCTAACGGCATTCGTCCGCTGGTGCTGGGTAAACGTGACGTTGGCGACGGTCGCACTGAGTATATGGTGGCCTCGGAAAGCGTGGCGCTTGATACGCTTGGTTTTGAATTCCTGCGCGATGTCGCGCCGGGCGAAGCGGTCTATATTACTGAGAAAGGCCAGCTGTATACCCGTCAGTGTGCCGATAATCCGGTCAGCAACCCATGCTTGTTCGAGTACGTCTATTTTGCCCGTCCGGACTCGTTTATTGACAAAATTTCCGTCTACAGCGCCCGCGTCAACATGGGGACTAAGCTGGGCGAAAAGATTGCCCGCGAGTGGGAAGATCTGGATATTGACGTCGTTATCCCGATCCCGGAGACCTCCTGCGACATCGCGCTGGAAATCGCCCGCATTCTCGACAAACCTTATCGTCAGGGCTTTGTGAAGAACCGCTACGTCGGCCGGACGTTTATCATGCCCGGTCAGCAGCTGCGTCGTAAATCTGTTCGCCGTAAGCTCAACGCCAACCGTGCGGAATTCCGCGATAAGAACGTGCTGCTGGTCGATGATTCCATTGTACGCGGCACCACCTCGGAGCAGATCATTGAGATGGCGCGCGAAGCGGGGGCGAAAAAAGTGTATCTGGCCTCCGCTGCGCCGGAAATTCGTTTCCCGAACGTGTATGGTATCGATATGCCGACCGCCAACGAACTGATCGCCCATGGCCGCGAAGTGGATGAGATCCGCCAGATCATCGGCGCCGATGGCCTGATTTTCCAGGATCTCAACGATCTGATCGACGCAGTGCGCGCGGAGAACCCGGATATTCAACAGTTTGAATGTTCTGTCTTCAACGGCGTATATGTGACCCGGGATGTCGACCAGCAGTACCTCGACTATCTTGACTCCCTGCGTAACGATGATGCCAAAGCGGTCCAGCTGCAGAACGAAGTCGAAAACCTCGAGATGCACAACGAGGGTTAACCCGTTCGCGCGTCGCGGCCCGCCGCTCCTGAGGGACGGCGGGCTTTTTTTCGCCCCTCAACTGCGCATCAATAGTTGCGCCACAGGCTATAATCCGGCAAAGTCTGCGGCACACGCGCAAGGGGTAACAGAACGTGAAACGACTGATTATTGGCATTTCTGGCGCCAGCGGCGCTATCTATGGCGTGCGGATGCTGCAGGTGTTGCGGGATGTGCCGGAGATTGAGACCCATCTGATCCTCAGCCAGGCGGCACGGCAAACGCTGGCCCTCGAGACCGACTTCAGCGTGCGCGACGTGCAGGCGCTGGCCGATGTGGTGCATGACGCCCGCGATATCGCCGCCAGTATCTCTTCCGGTTCGTTTAAAACCGCCGGGATGGTGATTTTACCCTGCTCAATGAAAACGCTCTCTGGCATTGTCCATAGCTATACGGATGGCCTATTGACGCGGGCGGCCGATGTCGTGCTGAAGGAGCGTCGTCCGCTGGTGCTCTGCGTGCGGGAGACCCCGTTCCATCTCGGCCATCTGCGACTGCTGGTTCAGGCCGCGGAGCTCGGGGCGGTGATAATGCCGCCGGTGCCGGCCTTTTATCATCGGCCGCAAAGCCTGGATGATGTCATCAACCAAACCGTCAACCGGGTGCTCGATCAGTTCGATATTAGCCTGTCTCAAGACTTGTTTACTCGCTGGCAGGGGGCGCAGGATTGCACTAAATAAGTGCAGTCAATGTACGCTTGCGCCGCAGTGGTGCAAATTTGTCGTCCCGATCAAATCCTCGACATTTATTTCGTCTTTTTGCGCTGAGGCACTGCGGTTTCGCCAGTAATGCTGGTATCTTCCCTTCCAAGACAATCCTGCAACTTTATTTTAACAAATTTAACCCTGTTCCCGGCACGCACCGGGAAGATGGCACAAAAACTGCAGGATTGATCGGCAATCACCATAACAAGCAACGCACCACATCACGACACTTAAGGGTACTGTATGAAGAAGACGATTCTGGCTCTCTCTTTACTCGTGGGAATGAGCAGCACGGCCAGCGTGTTTGCTGCTCTGCCGCAGAGCATTCGCATTGGCACTGACGCGACCTATGCGCCATTTTCGTCGAAAGACGCAAAAGGGGACTTTGTTGGTTTTGATATCGATTTAGGCAACGAACTGTGCTCCCGAATTAAGGTGAAATGTACCTGGGTCGGCAGTGATTTTGACTCTCTGATCCCCTCCCTCAAGGCGAAGAAAATTGACGCCATCATCTCTTCGCTCTCCATTACCGAGAAGCGTCAGCAAGAGATCGCTTTCTCTGACAAGCTTTATGCCGCTGACTCGCGTCTGATCGCCGCCAAAGGGTCGCCGATCCAGCCGACGCTGGAGGCGCTGAAAGGCAAGCACGTCGGGGTGCTGCAAGGTTCGACTCAGGAAGCCTATGCTAACGACCGCTGGCGCAGCCAGGGCGTTGACGTGGTGGCTTACCAGAACCAGGACCTGATCTATTCAGATCTCGCAGCTGGCCGTCTGGATGCGGCGCTGCAGGATGAAGTCGCCGCCAGCGAAGGCTTCCTGAAACAGCCTGCCGGGAAAGATTTTGCCTTCGCCGGCCCGTCTGTTAAAGACAAAAAGTACTTTGGCGACGGCACCGGTATCGGTCTGCGTAAGGACGACGTCGAACTGAAAGCTGCGTTTGATAAAGCGCTGGGCGAGATACGTAAAGACGGCACCTACGACAAAATGGCGAAGAAATACTTCGATTTTAACGTTTACGGCGACTAAGACTGCTGCAGGCCCGCACGATAGTGTGGGCCTGACGCCATACTCGTGATCCTGCCCCAGAACGGTGCAACAAAAAACGCTGTGGATCATTTCAGTGCAAAAGCAGCCAGTTTTTTGGCTAAAAAATGCATAGTTAAGCGTTTCTGATGCAAAAAATCGGCCTTTCTGGTGCATAAATCTTTGCCCTCAAGGGGCGAATAATGGCACGATAACTGGCGTAAATAGTTCTAATAAACCCGTTAGAATGACAGTCTGTCGAGGATAGTTATGAAAAAACTGGCGTTGTCTCTCTCTTTAGCGCTGGCCCTTTCCAGCGTTTCCACAGTCTTTGCCGCCATTCCGCAAAAAATTCGTATTGGCACCGATCCGACTTATGCCCCCTTCGAATCGAAGAATGCGCAGGGGGAATTGGTGGGTTTTGATATCGATCTGGCAAAAGAGCTGTGTAAGCGTATTAATACCCAATGTACCTTTGTTGAAAACCCGCTGGATGCACTGCTCCCCTCCTTAAAAGCGAAGAAAATCGACGCGATTATGTCTTCGCTGTCGATTACCGAAAAGCGCCAGCAGGAAATTGCCTTCACCGACAAGCTGTACGCGGCAGATTCGCGTCTGGTGGTGAAAAAAGGCAGCCCGGTAACGCCGGATCTCGCCACCCTGAAGGGTAAGCGCGTGGGTGTGCTGCAGGGGACGACTCAGGAAACCTATGGCAATGAGCACTGGGCGCCGAAAGGTATCGAAATTGTCTCCTATCAGGGGCAGGACAATATCTATTCCGACCTGACCGCCGGCCGTATCGACGCCGCGTTCCAGGATGAGGTCGCGGCCAGTGAAGGGTTCCTGAAACAGCCTATCGGTAAAGATTACCAGTTTGGCGGACCATCGATTAAAGACGAGAAGCTGTTCGGCGTCGGTACCGGTATGGGGCTGCGTAAGGAAGACAACGAACTGCGTGAAGCGCTGAATAAGGCGTTTGCAGAGATGCGTAAGGACGGCACCTACGACAAACTGGCGAAAAAATACTTCGATTTTAACGTATACGGCGAATAATTCTCACGCCTCACCATTGCGTGCGTTTCGCGCGCAATGGTGAATGACAGACAGGGTAGGCAGCATGCTGTATGGGTTTTCACAGGTTATTTTGCAGGGTGCGCTCGTCACCCTGGAGCTTGCGCTCAGCTCGGTCGTTCTCGCCGTCCTGATAGGGCTGGCGGGCGCTGGCGCAAAGTTATCGAGCAACCGTCCTCTGGCGCTGGTATTTGAAGGCTATACCACACTGATTCGCGGCGTGCCCGATCTGGTGCTGATGCTGCTGATTTTCTATGGCCTGCAGATTGCGCTGAACAGCGTCACCGATGCGCTGGGCATGGCGCAGTTTGATATCGATCCGATGATCGCCGGGATTATTACCCTCGGCTTTATCTATGGCGCCTATTTTACGGAAACTTTCCGCGGCGCCTACCTTGCGGTGCCGAAGGGGCATATCGAAGCGGCTACCGCCTTTGGCTTTAGCGGCGGGCAGACGTTCCGGCGTATTCTGTTCCCGGCGATGATGCGCTACGCGCTGCCGGGGATCGGCAACAACTGGCAGGTTATTCTCAAGGCAACGGCGCTGGTCTCGCTGCTGGGGCTGGAGGATGTGGTCAAAGCCACGCAGCTGGCTGGGAAAAGCACCTGGCAGCCGTTCTATTTCGCCATCGTCTGCGGCCTGATTTATCTGGTGTTTACCACCCTTTCTAATGGCGTACTGCTGCTGCTCGAACGCCGCTATACCGTTGGCGTGAAGAGGGCTGACCTGTGATTGAAATTATTCAGGAGTACTGGAAATCACTGCTGTGGACCGACGGCTATCGCTTTACCGGCGTGGCGATTACCCTGTGGTTGTTGATCTCATCGGTGGTGATGGGCGGCATTCTGGCGGTGTTTCTGGCCATTGGCCGCGTCTCAAGCAATAAATTTATCCAGTTCCCCATCTGGCTGTTCACTTACATCTTTCGCGGCACGCCGCTGTATGTGCAACTGCTGGTTTTTTACTCCGGCATGTATACCCTGGAAATCGTCAAAGGCACGGAGCTGCTGAACGCTTTTTTCCGCAGCGGGCTAAACTGCACGGTGCTGGCGTTAACCCTGAATACCTGCGCCTATACCACTGAAATTTTCGCTGGGGCGATCCGCTCAGTACCCGCCGGAGAAATTGAAGCGGCACGGGCCTACGGCTTCTCGTCCGTCAAACTGTATCGCTGCATTATTCTGCCTTCCGCGCTGCGCATTGCGCTACCGGCATACAGTAACGAAGTGATCCTGATGCTGCACTCCACCGCGCTGGCGTTTACCGCTACGGTGCCGGATCTGCTGAAAATCGCTCGCGATATTAACTCCGCGACCTATCAGCCGTTCACCGCCTTTGGCATCGCCGCGGTACTCTATTTAATTATCTCGTATGTGCTGATTAGCTTGTTCCGTAAAGCGGAAAAGCGCTGGTTGCAGCATATCAAACCTTCTTCGACGCATTGAGAACGCCATGTCCGACAATAAATTAAACGTTATCGATCTGCACAAACGCTATGGGGAACACGAGGTGCTGAAGGGCGTCTCCCTGCAGGCGAAAGCCGGGGACGTTATCAGTATCATCGGTTCATCGGGTTCCGGAAAAAGTACCTTTTTGCGCTGCATTAACTTCCTTGAAAAACCGAGCGAAGGCACGATCGTCGTCAGTGGCCAGAATATTGGCCTGGTGCGGGATAAGGACGGCCAGCTGAAGGTGGCTGATAAGAACCAGCTGCGCCTGCTGCGCACCCGCCTGACCATGGTGTTCCAGCATTTCAATCTGTGGAGCCATATGACGGTGCTGGAGAACGTCATGGAGGCGCCGATTCAGGTGCTGGGCTTAAGCAAACAGGAAGCGCGCGATCGCGCGGTAAAATACCTGGCCAAGGTCGGGATTGACGAACGTCAGCAGGCGAAATACCCGGTGCATCTCTCCGGCGGCCAGCAGCAGCGTGTCTCGATTGCCCGCGCGCTGGCGATGGAGCCGGAAGTGCTGCTGTTTGATGAGCCAACGTCCGCTCTGGATCCGGAACTGGTGGGCGAAGTGTTGCGTATCATGCAGCAGCTGGCGGAAGAGGGAAAAACCATGGTGGTGGTGACCCACGAAATGGGCTTTGCCCGCCACGTCTCTTCGCATGTTATTTTCCTGCATCAGGGCAAAATTGAAGAAGAAGGGCATCCGGACGCGCTGTTTGGCGCGCCGAAAAGCCCGCGCCTGCAGCAGTTTCTGAAAGGGTCGCTGAAATAACCGGCTCACCCGGCGTCTGTAGGCGTCGGGTGAACTTCCCGCTCCAGCCGATAGATCCAGTCATCGTAATCGATGCCGTTCAGATGATAGGCTTTCTCCAGCACCTGGGTGCGCACAAAGCCTTGTTTCTCCAGCAGGCGCGATGAGCCATGATTTTCACTCAGCACCCAGGCATTGATGGCCTGCACCCCCAGCGTGCTGAAACCATAATCGCAGATCGCGCGCAGCGCTTCGCTGGCATAGCCTCTTCCCTGAGCCTGCGGTAACAGGGCGTAGCCGACGTCAGCCTCGTGCGGATTTTTCGGACTGATGCGGAGCCCAATATCGCCCAGCGCGTCGCCGCGTTTATCACGCAAAACAAACACCCCGGGATCGGCACAGCGGCTGGCAAACACGCTGCGTAGCGCCGTCTCGCTTAACACTTCCCCCATAAAACGCATCACCAGCGGATCCTGGCGCAGGCGCAGAAAAAAGGGCCAGTCATCGGTAACAAAGCGGGTAAGCGAAAGGCGTGGTGTGGTGATGGTTGTCATAAAGCAGTCAATACGCAGAAAGAAAAGCCTACCTTAGCACTTTGCTTCGCCAGGTAACATCGGCGAACCGGCCGGCTGGCGGTGAATTCAGGCGATTAAGGGCGCTATTTGTCGTGAATATGGCGATGCTGCAGCGCCAGGGTGAGGCCGCCATCCAGGCGTGGAGCATGAGCCAGCAGAATGGAATCAGGGGAGCCAATGCTCCCCTGTGTCAGCCATTAACGCAGCACATCCTTTAGCGCTTCTTCCAGATCGTACCAGCGGAAGGCGAAGCCAGCGGCTTCCAGTCGCTTAGGCAACGCGCGCTGGCCACCGAGCACCAGGACGGCAGACTCACCCATCAGCAGGCGAATAGCAGCGGCAGGAACGCGGAAAATGGCTGGTCGATTGAGCGCATGACCCAAGGCGTGGGCGAACTGTTCGTTATGCACTGGGTAGGGAGAAACCATATTGAACGGACCGCGTAGATCGTTATCCAGCAGCCACAGAATGCCGTTAACCATATCGTCGATATGGATCCAGGCCAGATACTGTCTGCCGCTGCCGATAGGCCCACCGAGGCCGAGCTTAAAGGCGGGCGTCATTTTGCCGAGAATACCGCCCCGCGGGGCCAGTACCACGCCGGTGCGCAGCAGGCAGACGCGGGTACGTTCGCTTTGCGCTTCGCAGGCAATTTGCTCCCAGCGGGCGCAAAGCTTATGGGTAAACTCATTGTGCGGTGGTTCTTCTTCGGTCACCACCACCTCGCCGAGATCGCCGTAGTAGCCGGTGGCAGACCCGCTGATCAGCACGGAGGGAGGCGTGTCGCTGGCGTGGATCAGGCCCACCAGCCGCTGAGTGAGATCCCAGCGGCTATGGCACAAGCGTTGTTTCTGCTCGGCCGTCCAGCGTTTATCAGCTATGGGCTCACCTGCCAGATTAATAACGGCATCAATATCATTGAGGTGGTGATGGCCTTCGAAATCGCGCCACAGCGTGACGCGCGGATCGAGGCGGGCGCGGGCGCTATCCGGGTGCCGCGTGGAAACCGTGACGCTATGCCCCAGCTCCAGCAACCGGGGTATCAGATGTCGGCCAATCAGGCCGGTGCCACCCGTAAGCAGGATCTTCATACCACCTCCCTGACATCGTTATCGCCGCCAGCTCATGGTCATCGACACCGAGTCGGCATAGCGTAGCGCATGAAGTTTATCGATCTCCACTTCAGCATATGTGACCCAGTGATGTTCGCATGCGATATTCAGCACATCCTGAGTTAATTTTTCCAGCAACGAGAAACGGCCATTCTCAAGATGGCTGATGATGCGCTTGGTAATGGTGCGGTAGTTCAGCGCATCATTGATGTCTTCGCTATCGCGCGCCTTATCGGCGGGATAGTGAATCGCCACATTCACCACCACGTCCTGGCGGTTGGCGATCTCTTCCTCTTTAATTCCAATAAAAGTACGCAGGCGCAGGTTCTTAATACGAATAATGGCGTCTGGTTGAGACATTGCAGGCTTCCTCCGTGTTGTAAGTTCTGCAATCATACAACAAAGCGCGACGGGCGAGCAGGGGGTTAATAAGGCTGAATTTTTAGCATCGCTTCAATGGTCGCCGGTCGCTGCTTAATGCGCTCATACCAGTTATGCACCGCCGGATAGTTCGCCAGATCGATACGCTGTCGGACATGGCTGTTGACCCAGGGCCAGGCGGCAATATCGGCGATGCTGTAATGGTCGCCGCCAAGCCACGGACTGGCTTCGAGGCGGTGGTTGAGAACCCCGTACAGTCGCTGGGTTTCCACCTGAAAACGTTCAATGGCATAGGGCACCGTTTGCGGCGCCGAGTGGGCAAAATGCTGATTTTGTCCCAGCATCGGCCCAAGACCGCCGACCTGCCAGAATAGCCATTGCAGAGTAATATAGCGCTCCCGCAGCTCACCGCTCAGCAGCTTGCCGCTTTTCTCCGCCAGATAGAGCAGGATGGCGCCGGACTCGAAGACGCTCAACGGCGCCCCGCCATCGACAGGCATATGGTCGACAATCGCCGGGATTTTGTTATTCGGCGAAATCGCCAGAAACTGTGGATGAAACTGCTCCCCTTTGCCGATATCGACCCGAATTAGCCGATAGGCCAGCTGCGCCTCTTCGAGAAACAGGGTGATTTTGTGGCCGTTTGGGGTGGGTGCATAGTAGAGATCGATCATAATATTTCCCGCCGTCGTGGGTCGCAAACTGTTCGAGTATAGGTGAAGCTGCGCAACCCGGGAGGAAATCCGCGAGCGGCGCATCGGTCTGGAGGCAGCCACGTGATGCTGACGCGCGGACGAGCAGTGACATCCCCGGCAAGCCAGGCTATGTTGGCTTATTGTCCTGTCTACCATCCTTGAGGAAGCCATGAGCCAGCCTGTGATTACCCTGTGGTCCGATGCCGATTTTTTCTCACCGTATGTGATGTCTGTCTATGTCGCCCTGCAGGAAAAGAGCCTGCCTTTTAGCCTTAAAACCGTCGACCTGAACCGCGGCGAACATCTGCAGGCCGGCTGGACGGGCTATACCGCCACCCGTCGCGTACCGCTGCTGGAGGTTGATGATTTCGCGCTGAGCGAGTCCTCGGCGATTACCGAGTATCTGGATGAGCGTTTCGCCCCGCCGGAGTGGGAGCGCATTTACCCGCATGATCTGCAAAAACGCGCCCGCGCCCGGCAGATCCAGGCCTGGCTGCGCAGCGATCTGGTGCCGATTCGTGAAGAGCGATCCACCGCCGTGGTGTTTGGCGGGGCGAAAATGCCGGCCCTCAGCGAGGCAGGCAAGCAATCTGCGGAAAAACTGTTTGCCACCGCCGCCATGCTGCTGGCCCACGGCGGGCAAAATTTATTTGGCGAATGGTCCATTGCCGACGCCGACCTGGCGCTGATGCTCAATCGTCTGGTTCTCAATGGCGATGAGGTGCCGGAGACGCTGGCCGATTATGCGACTTTTCAGTGGCAACGGGCCTCAATCCAGCGTTACGCCGCGCTTTCCGCCAAACGCGCAGGCTGATCGCCCGCCGCGCTTCCGCTATCATAGTGGCATTGTAACCAGTGGAGATGGAATCTATGAAACTGATGTTTGCCTCCGATATTCATGGTTCGCTGCCCGCTACGGAACGCGTGCTTGAACGATTCGCGCAAAGCGGCGCCAGGTGGCTTATTATTCTCGGCGATGTGCTCAATCACGGGCCACGCAATGCGCTGCCGGAAGGGTATGCGCCGGCGGAGGTGGCCGAGCGGCTTAACAGCGTGGCGGAGCGCATTATTGCCGTTCGCGGCAATTGCGACAGCGAAGTGGATCAGATGCTACTTCGTTTTCCCATGACCGCGCCCTGGCAACAGGTGCTCAGCGAACGCTACCGCCTGTTTCTGACCCATGGCCATCTTTATAGCCCGGAAAATTTGCCGCCGCTGGACGCTGGCGATGTTCTGGCTTACGGCCATACTCATATTCCTGTTGCGGAAAAACGCGGTGCGATCTACCTGTTTAACCCTGGCTCAGTGAGTATCCCTAAAGGGGGATATTCCGCCAGCTATGGGCTGCTGGATCAGGGGCGTCTGCAGGTTTTAGCACTCAATGATAATCAGGTTATTGCAGAGGTCGCAATTTACCCGTAATTTAGCCCTCAATCATAAAGACGCGCCGCGAGAGCGCTTTCAAAGTAAGGTTTCCTGATGGCGGAACAGAATCATTTGGCAAGCACAGAATGGGTCGATATTGTTAATGAAAACAATGAGGTGATAGCACAATCCAGCCGCGAGCAGATGCGCGCGCAGTGCCTGCGTCACCGGGCGACCTATATCGTCGTTCACGACGGAATGGGAAAAATTCTGGTGCAGCGACGCACCGAGACAAAAGACTTTCATCCGGGCATGCTGGATGCCACCGCCGGAGGCGTCGTTCAGGCCGATGAGCAACTGCTGGAGTCTGCCCGTCGCGAGGCCGAAGAAGAGTTAGGCATCGCGGGAGTACCGTTTGCCGATCACGGTCAGTTTTACTACGAAGATAAGTTCTGTCGCGTCTGGGGAAGCCTGTTCAGCTGCGTCTCTCATGGGCCATTTGCGCTGCAGGAAGAAGAGGTCAGCGAGGTGTGTTGGTTAACGCCGGAAGAGATCACCGCCCGCTGCGATGAATTCACGCCGGACTCGCTGAAAGCGCTGGCGCTGTGGATGACCCGTAACGCGGGTAATGAGTATGATGACGCGGAAGAGGGCGAGTAATACCGCAATCGCGCAGCAGCAACAGCTGCTCGCCTCCTGACGAAAAAAGGCAGCCATCTGGCTGCCTTTTGCTTTTATCTCAGCGGGGAATTACTTCTGCTGCTGAGCTGACTGGATCGCGGTCAGAGCGATGGTATAGACGATATCGTCAACCAGCGCGCCACGAGACAGGTCGTTGACCGGCTTGCGCATACCCTGCAGCATCGGCCCGATGGAGATCAGGTCGGCAGAGCGCTGTACCGCCTTGTACGTAGTGTTACCGGTGTTCAGATCCGGGAAGATGAACACGGTCGCGCGGCCAGCAACCGGCGAATTCGGCGCTTTGGATTTCGCCACGTCAGCCATGACGGCGGCGTCGTACTGCAGCGGGCCATCGATCATCAGGTCAGGACGTTTTTCCTGCGCCAGACGGGTCGCTTCGCGGACTTTCTCAACATCGCTACCCGCGCCGGAGGTACCGGTGGAGTAGGAGAGCATCGCTACGCGCGGTTCGATACCGAAAGCAATGGCGGAGTCAGCGGACTGAATGGCGATTTCCGCCAGCTGTTCTGCCGTCGGATCCGGGTTGATCGCGCAGTCGCCGTAGACATAAACCTGTTCCGGCAGCAGCATGAAGAATACGGAAGAGACCAGCGAGCTGCCCGGTGCGGTTTTGATCAGCTGCAGCGGCGGACGAATGGTGTTGGCGGTGGTGTGAACCGCGCCGGACACCAGGCCGTCGACTTCGTCTTGTTCCAGCATCAGGGTGCCGAGAACCACGTTGTCTTCCAGCTGCTCGCGAGCGACGGCTTCGGTCATGCCCTTGCTCTTACGCAGTTCGACCAGGCGAGCCACGTAGCTTTCGCGAACCACTTCCGGGTCGACGATTTCGATACCCGCGCCCAGCTCAACGCCCTGCGCTGCGGCAACGCGGTTGATCTCATCCGGGTTACCCAGCAGCACACAGGTGGCGATGCCACGTTCCGCACAGATAGCGGCGGCTTTCACGGTACGCGGTTCGTCGCCTTCCGGCAGGACAACGCGTTTGCCGGCTTTGCGCGCCAGCTCGGTCAGCTGGTAGCGGAAGGCTGGCGGGGAGAGACGGCGGCTGCGCTCGGAGGTCGCGGTCAGCGATTCGATCCAGTCGGCGTTGATGTAGTTGGCCACGTATTCCTGAACTTTCTCGATGCGCTCGTGATCGTCAACCGGTACTTCGAGGTTGAAGCTCTGCAGGCTCAGGGAGGTCTGCCAGGTATTGGTATTGACCATAAACACCGGCAGGCCGGTGGCGAAGGCACGTTCGCACAGCTTGCTGATGCGCGCGTCCATTTCATAGCCGCCGGTCAGCAGGATGGCGCCGATTTCCACGCCGTTCATCGCGGCCAGGCAGGCAGCGACCAGCACGTCAGGACGATCTGCCGAGGTGACCAGCAGCGAGCCTGCACGGAAGTGCTCCAGCATGTGTGGGATGCTGCGCGCGCAGAAGGTCACGGATTTCACGCGGCGGGTGTTGATATCGCCTTCGTTGATGATGGTGGCATTCAGGTGATGCGCCATGTCGATCGCGCGGGTGGCGATCAGATCGAAGCTCCACGGCACCGCGCCCAGTACTGGCAGGGAGCTGCCTTTCTGCAGCTGAGCCGGGTCGATCTTCACGACTTTCGCTTTCGACGAGTCGTCGAAGATTTCGGACAGGTCAGGACGGGTACGGCCCTGCTCGTCGACCGGTGCATTCAGTTTGTTGACGATAACGCCGGTAATGCTGGTGTTTTTCGCGCCGCCAAAGCTGTTGCGGGTCAGTTCAATACGCTCGTTCAGCTGCTCTGGCGTATCGGTGCCCTGCGACATCACGAAGACGATTTCCGCGTTCAGCGTTTTGGCGATTTCAAAGTTCAGCGCCTGCGCGAACTGATGCTTACGGGTCGGCACCAGGCCTTCCACCAGTACTACTTCCGCGTCCTGAGTGTTCGCGTGATAGTTGGCGATGATCTCTTCCATCAGCACATCTTTCTGATTGCTGGAGAGCAGAGATTCAACGTGGTTCATCTTCAGCGGTTCAGCGGCGGTGGTCGTGGAGGAGCTGGCGCGAACGATGGTGGTGGTCTGGTCTGGCGCATCGCCACCGGAGCGCGGTTGGGCGATTGGTTTAAAGACGCTCAGACGAACGCCTTTGCGTTCCATAGCACGGATCACACCGAGGCTGACGCTGGTCAGGCCTACGCTGGTACCGGTAGGAATTAACATGATAGTACGGGACACGGTATATCCTCTTTCGTTACCGCCAGTATCAGGCGGGATACAAAACAGCACCACCAGCTACCCGTCATACTTCAAGTTGCATGCGCGTTGGCTCTACTTGCTCACCCCGGTCGCGTACGCTGTGTACGTGACCGGGGATTTGCTGCGTCGCCGCCTTCCTGCAGCTCGAATTATTGAAGGTTATGGCTGGCGGTGTGGAATTAAGCGGTCAGACGGCTGGCGTCTTGCGCGATGACCAGTTCTTCGTTGGTCGGGATAACCACGGCAGGACGGGTGCCTTCTTTGTTGATGAAGCCAGACTTGCCGAAACGGGCAGCCAGGTTACGTTCGTGGTCAACTTCGAAGCCCAGGACGCCCAGTTTGCCCAGCGACAGTTCACGCACCATCGCGGCGTTTTCACCGATACCGCCGGTGAAGATAACGGCGTCGAGACGACCGTCCATCAGCGCGGTGTAGGAGCCGATGTATTTCGCCAGGCGGTGGCAGTAGACGTCCATCGCGCGTTTAGCGTCGGCTTTTTCCTGGTAGTTGTCTTCCACGTAGCGGCAGTCGCTGGTGACTTCGGTCAGACCCAGCAGGCCGGACTCTTTGGTCAGCATTTTGTTGATCGCGTCAACGCTCATGCCCAGGGTGTCGTGCAGATGGAAGATGATTGCCGGGTCGATGTCGCCGGAGCGGGTACCCATCACCAGACCTTCCAGCGGCGTCAGCCCCATAGAGGTATCAACGCATTTACCGTTACGGATAGCGGAAACAGAACCACCGTTGCCGAGGTGGCAGGTGATGATGTTCAGCTCTTCCACCGGCTTGTTCAGGATCTTAGCGGCTTCCTGAGTCACATAGAAGTGGCTGGTGCCGTGCGCGCCGTAACGACGAACGCCATGCTCTTTGTACAGGCTGTACGGCAGGGCGTAGAGATAGGATTCTTCCGGCATGGTCTGGTGGAACGCCGTATCGAATACGGCCACGTTTTTGTCTTTCAGTTGCGGGAAGGATTTCAGCGCTTCAGCGATGCCGATCAGGTGTGCCGGGTTGTGCAGCGGTGCGAAAGACGCTGCGTCTTTAATACCCTGAATCACAGACTCGTCGATCACCACGGAGCTGGTGTATTTTTCACCGCCGTGTACGATACGGTGGCCGATTGCGGTCAGCTGAGCAGACAGTTCTGGTTTTTGTGCCAGAATAGTGTTAACGATAAAGTTCAGTGCTTCACTGTGCGCGGCACCGGCGCCTAATTCAGCTTCTTGCTTGCCGCCGTCAATTTTCCATTTGATACGGGCTTCCGGCAGGTGGAAGCATTCCGCTAAACCGGACAGATATTCGTCGCCGTTAACGGCATCAAGGATAGCAAATTTCAGAGAGGAGCTACCGCAGTTCAGAACCAGTACTAACTTACTCGACATGGAAGTACCTTTTTATGATACGTGGCTAAAAAAACGTCAGTGTGTCATTAGCGTAGCGCAGGATGACCTCGACATTTATGATTAACATCATGCCTTGTTCTGTTTTCGGGCACGATGAGAGAAGTACATTTGATTTTATGCCATTTTGCATAATTTTCAGCCAATGGCAGAATATGCGATAATTTGACTAGCCTGGCAAAAGAGTCTATCCGCCCTTTCAGGCGGGCACAGGATACCTGATTGCGGCATCCTTTGCCAAAATCTTTTGAACGATGTCATGCATAGTTGGTGTTTTGCACGAATTTTTTAAGTTTTATATGTAAAGTTGAGGTAAAGCCATGTCGACCCCTGAGAAACGCCCCGTTAGCTTCTTTAGCTTGTTCAACCGCGGGCAGCATTACGCAAAGACCTGGCCTCTCGACAAGCGCCTCGCGCCGGTGTTTATCGAAAACCGCATTATTCGTGCCACCCGCTATGCTATCCGTATCATGCCGCCGATCGCCATTTTTACGCTGTGCTGGCAGATAGCCCTGGGCGGCCAGCTGGGTCCCGCTGTCGCCACCGCGCTGTTTGCCCTGAGCCTGCCGATGCAGGGATTATGGTGGTTGGGTAAGCGTTCGGTGACGCCGCTGCCGCCCTCCATTCTTAACTGGTTTTACGAAGTGCGCGGCAAACTGCAGGAGGCGGGGCAGGCGCTGGCGCCGGTCGAAGGCAAGCCCGATTATCAGGCGCTGGCTGACACGCTTAAGCGCGCCTTCAAACAACTGGATAAAACTTTCCTTGATGATTTGTAATTCACTACGGAAAACGCATATAAAAGAAGGCGCATGATTTATGCGCCTTCTTTATTTCACGCCCTACCGTGCTACAGGAGTCACAACATGGAAATGACCAATGCGCAGCGTCTGATTTTATCCAATCAGTACAAAATGATGACGATGCTCGACCCGGACAATGCGGAACGCTACCGTCGTCTGCAAACCATCATTGAGCGTGGGTATGGGCTGCAGATGCGCGAACTGGACCGCGAGTTTGGCCAGCTGACGGAAGAAACCTGCCGTACCGTTATCGATATCATGGAGATGTACCACGCGCTACATGTCTCCTGGACCAACCTGAAAGACGCGGCGGGTATCGACGAGCGTCGGGTTACCTTCCTCGGATTTGATGCCGCCACCGAAGCGCGTTTTCTCGGCTATGTACGCTTTATGGTCAATATTGAAGGCCGCTACAGCCATTTTGACGCCGGCACTCATGGCTTTAACTCGCAGACCCCGATGTGGGAGAAATATCAGCGGATGCTGAGCGTCTGGCACGCCTGTCCGCGCCAGTATCACCTGAGCAGTAATGAAATTAACCAAATTATCAATGCCTGAGGGAGGTGCCCGTGCAGTGTAAAGGTTTCCTGTTCGATTTAGACGGGACGCTGGTGGATTCCTTGCCGGTGGTGGAGCGTTCATGGTGTAAGTGGGGCGATCGTTTCGCCATTGACCATGATGAAATTCTCAGTTTTATTCACGGCAAGCAGGCCATTACCTCTATTCGCCATTTTATGCCGGGTCGTAGCGAGGAGGATATCCAGGCCGAATTCCGCTTCCTCGAGCAGATTGAAGCCACTGATATCGAGGGCATTGTCGCTCTGCCGGGGGCGTTAACCCTGCTGAGTACCCTCAATGAGGCTGGGATCCCATGGGCGATTGTCACTTCCGGGTCGGTGCCGGTTGCCCACGCGCGTCATCGCGCGGCAGGCCTGCCGATGCCGGAGGTCTTCATCACCGCTGAGCAGGTAAAACACGGAAAACCGGCGCCGGACGCCTATCTGCTGGGCGCCGAGCGGCTGGGACTACCGGCCGATCAGTGCGCGGTGGTAGAAGATGCGCCGGCGGGGTTGCTCTCCGGCCTGGCGGCGGGGTGTCGCACCATCGCGGTCAACGTGCCTGCCGATGCCCCTCGACTGGATGAAGCCGACCTCGTGCTGAGTAGCCTGGACGATCTGGTGATCGAACGCCAGGCGGACGGCTATGTTAATGTGCGTCTTAAAGCGTAAACGTATGATTTCGCCCCGCGTTGCCGGGGCTTTTTTATGCCACTATGTCGACTCCCACTTGTGACAAGGAAACGTTGTGAACGGTGAATTGATTTGGGTTTTATCCCTTCTGGCTATCGCGGTTGTGCTGTTTGCTACCGGCAAGGTGCGCATGGATGCTATCGCCCTGATGGTCATTGTCGCCTTCGTCCTCAGCGGCACGCTGACGCTGAATGAAGCCTTTTCCGGGTTCAGCGATCCTAACGTGATCCTGATTGCCGCCCTGTTTATTATCGGTGATGGCCTGGTGCGTACCGGGGTGGCCACCAAGATGGGGGCGTGGCTGGTGAGTGTGGCGGGCAACAGCGAAACCAAGATGCTGGTTTACCTGATGCTCACCGTCGCCGGGCTGGGTGCGTTTATGAGTTCAACCGGGGTGGTCGCCATTTTCATTCCGGTAGTGCTCAGCGTGTCGGCGCGGATGAATACCTCTCCCTCGCGGCTGATGATGCCGCTGAGCTTTGCCGGACTTATCAGCGGGATGATGACCCTGGTCGCAACGCCCCCCAACCTGGTCGTCAACAGTGAACTGCTGCGCGAAGGGCTGCACGGCTTCAGTTTTTTCAGCGTCACGCCGATTGGCCTGGTGGTGCTGATCCTGGGCATCGTCTATATGCTGGCGGTGCGCTTTATGCTGAAGACAGAGAATGGCGAATCCGCGCGTGATGGCCGTAAAAGAAGCACCTTCCGCGATCTGATCCGCGAATATCACCTCACTGGCCGCGCCCGCCGGCTGGCGATCCGTCCTGGTTCGCCGATGATCGGCCAGCGTCTTGATGATTTAAAACTGCGTGAGCGGTACTGTGCCAACGTCATCGGCGTCGAACGCTGGCGGCGGTTCCGTCGGGTGATTGTTAACGTCAACGGGGTATCGGAATTCCGCGCCCGCGACGTCCTGCTGATCGATATGTCCGCCTCCGATGTCGACTTACGCCAGTTCTGTGGTGAGCAGATGCTCGAGCCGATGGTGCTGCGCGGCGAATATTTTGCCGATCAGGCGCTGGATGTGGGCATGGCGGAGGTGTCGCTGATCCCGGATTCGGAGATGATTGGTAAAACGGTGCGTGAGATAGCGTTCCGCACCCGGTTTGGTCTCAATATCGTCGGCATGAAGCGCGATGGCGAGGCGATGGATGGTTCCGTGGTCGATGAGCCGCTGCAGCTCGGCGATATCCTGCTGGTGGTCGGCAACTGGCGGCAAATTGCCCTGCTAGCGAAGCGTGGGCGTGATTTCGTGGTGCTCAATATGCCGGTTGAAGTGGATGACGCTTCGCCGGCACACAGCCAGGCTCCGCACGCGATTTTCTGTCTGGTGTTGATGGTAGCCCTGATGCTCACTGATGAAATTCCCAACCCGATTGCCGCGATCATCGCCTGCCTGCTGATGGGCAAATTCCGCTGCATCAACGCCGAAAGCGCCTATAAGGCGATCCACTGGCCAAGCATTATTTTGATTGTCGGGATGATGCCGTTTGCCCTGGCGCTGCAAAAAACCGGCGGGGTAGATCTGGTGGTCAAGGGACTGATGGACGTCGCCGGAAGCGAGGGGCCTTATCTGATGCTCGGCTGCCTGTTTGTAATGTGCGCGGCGATAGGTCTGTTCATCTCTAATACCGCGACGGCGGTCCTGATGGCGCCCATAGCCCTGGCAGCGGCGAAGTCGATGGGGGTGTCGCCCTATCCCTTCGCGATGGTGGTGGCGATGGCGGCTTCGGCGGCGTTTATGACTCCGGTTTCCTCGCCGGTCAACACCCTGGTGCTTGGCCCGGGTAAGTATTCCTTCAGCGACTTTGTGAAGATTGGCGTGCCCTTCACCGTACTGGTGATGGTGGTCTGCGTGCTGCTGATCCCGGTACTGTTTCCGTTTTAAGGGTGTCAGGCCGGGTAGGGCGCAACCGCTGCCCGGCCTGAAAAATTACAGTGGCGAATCCTGACTTATTTCATCCAGCGACAGCTGGAAGCTCGGGACAAACACCTGCATAAAGTAATCCATCTCCGCGCTACGCCGCGACGCCAGCGTCTTTTCCAGACGGCCTTTGGCCAGCAGAAATTCGTTGTTACCCGCAGACAGCTCTTCGAGGCACTTCAGGTAGGCGCAGAGGGCGTCAGCCTGTTTAACGATAGACTGCTCTTCCTCACTGTAGTGATGCTCATCAATCAGCGGCTCGAAAATATCGCGCAGCTCGTCAGGGACCATATCCACCAGCTTTTGCTGAGCAATTTTCTCAATCGCCTTATATTCCTGGGCAATCTGGGAGTTGAAATATTTCACCGGGGTAGGGAGGTCGCCAGTTAATACTTCGGAGGCGTCATGGTACATCGCCAGCAGGGCGATACGTTCGGCGTTGACCTGGCCGCCAAATTTACGGTTTTTAATTGCCGCCAGCGCATGGGCGACCATCGCCACCTGCAGACTGTGTTCGGAGACATTTTCGGTGCGCACGTTGCGCATCAGCGGCCAGCGGTTAATCAGTTTCAGGCGGGAGAGGTGGGCAAAGAAATGACTCTGACTCATAGGAACCCTTAATCAGTGACAACATCGGGTTCCATTGTGCGCAGGGATCGCCGCCGGATGCAAATGCCGGCGGCGTAGCGATTAAAGCTGGTGGTAGCCGGAGAGGAAGCGGCCAAAGCGGGAGATCGCCATCTCCAGGTCGTCTTCACGAGGCAGCGTCACAATGCGCACATGATCCGGCCACGGCCAGTTGAACGCGGTACCCTGCACCAGCAGGACTTTCTCCTGCAACAGGAAGTCGAGCACCATTTTCTGGTCGTCGTGAATATTGAAGCGTTTGGCATCGATTTTCGGGAACATATACAACGCGCCTTTTGGCTTCATGCAGGAAACACCCGGAATATCGTTGATCAGCTCCCAGGCGCGGTTGCGTTGTTCATACAGGCGCCCGCCGGGAATGATGAATTCGCTGATACTCTGGTAGCCGCCCAGCGCCGTCTGGATAGCATGTTGTGCCGGCACGTTGGCGCACAGACGCATCGACGCCAGCATCTCCAGGCCTTCGATATAGCCCTTCGCGTGTTTTTTCGGGCCATTCAGCACCATCCACCCCTGACGGAAGCCGGCAACACGGTAGGTTTTCGACAGTCCGTTAAAGGTCACGGTCAGCAGATCCGGCGCCAGAGCAGCAATTGAGTGATGCTGGGCTTCGTCGTAGAGGATCTTATCGTAGATCTCATCGGCGAAAATAATCAGGTTATGCTGCCGGGCGATCTCGACGATCTCCTGCAGCAGTTCTTTGGAATAGACCGCGCCGGTGGGGTTGTTGGGGTTAATGATCACGATCCCGCGGGTGCGCGGCGTGATTTTTGCGCGGATATCGTCAAGATCCGGGAACCAGTCAGCGGATTCGTCACACAGATAGTGGACCGCTTTGCCACTGGAAAGCGACACCGCCGCTGTCCACAGTGGGTAGTCCGGCGCGGGAACCAGCATCTCATCGCCGCTGTTTAACAGCGCCTGCATCGCCTGCACAATCAGTTCGGACACGCCGTTGCCGATGTAAATATCTTCTACCGTGACATCACGCATTCCCCGGGCCTGGTAATGCTGCATGATGGCTTTGCGCGCCGAGTACAACCCTTTCGAATCGCAGTAACCCTGGGCAGTAGGCAGATTGCGGATGACGTCGACGAGGATCTCGTCAGGGGCCTCGAAGCCGAATGGCGCCGGGTTGCCGATGTTCAGTTTCAGAACTTTATTGCCTTCTTCCTCAAGACGTTTCGCTTCTTTCAGAACCGGGCCACGGATGTCGTAACAGACGTTCTCTAACTTGCTGGATTTTTCGATGGGGGACATGAATCTTGACCTTTTAGCTGTTATCGCCACTCCCTGCCGTGGAAGTCAGCACGGAACAATGTACTCCGCATCCCCGCTGTTTTGAAGGCTTTACAGGAGAAGATTTTGCTAACGCAGGATTTTAAGCGTAATTGATTTATCTGCCGCTTACGGTTTTAGGTTGTAGGTTATACCTGCTTATGATGCTTTTTTTGGTCGTATATGTAGACCATATGCCTTTTTTGCCATCATTTATCTGGTTTGTTTGTGTGACGAAGGGGCGAACGAAGAATGTTGGCAGACTAAACAACGCTATCCTTAATACAATAGGGACTGATTTGTAATTTTGATGTTAAATAATATCAATAAAAAACAGTCCGCGGGGGCATTATTATTATTTTTGACAGGTAATAATCTGAGGTTTGTTAATTTATATAAAACGTTGAAAAAAATTTAAAATTATCTGAGTTAATCCTTATTTAGGCTTATAAAAAGGGCGGGAATCGGTTAGAATATCGCCGTTAATATCAGTGATAGCCGGTAAGCACTCCGGTTGGATTGATGTTTAATATATTGTTATTACAGGATTTTATTGTTCATTCTTCCCTGTGTGAACGCGCGGTGGAAGAGAGACTTTCTCACCACCACTGGCCGCTTTTCCGGAGCGACGCATGATACCTGGCTGGCCGTGGTAATAAATAACAATGAGAAATACGAACAATATATTACTCCGTGGTTCTGCGCATTTGCCCAGACGAGTACTTTGGCATGTAATAACGTTCGTCCAGTTGTTTATCCGCCATCTGACGGTGAGCACGAGGCTCAGGGAATAGCCGGAAACCTGGCGTAAAGCATCAACAAGGCAGGTCAGCGTTAGCCACCTGTAAGTGAAGAAAGATGATTAATACAACACGTCCGATACTCAATCTTGATCTCGATCTGCTGCGCACCTTTGTGGCGGTCGCTGATTTGAACACCTTCGCCGCCGCCGCCGCCGCAGTGTGTCGTACCCAGTCCGCGGTCAGCCAGCAAATGCAACGCCTGGAGCAGCTGGTCGGCAAAGAGCTTTTCGCCCGTCACGGGCGTAATAAACTGCTGACTGAGCAAGGCATCCAGCTACTGGGCTATGCCCGCAAGATCCTGCGTTTTAACGATGAAGCCTGCATGTCGCTGATGTATGGCAGCCTGCAAGGTGGATTGACCATCGGCGCGTCGGAAGAAACGGCCGATACCATCCTGCCGTTTTTATTAAACCGCATCGGCTGCTTCTATCCCAGAATGACGCTGGAGATCAAAGTGCATCCCCATGCCGCCATCATGGCGATGCTGGTCGAGGGGCGGGTGGATCTGGCGCTGACCACCCATCAGCCTCCCGGCTTTACCTCTTTCATCCTGAGAACGTCACCGACCCTCTGGTACTGTGCGGCGGAATATGTGCTGGCGAAAGGGGAGTCTATTCCCCTGATCCTGCTCGAAGAGCCAGGTCCATTCCGCCAGGATATTATTGCCGCGCTGGAGGCGGCCCGCGTCCCATGGCATCTGGCCCATGGCGCTTCGTCTCTCTCCGGGGTGAAAGCGGCGGTCAAAGCCGGGCTGGGCGTCACCGCGCGACCCGTCGAAATGATGAGCCCCGATTTGCGCGTGGCTGGCATCAGCGATGGATTGCCTGGCCTGCCGGATACCCGGTATGTGGTCAGTTGCAATCCGCAGACGGTGAGCGAGCTGCCGCAGGTGATTTTTCAGTCACTGAGTCAGGAGAGCGACCCCTGGCGAACGGGGCCGGCACTTACTCCGCAAGAGGGAGATAACACCTTCATTTTGTGAGGGCAATTTTCTAACAAAGATCACAAAAACTGGTAACAGAATGTAAGTGAGCAAAAAGAGCCTCAGGGGAGGGTTTCCCGCCTGGTGGCTCTTTTTTTTGCACTATTATTGATGTTTTGAAAGTTTTTTTTATTTCTTTCCTGAAAAATCAGCGTATTGGCGTGACCGGGCGCTCACCTTGTCGACTTTTCCCTGCACTTTCAACACTTCCTGCTAATGTTAAAAAACCGGACGGATTGTTGCCGATTTCCTGGGGTAATTAACAAAACCGTGTCACAGATCAAGAAAATACCCCTCTTTGGGGGGAGGAATCGAGGCTAAATCCTGTCAAAATAGAAGGGATTTTTGATTTACGACGGAAACGGACACGATTCAACAACACTAAAACCGAACAGTATGCAAGGTTATTTCGCATAAAAGGGCATTTAATGTTAATGAAAAGATTCCAATGTAAATTAATGTTATGAAAACTTTTGTTAAAGTTGACAAAAGGTTAAAGAAAGGGGTAAAAAGCCACGGCATCTGGGCTTCTCACATCAACCAGGGACGCTTTTTTGCACGGTTTTTTTTATTCCTCCCGTGAAACGCTGTGGCGTTCATCTGCCAGTAAGAGCAGAGGGTTTTGGCGCTACACTTTTTTGGTTAAGCAATGCGTATGTCAACATCCACTGAAGTCATCGCTCATCATTGGGCATTCGCTATATTTCTCATCATCGCTATCGGCCTGTGCTGCCTCATGCTCGTCGGCGGCTGGTACCTTGGCGGTCGCGCGCGCGCGCGTAGCAAAAACACGCCGTTTGAATCGGGGATTGACTCCGTTGGTTCGGCCCGCTTACGTCTTTCTGCGAAGTTTTATCTGGTTGCCATGTTCTTCGTTATCTTCGACGTGGAAGCCCTGTATCTCTACGCATGGTCGACTTCTATCCGCGAGAGCGGCTGGGTCGGCTTTGTGGAAGCCGCAATTTTCATTTTAGTGCTACTGGCTGGTCTGGTTTATCTCGTTCGCATCGGCGCACTGGACTGGACGCCTGCGCGTTCCCGTCGCACGCTGGTTAACCCGGAAACAGACAGTCCCACTAACCGTCATATGCAGTAAAAGCGAGGCAATAAGATGGATTATACGCTCACCCGCATAGATCCTAACGGTGAGAACGACCGTTACCCCCTGCAGAAACAGGAGATCGTCACCGACCCCCTGGAGCAGGAAGTCAATAAAAGCGTGTATATGGGGAAACTCGAGCACGCGCTGCATGACATGGTGAACTGGGGCCGTAAGAACTCAATTTGGCCGTATAACTTCGGCCTTTCTTGCTGTTATGTGGAAATGGTGACGTCATTCACTGCGGTGCATGACGTTGCGCGTTTTGGGGCAGAAGTTCTGCGCGCCTCTCCGCGTCAGGCGGACCTGATGGTGGTCGCTGGAACCTGCTTTACCAAAATGGCGCCGGTTATTCAGCGTCTGTACGATCAGATGCTGGAGCCGAAGTGGGTGATCTCCATGGGCGCCTGCGCTAACTCCGGCGGCATGTACGACATCTACTCCGTCGTCCAGGGCGTGGATAAATTCATTCCGGTCGATGTGTACATCCCGGGCTGCCCGCCGCGTCCAGAGGCCTATATGCAGGCGCTGATGCTGCTGCAGGAGTCCATTGGTAAAGAACGTCGTCCGCTCTCATGGGTGGTTGGCGATCAGGGCGTTTATCGCGCCAATATGCAGTCGGAACGCGAGCGTAAACGCGGCGAACGTATTGCAGTGACCAATCTGCGGACGCCGGACGAGATTTAATTTGCGCCTGCGGGCGGGAGTACCACTTCGCAAATCAATCTACAACAACGCGAAGTCTCGCCCGGCAGTCACCACGGACCTTTTGCAATGGTGAACAATATGACCGATTTAACCGCGCATGACGCCGCACCAGCCTGGCAAACCCGCGATCACCTTGATGACCCGGTGATCGGCGAACTGCGCAACCGCTTTGGGCCGGATGCCTTTACCGTTCAGCCAACCCGCACCGGCGTACCGGTGGTGTGGGTGAAGCGTGAGCAACTGCTTGAGGTGGGTGATTTCCTGAAGAAATTGCCGAAGCCTTACGTGATGCTGTTTGACCTGCACGGCATGGACGAACGTCTGCGCACCCACCGCGATGGCCTGCCCGCCGCGGATTTTTCCGTTTTCTATCATCTGATTTCTATCGACCGCAACCGCGACATCATGCTCAAGGTGGCGCTGTCTGAAAACGATCTGCATCTGCCGACTTTCACCAAACTGTTCCCCAACGCCAACTGGTATGAGCGTGAAACCTGGGAAATGTTTGGCATGACCTTCGATGGCCACCCGAACCTGCGCCGTATCATGATGCCGCCGACCTGGGAAGGCCACCCGCTGCGTAAAGACTATCCGGCGCGCGCTACCGAATTCGATCCGTTTGAGCTGACCAAAGCCAAGCAGGATCTGGAGATGGAAGCGTTGACCTTCAAACCGGAAGAGTGGGGCATGAAGCGCAGCACCGACAACGAGGACTTCATGTTCCTCAACCTCGGTCCGAACCACCCGTCTGCCCACGGTGCATTCCGTATTATTCTGCAGCTGGATGGCGAAGAGATCGTCGACTGCGTACCGGACATCGGTTATCACCACCGCGGCGCCGAGAAGATGGGCGAGCGTCAGTCCTGGCACAGCTACATCCCGTATACCGACCGTATTGAATACCTCGGCGGCTGCGTCAACGAGATGCCGTACGTGCTGGCGGTGGAAAAACTGGCCGGTATCACCGTGCCGGATCGCGTGAATGTGATCCGCGTGATGCTCTCCGAACTGTTCCGCATCAACAGCCACCTGCTGTATATCTCGACCTTTATTCAGGACGTCGGCGCGATGACGCCGGTCTTCTTCGCCTTTACCGATCGGCAGAAAATTTACGATCTGGTGGAAGCGATTACCGGGTTCCGTATGCACCCGGCGTGGTTCCGCATCGGCGGTGTCGCGCACGATCTGCCGCGTGGCTGGGATCGCCTGCTGCGGGAATTCCTCGAGTGGATGCCGAAGCGTCTGGATTCTTACGAGAAAGCCGCGCTGCGCAACACTATTCTGAAAGGCCGTTCCGTCGGCGTGGCAGCCTATACCGCCAAAGAGGCGCTGGAGTGGGGCACCACCGGCGCAGGCCTGCGCGCCACCGGTATCGGCTTCGACGTGCGTAAATGGCGTCCTTATTCTGGCTATGAAAACTTCGACTTCGAAGTCCCGACCGGGGGCGGCGTCTCTGACTGCTACACCCGCGTGATGCTGAAAGTCGAAGAGCTGCGCCAGAGCCTGCGCATTCTTCAGCAGTGCCTCGATAACATGCCGGAAGGCCCGTTCAAAGCGGATCACCCGCTGACCACGCCGCCGCCGAAAGAGCGCACGCTGCAGCATATCGAAACCCTGATCACCCACTTCCTGCAGGTATCGTGGGGCCCGGTGATGCCGGCCAACGAATCCTTCCAGATGATTGAGGCGACCAAAGGGATTAACAGTTACTACCTGACCAGCGACGGCAGCACCATGAGCTACCGTACCCGCGTGCGTACGCCGAGCTTTGCGCATCTGCAGCAGATCCCGTCGGCGATCCGCGGCAGCCTGGTATCCGACCTGATCGTCTATCTGGGTAGTATCGATTTTGTTATGTCAGACGTGGACCGCTAATTATGCACGAGAATCAACAACCACAAACCGAGGCTTTTGAGCTGAGTGCGGCTGAGCGTGAGGCTATTGAGCACGAGAAGCACCACTACGAAGACCCGCGTGCGGCGTCCATCGAAGCGCTGAAAATTGTCCAAAAACAGCGCGGCTGGGTGCCGGATGGGGCGATCTATGCGATCGCCGATGTGCTGGGGATCCCGGCCAGCGACGTCGAAGGCGTGGCAACATTTTACAGCCAGATTTTCCGTCAGCCGGTTGGCCGTCACGTGATCCGCTACTGCGACAGCGTGGTGTGCCATATCACCGGTTATCAAGGTATTCAGGCTGCGATTGAGAAGAAGCTCAATATCAAGCCAGGGCAGACCACCTTCGATGGCCGCTTCACGCTGCTGCCGACCTGTTGCCTGGGCAACTGCGACAAGGGACCGACCATGATGATTGATGAGGATACTCACAGTCATCTGACGCCGGAGGCAATTCCTGACCTGCTGGAGCAGTACAAATGAAAACCGTAATTCGTACTGCGGAAACGCATCCGCTCACCTGGCGTCTGCGCGACGACAAGCAGCCGGTATGGCTGGACGAATATCGCAGCAAAAACGGTTACGAAGGGGCACGTAAAGCCCTGACCGGGATGGCGCCGGATGAGATTGTCACGGCGGTAAAAGACGCTGGCCTGAAAGGGCGCGGCGGCGCGGGCTTCTCCACGGGTCTGAAGTGGAGCCTGATGCCGAAAGACGAATCCATGAACATCCGTTACCTGCTGTGTAACGCCGATGAAATGGAGCCGGGCACCTATAAAGACCGTCTGCTGATGGAGCAGCTGCCGCACCTGCTGGTGGAAGGCATGCTGATCTCCGCGTTTGCGCTGAAAGCGTACCGCGGCTACATCTTCCTGCGCGGCGAATATATCGAAGCGGCCCAGCATCTGCGTCGTGCGATTGCCGAAGCCACTGAAGCGGGCCTGTTGGGGAAAAACATCCTTGGCACCGGGTTTGACTTCGAACTGTTTGTCCACACCGGGGCAGGGCGCTATATCTGCGGTGAAGAGACGGCGCTGATCAACTCCCTGGAAGGCCGGCGTGCTAACCCGCGCTCCAAGCCGCCGTTCCCGGCGAGCTCCGGCGTGTGGGGCAAGCCGACTTGCGTCAACAACGTGGAAACCCTGTGCAACGTGCCGGCGATCCTCGCCAACGGCGTCGAGTGGTACCAGAACATTTCCACCAGCAAAGATGCTGGCACCAAGCTGATGGGCTTCTCCGGCCGGGTGAAGAATCCGGGCGTCTGGGAGCTGCCGTTCGGCACCACCGCGCGTGAGATCCTTGAAGATTACGCCGGCGGCATGCGCGATGGCCTGAAGTTTAAAGCCTGGCAGCCGGGTGGGGCAGGGACCGACTTCCTGACCGAAGCGCATCTTGACCTGCCGATGGAGTTCGAAAGCATTGGTAAAGCGGGCAGCCGTCTGGGCACCTCGCTGGCGATGGCCGTTGACCATGAGATCAATATGGTCTCGCTGGTGCGTAACCTCGAAGAGTTCTTTGCCCGCGAGTCCTGCGGCTGGTGTACGCCGTGCCGTGATGGTCTGCCGTGGAGCGTGAAGATCCTGCGCGCCCTGGAGCGCGGCGAAGGCCAGCCTGGCGATATCGAAACGCTTGAGCAACTGTGTCGATTCCTGGGCCCGGGTAAAACCTTCTGCGCGCACGCGCCGGGCGCAGTCGAACCGCTACAGAGCGCGATTAAATATTTCCGCGAAGAATTCGAGGCTGGCATTAAGCAGCAGTTCAGCAATACCCATGCAATCAACGGGATTCAGCCGAACCTGCTTAAGACGCGCTGGTAATCAAAGGTTTTTTATTTTTGGAAGCACGCAAATGGCTACGATTCATGTAGACGGCAAAGAATACGAGGTCAACGGGGCGGACAACCTGCTAGAGGCTTGTCTCTCTCTTGGTCTTGATATTCCCTACTTTTGCTGGCACCCGGCGCTAGGGAGCGTCGGTGCTTGCCGCCAGTGTGCGGTGAAGCAATATCAGAACGCGGAAGACACGCGTGGTCGCCTGGTGATGTCCTGTATGACTCCGGCATCCGACGGCACCTTTATTTCTATTGACGACGGCGAAGCGAAGCAGTTCCGCGAAAGCGTGGTGGAGTGGTTGATGACTAACCACCCGCACGACTGCCCGGTCTGTGAAGAAGGGGGCAACTGTCACCTGCAGGATATGACGGTGATGACCGGCCATAGTTTCCGCCGCTATCGTTTCACCAAGCGTACCCACCGCAATCAGGATCTGGGGCCGTTTATTTCGCACGAAATGAACCGCTGCATCGCCTGTTACCGCTGCGTGCGCTACTACAAAGATTATGCCGACGGCACCGACCTGGGCGTCTATGGCGCGCACGACAACGTCTACTTCGGTCGCCCGGAAGATGGCACCCTGGAAAGCGAGTTCTCCGGCAACCTGGTGGAAGTCTGCCCGACCGGCGTCTTCACCGACAAAACGCACTCCGAGCGTTACAACCGTAAGTGGGACATGCAGTTTGCGCCGAGCATCTGCCAGCAGTGTTCCATCGGCTGCAACATCAGCCCGGGCGAACGCTATGGCGAGCTGCGTCGTATCGAAAACCGCTATAACGGGACCGTTAACCGCTACTTCCTCTGCGACCGCGGTCGCTTCGGCTATGGCTATGTCAACCTGAAAGACCGTCCGCGTCAGCCGGTGCAGCGCCGCGGCGACGATCTGATTACTCTCAACGCCGAGCAGGCGATGCAGGGGGCAGCAGATATCCTGCGCCAGTCGAAGAAAGTGATCGGTATCGGCTCCCCGCGCGCCAGCATCGAAAGCAACTTCGCGCTGCGCGAGCTGGTTGGCGCCGACAACTTCTATACCGGCATCGCCAAAGGCGAACAAGCGCGCCTGCAGATGATGCTGAAAGTGCTGCGTGAAGGTGGGGTCCATACCCCGAGCCTGCGCGATATCGAATCCTACGATGCGGTACTGGTGCTGGGCGAAGACATTACCCAGACCGGCGCGCGCGTGGCCCTGGCAGTCCGCCAGGCGGTGAAAGGGAAAGCACGCGAAATGGCAGCGGCGCAGAAAGTAGCCGACTGGCAGATCGCCGCGATCCTCAACATCGGGCAGCGCGCCAAGCACCCGTTATTCGTCACCAACATCGATGACACCCGCCTGGATGACATTGCCGCGTGGACCTACCGCGCGCCGGTGGAAGATCAGGCGCGTCTGGGCTTCGCTATCGCCCATGCGCTGGATGACAGCGCGCCGGCGGTTGATGGCCTGAGCCAGGACCTGAAGGGTAAGGTTGACGTGATTGTCCAGGCGCTGGCCGGAGCGAAAAAACCACTGATTATCTCCGGAACCAACGCCGGCAGCATGGAGATCATCCAGGCCGCCGCTAACGTCGCAAAAGCCCTGAAAGGCCGCGGCGCCGACGTCGGCGTGACCATGGTCGCCCGCGCGGTGAACAGCGTCGGTCTGGGCATGATCGGCGGCGGCTCGCTTGAAGAGGCGCTGGACGAACTGGAAAGCGGCGCCGCCGACGCGGTTATCGTGCTGGAAAACGACCTTCACCGTCATGCTTCCGCCGCGCGCGTTGACGCTGCGCTGGCGAAAGCCCCGCTGGTGATGGTGGTTGACCATCAGCGCACCGCGATTATGGACAAAGCGCACCTGGTGCTCTCTGCCGCAAGCTTTGCGGAAAGCGACGGGACTGTGGTGAACAACGAAGGCCGCGCCCAGCGTTTCTTCCAGGTTTACGATCCGGCTTACTACGATGCGAAAACCGTGATGCTGGAGAGCTGGCGCTGGCTGCATTCGCTGCACAGCACCGTCAACAACCGTCAGGTTGACTGGACGCAGCTGGACCACGTCATCGATGCGGCGATTGCCGCGCTGCCGCAGCTGGCGGGCATTAAAGATGCCGCGCCGGATGCGACCTTCCGCATCCGCGGTCAGAAGCTGGCGCGTGAACCACACCGCTACAGCGGCCGCACGGCGATGCGCGCCAACATCAGCGTGCACGAGCCGCGTCAGCCGCAGGATAAAGACACGATGTTCGCCTTCTCCATGGAAGGGAACAACCAGCCGTCCGCCCCGCGTTCGCAGATCCCGTTCGCCTGGGCGCCGGGCTGGAACTCCCCGCAGGCATGGAACAAGTTCCAGGATGAAGTGGGCGGGAAACTGCGCCACGGCGATCCGGGTGTTCGACTGTTTGAAGCGTCCGCCAACGGGCTGGAGTATTTCACCGCGGTGCCGGCCAGCTTCCAGGCGGAAGAGGGCAAATGGCGTATCGCGCCGTATTACCACCTGTTTGGTAGCGATGAGCTGTCACAGCGCGCGCCGGTGTTCGAGAGCCGGATGCCTGAGCCGTACATCAAGCTGAATCCGGCGGATGCCGCGAAGCTGGGCGTTAACGCGGGGGCAATGCTCTCCTTTAGCGTGGAAGGCCAGACCCTGCGTCTGCCGCTGGTTATCTCTGAAGGCCTGACCGCAGGACAGGTTGGCTTACCGATGGGCATGCCTGGCATTGCGCCGGTGCTGACCGGATCGCGTATTGATTCACTGCAGGAGGCGAAAGCATGAGCTGGTTAACGCCGGATCTTATCGACATTCTGTTAAGCATCCTGAAGGCCGTGGTCATTCTGCTGGTGGTCGTCACCTGCGGCGCGTTCATGAGCTTCGGCGAGCGTCGTCTGCTCGGCTTGTTCCAGAACCGCTACGGACCTAACCGCGTCGGCTGGGGCGGTTCGCTGCAGCTGGTCGCCGACATGATCAAGATGTTCTTCAAAGAGGACTGGATCCCGCGCTTCTCCGATCGCGTGATCTTTACTCTGGCGCCGGTTATCGCCTTTACCTCGCTGCTGCTGGCCTTTGCTATCGTGCCGGTCAGCCCGACGTGGGTGGTGGCTGACCTGAACATCGGCATCCTGTTCTTCCTGATGATGGCAGGCCTGGCGGTCTATGCGGTGCTGTTCGCCGGCTGGTCGAGCAACAACAAATACTCGCTGCTGGGGGCGATGCGTGCTTCCGCGCAGACCCTGAGCTACGAAGTGTTTCTCGGTCTCTCCCTGATGGGCGTGGTGGCGCAGGCGGGGTCATTCAATATGACCGATATCGTCAACAACCAGGCGCATCTGTGGAACGTCATTCCGCAGTTCTTCGGCTTCGTCACTTTCGCCATCGCCGGCGTGGCGGTGTGTCACCGTCACCCGTTCGACCAGCCGGAAGCGGAGCAGGAACTGGCCGATGGTTACCACATTGAATATTCCGGCATGAAATTCGGTCTGTTCTTCGTCGGTGAATACATCGGTATCGTCACCGTTTCAGCGCTGATCGTCACGCTGTTCTTCGGCGGCTGGAATGGCCCGTGGTTACCACCTTTCATCTGGTTCGCGCTGAAAACCGCGTTCTTCATGATGATGTTCATTTTGATCCGCGCATCATTACCGCGTCCGCGCTATGACCAGGTAATGTCCTTTGGCTGGAAGGTATGCCTGCCGTTAACGCTGGTCAACTTGTTGGTAACGGCGGCTGTCATTCTCTGGCAGGCGCAATAAGGGGTGAATTGAACATGACCTTAAAAGAATTATTGGTGGGGTTCGGCACCCAGGTCCGTAGTATCTGGATGATTGGCCTGCATGCCTTCGCCAAACGTGAAACCCGGATGTATCCGGAAGAGCCGGTCTATCTGCCGCCGCGCTACCGCGGCCGCATCGTGCTGACCCGCGATCCGGACGGTGCAGAGCGCTGCGTTGCCTGTAACCTGTGTGCGGTAGCCTGCCCGGTGGGCTGTATCTCGCTGCAGAAAGCAGAGACCAAAGACGGCCGCTGGTATCCGGAGTTCTTCCGCATCAACTTCTCACGCTGCATTTTCTGCGGCCTGTGCGAAGAAGCGTGCCCGACCACGGCGATCCAGTTGACCCCGGACTTCGAACTGGGTGAATACAAGCGTCAGGATCTGGTGTACGAAAAAGAGGATCTGCTGATTTCCGGTCCGGGTAAATACCCGGAATATAACTTCTACCGGATGGCGGGTATGGCAATCGACGGCAAAGATAAAGGTGAAGCGGAAAACGAAGCTAAGCCAATCGACGTCAAGAGCCTGTTACCGTAAGGAGAGGGCAATGGAATTCGCTTTTTATATCTGTGGCCTGATAGCCATCCTCGCAACCTTGCGGGTCGTCACCCACACCAATCCGGTACATGCGCTGCTGTACCTGATTATTTCGCTGCTGGCGATTGCCGGGGTGTTCTTTTCGCTGGGCGCTTACTTTGCTGGTGCGCTGGAAATCATCGTCTACGCCGGGGCCATTATGGTGCTGTTCGTCTTTGTGGTGATGATGCTCAACCTGGGCGGCAGCGAGATCGAACAGGAACGCAAATGGCTGCAGCCGGGGATCTGGATTGGCCCGGCCATCCTTTCCGCGGTGCTGCTGGTGGTTATCGTTTACGCCATCCTGGGTATTAACGACCAGGGTATCGACGGCGCGGCGATCAACGCCAAAGAAGTGGGTATTGCGCTGTTTGGGCCGTACGTCCTGGCGGTGGAGCTGGCCTCCATGCTGCTGCTGGCGGGCCTGGTGGTCGCCTTCCACATCGGCCGCGAAGAGCGTGCCGGCGAGGTGCTGAGCAACCGCGTGAACGACAGCGACAAAAGAAAAACGGAGGAACACGCATGATCCCCTTAACACATGGACTGATCCTCGCGGCCATCCTGTTTGTGCTTGGTCTGACGGGGCTGGTGATCCGCCGCAATCTGCTGTTTATGTTGATTAGCCTGGAAATCATGATTAACGCCGCCGCGCTGGCCTTTGTGGTGGCGGGTAGCTACTGGGGCCAGGCAGATGGTCAGATAATGTATATCCTCGCCATCAGCCTCGCGGCTGCGGAAGCGAGTATCGGCCTGGCGCTGCTGCTGCAGCTCCATCGTCGCCGCCAGAACCTGAACATCGATTCAGTAAGTGAGTTGCGTGGATGAACATGCTTGCCTTAACCATTCTTTTGCCATTGATTGGCTTTGTGCTGCTGGCCTTTTCCCGCGGGCGCTGGTCGGAAAACCTTTCCGCTACCGTTGGCATGGGGTCGGTAGGCCTGGCGGCGTTGGTCACCGCGTACGTTGGCGTCGACTTTTTCGCTAACGGCAAACAGGCGGTCAGCGTACCGCTGTGGAACTGGATGTCGGTCGGTGATTTTAACATCGGCTTCAACCTGGTGCTGGATGGCCTGTCGCTGACCATGCTTTCCGTGGTGACCGGCGTCGGCTTCCTGATCCACATGTTCGCCTCCTGGTACATGCGCGGCGAAGAGGGCTACTCTCGCTTCTTCGCTTACACCAACCTGTTTATCGCCAGCATGGTCGTTCTGGTGCTGGCCGATAACCTGCTGTTGATGTACCTGGGGTGGGAAGGCGTGGGTCTCTGTTCTTACCTGCTGATCGGCTTCTACTATACCGATCCGAAGAACAATGCCGCAGCGATGAAAGCCTTCGTGGTCACCCGCGTCGGCGACGTGTTCCTCGCCTTCGCGCTGTTCATTCTTTATAACGAACTGGGTACCCTGAACTTCCGTGAAATGGTTGAGCTGGCGCCGCAGCACTTCGCTAACGGCAGCACCACGCTGCAGTGGGCGACGCTGATGCTGCTCGGCGGCGCGGTCGGTAAATCCGCTCAGCTGCCGCTGCAAACGTGGCTTGCCGATGCGATGGCGGGCCCGACGCCGGTCTCCGCGCTGATCCACGCGGCCACCATGGTGACCGCGGGCGTGTACCTGATTGCCCGTACCCACGGCCTGTTCCTGATGACGCCGGAAGTGCTGCATCTGGTGGGTATCGTTGGTGCGGTAACGCTGGTGCTGGCGGGCTTCGCCGCGCTGGTGCAGACCGACATCAAACGTGTGCTGGCTTACTCGACCATGAGTCAGATTGGCTACATGTTCCTCGCGCTGGGCGTGCAGGCATGGGACGCGGCGATTTTCCACCTGATGACCCACGCGTTCTTTAAAGCGCTGTTGTTCCTGTCGTCTGGCTCGGTCATTCTGGCCTGCCATCACGAACAGAACATCTTCAAGATGGGCGGCCTGCGCAAATCCATTCCGCTGGTGTATGTCTGCTTCCTGGTGGGGGGCGCGGCGCTGTCCGCTCTGCCGCTTATCACCGCAGGCTTTTTCAGTAAGGATGAGATTCTGGCGGGCGCGATGGCCAACGGCCATATCAATCTGATGGTAGCGGGCCTGGTCGGCGCCTTTATGACCTCGCTGTACACCTTCCGTATGATTTTCATCGTGTTCCACGGTAAAGAGCAAATTCACGCGCATGCAGGGAAGGGGATTACCCATCATCTGCCGCTGATCGTGCTGCTGGTGCTGTCCACCTTTGTTGGCGCGCTGATTGTGCCGCCGCTGGAGGGCGTACTGCCGCAGACCACTGAGCTTGCCCACGGTAGTGTCATGACCCTGGAAATTGCCTCCGGGATTATTGCGATTGCCGGCATCCTGATCGCTGCATGGCTGTGGCTGGGTAAACGTACGCTGGTGACTTCCATCGCCAACAGCGCGCCTGGCCGCTTCTTCGGTACCTGGTGGTTCCATGCCTGGGGCTTCGACTGGTTATACGACAAGGTGTTCGTGAAACCTTTCCTCGGGATTGCCTGGCTGCTGAAGAGCGATCCGCTGAATGCGTTGATGAATATCCCGGCGATTCTGTCCCGCTTCGCAGGCAAAGGTCTGCTGGTGAGCGAGAACGGTTATCTGCGCTGGTATGTGGCATCAATGAGCATCGGCGCGGTGGTGGTGCTGGCGCTGCTGATGGTATTGCGTTGAGTTTGAGGATTGGGATTGTTTTGCCCGGAGGCGCGGTGCTTGCCGGGCCTACGGGACCGTAGGTCGGGTAAGCGTTAGCGTCACCCGACAAAACAAGCCTCAATCCGAAGTGAATTTTCTGTGAGAATTCGTTGAAAATCAGGTCGTAAAGGACAGGCGTTATCGGCGAAGTCAGAGTGGACACCGCCTGCGCGGAGCAACCGGAGCGTATTAAAATGCGTGAGGATTGTGAGCACAGCCGACGTTCGCTATGACGAGTAAGATAGCCTGAACCGGACTTAAATAAGGAATAAAAATCACCATGTTATTGCCTTGGTTGATATTAATCCCCTTTATCGGCGGCTTCCTGTGCTGGCAGACCGAACGCTTTGGCGTGAAAGTGCCGCGCTGGATCGCGCTGATTACCATGGGACTGACGCTGGCGCTTGGCCTGCAGCTGTGGATGCAGGGCGGCTATTCTCTGACGCAATCCGCGGGTATTCCGCAATGGCAGTCGGAATTCGTGCTGCCGTGGATCCCACGCTTCGGCATTAGCATCCATCTGGCGATCGACGGCCTGTCGCTGCTGATGGTGGTGCTGACCGGTCTCCTCGGCGTGCTGGCGGTACTCTGTTCGTGGCGTGAAATCGAAAAATACCAGGGCTTCTTCCACCTCAACCTGATGTGGATCCTGGGCGGCGTCATCGGCGTGTTCCTCGCCATCGACATGTTCCTGTTCTTCTTCTTCTGGGAAATGATGTTGGTGCCGATGTACTTCCTGATCGCACTGTGGGGTCATAAAGCCTCGGACGGTAAAACGCGTATCACAGCGGCCACCAAGTTCTTCATTTATACCCAGGCAAGCGGTCTGGTGATGCTGATCGCCATTCTGGCGCTGGCCTTCGTCCACTTCAACGCGACCGGCGTGTGGACCTTCAACTATGAAGATCTGCTGAAAACGCCGATGTCCCACGGCGTGGAATACCTGCTGATGCTGGGCTTCTTCATCGCCTTCGCGGTGAAAATGCCGGTGGTACCGCTGCACGGCTGGCTGCCGGACGCCCACTCCCAGGCGCCGACTGCCGGTTCCGTCGACCTCGCGGGCATCTTACTGAAAACCGCGGCCTACGGTCTGCTGCGCTTTGCGCTGCCGCTGTTCCCGAACGCCTCCGCCGAGTTTGCGCCCATCGCCATGTGGCTGGGCGTGATCGGTATCTTCTACGGCGCGTGGATGGCCTTCGCCCAGACCGATATCAAACGTCTGATCGCTTATACCTCCGTTTCCCACATGGGCTTCGTGCTGATTGCTATCTACACCGGCAGCCAGCTGGCTTATCAAGGGGCGGTGATCCAGATGATCGCCCACGGTCTGTCCGCGGCGGGTCTGTTTATTCTGTGCGGCCAGCTGTACGAACGTCTGCACACCCGCGATATGCGTCAGATGGGCGGTTTGTGGAGCAAAATTAAATGGCTGCCGGCGATGTCGATGTTCTTCGCTGTCGCCACCCTGGGGATGCCGGGCACCGGTAACTTTGTCGGCGAATTTATGATCCTGTTCGGCAGCTATAAAGTGGTGCCGGTGATCACCGTTATCTCGACCTTTGGTCTGGTATTCGCTTCCGTTTATTCGCTGTCGATGCTGCATCGCGCCTACTTCGGTAAAGCGAAAAGCGAAATCGCGGCGAAAGCGCTGCCGGGGATGTCCCTGCGTGAACTGTCTATCATCTTGCTGCTGGTGGTGCTGCTGGTGCTGTTGGGCTTCTTCCCGCAGCCGATCCTCGACACCTCGCATGCTGCGATGAGCAACATTCAGCAGTGGTTTGTTAATTCTGTTTCTACTACAAGGCCGTAATTCGCCATGACAATAACTCCACAACAACTGATCGCACTGCTACCGCTGCTGATCGTCGGCTTGACGGTGGTGGTTGTGATGCTCTCCATTGCGTGGCGACGCAATCATTTTCTCAATGCCACGCTGTCGGTTCTCGGGCTTAACGCTGCGCTGGTCTCGCTCTGGTTTGTTGGTCAGAACGGGGCGATGGACGTCACGCCGATGATCCGCGTTGACGGCTACGCCATGCTCTACACCGGGCTGGTGCTGCTGGCGAGCCTCGCGACCTGTACTTTCGCCTACCCGTGGCTTGAGGGTTACAAGGACAACAAAGAAGAGTTCTACCTGCTGGTGCTGATCGCCGCGCTGGGCGGCATTCTGCTGGCCGGTGCGAATCATCTGGCGGCGCTGTTCCTCGGTATCGAACTGATTTCGCTACCGCTGTTCGGCCTGGTCGGCTACGCCTTCCGCCAGAAGCGTTCGCTGGAAGCGAGCATCAAATACACTATCCTCTCCGCTGCAGCCTCGTCTTTCCTGCTGTTCGGTATGGCGCTGGTGTATGCGAACTCCGGCAACCTGTCCTTCCTCGCGCTGGGTAAAAGCCTGGCGGACAATACGCTGCACGAGCCGCTGCTGCTGGCGGGCCTCGGTCTGATGATCGTCGGTCTTGGCTTTAAACTGTCGCTGGTGCCGTTCCATCTGTGGACGCCGGACGTTTACCAGGGCGCGCCTGCGCCGGTCTCCACCTTCCTGGCGACCGCCAGCAAGATCGCCATCTTCGGCGTGGTGATGCGTCTGTTCCTGTACATGCCGGTGGGCAACAGCGAAGCGGTACGCGTGGTGCTGGGCCTGATCGCCTTCGCCTCTATCATCTTCGGTAACCTGATGGCGCTGAGCCAGACCAACATTAAGCGTCTGCTCGGCTACTCCTCCATCTCCCACCTCGGTTATCTGCTGGTGGCGCTGATCGCCCTGCAGAGCGGCGAAATGTCGATGGAAGCCGTTGGCGTCTACCTGGCCGGTTACCTGTTCAGCAGCCTGGGCGCGTTCGGCGTGGTCAGCCTGATGTCCAGCCCGTACCGCGGTCCGGATGCGGACTCGCTGTTCTCCTACCGCGGCCTGTTCTGGCACCGTCCGATTCTGTCGGCGGTCATGACGGTGATGATGCTGTCGCTGGCCGGTATTCCGATGACCCTCGGCTTTATCGGTAAGTTCTACGTGCTGGCCGTCGGTGTGCATGCGCACCTGTGGTGGCTGGTTGCCGCAGTGGTTGTCGGTTCGGCGATTGGTCTCTACTACTATCTGCGCGTGGCAGTGAGCCTGTACCTGAGCGCACCGGAGCAACTGAACCGCGATGCGCCGTCGAACTGGCAGTACAGCGCCGGCGGTATCGTGGTGCTGATCTCCGCCCTGCTGGTGCTGGTGCTCGGTATCTGGCCGCAGCCGCTGATTAGCATCGTGCAGCTGGCGACGCCGCTGATGTAATCTGCGCTATAAATAAAAAAACCGCCGGGATGGCGGTTTTTTTATGCCCGGATTTTACGCCATCTTGTAGACCATAAAGTCTTCCGCCAGTAGCGTATTGGCGAAAATCTCCCGGCATTCCGCCAGCATCTTCAGACAGCCTTCGGCATCGTAGCGCGAGCTAAAGTGGGTAGCGATTAGCGTGCCGACCCCCGCTTCTTTGGCAAGCGCCGCGGTCTGCTGGCTTGAGGAGTGGCCGCGGCTATTGGCTTTCTCCGCCATCGCCTGCTCAAGGGTGGTTTCGTGGACCATCACATCCGCCCCGCGAGCCATCTCCAGCGCCTGCGGGCAGGGGGCGGTATCGCCAAAGATGGCCAGCGTTTTACCCGGCGTCGCTGGCCCCAGATAGCGGCTGCCGTCGATGACCCGGCCATCTTCCAGCTCAACGCGCTGGCCGAGCTTGAGTTGATGAAACAGCGGCCCCGGACGCACGCCATCGGCAATCAGTTGGGCGGCGTCGAGGGTGCCGGGCTTGTCATGCTGCTCAATGCGATACCCGTAGCACTCCACCGGATGGCTGAGCGGGTACGCAGTGACCCGATAGCCCTCTTCGTCGAACACCAGACCAGGGCCGACTTCGATGATGGTGAGCGGATAGTCGGTCCACGAACCGCTCAGACGCAGCGCGGTCTCAACAAACTCTTTGAGCCCTTTTGGCCCGTAGAGGGTGAGGGGCAGAGAGTTCCCCTGCATCGAGCGGCTGCACAACAGGCCGGGCAGGCCGAACAGGTGGTCGCCGTGCAGGTGAGTGATGAAAATTTTATTCAGTTTGCCGGGGTGATAGGGCGTGCGAAGAAACTGATGCTGGGTCCCTTCACCGCAGTCAAACAACCACATTTCGGCGCGGGTCGGCTGTTGCAAATTCAGTATTATCGACGTCATATTACGCGTACGGGTCGGCACCCCGGCGGATGTTCCTAGAAAAGTTAATTCCATCGTCCAGTGTCCTCAGGGCGAGTCGCAAAGTATCAGTATATCAATAAGGAGCTACAGATGATGACCTGGCAGGATCTCCACCATAGTGAACTCACCGTTCCCCAGCTGTATGCGCTGCTGAAATTGCGCAGTGAAGTTTTTGTCGTGGAGCAGCAGTGCGCCTATCAGGATGTCGACGGCGATGATTTGGTCGGTGAAAATCGCCATCTGCTCGGCTGGCGCGATGGCGAACTGCTGGCCTACGCGCGGATCCTCAAAAGCGAAGAGGAGTTTGCGCCGGTGGTGATTGGCCGGGTTATCGTTAGCCCCGCCGCCCGCGGTGAGAAGCTCGGCTATCAGCTGATGGAGCAGGCGCTGGCCAGTTGTCAGCAGTACTGGCCGCAAAAGGCAATTTACCTCGGGGCGCAGGCGCACCTGCAATCCTTTTACGCCCACTTCGGTTTTACGCCGGTGACCGAGGTCTATGATGAGGATGGCATCCCCCACATTGGCATGGCGCGAGAAAAGCGCGCTATCTGACCCCTCTGCACCCTCGTCCACACGCTGCTTTGGCCCGGCGAGCGGGTAAGATAAAACCCGCTCCCTCGTCATGGGTACTGCTATTCCGCCGTCGAACCCCTTATAATGTGGGGTTTTACTACCGTGGAGGTTTGCGTGCTGTCTGTTTCCACTGCGCTGGCCCGTTTACGTGACGGTCTGAGTGAGCCCTTTCCTGACTCGCCCGGCACGCGAATTATCGATATTGCCTTTCCGCTGAATGATACGTTCGATCCGCTACTATGGTGCGGCCAGCAGGCGCAATGGCCGCAGTTTTACTGGCAGCAGCGCAATGGCGATGAGGAACTGGCGGCGCTGGGGGCGGTAAAAACCTTTTCCTCGCTCGACGCGGCGAACCGCTTTTTATGCCAGACCGGGCGGCAGGATCTGCGTATCTGCGGCCTGAACGCGTTTGAACCGCAGCAGGGCAGCCTGGTGCTGCCGCGTCTGGAGTGGCGCCGGTGCGGCGGCAGGGCCGTGCTGCGGCTGGTGCTGCATAGTGATATCTCCCTGCGTGAGGATGCCGCGACGGCCCGCGCGTTTCTCGCCAGTCTGACCACCACTCAGGCGACCCCTGGCGCTATCCCGCGGCTACTGAGCGAGCGCCACTCATCCGACTATCCTCAATGGCAGGCAATGATTGCGCGGGCGACTAAGGCGATTAGCGCCGGTGAAATGGATAAAGTGGTACTGGCGCGGGCAACCGACCTGCAGTTTGCCGCGCCGCTGGACGCCGTGAGCATCATGGCGGCCAGCCGCCGCAGCAATCTTAACTGTTTTCATTTCCTGATGGCGTTTAATGCCCGGCAGGCATTTTTCGGCTCCACGCCGGAACGGCTGTGGCGCCGGCGCGGCGCGCTGCTGCGCACCGAAGCGCTGGCGGGGACCGTCGCGAACCATCAGGAAGACGCGAAGGCGCAGCAACTGGCCGACTGGTTGATGAAAGACGACAAAAACCAGCGGGAAAATATGCTGGTGGTGGAAGATATTTGCCAGCGTCTGCAGAGTGAGGCCTCGACGCTGGACGTCCTGCCGCCGCAGGTGGTGAGGCTGCGTAAGGTGCAGCATCTCAGGCGCTGCATCTGGACCGAGCTGGCGGCGCCTGACGACAGCCGCTGTCTGCTGCAGCTGCAGCCCACCGCCGCAGTGGCCGGCCTGCCGCGTCGGGCGGCGCTGGCGTTCATTCTGCGCCATGAACCCTTTGCCCGCGAATGGTATGCCGGGTCCGCCGGCTATCTGTCGCTGGCGCAAAGCGAGTTTTGCGTGGCGCTGCGTTCGGCGAAAGTGGACCACGACACCCTGCGGTTGTATGCCGGAGCGGGGATCGTCAGCGGCTCCGATGCGCAGCAGGAGTGGCAGGAGATTGACAACAAAGCGGCCGGGCTGCGCTCGCTGCTGTGTCCATAAGGCGGGAATGACGATGCATATCAAAACGTCGTCACTTTGCCTTATCTATACTTAGCATCAATATTTGATACCGGACAATTTCATGTCAGTAAGCGCATTTAACCGACGCTGGGCGGCGGTGATCCTGGAAGCTTTAACGCGCCATGGCGTGCAGCATATCTGCATCGCGCCGGGTTCGCGCTCGACACCCTTAACCCTGGCGGCGGCGGAAAACCGCGCCTTTATCCATCATACCCATTTCGACGAACGCGGCCTCGGCCACCTGGCGCTCGGCCTGGCGAAGGCCAGCCGGCAGCCGGTGGCGGTGATAGTCACCTCCGGGACCGCCACCGCAAACCTCTATCCGGCGCTGATTGAGGCGGGCCTCACCGGCGAAAAGCTGATCCTGTTGACCGCCGACCGTCCACCGGAGCTGATCGACTGCGGCGCGAACCAGGCGATCCGCCAGCCCGGAATGTTTGCCTCCCATCCGTCGCAGACGATTTCTCTGCCGCGTCCCTCGCAGGATATTCCTGCCCGCTGGCTGGTCTCAACCATCGACCAGGCGCTGGGGGCGCTGCACGCCGGCGGGGTGCATATCAACTGTCCGTTCGCCGAACCGCTGTATGGCGATATGGATGAGACCGGCGTGGAGTGGCAGCAGCAGCTCGGCAACTGGTGGCAGAGCGATAAACCCTGGCTGCGTCAGGCGCTGCAGTTAGAGAGCGAGAAGCAGCGCGACTGGTTCTTCTGGCGGCAAAAACGCGGCGTCGTCGTGGCGGGGAGAATGAGCGCCGCGGAAGGGAAAAAAGTGGCTGAGTGGGCGCAAACTCTCGGCTGGCCGCTGATCGGCGATGTCCTGTCGCAGACCGGGCAGCCGCTGCCGTGCGCTGACCTGTGGCTGGGCAACGGTAAAGCGGTCAGCGAACTGGCGCAGGCGCAGATCGTGGTGCAGCTCGGCAGCAGCCTGACCGGCAAACGCGTCCTCCAGTGGCAGGCGACCTGCGAGCCGGATGAATACTGGCTGGTGGATAATCTGCCAGGCCGCCTCGACCCGGCGCAGCACCGCGGCCGCCGTCTGCGCGCCAGCGTTGAGCGCTGGCTTGAGTTGCATCCGGCGGAAAAACGTCAGCCGTGGGCGACGGTGATCCCTGAGCTGTCCCGCCAGGCGTGGCAGGCGGCGGTCGCCAGCAATGAGCCTTTTGGCGAAGCGCAGCTGGCGCAGCGTATTCGGCGCTATCTGCCGGAGCAGGGGCAACTGTTTGTCGGTAACAGTCTGGTGGTGCGCCTGATCGACGCCCTGGCGCAGCTACCGGCCGGGTATCCGGTTTACAGCAACCGCGGCGCCAGCGGGATTGATGGTTTAATCGCCACCGCCGCCGGCGTGCAGCGCGCCAGTGCGCGGCCGACGCTGGCGATCGTCGGCGATCTGTCGGCCTTATACGATCTCAACTCGCTGGCCCTGCTGCGCCAGGCGTCGGCGCCGCTGGTGCTGATCGTGGTGAATAACAACGGCGGACAGATTTTCTCCATGCTGCCGACGCCGCATGACGAGCGCCGTCAGTTCTATTTAATGCCGCAGGACGTGGATTTCAGCCACGCGGCGGCGATGTTCGGCCTGGCCTATCATCGTCCTGATGACTGGCAGTCGCTGGATGAGGCGCTGGCAGGCGCGTGGCGCCGCGCCGGGGCGACGGTGATTGAGCTGGCGGTCAACGAGACTGACGGCACGCAGACTCTCCAGCAGCTGCTGGCGCAGGTAAGCCGCCTGTGATACTCAGCGCGGCGGTCGACAACGGTCAGTCAGGTTATCCCTGGCTGGTGTTTCTGCACGGGTTTTCCGGCGACCGCGACGAGTGGCGGGGGGTGGGCGATGCCTTTCCCGCGTGGCCGCGGCTGTATCTCGATCTGCCGGGCCACGGCGGCTCCGCGGATATCGCGGTGCAGGACTTTGCCGGGGTCAATACTTTGCTGCTGGCTACGCTTAATAGTTACAACATCCTTAACTACTGGCTGATTGGCTACTCACTGGGCGGCCGGGTGGCGATGAACTTCGCCTGTCAGCCGCGTGCGGGCCTGCGCGGCCTGATCGTTGAAGGCGGCCATCCGGGCCTGCAGGATGCAGAAGCGCTGCAGGCGCGGCGCAGCAATGACCGCGCCTGGGCAGAACGTTTTCGCCGCGAGCCGTTGGCGCAGGTCTTTGCCGACTGGTATCAGCAGCCGGTCTTTGCTTCGCTGAATGCGGCGCAGCGCGAGTCATTGGTCGCCTTACGCAGCCGCAATAACGGCGCCACGTTGGCGGCGATGCTGCAGGCAACCTCCCTTGCCACGCAGGCCGATCTGCGCGCGTCTCTGCAGGCGCGCGATTTTCCTTTTCACTACCTGTGTGGCGAACGCGACGCGAAGTTTCGCGCCATCGCGCAAGCGCTCGCTGCCGATACCCATATCATTCACCATGCCGGACACAACGCGCACCGGGACAACCCCGCCGCGGTGATTGCTTGTCTGGCGCAGATTCTGGCAAGTTAACTGAAGGACATTCTATGATCTCTCTTGATGAAGCAATGCTCTATGCCCCTGTGGAATGGCACGATTGTTCCGAAGGCTATACCGATATTCGCTATCACAAATCGGCCGACGGCATTGCCAAAATCACCATCAACCGCCCACAGGTGCGCAACGCCTTCCGCCCGCTGACCGTCAAAGAGATGATTCAGGCGCTGGCGGATGCCCGCTATGACGACAATATCGGGGTCATCGTGCTGACCGGTGAAGGCGAGAAAGCCTTCTGCGCCGGCGGCGACCAGAAAGTCCGCGGCGACTACGGCGGCTATCAGGACGACTCCGGCGTTCACCATCTCAACGTGCTCGACTTCCAGCGCCAGATCCGCACCTGCCCGAAACCGGTGGTGGCGATGGTGGCCGGCTACTCTATCGGCGGCGGCCACGTGCTGCACATGATGTGCGATCTGACCATCGCGGCGGACAATGCCATCTTCGGCCAGACCGGGCCAAAAGTCGGCTCTTTTGATGGCGGCTGGGGCGCTTCTTATATGGCGCGTATCGTCGGGCAGAAAAAAGCGCGCGAAATCTGGTTCCTGTGCCGTCAGTATGACGCCCAGCAGGCGCTGGACATGGGGCTGGTGAACACCGTAGTCCCGCTGGCGGATCTGGAAAAAGAGACCGTGCGCTGGTGCCGTGAAATGCTGCAAAACAGCCCAATGGCGCTGCGTTGCCTGAAAGCGGCGCTGAACGCCGACTGCGATGGCCAGGCCGGGCTGCAGGAGCTGGCGGGTAACGCCACCATGCTGTTCTACATGACGGAAGAAGGGCAGGAAGGCCGCAACGCCTTCAACCAGAAACGTCAGCCGGACTTCAGCAAATTTAAACGGAATCCATAATGCGCGTTTCGCAGGTTTACCGCTGGCAGATACCAATGGACGCGGGCGTGGTTCTGCGCGACCGGCGGTTAAAAACCCGCGACGGGCTGTTCATCCGCCTGCAGGAGGATGAACGCGAAGGCTGGGGGGAAATTTCTCCCCTACCGGGATTCAGTGACGAGACGCTGGAAGAGGCGCAAACGGCGCTGCTGGCGTGGGCGCAGGCCTGGCGCGACGGCGCGGAACCGCCGCTTCCCACACTGCCTTCTGTCGCTTTTGGTATTAGCTGCGCGCAGGCGGAACTTTACGGCGAACTACCGCAGGCAGCGGATTATCGCGCGGCGCCGCTCTGTTCCGGCGATCCGGATGAGCTGTTCGCCAAACTGGCGGCGATGCCCGGCGAGAAAGTCGCTAAGGTGAAAGTGGGGCTGTGGGAGGCGGTCCGCGACGGCATGGTGGTTAATCTGCTACTGGAAGCCATCCCCGATCTCCAGCTGCGGCTGGATGCCAACCGGGCGTGGACGCCGCTTAAAGCGCAGCAGTTCGCCAAATACGTCAATCCCGCGTATCGCCAGCGCATTGCGTTTCTTGAGGAACCCTGCAAAACGCGGGAGGACTCGCGGGCCTTTAGCCGCGAGACGGGGATCGCTATCGCCTGGGATGAAAGCCTGCGCGAGGCGGATTTCCGCTTTGTCGCGGAGCCCGGCGTGCGCGCGGTGGTGATCAAACCGACGCTGACCGGCAGTGTGCAAAAGGTTCAGCAACAGGTCGCCGCGGCACACGCCCTGGGGCTTAGCGCGGTGATTAGCTCGTCAATCGAGTCCAGCCTCGGGTTAACCCAGCTGGCGCGGGTTGCCGCCTGGCTGACGCCGCAGACCATCCCCGGACTCGATACGCTGGCGCTGATGAGCGCCCAACTGGTACGGCCGTGGCCGGAAAGTACGCTGCCGATGATCAACATTGATGCGCTGGAGCCGCTGCTGTGATGTTTTCCGACTGGCCCTGGCGCCACTGGCGCCAGTTACGCGGTGAGGCGCAGGCGTTACGCCTGAACGATCGGCTGCTGACCTGGCGTGAGCTATGCGCTCGGGTTGACGCGCTGGCGGCCGGCTTTGCCGCGCAGGGCGTTATGGAAGGACAGGGCGTGGCGCTCCGGGCCTACAACCAGCCGGAGACGCTACTCGCCTGGCTGGCATTGCTGCAGTGCGGGGCGCGGGTGCTGCCGCTGAATCCGCAACTGCCGGCGGTGTTGCTGCAGGAACTGCTGCCTGCGTTAACCGTCCAGCATCAACTGGTGCTGAATGGTGCTGCGCAGCCGGGGGATTTACCGGCGTTAACTCTGCAGGCGGCCGAAGGCGTCCATGCCGTTTGCTGGCATGGCGAACGGCTGGTGTCGATGACGTTAACCTCCGGCTCAACCGGCCTGCCGAAAGCGGCGGTACATAGCGCCAGCGCCCATCTGGCCAGCGCCGCTGGCGTGCTGGCGCTGATGCCGTTTGCCGCAGAAGACGACTGGCTGCTGTCGCTGCCGTTGTTCCATGTCTCCGGGCAGGGGATCGTCTGGCGCTGGCTGCTGGCCGGCGCGCGAATGACGGTGCGCGACAAGCAACCGCTGGCGCAGATGCTGCAGGGCTGTACCCATGCTTCGCTGGTGCCGACTCAGCTGTGGCGCCTGCTGAATGATAATGCTGCGCTTTCCCTCAAGGCGGTGCTGCTCGGCGGCGCAGCGATCCCGGTCGAATTGACTGAGCGTGCCCTCGCGCAGGGAATACGCAGTTTCTGCGGCTACGGCCTCACCGAGTTCGCTTCCACGGTCTGTGCCAAAGCGGCCGACGGCGCGGCGGATGTGGGCGAACCGCTGCCGGGGCGGGAGGTGAAAATTGTTGCCGGCGAGATCTGGCTGCGGGCGTCGAGTATGGCGGCGGGTTACTGGCGCGACGGTCAGCTATTGCCATTAACCAATGATGAAGGCTGGTTTGCGACGCGCGATCGCGGGGAGTTACACAATGGTCGGCTGACGGTTGTTGGACGACTGGATAATCTTTTTTTTAGTGGCGGCGAAGGCATTCAACCGGAGGAGGTTGAGCGCGTGATACTCGCCCATCCGCAGGTACAACAGGTATTTATTGTACCGCTGGATGATGCCGAATACGGCCAGCGCCCGGTCGCGGTGGTGGAATGCGATGACGGCTGCGAGTTGAGCGCGCTGGCAGCATGGAGCGCTGAACGGTTAGCGCGTTTCCAACAGCCGGTACAGTGGCTACGGCTGCCGGACACGTTAAAGAACGGTGGGATTAAGATTTCCCGTCAGGCGCTGCGCGAATGGGCCAGACAGCAGACGTATGCGACCGTATCGTAGCCACCCGCCATATCCCGCGACATAACGCCGGGTGGGTTGAACGCGGTATGCTGGACTAAAGTAGCCCTTTCTGGCTGAGCGTCACGCGGGTGGCGGCATTGAGATCGTAGTTTTTGAGATCGTCGGCTTTGACCCAGGCGTAATTGTCAAACTCCTCGTTGATCGTCACGTCGCGATTGGCGCTGACGCAGTCGAAGATCAGGTAGATCATATAGATCGTTTCCTGCCGACCATCCGGGTAAGTTTTGACGCGGGTATCATCGCGAAAGCTCCACGGCGCGATATGGGTAAGGATGAGTTTTTCGCCAAGCTCTTCGCGTATTTCCCGCCGCAGCGCCTCTTCAATACGCTCCCCTGGCTCCACGCCGCCGCCGGATAAGGCCCATTGCCCGGGAAAAACACCGCGGTCGGCGGCCATTTTGCAGAGCAGATAATGGCCTTCATTCTGGATAAGCGGGCAAACAATCGTCCTTTGGCGCATGGTTTTTCTCCTTCACAGGGGGCGGTATGCCGATGAAATAGTTTGCGAGCCGCCTCGGTAAACCGCAAGCGAAATGCGGCCCTGGCCCTGTTGAGTGTTAAGTTAGGTGAAAATAATCGCATGGAGTTTCGCCATGGACAGGGCGCCCCATTCCCCGCATGACGCCGTATTTAAACACCTGTTGTCGCACCGGGCGACGGCAAAGGACTTCCTTGACATTCATCTCCCCGGACCGCTGCGCGCGTTATGCAACCTGAATACGCTGCAACTGGAATCCGGGAGCTTTATTGACGATGAGCTACGAGCGAGTCATTCCGATATCCTTTACTCGCTGCAAACGCAGGCGGGGGAGGGCTATATCTATCTGTTGATTGAGCACCAAAGCTCGGCGGACCGCCATATGGCCTTTCGCCTGATGCGCTATGCCATCGCCGCGATGCAACGTCATCTGGATAAGGGGCATACGCAGCTGCCGCTGGTTATCCCCCTGCTGTTTTATCATGGCCGCGTTTCGCCCTGGCCGTACCCGATGTGCTGGCTGGCAGGCTTTGCCGATCCGGACGTTGCGCGGCGGATCTATGGTGATGATTTTCCCTTAATCGATATCACCACCACCCCGGATGATGAAATCATGCGCCACCGGCGTGTGGCGATGCTGGAGCTGCTGCAGAAGCATATCCGCCAGCGCGACATGATGGACCTGCACGAGCAGCTGGTCAGCCTGTTAGCTCTGGGATACACTAGCCGCAGGCAGCTAAAGACGCTGCTGCATTATCTGTTACAGGCAGGAAACGCCGCCGATCCGGTCGCTTTTTTGCGCCATCTTGCGCAAAGCGTTCCCCGGCGGTCGCACAAGGAGACGCTCATGAATATTGCCCAGTTTCTGGAACAACGCGGCCATCAGCAAGGGTTAAAGCAAGGTCTGCAACAAGGTCTGCAACTAGGTCTGGAGCAAGGTGAGCAGCAGACCGCGGAGCGTATTGCCCGGGCGATGCTCGCTAGCGGACTCGACCTGTCGCTGGTGGCGAAACTGACCGGCCTCGCCCCGGAATGTCTGGCCCGGCTGCAGCATTAATTATTCCCTTATCCACCCGCGCCGCGCCGATCGTGCGGCGTCAGCTCTCTGTCTTCGTCAATGTATCAGCGTTAATCATAATAAGCATGAATATTCATGGCGCTGAATGGGCGGTTCGTCATTCTGGCAACGCCCGATGCCGTAAAAAAACGCAACTGGTTACACTCTTGTGAAAATTCATTTCGCCAGGTCATTGATTCCTGACGGGTGCGCAGTAGAATTTTCAGGTTTTTTCGGGACTTCTTTGATTTTAATTTTCTGGATAGAGTAAATAATGAAAAAAAGCATTTTTATGGCGCTGGCTGGCGTCATGCTGGTTTCTTCCGCGGCCCATGCGATCAGCGTTACCGGTGAAGCAGGCGAGCATTACACCAATCTTGGCGTCGGGTTTGGCACGGAGTCTACCGGCCTGGCCGTTTCCGGTAACTGGCTGCATAGCGATAACGACGGCGACGCCGCGGGTTTAGGCCTGGGGCTCAATATTCCGCTGGGGCCGTTCCTCGCGACCGTGGGCGGTAAAGGCGTATACACCAACCCGAAACAGGGCGATGAAGGTTATGCGGCAGCGGTCGGCGGCGGCCTGCAGTGGAAAATCGGCGACAGCTTCCGCCTGTACGGCGACTACTACTACTCGCCGGATTCCCTCTCCAGCGGCATTGACAGCTATCAGGAAGCCAACGTCGGCGCCAGCTGGACCATCATGCGTCCGCTCAGCATCCAGGCAGGCTATCGCTATCTGAACCTGGCGGGCAAAGATGGCAACCGCGATAACACCATCGCCGACGGCCCGTACATCGGCGCCAGCGCCAGCTTCTAATCTCCTCCGGCGCGGTATCTTCTTGCCGCGCCAGATTTTCCTCCTCGTCAGCATCCCGCTTTGCGTTATAGTATTTGCCACCTGGCAGGCAAGGAGTGAGCAATGTTGAATGTGGAAATGCTGTCCACTGGCGATGAAGTGTTGCATGGTCAAATCGTTGATACCAATGCGGCATGGCTGGCGGATTTCTTTTTTAATCAGGGGTTACCGTTAACGCGCCGCCATACCGTTGGCGACGATCTTGATGCGCTGGTGGCGATTCTGCGCGAACGCAGCGAACAGGCGGATGTGCTGATCGTTAACGGCGGCCTTGGGCCGACCAGCGACGATCTGAGCGCGCTGGCCGCCGCCACCGCGAAAGGCGAAGAGCTTATTTTGCATCCGGAGTGGCTGGAAACCATGACCCGTTTCTTTGCCGAGCGCGGCCGGCCGATGGCGGAAAGTAACCGCAAGCAGGCGGAAATCCCCGCCAGCGCCGAGATGATCAATAACCCGGTCGGCACGGCCTGTGGCTTTGCCGTTCAGCTCAACCGCTGCCTGATGTTTTTCACCCCCGGTGTACCTTCTGAATTTAAGGTGATGGTCGAGCAGGAGATTTTACCGCGTCTGCGTCAGCGCTTTACGCTGCCGGAACCGCCGGTATGCCTGCGTTTGACCACTTTTGGCCGCTCGGAGAGCGAGCTGGCGCAAAGCCTCAATCCGCTGACGTTACCGCCTGGCGTGGTGATGGGTTACCGTTCGTCGATGCCGATTATCGAACTCAAGCTAACCGGACCGGCTGACCAGCGCGACGCCATGCTGGCCCTGTGGCCGGAAGTCCGCAAGGTGGCTGGCGACAGTCTGATTTTCGAAGGCACGGAAGGGTTACCGGCGCAGATTGCGCGCTGCCTGCAGGAGCGGCAGCTGAGCCTGACGCTCAGCGAGCAGTTTACCGGCGGCCTGCTGGCGCTGCAGCTGTCCCGCGCCGGCGCGCCGCTGCTGGCCAGCGAAGTGGTCCCGGCGCAGGAGGAGACGCTGGCGCAGGCGGCTCGCTGGGCGGCCGAGCGGCGAATAAACCATTTTGCCGGCCTGGCCCTGGCGGTGAGCGGCCAGGAGAACGATCATCTTAACGTGGCCCTGGCCACCCCGGACGGCACCTTCGCGCTGCGCGTGAAGTTCAGCGTCACCCGCCACAGCCTGGCGGTACGCCAGGAAGTCTGCGCCATGATGGCATTAAACATGCTGCGTCGCTGGCTGAATGGTCAACCGCTGGCCAGCGAACATGGCTGGATTAACGTGGTGGATTCCCTCTCGCTGTAAGTCGTTTCCCCCGGCGCGCGGGCTTCTCCCGGGCGCCGGTTGTCCAGCCTGTTGTACTCTCCTGAAAAAATTCTGTGCGTTAAGTCGCAATAATCTGCAGCGGATGGTCCAGCATACGGGAAAACGATTGCCCCGCGATATCGCTCACACTTTACCGCCCGCACAATCGCAACACTGATTCCAGTATTCAGGATTGGAGTCCAGTATGTTGGAATCAACAAAAGTCCCGGCGCTGACCCGCGCGATTGAGATCCTCAATTTAATCAGCCGGATTGGTCCCTGCAGCGCAGCCACCATCATTGCCGAACTGGGGATCCCGAAAAGCACGGTTTATCTGCTGCTGGGCGAGCTAAAAAAGCAGCGCTTCATCAGTATGGATAATCAGGATAACTACTGCCTGTGGACCAAGCTGGTGGAGCTGGCCGGGCAGGCGCTGAGCAAAATGGATCTGCGCGAGCTGGCGCGTCCGCGCCTCACCCGACTGATGGATGAGTGCGGCCTGCTTTGCCATCTGGGCATCATCGATCAGGGTAACGCCTACTACATTCTTAAAATTGAGTCTCCCGCCACCATTAGCGTGCGTTCGCACGAAGGCAAGAGCCTGTCGCTTTATCGCTCCGGGATCGGCAAATGTTTGCTGGCCTGGCAGCCCGCCAGCGTTCAGGCGTCGATTATCGACGACCTGCAGTGGGAGCGGGCCACGCCAACGACCATCACCGATGCACAACAGCTGCGGGAGGAGCTGGGGCGCATTCGTGCTCGGGGCTGGAGCTTTGATAATGGCGAGGACTATCCGGATGTGCGCTGCGTGGCCGCGCCGGTGTTTAACGCCAATAACGACCTGACCGCCGCCATCTCGGTGGTGGGCACCCGTCTGCAAATCAATGAAGACAATCGCGATTATCTGGCCGGTAAGGCGATTGCCTGCGCGAAAGATATTTCCCGTCTGCTGGGGTGGAAAAGCCCCTTCGAACAACTCGCCTCATCATAAGGAGAACATCATGACCCTACCGAAAATTAAACACGTCCGCGCCTGGTTTACCGGCGGCGCCACAGCAGAGCAGGGCGCCGGCGGCGGCGATTACCACGACCAGGGGGCTAACCACTGGATTGACGATCATATCGCCACCCCGATGAGCAAATATAAAGAGTATGAGCAGTCCCGCCAGTCGTTTGGCATCAACGTGCTGGGCACGCTGATTGTGGAAGTGGAAGCCGACAACGGACAGACCGGCTTTGCGGTGTCGACGGCCGGAGAGATGGGCTGCTTTATCGTGGAAAAACATCTCAACCGCTTTATCGAAGGCAAATGCGTCAGCGATATCAAACTGATCCATGACCAGATGCTTAACTCCACCCTTTACTACGCGGGATCCGGCGGCCTGGTGATGAATACCCTCTCCTGTGTCGACCTGGCGCTGTGGGATCTGTTCGGGAAAGTGGTTGGCCTGCCGGTCTACAAACTGCTGGGCGGGGCAGTGCGCGACGAAATCCAGTTCTATGCCACCGGCGCGCGTCCGGACCTGGCGCAGGAGATGGGCTTTATCGGCGGTAAAATGCCTACCCACTGGGGGCCGCACGATGGCGACGCCGGGATCCGCAAAGACGTCGCCATGGTGGCTGACATGCGTGAAAAATGCGGCCCGGATTTCTGGTTAATGCTGGACTGCTGGATGAGTCAGGACGTTAACTATGCCACCAAACTTGCCCATGCCTGTGCCCCTTATAACCTCAAGTGGATCGAAGAGTGCCTGCCGCCGCAGCAGTATGAAGGCTATCGCGAACTGAAGCGCCAGGCGCCGGCCGGGATGATGGTGACCAGCGGCGAGCACCACGGCACACTGCAGTCCTTCCGCACCCTGTCGGAAACCGGCATCGATATTATGCAGCCCGACGTCGGCTGGTGCGGCGGCTTAACCACCCTGGTGGAGATCGCGGCCATCGCCAAAGCGCGCGGGCAGTTGGTGGTGCCTCACGGCTCGTCGGTTTACTCCCATCATGCGGTGATCACCTTCACCAACACGCCGTTCAGCGAGTTTCTGATGACCAGCCCGGACTGCGCCACGCTGCGTCCACAGTTCGACCCGATCCTGCTTGGCGAGCCGGTGCCGGAGAGAGGGCGCATTCATAAATCGGTCCTGGATAAACCCGGTTTTGGCGTCGAGCTCAATCGCGACTGCAACCTGAAGCGTCCTTATCAACACTGATTGCATCGGGCCGCCCGGCGGCCCGCGCCTGAGGATATTATGATGAGCAACACTCTGCTGGAGAGCGTGGTGAAGAAAAACCGCGCCCGCTTAATCCCCTTTATGCTGGCGCTGTACGTGCTGGCGTTTCTTGACCGTTCGAATATCGGTTTCGCCAAAGAGACCTACCAGCTGGATACCGGGCTCAGCAATGAGGCCTACGCTCTGGGGGCCGGTATCTTCTTTGTGGTCTATGCCTTCCTCGGGGTGCCGGCCAATCTGCTGATGCGCAAATTTGGCGCCAGAAAATGGATCGGCTGCACCACGCTGCTGTGGGGCGTGCTGTCGGCGGCGATGGCGTGGGCGGATACGGAAGCGAAATTCCTGCTGGTACGTACCCTGCTGGGCGCGGCGGAGGCGGGATTCTTTCCCGGAATGATCTACCTCACTTCACAGTGGTTTCCCCAGCAAAACCGCGCCAGCATTATGGGGCTGTTTTATATGGGGGCGCCGCTGGCCCTGACGCTGGGATCGCCTTTATCCGGTGCGCTGCTGGAGATGCATGGGTTTATGGGCCATCCCGGCTGGTTCTGGATGTTTGTCATTGAAGGCTTGCTCGCCGTCGCCGCGGGAGCGTTCACCTTCTTCTGGCTGGACGATTCGCCGCAGCATGCCCGCTTCCTGAGCATGGAGGAGAAACAGGCGCTGATAAGCGAGCTGGCGCGCGAGGAGGAGAAAAAGATTGCCTCGCGCCTGTCCGATGCGCTGCGTAACGGGCGGGTCTGGCAGCTGGCGCTGATTTATCTGACCATTCAGGTGGCGGTCTATGGTCTGATTTTCTTCCTGCCCACCCAGGTTGCTGCGCTGCTGGGCACCAAAGTCGGCTTCGTTGCCTCGGTGGTGACGGCTATCCCGTGGGTGGCAGCGCTGTTTGGCACCTGGCTTATCCCTCGCTACTCCGATCGCACCGGCGAGCGGCGCAATATTGCCGCCCTGACGCTGCTGGCGGCGGCGGTCGGGATTGCGGTGTCCGGACTGGTGGCGCCGGTGCTGGCTATCATCGCGCTGTGCGTGGCGGCGGTTGGGGTGATTGCCGTGCAGCCGGTCTTCTGGACGATGCCGACGCAGCTGCTGTCCGGCACGGCCCTGGCCGCCGGGATTGGCTTTGTTAACCTGTTTGGCGCCATCGGCGGCTTTCTGGCGCCGATCGTGCGCGTGCAGGCCGAAACTTTGTTCGCCAGCAGCGCCGCCGGACTGTTAACCCTGGCCGGCGTCGCCATTGTCGGGGTGGTCATTATCTTTTCATTGAGCCTTACCCGCGCGGTACCCCAGCGCGGCAGCGTACAGCATTGAATAAAGGAATCGCTATGAACGCACTGTTATCTAACCCCTTCAAACGGGGATTTTTACGCGGTGAGACGCAAATCGGCCTGTGGCTGAGCTCCACCTCCTCCTACATGGCCGAGATCGCCGCGACCTCGGGATACGACTGGCTGCTGATCGACGGCGAGCATGCGCCGAACACCATTCAGGACCTTTATCATCAGCTTCAGGCGATTGCTCCCTACGCCAGCCAGCCGGTCATTCGTCCGGTCGAGGGCAACCGCAGCCTGATAAAACAGGTGCTGGATATTGGCGCCAGAACGTTGCTGGTGCCGATGGTCGATACCGCCGAGCAGGCGCGGGAGGTGGTCTCAGCGACCCGTTATCCGCCCATCGGTAGCCGCGGTGTTGGCGCTGGCGTGGCGAGAGCGGCGCGCTGGGGAAGGATAGAGAATTATATGGCGGAGGCGAATGACGAACTCTGTCTGCTGATACAGGTCGAGAGCCGAACCGCGCTGGAGAATCTGGACGCGATTCTTGAGGTGGACGGCATTGACGGGGTGTTTATCGGTCCGGCGGATCTTTCCGCCTCACTGGGTCACCCGGACGATGCCGGCCATCCTGACGTGCAGCGGGTGATCGAGCAGAGCATCCGGCGCATTCGCGCGGCGGGGAAAGCGGCCGGATTTCTGGCGGTCGACCCGGCGATGGCAGAAAAATGTCTTGCCTGGGGGGCCAACTTCGTCGCCGTCGGGGTGGACACCATGCTGTATACCCAGGCGCTGGACCGCCGGCTGGCGATGTTCAAACCCACCTGCGCCCAGCCGCAGGAGAAAGCGAGCTATTAACTATTGATGGCGGAGGCTGGCGCTGGGCTCAGGCGAGCGCTTGCGCCAGTACCGTCAGCGGATGCTCGCAGCGTTTGCGGGTGGACATCTCAATCTGCCACTTGCAGGTCTCGCAGTCGGTCACGACGATGTCGGCGCCGCTCTCCTCAATCTGGCGGAACAGCGGGGCGCCGATAGCCTGGGATACCGCATAATTCTCAGTTTTAAACCCGTAGGTGCCCGCGATGCCGCAGCACTGTGAATCCAGCACCTCCAGCTGCAGGCCGGGGATCAGCCGCAGCAGCTCGAGGGTATACAGCGACCAGCCCATCTTTTCCATATGACACGGGGTGTGATAGACCACCTTCAGCGGTAGCCGGCGCAGCGGTAGCGTCTTGCCGGCATCCAGCTGTTTCCAGATCCAGCGGGTGGCCAGCTCGACCCGATCGCGAAGATCGCTGTTGTCGACATCGAGGAGATGAGGGTATTCATCACGTAGCGTAAAGGTGCAGGTCGAGGAGGTGGCAATGATCGGCAGCGTGTTTTCCCGCATCGCAGCGACGTTACTCTGCGCCTGTTTACGCGCCTTGTCGAAAAAGCCGTTGGCGATCAGCGGCACGCCGCAGCATTTTTCCTTCGATAACAACTGCACGCCGGTACCCAGCGCGTTGACGACGCGGATCAGATCCTTACCCAGCTGCGGATGGTTATAGTTGACGTAGCAGCCATGAAAGAAGACCACCTGCTCAGGGTACTGCGCCTGTCTGGCCGCGAGCTGGCGGTAAGCGCGGCGGAAGGTGCCGAAGCCATATTTCGGTAGTGTGCGCCGGTGGTCGATTTTAAGCGCCGCGTCGAGCAGGCGGCGCACCGGTTTTAAACCGGTCGTGGCGTTGACCAGGGGGGCAAAGGGAGTGGAAAGGGTGCCCATCAGGTCGGTATGGCTGAGGATGGCGTCGCGCAGGGTCGGCTTTTGCTGGCCGTACTGTGCCCGGGCGCGCTGAATGATATCGCCAATTTTCACATCCGACGGGCAGGCAACCTCGCAGCGCTTGCAGTTAATGCAGTACTTCAGCGCCTCGTCGTACAGCGCGCCATCCTTCAGACGCAGACGTTCGCCGTCCGGCCCCGCCTGTTTCGGGCCGGGATAGCGTGGATTGACCCGACTTACCGGGCAGGTGGTGGTACAGACCGTGCACTTAATGCAGCTTTCAAAACGGGTATCGTTCATGGCCGGTCTCCGGCAAGGGCGTGGATCTGTCTGGCGGCGTGCAGCGCGGTGACGGCGCAGACACCGCCGCCACAGCCGAGCTGAATGGCATCGAACCCGCCGAGCAATGAGCCAATGGCGAACAGATTATGGAACGGCTGCCCGCCCAGCAGGGGGCGCAGCAGGGCATCGGTTTTCACGCCGAAGCGTTGCCACGGTTGTGAGGCGAAGAAATCGCGCTGGTACCAGCTTTCCCGTGGCAGGGTCTGCTGCAGATCGAGGCCGAGGATCGGCTCGCGCACGCTATCGCGAGTGGCGACAAGACCATTGCTGAAAAAGCTGCCGCTGGCCAGCACGGTGAAACGCGGACGCAGCGCGACATCGCCGTGATTTCGCGTCCAGACGGCCTCGACGGCGCCCTGTCGATGGCTGATTTTCACCACTTCATCGCCAGCAAGCCAGGTGCCGCCCTCGCGAATGAACTGACGCTGAAGCTGGCTATGCAGGCGCATCCCCGGCACCGAAGGCGGCAGCGTCGGCAGCAGACGCAGCGGGCAGGGCAGACGCGTCTGCAGCCAGTGGTACAGGCGATCGTCAGCGAGGCCAAAACAGGCGGGCATGATCAGCAGGTCATGCTGCTGCGCCAGCGGCAGCAGCGCTGCATGCAGGGCCGGCCATAGATTCTCATCATCCAGTACGCGGGCGATATTGGCGGCGCGAAACTCGGTGGGGTTGTCACGCAGCACATCCAGCAGCGGTAACTCGATTTCCACCGCCGCGGCGGTAACTCCGTGTTGATCGAGCGCGGCGGCGGCGAGATGTGGCTGAAAATCAGCAAAACCGCTAATCCCTACCAGGCATACGTGTTGCTGCGCGAAGGGTGCCAGCGGAACCTCTTCCGGCGACAGCCACGCCGGTCGCAACGTCCCCAGCGGGGTCACCCGCAGATGAGGTTGGCGCGCTTCGCCTTGCATGTTCGCGCCGCAGGCGGCCAGCAGGGCTTCGGTCTGTGTCGCGTATTCGAGTACCGCCCCGGCGCCGAGCCGGGAATAAGGGTGTTCAGGAAGCTGTTCAGCGAGTTGCTGCAGACCTTGTGCGACGTCAGTAACGTTATCGCCGTTCGGCAGCGCCGAGAGCAGGTCTAACGACGCGGAGGAAAAATGCAGCGCGCTCTGCCCGCGGCTGATAATGACGCTGCGCAGGCCGTACTGATTCAGCGCCAGCCCGCACAACAGGCCGGCGAGCCCGCCGCCGACAATTGCGCAATCAAACTTCATCCTGGTGCTCCTGTGGCAGTCCGCACAGGCCGAGGTAGACCCAGCGGGTGAATTCGCTTTCGCGCAGTGCATCGCCCCAGGCGATGGGCTGCACGCCCTTCCAGCGTTCATTGAGAAACGCCGAGAGCTGGGTTAATGACTGCGCGGGGGTGGTGACGTTAAAGCGCTGCAACAGTCCGGCAGCGCGGCAGGCGCAGAGTTCCCCCTGGCAGGTGCCCATGCCAATCCGGGTGCGGCGGCGCAGGTCGAGAAGGGTGTTGACCGCCAGATTTTCCACCGCGTATTTCACTTCGCCAGCGGTAACGGCTTCGCATTCGCAGACCAGGCTACGGTGCTGGCGGCTGTCGCCAAGCCAGGCCGGAGTGCGATCGCCGTGACGGTAGACGGCCGAGCCGCGCAGCGGGGTGGGGAGGGAGATAATTTTTTGCAGGGTACTTTCCGTTGGCTCCTGTGAACCGGGCAGCGGGGTCTCGGCCGTGCTACAGGGGGTGGTGTTTCCCAGCTTACGACAGACGGCGTCGGTGGCCCACTCGGCCATCAGGCGATAGGTCATCAGCTTGCCGCCGGTGATAGTAATGAAGCCTTCCATACCGTCACGCTGGGCATGGTCGAGCAGGACGATGCCGCGGCTGACGCTGCGCCCGCTGGGATCGTTATCGCTGGCCACCAGCGGGCGGACGCCGGAGTAGGCGCGGAGGATCCGGGTGCGGCCCATGACCGGCGCCAGCTTTTCGCCTTCGCGCAGCAGGGTATCGACTTCCGCCGTCGTTACCCGGTTGTCGTCAATGTCGTCATAAGGAATATGCATTGAGGTGGTGCCGATCAGCGAGATGGTATCCCCGGGCACCAGAATATCGGCGTCGGCCGGCTTACGGCAGCGGTTGATCACCAGGTTGTTAATCCGGTGGTCGAGGATCAACAGCGATCCCTTCGCCGGGAACATGGTGATGCGCAGGTCGGCATATTCCGCAATGCGCTGCCCCCAGATCCCGGCGGCGTTAACCACCACCCCGGCGTACAGCGTACGGGCCTGGTGAAGTTGGCGGTCGTATACCTGAACGCCGCAGACGCGATCGCCCTGGCGCAGCAGGCCTGTTACTTCGCAGCCGGTAAGGATCTGCGCGCCGTGTTCGCGGGCGTCGAGCATATTGGCCGCGGTGAGGCGAAACGGGTCGATGGTGCCGTCCGGGACCTGCACCGCGCCCAGCAGCGTCGGGTTGACGGCGGGCTCCTGGCGCAGCGCGTCCTGCGGCGAGAGCGGCGTGGCCTCTATGCCAGCCTGCTGACAGGCGTCGATAAAGGTTTGCTGCCAGGCCATGTCATCTTCAGGCAGGGTGATAAACAGCCCATTGGTCGGTTCAATGCAGTGGCGGGCGATGCGGCGCAGGATGCGGTTCTCACTGATGCATTCGCGGGCGGATTCGTTGTCGGTCACCGCATAGCGGGCGCCGCTGTGCAGCAGTCCATGATTACGGCCGGTGGCCCCGGTGGCGATATCATGGCGCTCAATGAGCAGCGTTCGTAATCCGCGCCGGGCGCAGTCGCGGGCGATACCGGCGCCGGTTGCTCCGCCGCCGATGATAATGACCTCGCTATCAAGACGTCCCGTCATCTTCAGCTCCTCTGCTTGCGTTTAACGCCATTTAGCCACAATTCATAAGGTTATTGTTTGATTTCGAGCATATTCGCGCGTTATTTGAGCGTGTTATGTGATTTCGTGCTCACATTAGAACGTTTTGTCATATTTCTGTAACAAATTGTGCGATGTTTCACAGTATCAACTCTACGTATTGCCTACCATCGCGACCATATTTGAAGTTGGTGATTAATCTGGGATTTTGTCGTGACGTCAGTAGAAAACAGCAAGGGCCACGGAGGCTGATATGTTAAGTATTTTTAAACCCGCCGCGCATAAAGCGCGTTTGCCAGCAGCGGAGATCGACCCGCTGTATCGTCGATTACGCTGGCAGATTTTCATTGGCATCTTTTTTGGTTATGCCGCTTACTATCTGGTTCGTAAGAACTTTGCCCTGGCGATGCCTTATCTGATTGAGCAGGGCTTCTCCCGTGGCGACCTCGGTTTCGCCCTTTCCGGCATCTCCATCGCCTACGGATTTTCGAAATTCATCATGGGCTCGGTCTCTGACCGCTCGAATCCGCGCATTTTCCTGCCGGCCGGCTTGATCCTCGCCGCGCTGGTGATGCTGGTGATGGGCTTTGTACCGTGGGCGACTTCCAGCATCATGATCATGTTCGTATTGCTGTTTCTTTGCGGATGGTTCCAGGGGATGGGCTGGCCGCCGTGCGGCCGGACCATGGTGCACTGGTGGTCGCAGAAAGAGCGCGGTGGGATTGTCTCGGTGTGGAACTGCGCGCATAACGTCGGCGGCGGTATTCCGCCGCTGCTGTTCCTGCTGGGGATGGCGTGGTTTAACGACTGGCACGCGGCGCTGTATATGCCGGCTTTCGGCGCGATCCTGCTGGCGATTTTTGCCTTCGCGATGATGCGCGATACCCCGCAGTCCTGCGGTCTGCCGCCGATCGAAGAGTATAAAAACGACTATCCGGATGACTATAGTGATAAGCACGAAGAAGAGCTGACGGCGAAGCAGATCTTTATGCAGTACATTCTGCCGAACAAGCTGCTGTGGTACATCGCTATCGCTAACGTCTTCGTTTATCTGCTGCGCTACGGCATTCTGGACTGGTCGCCGACCTACCTGAAAGAGGTCAAACACTTCGCGCTGGATAAATCCTCCTGGGCCTACTTCCTCTATGAGTACGCGGGGATCCCGGGCACGCTGCTGTGCGGCTGGATGTCGGACAAAGTGTTTAAAGGCAACCGCGGCGCGACCGGCGTGTTCTTTATGACCCTGGTGACCATCGCCACTGTCGTTTACTGGCTGAACCCGCCGGGTAATCCGGGCGTCGATATGGCCTGTATGATCATCATTGGCTTCCTGATTTACGGCCCGGTGATGCTGATCGGTCTGCATGCCCTCGAGCTGGCGCCGAAAAAAGCCGCCGGTACCGCCGCGGGCTTCACCGGCCTGTTCGGCTATCTTGGCGGTTCCGTGGCGGCGAGCGCCATCGTCGGCTACACCGTCGATTTCTTCGGCTGGGACGGCGGCTTCATGGTGATGATCGGCGGCAGCGTGCTGGCGGTTATCCTGCTGGTTATCGTGATGCTTGGCGAGCGTCGTCATCATCAACAACTGAAACAAGCCTAAGGAGCGACGATGAACATGAAACTCACCGCGCTAATGAGCGGCATGATTTTGGCCAGTTCGGCGCTGTGCTTCAGCGCTGTCGCAGCGGAGAAAATGGTCATCGCCCACCGCGGCGCCAGCGGGTATCTGCCGGAACATACCCTGCCGGCGAAAGCGATGGCTTACGCTCAGGGGGCGGATTACCTTGAGCAAGATCTGGTGATGACCAAAGACGACCGGCTGGTGGTGTTACACGACCATTATCTCGATCGGGTGACTGACGTTGCGCAGCGTTTCCCGCAGCGGGCGCGTAAAGATGGCCGTTTCTACGCCATCGACTTTACCCTGGCCGAGATTAAGTCGTTGAAGTTTACCGAAGGTTTTGAGCCGAAAAATGGTAAGAACGTGCAAACCTATCCCGGGCGTTTCCCGATGGGCAAATCCGATTTCCGCATTCATACCTTTGAAGAAGAGATTGAGTTTGTCCAGGGGCTGAACCATTCGACGGGTAAAAATATCGGTATCTACCCGGAAATCAAAGCGCCGTGGTTCCACCATCAGGAAGGCAAAGATATTGCCGCCAGCACGCTGAAAGTGCTGAAGGAATATGGCTATACCAGCAAGCAGGATAAGGTTTATCTGCAGTGCTTTGACGCCAACGAGCTCAAACGTATCAAAAATGAGCTGGAACCGAAGATGGGCATGGATCTCAATCTGGTGCAGCTCATCGCCTATACCGACTGGAATGAAACCCAGCAGAAACAGGCAGATGGCAAATGGGTGAACTACAGCTACGACTGGATGTTCCAGCCGGGTGCGATGGCGCAGATTGCGCAGTACGCCGACGGTATTGGCCCGGATTACCATATGCTGGTGGCGGAAGGCTCGAAGCCGGGCGCGGTGAAGCTGACGGCGATGGTGAAAGAGGCGCATGCCAGCCATCTGCAGGTGCATCCGTACACCGTGCGCGCGGATCAGTTGCCGGAGTACGCCACTAACGTTAATCAGCTCTATGACCTGCTGTATCACCAGGCGGGCGTCGACGGCTTGTTTACCGATTTCCCGGATAAAGCGGTGCAGTTCCTGGACGCGAAATAAAACAAAAGGGCCGTAAGGCCCTTTTATGTTTTCCCCCTCTCCCTGTGGGAGAGGGCCGGGGTGAGGGCATCAGGCCGCACACATCGACAACACTTACATCTCGATCTCAATATCGCCTTTCGCCCGGCAGCAGCAGGGCAAAATTTCCCCCGGCTGGATAAAGGCCAGCGGCTCGGTCAGCCAGTCAACCTGGCCGGAAACCAGACGCGTGCGGCAGGAACCGCAATAGCCTTCGCGGCACTGATATTCCACATCGATATTATGCGACTCCAGCGCCGCCAGCAGGGAAGGGTGTTCATCCTGACACTCAAGGCGAGTGTCAGAGATTTTCAGGAAAATCCGCTTCATTACAGCTGGAAGTTGCTCAGGTCGTCGGCATCGACTTCAGAATCGATCTGACCGACGAGATACGAGCTGACTTCCACTTCCTGCGGCGCCACCTGGACGTTATCGGAGACCAGCCAGGTGTTGATCCATGGGATTGGGTTGGAGCGGGTCTGGAATGGCAGATCAAGGCCCACTGCCTGCATGCGGATATTGGTGATGTACTCGACGTACTGGCAGAGAATATCTTTGTTCAGGCCGATCATCGAGCCGTCGCGGAACAGATAGTCCGCCCACTCTTTCTCCTGCTGCGCCGCCAGCACGAACAGGTCATAGCACTCCTGCTTGCACTCTTCGGCGATTTCCGCCATCTCCGGATCGTCGCTGCCGGAGCGCAGCAGGTTCAGCATATGCTGGGTGCCGGTCAGGTGCAGCGCTTCATCGCGAGCGATCAGGCGGATAATTTTGGCGTTACCTTCCATCAGCTTGCGCTCGGCGAAAGCGAAGGAGCAGGCGAAGCTAACGTAGAAGCGGATCGCTTCCAGCGCGTTGACGCTCATCAGGCACAGATAGAGTTTCTTTTTCAGCTCGCGCAGATTCACGGTCACGGTTTTGCCGTTGACGGTGTGGGTGCCTTCGCCCAGCAGGTGCCAGTAGCTGGTCATTTCGATCAGCGAATCGTAATAGTGAGAGATGCCTTCCGCACGTTTCTGGATCTGCTCGTTGGTCACGATATCGTCGAACACGGTCGCCGGATCGTTGACGATGTTGCGGATGATATGGGTGTAGGAGCGCGAGTGGATGGTCTCGGAGAAGGCCCAGGTTTCCACCCAGGTTTCCAGCTCCGGGATGGAGATCAGCGGCAGCAGCGCAACGTTCGGGCTGCGGCCCTGGATGGAGTCGAGCAGCGTCTGGTACTTCAGGTTGCTGATGAAAATATGTTTTTCATGTTCCGGCAGCGCCTGGTAGTCGATGCGATCGCGGGAAACGTCAACCTCTTCCGGACGCCAGAAGAAGGAGAGCTGCTTTTCAATCAGCTTTTCAAAGATGTCATATTTTTGCTGATCGTAGCGGGCCACGTTAACCGGCTGGCCAAAAAACATCGGTTCCAGCAGCTGATCGTTTTTCGTCTGTGAAAAAGTGGTGTATGCCATTGAAGTGAGTCCTGTTGAAATGTATTGCCCGGCGGTACTGCATTGGCCGGGCCTACACAATCGTAGGCCGGGTAAGCATCGCGCCACCCGGCAAAAATAACTTAGATCTTACAAGCGCCGCTTTCGCAGCCGTCGTCCTGGATGGACGGGGCCAGGTCATCCTGAGCGTCTTCTGCGCCATCACGGGTGTTGTGATAGTACAGCGTTTTGACACCGAATTTATAGGCGTTGAGCAGGTCTTTGAGCAACTGCTGCATCGGCACTTTTCCGGACGGGAAGCGCGTCGGATCGTAGTTGGTGTTGGCAGAGATCGACTGGTCGATAAACTTCTGCATGATACCCACCAGCTGCAGATAACCGTCGTTGTTCGGCATTTCCCACAGCAGCTCATAGGCGTTCTGCAGATTTTCGTAATCCGGCACCACCTGGCGCAGGATACCGTCCTTGGACGCTTTGATACTGACGTGGCCGCGCGGCGGCTCAATGCCGTTGGTGGCGTTGGAGATCTGCGACGAGGTCTCGGACGGCATCAGTGCGGAGAGCGTGGAGTTACGCAGACCGTGGGTTTTAATGGATTCGCGCAATGCTTCCCAGTCGAAGTGCAGAGATTCGCTGACGATGCCGTCCAGGTCTTTCTTATAGGTATCGATCGGCAGGATACCCTGCGCATAGGTGGTTTCATTGAACCACGGGCAGGCGCCCTGCTCGATAGCCAGCTCGTTGGAGGCCTTCAGCAGGTAGTACTGAATCGCTTCGAAGGTTTTGTGCGTCAGGTTGTTGGCGCTGCCGTCGGAGTAGCGTTTGCCATGCTTCGCCAGATAGTAAGCGAAGTTGATCACGCCGATGCCCAGCGTACGACGCCCCATCGCGCCGCGTTTGGCGGCCGGGATCGGGTAATCCTGATAGTCCAGCAGTGCATCCAGGGCACGCACCGCCAGCACCGCCAGCTCTTCCAGCTCGTCGAGGCTGTCAATCGCGCCGAGGTTGAAGGCCGACAGGGTGCACAGCGCGATTTCGCCGTTTTCGTCGTTGACGTCTTCCAGCGGTTTGGTCGGCAGGGCGATCTCCAGGCACAGGTTAGACTGACGCACCGGGGCGACTACCGGATCGAACGGGCTGTGGGTGTTGCAGTGGTCGACGTTCTGGATGTAGATGCGGCCGGTAGAGGCGCGTTCCTGCATCATCAGCGAGAACAGCTCAACGGCTTTAATACGCTGCTTGCGAATGCTGTCGTCCTGCTCGTACTGGGTGTACAGGCGCTCAAACTCGTCCTGATCGGCAAAGAAGGCGTCATACAGGCCCGGGACATCGGAAGGGCTGAACAGGGTAATGTCGCCGCCCTTCAGCAGACGGGTGTACATCAGCTTGTTGATCTGTACGCCGTAGTCCATATGACGAACGCGGTTGGCGTCGGTACCGCGGTTGTTTTTCAGCACCAGCAGGCTTTCCACTTCCAGATGCCACATTGGGTAGAAGAGGGTCGCCGCGCCGCCGCGAACGCCGCCCTGCGAGCAGGATTTCACCGCGGTCTGGAAATGTTTGTAGAACGGAATGCAACCGGTGTGGAAGGCTTCGCCGCCGCGGATCGGGCTGCCCAGCGCGCGAATGCGCCCGGCGTTGATGCCGATCCCGGCGCGCTGGGAAACGTATTTCACAATCGCGCTGGAGGTGGCGTTGATGGAATCCAGGCTGTCGCCGCACTCGATCAGCACGCAGGAGCTGAACTGACGGGTTGGGGTGCGCACGCCGGACATGATTGGCGTCGGCAGCGAGATTTTAAAGGTCGATACCGCGTCGTAGAAACGCTTAATGTAGTCCAGACGGGTTTCGCGCGGGTAGTTCGAGAACAGACACGCGGCGACCAGAATATAGAGGAACTGTGCGCTCTCATAAATTTCGCCGGTAACGCGGTTTTGTACCAGATACTTGCCTTCCAGCTGCTTAACGGCTGCGTAGGAGAAGTTCATGTCGCGCCAGTGGTCGAGGAAACCGTCCATCTGCTGGAACTCTTCTTCCGTGTAGTCTTCCAGCAGATGATGATCGTATTTACCCTTCTCGACCATCTTCACCACGTGATCGTAGAGCGCCGGCGGCTCAAACTGGCCGAAGGCTTTTTTACGCAAATGGAAAATCGCCAGACGCGCGGCGAGGTACTGGTAATCCGGCGCGTCGCGGGAGATCAAATCCGCAGCGGCTTTAATAATGGTTTCGTGGATGTCCGCGGTTTTGATGCCGTCATAGAACTGGATATGAGAGCGCAGCTCTACCTGGGAAATCGAAACGTTATTCAGTCCTTCTGCCGCCCAATCCAGTACGCGATGGATTTTGTCGAGATTGATGCGCTCGGTGGTCCCGTCGCGCTTTGTCACCAGCAGACTCTGATTCATGTGGATTTTACCTGTCCGTGAAAGAAAATATCCCCCGTTTATCCACAGAAGGCCGTTGTGACTAACTCTGTGGATAAATACTATATGTAGGGGGTTGTCGATAAAAGAAACGCTATATGGTGAGTATTTTAGTAAGGAATCTTTTGAGTACAAGGGTTGATTTTGACGTTAAATTGAGGTTGCGGAAGGGTAATAATCCGCAAGTCCACGTCGCATAAGGCCTGGAGAAGAAGTCAATAAAACAGAAAAAAAAATGAAAATTTGATCGAGTGCTGATTTCTTCATCGGAAGAAATAATCACGCGGCTTGATGCCGCGCAATCATCATAAGCGCAGGTGCTGACCTCAGTCCTGTTTGGCGGTCGTATGCAACATATAGTTAACATCAACCCCCGGCGCTAACTTGAAGGTGTTGGTCAGCGGATTGTAATGCAGACCGATGATATGCTGCTCTTTCAGAGTAGTCTGATCTACCCAGCTCAGCAGCTCGGCCGGTTTGATAAACTTCTTCACATCATGAGTGCCCTTAGGCACCATCTTCATGACATATTCCGCACCGACCACCGCCATCAGCCAGGCCTTGCCGTTGCGGTTGATGGTGGAGAAGAAGACCTGGCCGCCGGGCTTCACCAGCCGCGCGCAGGCATGCACCACCGACTGCGGGTCGGGCACGTGCTCCAGCATCTCCATGCAGGTCACGACGTCATACTGCTGCGGATGCTTCGCGGCATGTTCCTCAACCGTTTCCTGAACATAGTCCACCTGAATACCGCTCTCCAGGGCGTGCAGCTTCGCGACCTGCAGCGGTTCGGCGCCCATGTCCAGTCCGGTGACCGTCGCACCTTCGCGCGCCATGCTCTCGGCGAGAATGCCGCCGCCGCAGCCGACATCGAGGACTTTTTTACCGAACAGGCCGCCGGAGCGTTCGGCGATATAGCCCAGCCGCAGCGGGTTGATGCGGTGGAGCGGTTTGAACTCGCCCTCCAGATCCCACCAGCGCGAGGCGACGGCTTCGAATTTGGCGATTTCAGCATGATCGACGTTAGGGGCTACCGACGTTTTTTCGGCATTCATGGGCGCTTTTACTCCTTTTCTGTTCAGACCTGCGAGTATATCAGCAGCGCGCCATGAATAAACCGTATTGCTTTACCTCTATTAGCGCGGCTGTGTTATAATTTGCGACCTTTGAATCCGGGATACAGTAGAGGGATAGCGGTTAGATGAGCGACCTTGCGAGAGAAATTACACCGGTCAACATTGAGGAAGAGCTTAAGAACTCTTATCTGGATTATGCGATGTCGGTCATTGTTGGCCGTGCGCTGCCGGATGTCCGAGATGGCCTGAAGCCGGTACACCGTCGCGTACTTTACGCCATGAACGTATTGGGCAATGACTGGAACAAAGCCTATAAAAAATCAGCCCGTGTCGTTGGTGACGTAATCGGTAAATACCACCCGCACGGCGACTCCGCGGTATACGACACCATCGTTCGTATGGCGCAGCCGTTCTCGCTGCGTTACATGCTGGTGGACGGCCAGGGTAACTTCGGTTCCATCGACGGCGACTCCGCCGCGGCGATGCGTTATACCGAAATTCGTCTGGCGAAAATCGCTCATGAGCTGATGGCCGATCTTGAAAAAGAGACGGTCGATTTCGTCGACAACTATGACGGTACGGAGCGTATTCCGGACGTCATGCCGACCAAAATTCCTAACCTGCTGGTGAACGGCGCCTCCGGGATCGCCGTAGGGATGGCGACCAATATACCGCCGCATAACCTGACGGAAGTGATCAACGGCTGTCTGGCGTATGTTGACGATGAAGACATCAGCATTGAAGGGCTGATGGCGCATATTCCAGGCCCTGATTTCCCGACCGCCGCCATTATCAATGGCCGTCGTGGCATTGAAGAGGCCTACCGCACTGGTCGCGGTAAAGTGTACATCCGCGCGCGCGCGGAAGTGGAAGTGGACGCGAAATCCGGCCGCGAAACCATCATCGTGCACGAAATTCCGTATCAGGTGAACAAAGCGCGCCTGATTGAGAAAATCGCCGAGCTGGTCAAAGAAAAACGCGTGGAAGGCATCAGCGCGCTGCGTGACGAGTCTGATAAAGACGGGATGCGCATCGTGATTGAAGTGAAGCGCGATGCGGTAGGGGAAGTGGTGCTCAACAACCTCTATTCCCAGACTCAGCTGCAGGTCTCCTTCGGCATCAACATGGTTGCTCTGCACCATGGTCAGCCGAAGATCATGAACCTGAAGGACATCATCGCCGCGTTTGTACGCCACCGCCGCGAAGTGGTGACCCGTCGTACGATTTTCGAACTGCGCAAAGCGCGCGACCGGGCGCATATCCTCGAAGCGCTGGCCGTTGCGCTGGCCAACATCGACCCGATTATCGAACTGATCCGTCGCGCGCCGACCCCGGCAGAAGCGAAAACGGCGCTGGTTGCCCAGGCGTGGGATCTCGGTAACGTTGCGGCGATGCTGGAGCGCGCCGGTGATGACGCCGCGCGTCCGGAATGGCTGGAGCCAGAGTTCGGCGTGCGCGACGGTAAATACTATCTGACCGAGCAGCAGGCTCAGGCGATTCTGGATCTGCGTCTGCAGAAACTGACCGGCCTTGAGCATGAAAAACTGCTCGACGAATATAAAGAGTTGCTGGAGCAGATCGCGGAACTGCTGCACATTCTCGGCAGCGCCGATCGTCTGATGGAAGTGATTCGCGAAGAGCTGGAACTGATCCGTGACCAGTTCGGCGACGAACGTCGTACCGAAATCACTGCCAACAGCGCTGATATTAACATCGAAGATCTGATCAACCAGGAAGACGTGGTGGTCACCCTGTCGCATCAGGGCTATGTGAAGTATCAGCCGCTGACCGACTACGAAGCACAGCGTCGTGGCGGTAAAGGCAAGTCAGCAGCGCGCATTAAAGAAGAAGACTTTATCGACCGCCTGCTGGTGGCTAACACCCATGACACTATCCTCTGCTTCTCGAGCCGTGGCCGTCTGTACTGGATGAAGGTCTATCAGCTGCCGGAAGCCAGTCGCGGCGCGCGCGGTCGTCCGATCGTCAACCTGCTGCCGCTGGAAGCCGATGAGCGTATCACCGCCATCCTGCCGGTCCGCGAGTACGAAGAGGGCGTCAACGTCTTTATGGCGACCGCCAGCGGTACCGTGAAGAAAACCGCGCTGACCGAGTTCAGCCGTCCGCGTTCCGCCGGTATCATCGCGGTCAATCTGAACGAAGGCGATGAGCTGATCGGCGTCGATCTGACCTCTGGTCAGGACGAAGTGATGCTGTTCTCCGCGGCCGGTAAGGTTGTGCGCTTCAAAGAAGACGCCGTTCGCGCCATGGGCCGTACCGCCACCGGCGTACGCGGCATCAAGCTGGCGGAAAACGACAGCGTCGTCTCGCTGATTATTCCGCGCGGCGAAGGCGCGATCCTGACGGTAACGCAAAACGGTTACGGTAAACGTACCGCAGCGGCGGAGTATCCGACCAAATCGCGTGCCACTCAGGGCGTTATCTCGATCAAAGTCACCGAGCGTAACGGCTCCGTTGTGGGCGCCGTGCAGGTGGATGACTGCGATCAGATCATGATGATCACCGACGCCGGGACGCTGGTTCGTACCCGCGTTTCCGAAGTGAGCATCGTGGGCCGTAACACCCAGGGTGTGATCCTCATCCGCACCGCGGAAGATGAAAACGTGGTGGGTCTGCAGCGCGTGGCAGAGCCGGTGGACGACGAAGAACTGGATGCCATCGACGGTAGCGTAGCGGAAGGCGATGACGATATCGCCCCGGAAGCGGATACCGATGACGACATCGCCGAAGACGAAGAGTAATCGTCGCAGGTAAATGTTCTGAAAGGGCCGGGTATTCTCCCGGCCCTTTTTGCATTAAGATTGCGGCAAAGCCGGTTTACCGCTACTTTAACCCCATTCTGTTGAGTCCCTGACGGCCGAGCATCGCCACATTGAAATATCTTGCCTCGTTTCATACAACCCTGAAGGTTTCACGTTATCTGTTCAGAGCGCTGGCGGTATTACTGTGGCTGCTGATTGCGTTTGTCTCTGTGTTCTATATCGTCAATGCCCTGCACGAGCGGGAAGCCGAGATCCATCAGGAGCTCAATCTCAACGCCGATCAGGCCCAGCGCTATATTCAGCGTACGGCGGACGTGATTAAAGAGCTGAAGTACGTCGCCGGTAACCGCTTGTCGGCAGGGGACGCGGTAGCGCAAGGGCAAAACGGCGATATCGCGGTGCCCAACTTTGAACCCCTGTACCCAGATTCCGACTGCAGCGCGATGAGCAGCACCTGGCGTAATTCGCTGCAATCACTGGCGTGGTTTATGCGCTACTGGCGGGATAATTTTACCGCTGCCTACGACCTTAACCGCATCTTTCTCATTGGCAGCGATAACCTCTGCATGGCCAACTTTGGCCTACGGGACGTGCCGATTGAGCGCGATCAGGCGCTGAAAGTCCTGCATCAGCGCATTGAGCAATATCGCAACGCGCCGCAAAACGAGCGCGGCAACAACCTGTTCTGGATAAGCCAGGGCATGCGCCCCGGCGTGGGCTACTTTTATGCCCTGACCCCGGTCTATATGGCCAACCGTCTGCAGGCGATGCTCGGCGTGGAGCAGACCATCCGTATGGAGAGCTTCTTCACGCCAGGCAGTTTGCCGATGAGCGTGACGATTTTTGACGATAACGGCCAGCCGCTGATCTCGTTGGCCGGCGCGGAAGGCAAAATCCAGAGCGAAGCGAAGTGGATGCAGGAGCGGATGTGGTTTGGCTACAGCGCAGGTTTTCGCGAGCTGGTGCTGAAAAAAAGCCTGGCGCCGTCCTCCTTAAGTATCGTCTATTCCGTTTCGGTGGACCAGGTGCTGGAGCGGATCCGCATGCTCATCATCAACGCCATCATTCTCAATATTCTGACCGGAGCAATGCTGTTTGCGCTGGCGCGAATGTATGAGCGGCGCATTTTTATCCCGGCGGAAAATGATGCGCAGCGACTGGAAGAGCATGAACAGTTCAACCGCAAAATCGTGGCCTCAGCCCCGGTGGGGATCTGTATTCTGCGCACCGTCGACGGGACCAATATTCTCAGTAACGAGCTGGCGCACAACTACCTGAATATGCTGACCCATGAGGATCGCCAGCGGCTGACGCAGATCATCTGCGGCCAGCAGGTCAACTTTGTCGATGTGCTGACCAGCAACCATACCAACCTGCAGATTAGCTTTGTCCATTCGCGTTATCGCAATGAAAACGTCGCCATTTGCGTGCTGGTGGACGTTTCCGCCCGCGTGAAAATGGAGGAGTCGCTGCAGGAGATGGCCCAGGCGGCTGAACAGGCCAGCCAGTCGAAATCGATGTTCCTTGCGACCGTCAGCCATGAGCTGCGTACCCCGCTATACGGCATCATCGGTAACCTCGATCTGCTGCAGACGAAGGCCCTGCCGAAGGGCGTTGATCGCCTGGTGACGGCGATGAACAACTCTTCCAGCCTGCTGCTGAAAATCATCAGCGATATTCTCGATTTCTCGAAAATCGAGTCTGAGCAGTTGAAGATCGAGCCGCGGGAGTTTTCCCCGCGCGAAGTGATGAACCATATCTCTGCTAACTATCTGCCGCTGGTGGTACGCAAGCAGTTGGGTCTGTACTGTTTTATCGAGCCGGATGTCCCGGAGCAGATGTCCGGCGACCCGATGCGCCTGCAGCAGGTGATCTCTAACCTGCTGAGCAATGCGATTAAGTTCACCGACACCGGCTGTATTATCCTGCACGTCCAGTGTGCGGGGGATTATCTGCAGATCAGCGTCCGCGATACCGGGGAGGGGATCCCGGCGAAAGAGGTGTTGCGCCTGTTCGATCCCTTCTTCCAGGTGGGGACCGGCGTGCAGCGAAACTTCCAGGGCACCGGCCTTGGCCTGGCGATCTGTGAAAAGCTGATCAGCATGATGGATGGCGATATCGCCGTGGAAACGGAGCCGGGGATGGGCAGCCGTTTTACCATCCGTATCCCGCTGTATGGCGTGCAGAACACACCGCAGGTGACGGCGGACGGTTTCGCAGGCAAGACCTGCTGGCTGGCAATCCATAATACCTCGCTGGCGATGTTCGTCACGTCGCTGCTCAGCTATCACGGCCTGACGGTACGCCGCCATGCCGGAGAAACGCCGGACGCCGACGATGTCTTGCTGACTGACGATGAAGCGCAGAGGGGCTGGCAGGGGAGTGCGATGGTCATCTTCTGCCGCCGCCATATCGGCATCCCGCAGGAGCGAGCCGCCGGTGAGTGGCTGCACAGCGTGACGACGCCGCATGAACTGCTGCCGCTGCTGGGGCGTATTTTCCACGTCGCCCTCGACAGCGCGGAGAATAGCCGGGCGCTGATGGCGCCGGACGCGCAGATCGGTAATAACGACGACATGATGATCCTCGTGGTCGACGATCATCCGATTAACCGCCGTCTGCTGGCGGATCAGCTGGGATCGCTCGGCTACCAGTGCGTGACCGCTAACGACGGGGTCGACGCGCTCAACGTGCTTAGCAAACAGCATATCGATATCGTGCTCAGCGACGTCAACATGCCCAATATGGATGGTTATCGTCTGACGCAGCGCATTCGTCAGCTTGGCCTGACGCTGCCGGTGATCGGCGTCACCGCCAATGCCCTGGCGGAAGAGAAGCAGCGCTGTCTTGAATCGGGGATGGACAGCTGCCTGTCCAAGCCGGTCACCCTCGACGTGCTGAAGCAAACGCTGACGGTGTATGCGGCGCGGGTACGTAACGGGCGGGAATAACGGGGAGCTCCGTCTCGCCGGGGCGAGACGGAGAAAACAAAGGGATTACTCTTTATCCGTCGAACTTAGCGAGACGGAGGAGAGGTAGTTCAGCAGCGCAATGTCGTTTTCCACGCCCAGCTTCATCATTGCCGACTTCTTCTGGCTACTGATGGTTTTGATGCTGCGGTTGAGCTTTTTGGCGATCTCGGTCACCAGGAAGCCTTCAGCGAACAGACGCAGCACTTCGCTCTCTTTCGGCGACAGGCGTTTATCGCCATAGCCGCTGGCGCTGATTTTTTCCAGCAGACGAGAGACGCTTTCCGGTGTGAATTTCTTCCCTTTCTGCAGCGCGGCCAGCGCTTTTGGCAGGTCGGTCGGCGCTCCTTGCTTGAGAACGATCCCTTCGATATCCAAATCCAGCACCGCGCTGAGGATCGCCGGGTTGTTGTTCATGGTCAGAACAATGATCGACAGATCCGGGAAGTGGCGCTTGATGTATTTAATCAGCGTGATCCCGTCGCCGTATTTATCACCGGGCATGGACAGATCGGTGATCAGCACATGGGCGTCCAGCTTCGGAAGATTGTTGATAAGGGCCGTGGAGTCTTCAAACTCGCCAACGACGTTCACCCACTCAATTTGCTCAAGTGACTTACGAATACCGAACAGTACGATCGGATGGTCATCGGCAATAATTACGTTCATAGTGTTCATGTATAAGGCTACCTTCTACAGCAAGCTCTTGACGTAAGCGTCAATGTCGCTGATATATTTTTCTATGCCTTGCGCATCCTTTTCGCGAATCAGATGCTCAAGCGTTTCACATAACTGCTTGCCGGGTATCAGATTAAGCATAGCAAATGCCCCTTTGAGGCGGTGGGCGGTTTGCGCCAGAGCAGCAAAATCGCCCGCTTCGATTTCAGTATACAATCTCTGAACATCATCCGGTACCGTATCGGCAAACAGTGCGTAATAGCCGCTGGCATGGAGTTCGGCGTTACTCTCGTTTCCTGAGGTGGTGGGCTGAACCGCCTCCTCCGCCAGCTGCTGCTCAATAAGCTGCAGGATAGCCTCCTGCATCGCCGTGCTAATATTAAAGTTGACCCGCAGTTGTCCCGGGCCGATCTTGCGTATCCCGACCTCATCATCGCTTAAAAGCAAGCCCGAAGCAGTAAGATTAGACGGATTATCCGTTAAATACAGATCGAACGCTTGACTTGTCGCCCGATCGTCCGGCGTGATGCAGGACGCCCCCCAGCTCTCCAGCTGGCGGGTGACAATCCGCCGCACTTCACTGGAAGTCACATCCAGCAGGACGATAACGTCATCCAGCAGATGTTCGCCCGCCTCTGGCGCCTCTTCGCTGGCCGGCATTTTCAGGTGCAGGGTATAGCGCGTTCCCAGCGACTCCCGCGCTTTGATGGTCAACTGCCCACCCAGTTTGCGCGTCATGCGGTCGCACAGCCAGAAGGTGAGGGCGTTCGCCTTGCCGTACAGATCGCTCTGGGTCTCGTTGAGATACGGGAAGTGCAAATTGTCGATCTCGTTTGCCGAGACGCCGTTGCCAGTATCCAGAATGCGGAAGGTCAAACGATCGCTGGCCGACTCGTCCTGGCAAACGTCGAGGGTGATCTTGCCGATAGGCGTGGTGGTGATGGAATACTGGATTAACAGCACCAGTGTGCGTCGCAGGGCTTCACGGTCACCGTAGCGCTGCTCACCGGCAGGAAGTGCGTTATTGATCAGCAGCTGCAGACCCTTGCGCTTCATCGCCGGCAGAACTTCCGGTACAACGTCATCGATCAGTTCCTGAACCGAGAACAGCGCCTGGCTGGTTTTCCAGGTGTCGCTTTCCAGCAGATTGGCGAGCTGAATGTCATCGATCAGTTTGACCAGCTCATCGGCATGCTGCGCCAGCGTCCGGTTCTCTGTACTGCTGAGCGCCGCCGCCTCTGCCGCCAGGTTCAGCGCGGGCTGCTTCAGGGCGCTGCCAATATGCTGCATAAAGGCCGCCCGCCCCTGCTGGTTTTTCTCATACAAGCGCTGGGCCTGCTTGAGCTTTTTATTGACCAGCACTTCGCGGTCCTGGTCTCGGATAATCAGGATCTGCGTGCGCGGCGCGACCTGGCTGCGATACTGGCGGATTTCATACTGCTCATTATTGACGGTAGCCTGAATCACCCCCTGATGCTGGTCCGCCATATTGGTGATGTTCTGCAGATTCAGGTGCGGAAGCAGATGGTCGGCAATAGGGTTGCTGATAAGGGTTCGGTTGGCTTCCTGATCGTGAACCAGCAGCCCCAGCGGCAGCAAAGAAACAATTTCTTCATTTATAGCGCGCAGCAGACGCAGTTCGCTGTTGGCGGCGGAAGGGAGCCCGGCGCCAGACGGACTGCTGCGTCCTTTAAAGTGACGAAAGGTGGTAAAACCAAACAGCGCCAGCGCCAGCAGGCCAATGTTGAGCAGCAGCGGCAGAAGAATATTCTGCAGGGCGGCCAGCAGCATGCTGCTCAGCGGTACCGTCCAGAGCAACTGCATACCGGTAGTGCTGATATCGGTGGCGATGTCGATCTGCATGCCGTTAAAGGTGATCCCGATATGGTCGGTCGTCTCTTTGTCAGGATTGGTGGCAAGGTTTTGCGACGGGTCTGGCTCGATACGGAAGCTGTCCAACGCCATGCCCGGCGGGATCAGATCGTTAATCGGCAGGTCGAAAGCGACCACCGTGGCCAGATGTCCAGGCTGGTTGAAGGTGGTGCGTAACGTAAAGTAGTGCGCGTTCTGCCAGGCGAGATGGCGCAGCGGCGAGAAGGTCTCGCGCTCATCAAGGGTATTGGCCTGCAGCAGCATCTCCGCGCGCCGGGATTCCACGACGCTACTGATCGTTGACTCTTTAAAGCTTGAGGAGAGGTCCTTCAACGGCAGGGTTGAGACCAAAATCAGGCTATTGTCCAGACCATTGAGATAGTACATCGACCATGGGATGGTTTCCGCACCCCACAAAATATCGAGATAATCGGACATTTTCTGCGTCATCTCGAGGGTCGAGCTATCGTGGGAGCCAAAAATCAGCGCTTCGGTTTTACGCCGGGGCTTCTCAAGGTAGTAGACGTCCTGTTTTAAACGCGTCTCCTGCAAGCCACCGCTCGCAGCGTTAGCCGAGGTCGCGGCGATATTGTCGTAGATCTGCCAGGTGGCATAGCGCCAAGTGTCAATGCGCTGGTGCAAGGCGTGGGAGACATCAACCACCTGATAGCTCTTCTCTTTCAGCCAGGCATTGACGGCACTTTGAATCATCACCCCCATCGTCGCCAGCAGGACAATAACCATCAAAATGAAGAAGCGGCTGATGTTGCCGGGGATCAGGGAGAATTTTTTCGGGGTCATCTTGTGGCTGAACGACTCATCATTGTTTGTAAACAGGATGTAGCGCCAGAGTAACTGGCAACAAAGCAGATGCTGCAGGCAGTATAAAGGCTAATGGCGTAAATCCATACTACAGAATGGTGCCAGCGGCGCGATACCCTCCAGGAATTATCTTAGAATCGAAGCGCAAATGAAACCGCGCCAACAACGCTGACCAGTCGCGATATTGACAAACTACAGGCGGAAGAATCGCACGAAATAACAAGACATTGGCTGAATATGGGCAATTGACAGGCTAATTGATTGATTAATAGTCGTTAGGGAATTTTTTGCCGTAGCACAGATAAATTAAAGTTGTGTAAAGAAGGGTAAAAAAAACCGGATGCGAGGCATCCGGTTGAAATAGGGGTAAACAGACATTCAGAACTGAATGACGGTAATAAATAAAGTTAATGATGATAGCGACTGTTATTTTAGTCACCAATGATAGTTTTGTTTTACCATTCAGTGCTATAGAGTTATTTGTGTGTATGTGATTGATTGTGAAGCGATAAATATTTTTTTTGATTATTAGTGCGTATTTCCCAGACCATTTTGTGGTGCAAAAAGTTCCGCCATTTTTACAAATTGAAACATCTTGTGGGCATTTTGAAACATCTTAGAAGTTTTAGTATCATATTCTTGTTGGATTATTCTGCATTTTGCAGCACAATGAAATAGCCGACTGATTAGAAGGGTAATCAGTAAGCAGTGGCATAATAAAAGGCATATAACAAACAGAGGGTTAATAACATGAAAGTTAAAGTACTGTCCCTCCTGGTACCGGCTCTGCTGGTAGCAGGCGCAGCAAATGCGGCTGAAATTTATAACAAAGATGGCAACAAATTAGACCTGTACGGTAAAATCGATGGTCTGCACTACTTCTCTGACGACAAGAGCGTAGACGGCGACCAGACCTACATGCGTGTAGGCGTTAAAGGCGAAACTCAGATCAACGACCAGCTGACCGGTTACGGCCAGTGGGAATACAACGTTCAGGCGAACAACACTGAAAGCTCCAGCGATCAGGCATGGACTCGTCTGGCATTCGCCGGTCTGAAATTTGGTGACGCGGGTTCTTTCGACTACGGTCGTAACTACGGCGTGGTATACGACGTAACGTCCTGGACCGACGTTCTGCCGGAATTCGGCGGCGACACCTACGGTTCTGACAACTTCCTGCAGTCCCGTGCTAACGGCGTTGCAACCTACCGTAACTCTGACTTCTTCGGTCTGGTTGACGGCCTGAACTTTGCTCTGCAGTACCAGGGTAAAAACGGCAGCGTCAGCGGCGAAGGCGCGACCAACAACGGTCGTGGCGCGCAGAAACAGAACGGCGACGGCTACGGTACTTCTGTAACTTATGACATCTTTGATGGCATCAGCGCTGGTTTCGCGTACTCTCACTCTAAACGTACCGACGATCAGAACAACCTGGTTCTGGGTAACGGCGACAACGCTGAAACCTACACCGGTGGTCTGAAATACGACGCGAACAACATCTACCTGGCCACTCAGTACACCCAGACCTACAACGCGACCCGCGCCGGTTCCCTGGGCTTTGCTAACAAAGCACAGAACTTCGAAGTGGTTGCTCAGTACCAGTTCGACTTCGGTCTGCGTCCGTCCGTGGCTTACCTGCAGTCTAAAGGTAAGGATCTGGAAGGCTACGGCGACCAGGACCTCCTGAAATATGTTGATGTTGGCGCGACCTACTACTTCAACAAAAACATGTCCACCTATGTTGACTACAAAATCAACCTGCTGGACGACAACAGCTTCACCCGTAACGCCGGTGTTTCTACCGACGACGTGGTTGCACTGGGCCTGGTTTACCAGTTCTAAGTCGCAAGCTGCACAAGAAAAAGGCGCCTCTGGCGCCTTTTTTTATGTCTGGTTTAACCTCGCTGGTATACTCTTGTCGCCCTGGTAAGAGGAGCCTCGACTAATGGACATAACTTTCTTTCGCGCCGCACTGCTGGGCGCCTGCGTACTGCTCTCTGGCTGCGATTCAGCCACCACCCCTGCGACCCCAGCTTCGACGGCCACCGTGCTGGATGGCAAAACCATGGGCACCTTCTGGCGGGTCAGCGTCATTGGCGTGGATGAGGCAAAGGCTGAGGCGTTGCGCGCCAAGGTTCAGGCCCAGCTGGACGCCGACGATCGCCTGCTCTCGACCTGGAAAAACGACTCGGCGCTGATGCGTTTCAACCACGCGGCGGATACCCGGCCATGGCCAGTGAGCGAAGCGATGGCGGACATCGTGACGCTGTCGTTGCGGATTGGCGCCAAAACGCACGGCGCGATGGATATTACCGTGGGGCCGCTGGTCAATCTGTGGGGCTTTGGCCCGGATAAACAGCCGGTCACCACCCCGGATGCCCAGGCGATTGCCGCGGCGAAGGCGCGCACCGGCCTGCAGCATCTGCAGGTTATCAATCAGAGCGGCAGGCAGTTCCTGCAAAAAGATATCCCCGATCTGTTTGTCGATCTCTCCACGGTGGGGGAGGGCTATGCTGCCGATCACCTCGCGCGATTGATGGAGCAGGAGGGGATCTCCCGCTATCTGGTGTCGGTAGGCGGGGCGCTGGTGAGCCGCGGGATGAACGGCGAAGGCAAGCCCTGGCGGGTGGCGATCCAGAAACCGACCGACCGGGAAAACGCCGTCCAGGCGATTGTCGACATCAATGGGCACGGCATCAGCACCTCCGGCAGCTATCGTAATTACTATGAACTCGACGGCAAACGTATCTCGCACGTCATCGATCCGCAGACCGGGCAGCCGATAACCCATAAGCTGGTCTCCGTGACCGTCATTGCGCCAACGGCGCTGGAGGCGGATGGCTGGGATACCGGACTGATGGTCCTCGGGCCGGAAAAAGCGCAGCAGGTGGTGCGCGAGCAGGGGCTGGCAGTCTATATGATCGTCAAAGAGGGCGAGGGGTTTAAAACCTGGATGTCGCCACAGTTTCGCACCTTCCTCGTCGGCGAGAAAAATTAAAAAGCAAGATTGCGGGTTTTTTGCTGCGGGCGTCGCCGCAGACTGAGGATACACTTACAGCAGGAGCCTCGTCATGAAACCGATAGTTGCCGATACCGATGACCGCCGCTGGCAGGCGGTCTGCGAACGTGATACCCGGGCCGATGGTCAGTTTGTCTTTGCGGTACTGACCACCGGCATCTGCTGCCGCCCTTCCTGCCGCTCGCGTCGTGCGCGGCGGGAAAACGTGCGCTTTTTTGCCGACGTCGCCGCTGCCGTGGCGGCGGGGTTCCGCCCCTGCAAACGCTGCCAGCCGGATAAAGACGATCCGCAGCAGCAAAGGGTCGACAAAGTGGCGCAGGCCTGCCGGTTGCTGGAGCAGGACGCGCCCCTGACCCTTGAGGCGCTGGCTCGTGAGCTGGCGGTCAGCCCGTTTCATTTCCACCGTTTGTTTAAATCCGTCACCGGTATGACCCCCAAAGCGTGGCAACAGGCGTGGCGCGCCCGACGTCTGCGGGAAGCGCTGGAGCAGGGGAACACGGTGACCCGCGCCGCGCTGGCGGCCGGTTTTCCCGACAGCAGCAGCTATTATCGTCAGGCCGATGCGGCATTAGGCATGACGGCCCGTCAGTTTCGCCGCGGCGGCGCCGCCACCGTGGTGACCTGGACCACGGGCGACTGCGCGCTGGGCCGCTGTCTGGTGGCGCAGAGTGAGCGTGGCGTTTGCGCCGTTCTGCCTGGCGATAACGATACGGCATTGCTCGACGACCTGCGCCAGCGCTTTCCCAACGCCGAGTTGCGCCAGGGCACCCCTGAGTTCCGTCGCCAAATGGCCGAGGTTTTCGCTCACCTCGACGACAGCCGGCGGCCGGTATCGCTGCCGCTGGATCTGCAGGGCACCGCCTTTCAGTTGCAGGTCTGGCAGGCGCTGCGGCAGATCCCGGCGGGCGAGACCCGCAGCTACCGCCAGGTGGCAGAGCATATTGGTCTGCCACGAGCAGCAAGAGCGGTGGCTGGCGCCTGCGCGGCGAATTCGCTGGCGGTGATCGTTCCCTGCCATCGGGTGGTACGGGAGGGCGGCGCGCTGTCCGGTTATCGCTGGGGAACGGCGCGGAAAGCGCAGCTGCTGGCGCGTGAGGCCCAACACGAGGAGGAATAATGCTCGATCTGTTTAGCGATACGCCACCGTGGCAGGAGCCGCTGGCACCCGGTGCGGTGGTGCTCCGACGCTTCGCCCGCGAGCGCGCCCCGGCGCTGCTGCAGGCGATTGCCGATGTCGCCCGCCAGTCGCCATTTCGCCAGATGGTCACGCCGGGCGGATACACCATGTCGGTCGCCATGACCAACTGCGGCGCGCTGGGCTGGACCACCGATCGCCACGGCTACCTGTACGACCCGGTCGACCCGTTAACCGATCAAACCTGGCCGCCGATGCCTGCCGTATTCCGCGAACTGGCGCTGGCGGCAGCCGCGGCCGGCGGCTATCCGAACTTTTCCCCCGACGCCTGTCTGATTAACCGCTATCAGCCGGGCGCAAAACTGTCGTTGCATCAGGATAAAGATGAACAGGATCTGCGGGCGCCGATCGTCTCGGTCTCGCTGGGTCTGCCGGCCATCTTTCAGTTTGGCGGGTTGCAACGCAGCGACCCGCTACAGCGGCTGCTGCTGGAGCATGGCGATGTGGTGGTCTGGGGCGGCGAGTCGCGTCTGTTTTATCATGGTATTCAGCCGCTGAAAGCGGGTCATCACCCTGAAACGGGCGACTGTCGTTACAACCTCACTTTTCGGCAGGCGGGCAGTCGCCAGTATTAAAATAAGAATTATTCTTGATGTCATCGGCGAGCCGTTTAAACTGCTGGCTGTTTTGCTTTTCCGGATAGCCTGTTATGGAACTTCTCTCTCTCGTCTGGCGTCAGTATCGCTGGCCGTTTCTCGGCGTGATTGCCCTCAGTCTGCTCAGCGCCGCGCTGGGTATCGGCTTAATCGCCTTCATTAACCTGCGCCTGATTACCGCTGTCGATACCTCGCTGCGGGTCCTGCCGGAGTTTCTAGGCCTGCTGGGGCTGCTGATGGCGGTGACGCTGGGCTCCCAGCTGGCGCTGACCACCCTCGGCCACCATTTTGTTTATCGCCTGCGCGGCGAATTTGTTAAACGCATCCTCGATACTCAGATTGAACAGGTGGATAAGATCGGCAGCGCGTCGCTGCTTGCCGGGCTGACCAGCGATATCCGTAACATCACCATCGCCTTTGTGCGCCTGCCGGAGCTGGTGCAGGGGATCATTCTGACCTTCGGCTCTGCCGCCTATCTGGCCTGGCTGTCAGGCAAAATGATGCTGGTGACGGCGCTGTGGATGGCGCTCACCATCTGGGGCGGTTTTGTGCTGGTGTCGCGGGTGTACAAACATATGGCCAGCCTGCGCGAAACGGAAGATAAGCTGTATCACGACTACCAGACGGTGCTGGAGGGGCGCAAAGAGCTGACCCTCAATCGCGAACGCGCGGAGTATGTGTTTAATCAGCTCTACCTCCCGGACGCCCGGGAGTATCGGCACCATATCGTTCGCGCCGATACCTTCCATCTCAGCGCGGTTAACTGGTCGAATATTATGATGCTTGGCGCCATCGGGCTGGTGTTCTGGATGGCCAACAGCCTCGGCTGGGCCGATACCGCCGTGGCGGCGACCTATTCCCTGACGCTGCTGTTTCTGCGCACGCCGCTGCTCTCCGCCGTCGGCGCGCTGCCCACCTTGCTCAGCGCCCAGGTGGCGTTTAACAAGCTGCGCCAGTTCTCTCTCGCCCCATATCAAGCCGAATTTCCCCGGCCGCAGGCGCATCCTGACTGGCAGACGCTGGAGTTGCGCGATGTCACTTTCCATTATCCGGACCAGCGCTTTGCGGTAGGGCCGCTTAACCTGACGCTGAAACGCGGCGAGCTGGTGTTTCTGATCGGCGGCAACGGCAGCGGCAAGTCAACCCTGGCGATGCTCCTGACCGGCCTGTATCAGCCGGTTTCCGGTCAGATCCTCGTGGACGGCCAGCCGCTGGCGGCGGATAAACCGGAGGAGTATCGCAAACTGTTCTCCGCGGTGTTTACCGACGTCTGGCTGTTTGACCGCCTGCTCGGGCCGCAGGGAGAGGAGGCCGATCCGGCGCTGGTGGCAACGTGGCTGGAGCGCCTGCAAATGGCCCACAAGCTGCAGCTGGAGAACGGGAAAATCGCCGACCTCCGGCTGTCGAAAGGGCAGAAGAAGCGCGTGGCGCTCCTGCTGGCGCTGGCCGAGTCCCGGGACATCATTCTGCTGGATGAATGGGCGGCGGATCAGGATCCGCATTTCCGCCGCGAGTTCTATCAGGTGCTGCTGCCGCTGATGCAGCAGATGGGGAAAACCGTGTTCGCCATCAGCCATGACGATCACTATTTCCAGCACGCCGATCGCCTGCTGGAGATGCGTGCCGGCCAGCTGTCCGAGCTCACCGGGGAGGAGCGGGCGCAGGCTTCCCGCGATGCGGTGGCCCGTACGGCCTGATGCTCGCCGCGAGCCCGGGGGAAAAGCCGGGTGCCGCGCCGCTGAAATTTTCAGCGACTACATTGCTGGCGGTTATTATTTCCCCCTCCTCGCGCTATGCTTAAGGCTTCCGGCCCGCAGGCCGGCTCACTATTCTCAAAAGGATTGCCCGATCGATGTCCGTTTTGCATAAAAAAAGCGCCCGCTTACGTGACGAAGAGCGCGCCCGTCTGATTTGGCTCTTGAGCACCGATAAAGCAGTGACCTCCGCGCTGCTGGGCAAACTGACGCTGGCCGAACGCTATGATGAAGGCACGCTGGCCGATGACCTGGCGGAAGTCGAGATCCTGGTCTCGCATCTGCCGCCGCCGGATCTCGCCGATGCGCTGGAAGCGCTCCCCTATGACGCCCGCACCGCGCTGTGGTGCCTGGTGCCTGACGATAAACGTGGCGAAGTGCTGCTGGAAGCCTCAGAAAACGTCTGGGGCGACCTGATCGACAAGATGAGCGACCCCGAGCTGCTGCAGGCGATGCAGCCGCTGGATATCGATGAACAGGTTTACCTGCTGCAGCATCTGCCGCGCAACCTGACCGGACGGCTGCTGGCGACCCTGCCGGCCGAGAAGCGTGCCCGTATTCGCCAGATTATGCGCTACGCCGACAACAGCGTCGGGTCGATCATGGAGTTTGAGGTCATTACGGTGCGACCGGAGGCCACGCTGGCAGCGGTGCAGCGCTATCTGCGGCGTCTGGGTAAAATGCCGGAAAACACCGATAAGCTGTTCGTCACCACCCGTAACAAGCTGCTGCTCGGCGAGCTGGAGCTGCAGACCATTCTGCTCAACGATGCGCAGAAGCGGGTAGGGGAGGTGATGGAGGGCGATCCGGTCACCTTTCAGCCGCACGAAGAGGCGGAGAAGGTGGCGCGCACCTTCGAACGTGATGACTTGCTCAGCGCCGCCGTCATTGATGCCGATGGTAAGCTGATCGGGCGACTGACCATCGATGAGATCGTCGATGTGGTCTATGAAGAAACCGATAACGATCTGCGCCGGATGGGGGGCCTGAGCGATGAAGAGGATGTCTTCGCCCCGGTCAGCAAGGCGGTGAAAACGCGCTGGGCGTGGCTGGCGGTCAACCTGTGTACGGCGTTTATCGCTTCCAGGGTCATCGACGGCTTCGAACACACCATTTCACAGCTGGTGGCGCTGGCCTCGCTGATGCCGATCGTCGCCGGGATCGGCGGCAATACCGGCAACCAGACGATCACCATGATCGTCCGGGCGATGGCGCTACAGCAGATCCAACCCGGCAGCTTTACCTTCCTGATCCTGCGTGAAATGGGGGTCGCCCTGATTAACGGCCTGGTATGGGGCGGGATTATGGGGGCCATTACCTGGTGGCTGTATGACGATCCGCAGCTCGGTGGGGTGATGACGCTGGCCATGATGCTCAACCTGCTGATGGCGGCGATGATGGGCGTGATAATCCCGATGGTTATGGTGAAGCTGGGGCGCGACCCGGCGGTCGGCTCCAGCGTGATGATCACCGCTATCACCGACACCGGCGGCTTCTTTATTTTCCTTGGTCTGGCGACGCTGTTTCTGATGTAGCCTGCGCCTTCGTGCGCAGGCGGCGGGGGATGAGCGCCATGGCGACGATCCCCGCCAGCACGCCGATCGCCAGATTGCTGGTTCCCACCGTTGCGGCGACGGTCACCAGCATCACCAGCGTTTCCGGCCACGGATTACGCACCAGTTCGCCCGGGCGAATACTATGCCAGCTAAAGGTTTTCACCGCCACAATCACCATCACCCCTGCCAGCACCGCCATCGGGATCTGCGCCATCACCTGGCTGAGCGCTGTCACCAGCAGGAGCAGCACCAGACCGGCGATCACCGTTGAGAGACGGCTGCGGGCTCTGCCCATCTCCACGTTAACGATGGTCTGGCCGATCATCGCGCAGCCGGCGATACCGCCATAACAGCCGGCAAGGATATTAGCGATACCCAGCCCGGCGCTTTCCCGCGATTTGTTCGACGGGGTATGGGTGAGATCGTCCACCAGCTTAGCCGTCAGCAGGGACTCCATCAGACCGACAAAGGCGATACTGAGGGCGCACGGCCAGATAATCTGCAGTGTCGCCAGGTTCAGGGGGACGGTCAGGGCAGTGAATCCCGGCAGGCCGCCGCTCATCGAGCCTTCATCGCCGACGGTGGGCAACTGCTGGCCAGTGGTGACGGTATAGAGAGTGAGCGCGACAATGGCGATCAGTGGCGCCGGGACGGCCTTAATGAAGCGCGGCGCCCAGAGGACGATAAGCAGCGTCAGGACGAACAGGCCGACGATCAGCGGCTGGCGACTCCAGAAGTGCGGTACCTGAGCAAAGAAAATCAGGATCCCGAGGGCATTGACGAACCCGGTCATCACTGCCGGGGGAATAAAACGCATCAGGCGCGCCATGCCGCACAGACCAAACAAAATTTGAATCATACCCGCCAGAATGACCGCCGGCAGAATGTAGCCCACGCCGTACTGATGCACCATTGGGCCAATGACCAGCGCCACCGACCCGGCGGCAGCCGTCACCATTGCCGGGCGCCCGCCGAGCACCGACATCGCCAGGCAAAGCACCACCGAGGCAACCAGGCTGACCTGCGGGTCAACACCGGCAATGACCGAAAACGAAATAACTTCAGGGATTAACGCCAGGGCGGTAAGCACGCCGGCCAGCACTTCGCGCGTCAGTAACGACGGGGAGCGGAGGATGGGGCGCAGATTGCCGGAAGCGGCGGGGTCAGAAACTGGGGGCATAAAAAAAGTTCGCAGCTTATAAAAAAGAGGGAGCGGTGGCAGGCCCTGCTTCCGTGCGGTCTGTCACAAAACCGAGGATGATAGCGCGGAATCCCCAAGGCTACCAGTACAAAAAGTGATTTGGTGTATACATTTATTAAACATTTTTATAACGGATCTCAAAACAGAACTTAAAATTTAAACAATATTTAAATTTTTGAGCTTCGGTGGTAACGTGAGTGGTGAGAATCGTATCACCTGCGCTAAATAAAAACAGCGAGTAAAGTAAGGCTCAAATCCGATGAATAAAAAGATGGCCGTACCACGCTCACAGGCGGTTGGTCCCAACAGCACTCGGACCAACACCCGCCATGAGCAAGAGACGGATGTATTGTTGATTGGCGGCGGCATTATGAGCGCCACACTGGGAACCTGGCTGCAGGAGCTTGAGCCAGACTGGTCTATTACCATGGTTGAGCAGATGTCCAGCGTGGCGGAAGAGAGCTCAAACGGGTGGAACAATGCGGGTACCGGCCACGCGGCGCTAATGGAGCTGAACTACACGCCGCAGACCGCCAACGGCATCAATATCGACAAAGCGGTCGACATCAACGAAGCCTTCCATATCTCGCGTCAGTTCTGGGCGCATCAGGTGACGCGCGGCGTCCTGAACAAACCAAAATCTTTCATTAACAGCGTGCCGCACATGAGCTTTGTGTGGGGCGAAGATAACGTCAACTTCCTGCGCGCGCGCTATGCGGCGCTGCAGCAGAGCGAACTGTTCCGCGGTATTCGCTATTCTGAAGACCATCAGCAGATCAAAGCCTGGGCGCCGCTGGTAATGGAAGGCCGCGATCCGCAGCAAAAGGTGGCCGCCACCCGTACTGAAGTGGGAACCGACGTCAACTATGGCGAAATTACCCGCCAGCTGATCGCCGGCCTGCAAAAGCATGATAATTTCTCCCTGCAGCTGGGTACCGTGGTGCGTCGCTTCAAGCGCAACGCCGACAAGAGCTGGACGGTCACTCTCGCGGATGCCGACAACCGTCGTCAGAAGCGGGTCATTAAAGCGAAATTCATCTTTATCGGCGCCGGCGGCGCGGCGTTGACGCTGCTGCAGGAAACCGGCATTCCACAGGCCAAAGAGTATGCGGGCTTCCCGGTCGGCGGCCAGTTCCTGGTCTGCGAAAATCCGGAGGTGGTGAACCACCATCTGGCGAAGGTTTACGGCCAGGCCGAAGTGGGCGCGCCGCCGATGTCGGTGCCGCACATTGATACCCGTATTATCGACGGTAAACGCGTGGTGCTGTTCGGGCCGTTCGCCACCTTCTCGACCCGCTTCCTGAAGAACGGTTCATTGTGGGATCTGCTGGCCTCGACGAATACCTCGAATATTCTGCCGATGCTCAACGTCGGTCTGGACAACTTCGATCTGGTGAAATACCTGATTAGCCAGGTGATGCAGAAAGATAAAGATCGCCTGGCGGCGCTGTGCGAGTACTATCCGGAAGCGCGGAAAGAGGACTGGCGGTTGTGGCAGGCCGGTCAGCGCGTGCAGATTATCAAGCGCGATGCGAAGAAGGGCGGGGTACTGCGCCTCGGTACTGAAGTGGTGAGCGATGACGAAGGCACTGTCGCGGCGCTGCTCGGCGCATCGCCAGGCGCCTCCACCGCGGCGCCTATCATGCTGCAGCTAATGGAAAAAGTGTTTAAAGACAAAGTCAATTCGCCGGAATGGCAGGCCAGGCTGAAGGCCATCATCCCGACCTACGGTATTCGCCTTGACGGCAACCCGGCGGAGATTGAGAAAGCGCTGGCGTGGACCAGTGAAGTGCTGGAGCTGAAATATGAGCCGGCCGCGGTGGCGGATGAAGCCCCGCAGGCGGAGCTGAAGCCGCTGAGCGGTGGTAAGCCGATGGCGGATATCGCGCTCTGACAAACGCTCTGACAAAAACGGCAGCCTGCGGGCTGCCGTTTTTTTTGTCGGTTTGATGGGTCGACTTAGCGGACGACGGCGTTACCGATGGTTTCGTCGGCGCGCCAGATGCGATATTTCACATCGACATTGCTCGGCGCGTACACGACAATCGGCAGCTTGCTGTTGTAGCGCAGCATGGCATCATCGCCGAGACCGGCAGTGACAAATTTCTTCTCTTTCTTGCCATCCGGGCAGGCCATCATGGTAGAGACCGGGCCGCTCAGCTTATCAAAGACATAGTAGTCATAGCCCCAGCCTTCCAGGGTTTTGCTTTCCAGCTTCCCGCCTAAACGATGGTGGTTGCAGTCAACTTCCAGCGTCTGGCCGATTATCAGCTCAACCTTCAGCGCTGACTCATCCTGCTGCTGCGGCAGCTGAATAACCTGACGCTTCATGCCTTTTTCCGCTTTCGGGAACGGCGCGACTTTTTCCAGCGGCTGTTCTGCGGCCTGGGCGCCAGCGGACATGCAGGCGGCGGTCAGCAGAGAAACGGCTAGCGTAGTGATTTTTTTCACGGTTGATCATCCTTTATTTTCGTTCCTGACTGATACAGCCTATCATTGCTTTGCTGAATGTTAAGTTTTATTTACTAATTTTTTCAAAATGAATGGTGTTATGTACTGGTGTGATGCCGTGTCGCACCTTGCGCCACGGCGGCCCATGAAGCTTATTCGTTGCGGCTATTTTTCGCTTCCTCAATGAATTCTTCATCTATTTCATCGGTATTACCGGCATGCTCTCGTCCCGACAGCAGGTTCCAGCAAGCGATAAACAAGGCGGCAATCAGCGGCCCGATAACGAATCCGTTGATACCGTAGATCTCCATGCCGCCCAGCGTGGCGATAAGGATCAGGTAGTCCGGCATTTTGGTATCCTTGCCCACCAGCAGCGGACGCAGAATGTTATCCACCAGGCCAATCACAATCACAAAGAAGCCGACGATAAAGGCACCCTGCCATAGCTGCCCGGTGGCGAAGAGGTAAATCGCCGCCGGCACCCAGATAATGGCCGAGCCTACCGCCGGGATAAGCGACAGGAACGCCATCAGCGCACCCCACAGAATGCTGCCGTCCAGACCGGCAACCCAGAAGGCAAAGCCGCCCAGCGCCCCCTGCGCCAGCGCCACGGCCACGGTGCCTTTTACCGTGGCGCGGGCGACCGCGGCGAATTTAGCGAACAGGTGCTGCTTCACATAGCTCGATAACGGCAGAGATTCGAGAGTCAACAGCACCAGGTAAGGCCCATCCTTCAGCAGGAAGAACAGCAGGTACAGCATAATGCCGAAGCTGACGGTAAAGCCAAAGGTGCCTTTACCAATCAGAAACGCGCTGCCGGCCAGATACTGGCCGCTTTTCAGCGCAACATCGGAGAGCTGCTGCTGGATCTGCTGCGCGCTATCGAGGTTGTGCTCGGCAAGGAAACCTCTGGCCCAGCCGGGGAGGTGAGCAAACAGACTGGCGACCACCGTCGGGAACTGAGTGTCGTTATGCTGAAGTTTGCTATACACCACGTTCAGCTCGTAGGCCAGCGACGAGAGGATGATCGCCAGCGGCGTAAAAACGATAAGGCAGATGATGACGATGGTCAGCAGCGCCGCGAGGCCATTGCGCTCGCCGAGGCGAGTGCGAATCTTGTTTTTGACCGGATTAAAAATCACCGCAAGGATCGCGGCCCAGAGGATGGCGGAATAATAGGGTGAGAGAACATCAAAAAAGGCCAGGGTTACAATAAAGACGATAAGGATGAAAAATCCTTTGGTAAGTCCATTAACTCTCATGTCATCCGCTCCTGCTTATGAGTTATACAGTCGAATGATAGATGCTACGACGTAATTTACCATCAGGATAGTCGTACTCTATAACAGAGGGGAAAAAGTGGATAAAAACCCTGGCAGAAAACCCTGCGGACGCTATTGAGTAAAACAGACAACTTCTGCTTTCAATGCCTGTCCGGTACCCATGATGAAAGCAGTGTTATCTGCAAAATGTGCTGTCAGGAAGCAACGAGGTGTAGAAGCGTAGTATATCGATACGGCAAAAGCGGAGGTTATGGCGGATAATCCATGGTCAAACGGGCAGAAAGAAAGCGCGCAGCGGATATTTCCACGCGCGCCTTATGCAGTGTCTTACTGAAGATTGCCTGCGGTCAGGCTCTCTTTATCAAAGGCATGGCTGACATCAATATGATTCTGATGCATCGATGTATCGATATTTGAACCCGCCTCCGGATGCGTCTGGCTCTTCTCTGCGGCCATCACGCCGGACGAAAGTGTAGCGGCCAACAGCAGTGCGGTGACTACGCCGATATTTTTCATGTTCTGTTCCTTATTTCATCGTGTTGTCGCTGTCGCCTGTTTCTTCCGGCGGCCCGGCAATGTGGCGATTTTATTTCGTCAGCTCAGCGGTCATATGTACGCGGTTATTGAATTGAGCGCTGGTGATTTTGTAAGACGCGCCTTGCTCTGCGGCCTGCGCGGCAATTTTGGCTTCTGCGCGGTCCAGGGTGGAAGCGCTGGCGCTGATGCTCTGAGCAAAAGTACCGAAAGAGATCATAGAGAGTGCGGCAACTGCAACGAAAGTTTTGATGGATTTCATGGTCGTATTCCTTAAGTGTTTTGTCAGTGTTGGAGCGTTGTTGCCCCGATGTGATAAATGATAGGCTGACGGCCGGATGATTAAAATCGAAACAATTTGCTTTCATTGTTCAGTAAATTTGAATAATCATTGTCAAGTATTGCCATCCAGTTTTGTTAAGAAAGCTAAATTACAATTCAGCCTCATTGTCATAACAAATATATAAAAAGTTATTTTTTAACTTTCGATAGATGATTTTCTTGTTTGCTATCATCTGAACTGCAGCAATATAGTTTTTAGGCAGCAATAAGCGCCGGCGTGCGGCAAATAAAAATTATCCACGAATATTTAATTATGATAACTATTAATAAGATCAGTAAAAGCTTCTCCGGTGAAAGAGTGCTAAAAGAGGTCTCGCTCAGTATTCATTCCGGCGAGATTATTTGCATTATTGGCCCCAGCGGCTCAGGGAAAACCACGCTATTACGTACGCTTAATTTCCTGGAGCCTGCCGATAGCGGGCAAATAAGAATAGATGATGTGGCGCTGGATTGCGCAAAAGCGGGCAAAAAGGAGATTGAAAAGCTACGGGCGAAAACCGCCATGGTTTTTCAATCGTGGAATCTCTTTCATAATCTGACCGCACTGCAGAATATTACCGAAGGCCTGATTTACGCTCAAAAGCGCCCGCGTCAGGAGGCGCAGGATATTGCTGAACAACTCTTAAAGCAGGTGGGGTTATTGCATAAAAAAGACAGCTATCCGCACAGTCTCTCCGGCGGCCAAAAGCAGCGTATCGGGATTGCGCGGGCGCTGGCAATTAACCCCGCCGTTCTGCTGCTGGATGAGCCGACTTCCGCGCTGGATCCGGAAAAAGTTGGTGAAGTGCTGGAGCTTATTCAGACGATTGCCGCTGCGGGGCAGACGATGATTATCGTGACCCATGAAATGGCGTTCGCCCGCCAGGTCGCTTCCCGGGTGGTATTTATGGAAAACGGCGAAATCGTTGAGCAGGGCCCGGCGGAACAGATATTTGGCGCAGCACAGCAGGGGCGAACCCGGGCGTTTCTGGCGCAACTGCACTATCATGCCTGAGGCTAATGATGAACAATAACCCGCTCTTTAACTGGCAGGATATCGCCGGAATATTGCCGAAACTGCTGGAAAATTTACCCGTGACCCTCGGGATAACGCTGGCCTCACTGCTGCTTGGTTTGACGATCGCGCTGCTGATTGTGCTGCTGCAGTTTAGTCGCTTTAAGCCGCTCAGCGCGGTGGCAGACGGGTATACCGACATTCTGCGTGGCGCCCCCCTGGCGCTGCTGATCCTGCTGTTTTTCTTCGGCGGAAAATTAATTTTGACTGCGCTGGCGCTGCCGCCGCTATGGATTAGCGATACCACCTTTGCGGTGTTGTCTATTTCGGTCAGCATCAGTCCCTATTTTGCAGAAATGATGCGCTCCGCGTGGCGTGCGGTGGATACCGGCCAGAAAGAAGCCATCATCAGCCTCAATATTCCCTGGCATAAGGGAATGCTGCGGATTATTTTTCCCCAGGGGCTCATTATTGCCATTCCCGTTTTTGGTAATCTTTTAATTAACCTCGTGAAGATGACCTCACTGGTCAATATTATTGGTATTGTAGATATTTTTGGCCGTGCACAAAAGATTTCGCAAAATAGCTATGGGTCTAAACAGGTTGCGGCGTTTATTAGTGTTATTATCGTTTACTGGGTGCTGAATAGTATTATTCTCTATTTTACCACTCGTATTGAAAAGAAGTATCAGTTCCTGCTGGAGTGATAGATTAACATGTTTAGCCTGGCATTCATTCGGGACAATTTTACGTTTATTTTAAGCGCGCTGCCGGTCACCCTGGTGATAACGTTATTGTCCTTACTCTTTTCCACCCTGCTGGGCGCGGCGCTGGCGTGGGTGATTATTCGTCAGGTTCCCGGGGTTCAATGGGGGGCGAAGGTATTTCTCTCCTTTAGCCGTTCGGTCCCGGTACTGGTGATGCTGTATTTCTTTTTTTACGTCTGGCCATGGATAGCCGCCGGGCTGTTTGGCGGCCCGCAGGACAATATGTACCACTATAAACTCTCGCCACTGGTGGCGGCGGTCACCGCGCTATCGCTGATTTTCAGCGCGTATTTCGCCGAAACCTTTCGCGCAGGCTGGAACGCGGTTGATAAGGGGCAGCGCGAGGCCGCATGGTCAATTGGGCTAAGCGGGTTCACGCAGTTCCGACGCATTATTTTTCCGCAGGCGGCAGTATCCGCACTGCCGAACTTCACCAGCGTGCTGATCGATCTGATTAAAGACACCTCGCTGGTTTACACCATCACCGTTATTGATCTGATGGCGAAAGCCAATATCGCCGCCGCGCGCGGGTTTCATTTTGTCGAAGCCTATTGCGTCGTGCTGGTGATTTATATCGTGCTGTGCCTGGCAATTGCCAGAGCATTGCGCAGTGTAGAACGGTTTCTGCGCGCCCGCTGGCAAGGAAACGTACAAAAGAGTGTTCCACGGTTATCATTTTGGGGAAGGTATTTTGAAAAATAAAATTTTACTGGTGAGTGCGCTGACGTTGGCAATGGGAATTAATGCCGCACAGGCGGTTGAAAAAAGTCCGCACGCGAAGACGATTGAGGTTGTCGTTAACGCTAACGGTTTTCCCTTTAGCTTTGTTGACGATAACAACAATATTACCGGCTACGATGGCGATCTGTTAAAGGTGCTGGACCAGCGGTTAACCGACTATACGTTTCATTTTAATGCGGTCTCGCGCGACGCGATGATCGTCGGCCTGTCGACCGGCGCGTATACCCTTGCGGCGGATCACTTTTATCTTACCAAAGAGCGGGCGGAAAAATACGACCACTCCGGCGAGCCGACCGGGATCAGCGATTTACGCCTGATTGTACGTAACGATGAGAACGATCTTCATAACCTTGGCGATCTCGCCAGCGGTAAGAAAAAGCTGGTGCCGATTCATACCTCCGACGCCCGTTATACGGTGATTGAAAACTACAACAAAAAACATCCAGGCCAACAAATTAACCTGCAGCCCAACGGCGAGCAGTCCGCCGCCGATATCTTTAAAGCGGTCGCTTCCGGGGAATACGATGCGGCGATTTATCCTATTGGCGCACTGCTGGCGTTAAATAAGGCGCTAAATCTCAATCTGAAAGCTTCGGATTCCGTCGGCCTGTTTCCTAACGTCTATTTGTATAAAAAAAATACCGACCCGCAGCTGATCAAAGCGATTGATGCGCAGTTGGTTGCCCTGAAAAAGGACGGCACGCTCGCTGAGCTCTCACGGAAATGGTACGCCGAAGATGTGTATGCCCTGCCGGGCGCCAGAGACGTCAAAGTGAATACCGACTGGGAATAAACGCATGACGCAAATAAGCTCGGAACCGGCGCATAACGCCGCCACCTTAAACGATGAGGTGACCCTGGCGCTGCGCGCCATTACTGAAAAACGCGCGGCTACCATCGGTTACCTGTTGGACGAAAGCCGACAACGACATATCGCGGATGATTTTGCGCGTGAAGCCATACGCCACTATGGCCGCGATATCGGGCATAAGCTGCGTGAGCAAATGCGCGATCGCCAGGATTTGCAGGAGTTTGCCGGGCTGTTTACCCGCGGTCTGGAATCTCAGGTTTATGAGATGGAGCCCGTTAGCGCCAGCCGGGCCGAATTTATCGTCCTGTTTCATTACTGTCCTTACGTCAACTGCTGGCGGCAGCAGGGGCGGGGCGCCAGCGAAATTGAGACGCTATGCGATATCTGCATGGAAGGGGATCATGCGTTAACTGACGCGTTTCCGGGGCTGCGTTTAGAGGTGCAGACCGCGCTGGCTCGCGGTGATGCCGCCTGTCGGCTGCGTTTTTATCAGTCAGAGTCGCATGAGGCGGAATGGCAACCTTAAGTGGGGGCCACGCAACCAGTTTATTAATCAGCCAGAAGCGGCGATTCAGGCACTGAGCGGGCAAAAGCTCACCACGGTTGACGGCGACGTTGACGGACGGATTTATCCCACTGACGGAACGGGGATTCGCGTTGCCGACCCGGCGCGACAAGGCCGGCGCTTCGGTGTTGGTCACGACGAATAGCGTTTTGAATAAGGAGTAAAACTATGGCAAAGGTCCATTTTATTGGTGCCGGACAGATGACGGAGGCGATTATTCGCGCGTCATTAAGCAACGGTACGCTGCGGGCGGACGCGATCTCGCTGGAGGATATCGACAGCGCGCGAATCGAGGCTTTGCACTCCCGCTATCGGTTGTCGGGCGACGGTGGCTTAAGCGAGGCCTCTTTGCTGGTGCTGGGGATCCGTCCGCAGGACGATCTGGCGGCGGTGGCGAGCCGCGTGCGCGCCCAGCTAAACGGCTCGACGACGGTGGTTTCTCTGATCGCGGGAGTGACCCTGGAAAAGCTGGCCTCCCTGTTTGGTGAGACAACGCCGATTGCCAGGACGATCCCCAATACCCTGACCGATACCGGATTTGGCTATAGCGGCGTAACCTTAAACGCCCACGCCAGCGCGGCTGAGATCGAGCCGTTTCTGCGCGGTTTTGGCAAAGTGCTGTATCTGCCAGAGCGGTTGATCGATGTCTTTACCGGTTTTGGCGTCGCGGGGCCTAACTATATTTACTACTTTATTGAGTCCCTTACCGATGCCGGCGTACTGGCGGGGCTGTCGCGGCCTCAGGCGACGGAGGTGGTGCTGGAGAACCTCCTCGGCGCGGTCGAGATGCTGCGCCAAAGCCAGAAGCATCCGCGTCAGCTTCTGGATATCAATAATTCACCGGCGGGAGTCGGGATCCACGCTCTGTATGAGCTGAACAACAGTGATTTTGCCGCAGGCCTTCAGCGCAGCGTACTGGCGGCGGTCAGGCGTACCCGTGAACTGGGACAGCGCTAAACCCCTTCTTCCCGCCACTGGCCGTGCAGCACCCGGCGCTTTTCCGGCGATGCGCTTAAAGGCACGGCTTAAGGCTGCATGAGAACGGTCGCCCAGCCGGATCGCTAACGTCGTCTATTAATCCACGGGGAGCAGGACAAGTTCAGGCATTGGTCATTCGACATGTTAGGGGAATATGCCTGAAGATTCCGTTTAAATTCGACGGAAAACAGGCAACAAAAAACCCGCAAACTCGGAGAGAGTGCGGGTTTCTGTAGGGTTACCGGTCGTTAACAAAACTTACCGGTGAATGATTTGGTCGGCACGAGAGGATTTGAACCTCCGACCCCCGACACCCCATGACGGTGCGCTACCAGGCTGCGCTACGTGCCGACGCGTGGGGAACAATATTACCCGTTCCCCGAGCGAATGCAAGCGGGTCGCGCGCGATTGATTCATAATTAATCAATCAGTTAGCGATAAAGCGTTTTTCGTCAGTCAGGACCTGCAGCAACAGGCTGAGCTGCGGTTTCTGATCTTTAATTTTCTCGCCGTCGCGGCTCCAGGTGGTATAGGTGCCGTTATGGTTGAGGACCACGGTGATGGTCGGGGTGGTAATGGCCAGCGTATCGCCGTTGGCCGCGGTGACCCAGTTCCGACGTCGTGCGGCGCTGAACAGATCTTCACCCTGCGAGTACTCATTGGCTGGCGTCGAAACGTGGAGCAGGCGCTGCATCAGCGTGGTCATTACATCTTTGTTATCGGTCAGCGTGGCAATTTCCTGCGCCGGCGTGCCCGGCCAGTGAATAACCAGCGGCACCTGCAACTGCTCGCGCGACCAGTCGAACGAGTCGTGTTTGACGTTAAGCGGCTTGCCGTGGCCGCCAGTGATAATCACCACCGTGTTGTCGAGCTTGCCGGCTGCGCGTAGCGCGGTCAGCACCCGATCAATTTGGGCGTCAACATCACCTGCCGCCTTGCTGTAACGGCGGACAAAGCCCTGTTGCTGCGTGTCGTCGAGGGTGGTGCCGTTGAGCGAGATCCACGAGAACCAGCGATTCTCATCCTGCGCGTAACGGTCCAGCCAGCCGATCCACTGATTGGCCGTCTGCTCGTCGCTCTGAGTCTTCGCGCTCGGTAGCGAGAAGTCGGAGAGCAGCGCCTGGCGATAGAGCGGGCTGCTAAACCCATCGGAGGAGAACAGGCCCAGCTGGTAGCCCTGCTGGTTGAGGGCGGTGATCAACGCGGCGGGAATACGCGCCGAGAGGACACCGTCCATATAGCCTGGTGAAATACCGTAGAACAGGCCAAACAGGCCGCTGTCGGCGGTATTACCCGAACTCATATGCTGGGTAAAATTGACGTTCTCTTTGGCGAACGCCGCCAGCGCCGGCATGGTCTTTTCAAACCGCGAATAGTTCAGGTTGTCGACGGTGATCAGCAGCACGTTGTAGCCCGCGCCGAGATCACGGTAGCGCAGGTTGCTGAGCGGATACTGGACCGATACCGCCTCCGGCGCCCCTTGCTCCACCAGACGACGCTGATAATCCTGGGCGTCGAGCAGGCCATGTTTCTCGAGGAAACGGCGGGCGGTCATCGGATAAGAGAGCGGCAGATTCGCCCGCTGCATCGTGATCGGGCGATAGAAGTTGGCATCCGCCCAGATATAGACCAGGTGGCTGCTGATAAACGACAGAAAGAAGAACCAGGCGACCGGGCGGGCGTAATGACGGCGGCGCGTCAGGCTGCGCAGTTTCTGCCAGCTCCAGGTGGCGAAGAGCATTTCAATCAAAAAGATGACCGGGACGCTGATAAACATCAGCTGCCAGTCGCGCGCCATCTCATTCTGGTCAGGGTTGATGACCAGCTCCCAGACGACCGGGTTTAAGTGAAGATGGAAGCGGGTGAAGACCTCGCTATCTATCAGCAGCAGCGTCATCCCGGCGGTGGCAAGGATCACCGACAGGAAGCGCATCAGGCGCTGCGAGACCACGATAAAGGTCAACGGGAAGAGGATCAGCACATAGCTGGTAAACACCAGGAAGCTGAAGTGTCCGACGAGACTGACGTACGAAAAAAGCCGTCCGGCAAGCGTCGTCGGCCAGTCGGCGACAAAAAGATAGCGGCTGCCGAGCACCATGGCCAACAACATGTTGAACAGGGCGAACCAGTGCCCCCAGCTGACCATCTGGGAGACTTTTTCTCGGTAGGGCTGACGTAGAGTCACCATATACTGTTGCTGTTATCCTTAATGCGCCGGATCGTCGTTAATGGAAGACTGCAAAGCCTGCGCGAAAGAACGGGCGATGGCCTGACGCTGCGCCGGCGCGACGCTACTGTTGATCAGGTTGGTCACCATATTGCCTAACACCATTAGTGAAAGGTCAACCGGGGCTTTGTGTGATTCCAGGACGTTCGTTAGCTCGCTGAGCAACTGTTCGACCTGTTGATCGCTATAGCGGGAAATTTGCGGCATAAACTCAAAATCTGTTTGTTCGTGAAAGGGCAACATATTACCGTAGCAGCAGCTTTTTTTCCGCATTTTTTCGCCGCGACGCAAAAGCGCACCGATCGTCGGTAACAACGTCGAAATGTGTGGCGCCAGTTGCGTCGGCAACCCGGCGGTGGTTGAATACCGCCCGGTCTAAAAGGAGAGTTTAACATGAGTCTGGATATCGACCAGATTGCCCTGCATCAGTTAATCAAACGTGATGAACAAAATCTGGAGCTGGTGCTGCGCGAGTCACTGCTGGAGCCGAATGCGACGGTCGTCGAGATGATGGCTGAACTGCACCGGGTCTATAGCGCCAAAAGCAAAGCCTATGGCCTGTTCAATGAAGAGAGTGAACTGGCGCAGGCGCTGCGTCTGCAGCGTCAGGGGGAAGAAGAGTTTCTGGCGTTCAGCCGCGCGGCGACTGGTCGTCTGCGCGATGAACTGGCGAAATATCCGTTCGCTGAAGGGGGCATTGTCCTGTTCTGCCAGTATCGTTACCTGGCGGTCGAGTATCTGCTGGTGGCGGTGCTCAATAACCTGAGCAGTATGCGCGTCAACGAAGAGCTGGATATCCGCTCGACCCATTACCTGGATATTAACCATGCTGATATCGTCGCGCGCATCGATTTAACCGAGTGGGAAACCAACCCGGAGTCGACCCGCTATCTGACCTTCCTGAAAGGGCGGGTAGGGCGCAAAGTGGCCGATTTCTTTATGGATTTCCTCGGCGCCAGCGAAGGGCTTAACGCCAAAGCGCAGAACCGCGGCCTGCTGCAGGCGGTGGATGACTTCGCCGCCGATGCTCAGCTTGATAAATCCGAGCGACAGAATGTGCGTCAGCAGGTCTACGCGTACTGTAACGAACAGCTGCAGGCCGGGGAAGAGATTGAGCTGGAGTCGCTGTCCAAAGAGCTCGCCGGCGTCAGCGAAAAGAGCTTCCAGGAATTCACTGCCGCGCAGGGCTATGAGCTGGAAGAGAGCTTCCCGGCGGATCGCAGCACCTTACGCCAGCTGACCAAGTTTGCCGGCAGCGGCGGCGGATTGACCATTAACTTCGACGCCATGCTGTTAGGTGAACGCGTATTCTGGGATCCCGCCACCGATACCCTGACCATTAAGGGCACCCCGCCGAACCTGCGCGACCAGCTGCAGCGCCGGACGTCCGGCGGCAATTAAACCCCATGCCCTGTCGGCGCTATCGCTGAACGGGGATGATCTCCACGCCGCACTGCACCAGCTGCTGGCGCAGCGCGGCGTCGGGTTCACCGTCGACGATAAGCGTACTGGCGAGGTTCAGTTCGCCGATGGCAAAGGCTGACGCGGCGTTGAGCTTCTCCCGGGACGCCATCACCACGGTTTCCGCCGCTCTGGCCGCCAGTGCGCGTTTGATGCCCGCTTCTTCATAATCACCGGTAGTGAAACCTGCCCGTGGGTGGATGCCGGTCACCCCCATAAAGAACAGATCGGCATTGATCCGCGCCATACCCGCCAGCGTCTCGGCGCCCACAGCGACGACCGAATGTTTAAACACTTTGCCCCCGAGCAGGATCACCTCGATTCGCGGGTGGTCCACCAGCGCCACGGCGATGCCAGGGCTGTGGGTGACCACCGTACAGTTCAGTTCCGCAGGTAAAAAGCCGATCATTGCCGCAGTAGTGGTGCCGCCATCGACAATCACCACCTGTCCTGGCTGGATCAGCGCGGCGGCGGCGCGGGCGACTGCCTGCTTGGAGGCGATCTGCACACTTTTGCGCGTTTCAATAGGCGCAATAGCGGCAGAAACCGGCAGTGCGCCGCCGTGGACCCGCTGCAGTTTTCCTTCCGCCGCCAGCTCGCGCAGATCGCGGCGAATGGAGTCCTCGGAGACGTTGAACCGCTGGCTTAGCTCCCCGGACATCACCTGTTTTTCCTCGGTGAGGATCTGGAGGATCTGCTGTTTTCTCTGACTGGCGAGCATGATTTTTCCTTCACGAATGATCTTGTTTGTGCCTGATTATGCATGTTATGGTGCCGGCTGTCATCTCAAAGGGGATATAACATGCAAACTCACGCACCGCACGTCCGCCACGTTCGCGAGACGCTGCTCTCTGACAACTGGTACACCCTGAAAAAATATACTTTTGAACTGCTGCGCCGGGACGGCCGCTGGCAGGAGCAAAGCCGGGAAGCCTATGACCGCGGCAACGGCGCGGTCATTTTACTCTATAACCGTGAGAAGCGGACGGTGGTCCTGACGCGCCAGTTCCGATTTCCGGTATTTACCCACGGTCACGATGGGTATCTGATTGAGGCTGCCGCCGGGCTGCTGGATAACGCCTCGCCGGAGGCGCGGATCGTTGCCGAAGCGGAAGAGGAGACCGGCTTTCGCGTGACGCGTGTCGAACCCGTCTTCACTGTCTTTATGAGTCCAGGCTCCGTGACCGAGAAGCTCTACTTTTTTATCGCGGAATATCAGGCCGATGACCGTCGGGGCGACGGCGGCGGGTTGGCGGCAGAAGGTGAGGATATTGAAGTGTTGGAGTGGCCGCTGGCGCGGGCGCTGCAGGCTATTCGCGATGGCGAGATCATGGATGCGAAAACGATAATGCTGTTGCAGCATCTGGCGCTGAATGCCGATACGCTCCTCGCCGGCTAAGCGGCAAGGAGCAGGGGAGATTAGCGCAATTCGCGGGCAATGGCGCTGTACATCAGCGCCGCTTCCAGCGGCTGGGCGTTGAAGGACGGTTCCGCCTGCGGCCAGGTCGACCACTGGACGATCACCAGATGTTCCGCGCGGTTCACCATGATCACCTGGCCATAGATCCCCAGCGCCCACAGCGAGCCCTGCAGTCCTTCCTGCGGCGTCGGCTGTACGTGTTGCGCATTGGCCGGAATCGCGTTGTTCCACCACTGATAGCCGTAGATACCTTGCGGATGCGCTGCTGAAACCGAGTTCAGCGCTTTTGTCCAGCTTGCGGCCTGGTCGAACCAACCTGCGGGCACCAGCTGTTTGCCGTTGCTTAACCGACCATCGCGGGCGACAAACTCGCCAAAGCGGCCCCAGTCTTCGAGGGTGGCGTTAAAGCCGTGGGCGCCAACATCATGCTTCCCTTGCTGATAAGCATGCCAGACGCCATCGTGGGCCATACCCGCAGGCTGCCACAGTGATTGTTCAAGCCAGGCGGCCAGCGACATACCGGTCGCGCGTTCCAGCACATCGCCCAGCAGCCAGGCGCCGCCGGAAGAGTAGGACCACTGCTCGCCTGCCGGGTGTTTGCGCGACAGTGCCGATACGATTTTACGTACGCAATCATAGGCGCCGGGCTGCGCTTCACACTGGGTCAGGCGGGCAAAGTGCGACTGCGGATTGGTGTAATCTTCATTCCAGTCCACGCCGCTGGTATGTTGAATGAGCTGCCTGAGCGTTACACCGTCCCAGGCGGTGCCTTTTAGTTCGGGTTCATAAACGGTAATCAGGTCATCGAGGGAGTGGATTTTCCCCTGCTGAATGGCGATGCCCACCAGCGTCGAAACCACCGATTTCCCCACCGAGCGAGAGGTCCACAGCGTGGTATCGGTGTTGCCGTTGCCAAGGTATTTCCAGGCGACTTTGCCATCTTTCAGCACCAGCATGCCGCTGACGTTCTCGCGCTTCAGGTAATCCTGTAGCGTCCAGGTGTGGCCGTTGAGGGTATAGCTGGCGTGGGTCAGTGGCTTTTCAGCACGCTCCAGCGGGACCGCTGCGCCGTGGCGGAAGACGTCTCCGGCATAATTGCGATAGTCGTTACGAAAGCCAACGACGCGTGACGCCTGATCCCAGGTGAGCATGTCTTTGGCCGCGGGTAGCGTTTGGTCGTAAGGGGTGGGGCAGACATCCAGCGTCAGGTCGCCGCAGTTTTGCGCCATCGCCGCCGCCGGCAGCGCCGCCAAAATTAACGCCAGAGCCAGTGGTTTTTTTATCATTTTTATTTCCTCGTTTGCCATAGATTCGCTGCGCAGTATATAAATCGGCTCGCGAAGGCTAAAATCAGCATAGGGGGGATTTTCCCCCGCAAGGGAGAGAGGGATGAAAGCCCTGCAGTATTCTTTCGCACAGATTGAGGCCTTCGCCACCATCGCCGAAACTGGCAGCCTGTCGCAGGCGGCCATTCGTTTAGCTAAAGACCGGACCACGCTTCGCGATCTGCTGGACTATCTGGAAGATGCGCTGGGCTACCGGCTGTTCAGCCGTGAAGGGCGTAGCCTGACGCTAACCGCCGAAGGCGAGCAGCTTTTTCGCCAGGCACACCTGCTGTTGCGTCAGGCGCAGGCTTTCGAGTCTTTTGCGCAAACGCTGCCGCAAACGGCCTGGCAGGCGTTACGTCTGGTGTACGATCCCTTCGTGCCGCGTGAATTTCTCTGTTTGCTGGCTGATACGCTTGCCCGGCGGCAGATCCGTTTAAGCTGCTGGAGCGCCTCGCGGCGCGAAGCCGAGCAGGCGCTGAGCGAGGGCATCGCGGATATGGCCATTTGCCAGGCTAATAATCGTACGCTGGGCAGCGAAATGGAGTGGCGGGCGCTGGGCACCGTTGATTTACGTTTTTACGCCGCGCAAGGATTGTTTACTGACGCCGCACGGCCGCTGACATTGCTGAATTTATCGCTAACGCCACAGCTGGTGATGCACCGGCGCAGTGACGATCAGATCGCCCGCCGGCTACAGATATCAGGCCATACGCTGTATATGAATGAAATCGCGCTGCTGCGCCATGCGATGGAGCAGGGGATGGGCTGGGGATTTTTACCGGAACATTTACGGCCAGGCGAGTGGCAGGGGGTTGCTGAAATAGCTACCGAGGTCGGCAGTCAGGGACTGAACGTGACCATGGTGATGCTCTGGCTGCCCGGCATGAATAAGCACCGGATGCTGAGCGACCTCGTGGACGAGGCGCCGGAACTTTGGCGGCGCCGATAACAAAACGCCCCGGGTCAGAAGACACCAGGGCGTTTGCCATACAACTTGCTATCGGCGATTACGCGCGAACGAAGTCGATGTGGGTCAGTTTCGGCTTGAACGCGTGACGCTGAACAGCCTGAACTTTAACTTTCTCTTCTTTGCCATCGATAACGAGGGTCACAACTTCGCCGTAAAATTCAGCTTTATCCTGCATGTTCCACAGTTTGTCGTGATCCAGTTCGATAGCAACCGGAGCAGCTTCGCCACCGTAGATGATTGCCGGGAACTTGTTAGCTGCGCGCAGGCGGCGGCTCGCACCCTTACCCTGCTCTTTACGTACTTCTGCGTTGATAGTAAACATTGATGTCTCTCTATATATAAAGCCTGCAACAGGCGACCCAGCTGCAGGCAGATTATCTGCTTTGCGAATGCAAAAGCGGGCGGCATTATAGCCGCCAATCGGCACAGCGGCAATCAAAACCTCAGTTTTTGGCGGATTAACGCAGCTCATTGGCGCGACGGAAACGGCCCTGATAATCGAAAACTTTTTCCCGCACCTGCCAGTATTGCCCCTTCATTCGGGCGACGACAAAGTCAGGATGGCGCAGCAGCGCCTGCTGGGCAATGATATCCGCCGGGGTTATCCAGCGTAACGGCTCGCCCGGCGTACGGGTATGCGGGCGGATAAACAACTGCTCAAAGGCGGTACGCTGGGCGGGCGTTTGCAGACGGAAGCGCTCACTCACGTCGGCGCCGTCCTCATCATAGTAGGTGATTTTCAGCCACGGGCCTTTCTCGTCGCTACCGTGCTGCATAGCCATGCCGCTGCAGCGCAGCACCAGCGCGTCCTTTAGCTTCAGCGCCGCCTTCAGCATATCGTCCGGGTCGACCAAAATCGTGTCGCACTCGCGGCAGCGGCGGGCGGCGATATCGTTTTCCGCGTTGCACTGCGGGCAGTTTTTGAAGCGAAAGCGGAAGTCGCACTGTTCGCGGTGGCCGTCATCATCTTCAAACCAGCCCTGGCAGCGGCGGCCAAAATGCTCAATCAAGGTGCCGTCGGCGGTGGTTTTGCCCCAGAAGGTGTTGGCGAAACCGCAGGCCGGGCAGAAGACCTGCACCGGTACGTTGTCGCTTTTCCCCTTCGGCGTCCCCACTTCCGGGGCGTACAGGTCATGCGGGTTGCCGGCGTAGTCGAGGATCAGGCAGTCGGTTTTGCCCGGCGCCAGGCGCAGGCCGCGGCCAACGATCTGTTGGTAAAGACTCACCGACTCGGTGGGGCGGAGGATGGCGATCAGGTCAACGTGCGGGGCGTCGAAGCCGGTGGTCAACACCGCGACGTTCACCAGATAGCGATACTCCTGCGCTTTAAACGCCTCGATAATGCGATCCCGCTCTGGTCCAGGCGTTTCCCCGGTGATCAGCGCGGCTTGCGCCGCCGGCAGCAGACCGGTCACTTCCCGGGCGTGTTCCACGGTGGCGGCGAAGATCATCACCCCTTTACGGCTTTCGGCGAACTCCACGATCTGGCTGACGATATGCGGTGTTATGCGCTGCTGTTTTTTCAGTTCGTGGTTAAGATCGGCTTCGCTGAACAGGCCGTTGCTTTGCGCCTGCAGACGGCTGAAATCGTACTGCACCACCGGCATATCAAGGCGTTCCGGTGGCGTCAGGTAGCCGTGCTTAATCATATAGCGCAGCGGCAGCTCATAGATGCAGTCGCGAAACAGTGCTTTCTCATCGCCACGTACCATGCCGTGGTAGTGAAACTGATAGATCCAACCCTTGCCGAGGCGGAACGGGGTAGCCGTCAGGCCGAGCAGCCGGAGCTGAGGATTCACCTGCCGCAGGTGGCTTATGATCTGTTGGTACTGGCTGTCGTCGTCATCGCTGATACGGTGGCATTCATCGACGATGAGCAGCGAAAATTCACTGTGAAACTGATCGAGGTTGCGCGCCACCGACTGCACGCTGCCGAACACCACTTTGCCGTGGCTCTCTTTACGCTGCAGACCAGCGGCAAAGATATCCGCCTCGAGGCCAAGGGCGCAGTATTTCGCATGGTTCTGCGCCACCAGCTCTTTGACGTGGGCCAGCACCAGCACGCGGCCGCGGGCCAGCCGGGCAAGCTCGGCAATCACCAGGCTTTTGCCCGCGCCGGTGGGCAGGACAATGGCCGCCGGCTCGGTATGGCGACGAAACCAGGCGAGGGTGGCATCGACGGCTTCTTGTTGATAGGGGCGTAATGTAAAAGTCATGAATTCACGGGGCTAATTAACTCGCGAATAGTATGCCATGAATCTTTTCCCTTGAGTGGTGTTAAGAGCCCGTTATACTAGCCAGTGAAATTCTTCTTTTTCGGGCGAGTTGCCCGCTCCAGCACTATTACAGGCTAAAAAAATTCATGCGACTTGATAAGTTTATCGCTCAGCAGCTTGGCGTCAGCCGGGCTATTGCCGGGCGTGAAATCCGCGGCAGCCGTGTTACCGTGGACGGCGACATTGTGAAAGATGCCTCTTTTAAGCTCCAGCCAGAGCACGAGGTGGAATATGATGGCAATACGCTGACCCAGCAGAACGGCCCCCGTTATTTTATGCTGAACAAGCCGCAGGGTTACGTCTGTTCCACCGACGATCCCGATCATCCTACTATCCTTTATTTCCTCGATGAGCCGGTGGCGCACAAGCTGCACGCCGCCGGGCGCCTGGATATCGACACCACCGGGCTGGTGCTGATGACCGATGACGGCCAGTGGTCGCACCGCATTACCTCGCCGCGCCACCATTGTGAAAAAACCTACCTGGTGGAGCTGGAAAGCCCGCTGGCGGAAGGGACCGCAGAGCTGTTTGCCAAAGGCGTCCAGTTGCACAATGAAAAAGATCTCACTAAGCCGGCAGTGCTGGAAGTGATCACCCCGACCGAAGTGCGCCTGACCATCAGCGAAGGGCGCTACCATCAGGTGAAACGCATGTTCGCCGCCGTGGGCAACCATGTGGTTGGCCTGCACCGGGAGCGCATCGGCGATATCCTGCTGGATGACGCGCTGGCGCCGGGTGAATATCGTCCGCTGACGGAAACGGAAATCGCCAGCGTAGGCGCCCCGCAGGCACGGAGTAAAACGTGACAGTGAAGCAGAATTCTTCTCTGGGAATTGTGTTTATCCTCGGCCTGCTGGCCATGCTGATGCCGCTGTCGATCGATATGTATCTTCCGGCGCTGCCGGTGATCGCCGCCCAGTACAACGTCCCGGACGGCAGCGCGCAGATGACGCTCAGCACCTATATCCTGGGCTTTGCGCTGGGTCAGCTGCTGTACGGGCCGATGGCAGACAGCCTTGGTCGCAAACCGGTGATCCTCGGCGGGACGCTGGTGTTCGCCGCGGCGGCGGTGGCCTGCGCCCTTTCGCAGACCATCGATATGCTCATTGTCATGCGTTTCTTCCACGGTCTGGCGGCCGCGGCCGCCAGCGTGGTGATCAACGCCCTGATGCGCGATATCTATCCGAAAGATGAGTTTTCACGGATGATGTCGTTTGTCATGCTGGTGACGACCATTGCGCCGCTGGTGGCGCCGATGGTCGGCGGGGCGGTGCTGGTCTGGTTTAGCTGGCATGCCATCTTCTGGATCCTCGCGCTGGTGGCCCTGCTCGCCTCGCTGATGATCGGCCTGTTTATCCGCGAAACGCTGCCAGCTGACAGGCGTCAGCCGTTCCATCTGCGCACCACGCTGGGTAATTTTGCCACCCTGTTCCGTCACAAGCGGGTGCTGAGCTATATGCTGGCGAGCGGCTTTAGCTTCGCGGGGATGTTCTCGTTTCTCAGTGCCGGGCCTTTCGTCTATATCAATATTAACCACGTTGCGCCTCAGCACTTTGGTTACTATTTTGCGCTGAACATTGTTTTCCTGTTCCTGATGACCATGTTCAACAGCCGGTTTGTGCGGCGGGTGGGGGCGTTGCGCATGTTCCGGGCCGGGCTGTGGATCCAGTTTGCCATGGCGGTATGGATGGTGGTTTGCGCGCTGCTGGACGTCGGCTTCTGGTCGCTGGTGATCGGCGTGGCGGCCTTTGTCGGCTGCGTATCGATGGTGTCGTCTAACGCCATGGCGGTGATCCTCGATGAGTTTCCGCATATGGCCGGCACCGCTTCGTCACTGGCCGGAACGTTTCGTTTTGGTATCGGGGCGATCATTGGCGCGCTGCTGTCGATGGCGACGTTTACCACCGCCTGGCCAATGCTGATCTCTATTGCCTTCTGCGCAACCTGTTCTATTTTCTTCTCGCTTTACGCTTCCCGTCGGCGAAAAATCGCACACTAGGTCACATTTTCAGGGGCGAAATCGCCCCTTTCTTGATACATGTCAACCAGAATGAGCTTCAGGGTTCTGCGATTTGTTTCCTTTATGTAAAATCAATTAGTGTAAAAAGTCGCATTGTTGCGATAAAAAAGTTGTTTTGGATCACAGAAACGGGTACATATAGCGCCAATCGGCTCGCCGGGTATAAAAATAACGCGCTGGATTATAAGTGCTTAGCCCTGGCCCGCCGCGGCTGTAAACGTTTTCTGCGTCAAGGCAGGACTATTTGTCAACAGTGTGTTAATATTGATGTAAATTTATTGTGAAGCCTTTTGCTTCCGGGGAAACCACGTGAATACACAACAACTCTCTATCGTACACCGTCTGCCGCAGAGCTATCGCTGGCTGGCCGGTTTTGCGGGTTCCAGAGTTGAACCGATTCCGCAAAACGGCGCGCAGAACGAGAACAGTCTCGTTGCCCTGAAGTTGCTGAGTCCGGACGGTGAGAAAGCCTGGCCGGTTATGCATAAGCTCAGCCAGGCGTTAAGCGACATCGAAGTCGACTGTTCAGTCCTTGAGTGCGAAGGCGAACCGTGCCTGTTCGTTAACCTGCAGGATGAATTCGCCGCCACCTGTCGTCTGAAAAATTTTGGCGTGGCCATCGCCGAGCCCTTCTCCGGCAACAACCCCTTCTGACCGTCAGCTCAGCGCCAGCAGCTGGCGGGTATACTCGTGTCGGGGTGCGCTGAAGACGGACTGGCACTCGCCCTGTTCAACCACCTCTCCCTGACGCAGCACCATCACCTGATGACACAGCGCCCGCACCACGCGTAAATCATGACTGATAAAAATATAGGCCAGCTGATGCTTTTGCTGTAATGCTTTCAGCAGATTCAGGATCTGCGCCTGAACGGTTTTGTCCAGCGATGAGGTCGGCTCGTCGAGGACGATCAGCTGCGGCTTGACGATCAACGCTCTGGCGATGGCGATACGCTGCCGCTGGCCACCGGAGAACGCCGCCGGGTAGCGCTGGCGGCTGGCCGGGTCGAGCCCAACCTCCTGCATGGCAAGGATCACTGCCTGTTCGCGTTCGGCTGCCGTCAGCGTCGGCTGGTGGACGCGCAAGCCTTCCTCAATGATCTGCTGCGCCGTCAGGCGCGGATTGAGCGACGAGTTCGGATCCTGAAAAACTACCTGCATTTGTCGGCGCAGCGGCAGCAGCTGTCGACGGTTACGCCCCTGAATCGGCTGGCCGGCAAAAGTTATCTTTCCCTCGGATGAGATCAGGCGCAGCAGCGCCAGACCGGTGGTGCTTTTTCCCGATCCCGATTCGCCCACCAGGCCCAGCGTCTCGCCGGCGCGTAGCTGAAAACTGAGGCTGTTGACCACCCGATGGTGATCGACCACCCGGCGCAGGATCCCTTTGCGAACAGGAAATGCCACGTTTAAATCATCCGCCTGCAGCAGCACCGGGGCATCGACGGCCAGCGGCACCGGCTCACCGTCTGGTTCGCTATCCAGCAGGCGTTGGGTGTAGGGATGCGCCGGCGCGCTGAACAGCGCCCGACAGTCATTTTGTTCCACACAGCGGCCGTTCTGCATCACCGCTACTCGGTCAGCCAGCTGACGGACAATGCTCAGGTTATGGGTGATAAACAGCAACCCCATGTTCAGCTCCCGCTTTAGCTCGCGCAGCAGTTGCAAGATCTGCGCCTGCACTGACACGTCCAGGGCGGTGGTCGGTTCATCGGCGATCAGCAACTCCGGGCGCGTCAGCAGCGCCATGGCGATCATCACCCGCTGGCGCTCGCCGCCGGAGAGCTGATGCGGATAGTCCGCCAGACGCCGCGGCGCCTGACGGATCCCGACGCGCTCCAGGCAGTCGAGGATCTCCCCGCGCGCCGCCTCTTTGCGCATTCCCCGGTGTAACGACAGCACCTCATAGAGCTGTTTTTCCAGGGTATGCAGGGGGTTGAGCGACACCATTGGCTCCTGAAAGATCATCGCGATCCGGTTGCCGCGCACGCCGCGCAGGGTCGACTCCTCAGCATGCAGCAGCGACTGGCCATGAAAGCGGATATCGCCGCTGGGGTAGCTGGCCGGCGGGGTGGGGAGCAGTCGCAGCACCGACAGCGCGGAGATGCTTTTTCCTGAGCCGGATTCGCCCACCAGCGCCAGCGTCTCACCAACTGCCACCTCGAGCGACAGATTGTGCACCACGGTCTGCGTCTCGCCCTGCTGGCGAAAGGCAATAGAGAGATTGTCGATAGCTAACAGCGGGTGGGTCATATTACACCGCCTTACTCGGGTCAAAGGCGTCGCGAACCGCTTCACCAATAAAAATCAGTAGCGTCAGCAGTACGGCGACGGAGAGAAACGCGGCAATGCCCAGCCAGGGCGCCTGCAGGTTGTTTTTTCCCTGCAGCAGCAGCTCCCCGAGAGAGGGGGAGCCGAGCGGCAGACCGAAGCCGAGAAAATCCAGCGACGTCAGGGTGGTAATGGAGCTGCACAGGATAAAAGGCAGGAAGGTGAGGGTCGCCACCATTGCGTTAGGCAACATATGCCGCAGGATGATCTGCCGGTCGCTGACCCCTAGCGCCTGCGCCGCCCGGATGTAGTCGTAGTTGCGGGTGCGAAGAAATTCAGCGCGCACCACGCCCACCAGCGTCATCCAGCCAAAAAGGACGGTGATCGCCAGCAACCACCAGAAGCCCGGCTGCACGACGCTGGAGAGCAGGATGATCAGAAACAGGGTCGGCATCCCTGACCAGACTTCAATAAAGCGCTGGCCCCAGAGGTCGATTTTGCCGCCATAGTACCCCTGTATCGCCCCGGCCAGCACCCCCAGCACACTGGAGAACAGCGTCAGCAGCAGACCGAAGAGCACCGAGATGCGCGTACCATAGAGGATCCGCGCCAGCACATCGCCGCCGTTGGCGTCGGTGCCAAGCCAGTTGCTGGCCGAGGGCGGTGACGGAAAGGGGACGGTGCTGGCAAAATTAATCGTCGTGGCGCCGAAGCGCACCGGCGGCCATAGCGCCCAGCCGTGGGTGGCTAGCTGGTGCTGCAGCCAGGGATCCTGATAGTCGGCGGCGGTAGCGAACGCGCCGCCAAAGGTTTGCTCGGTGTAGTTTTTTAACACCGGAACGTACAGCTGGCCCCGGTACTGCACCAGCAGCGGGCGATCGTTGGCCAGCAGCTCGGCGCCGAGGCTGCAGAAGAAGAGAATTAAAAACAGCCACAGCGACCAGTAGCCGCGACGGTTGTGACGAAAGCGCGCCCAGCGGGCCTGATTAACGGGACTGAAGAAAGACATTAGCGGCCCTCAAAATCAATGCGCGGGTCGACCAGCGTATAGCTGATATCGCTGACGATATTCAGCAGCAGGCCAATCAGAGTGAAAATATAGAGCGTGCCGAACATCACCGGATAGTCGCGGGAGACCGTCGCTTCATAGCCCAGCAGACCCAGGCCGTTCAGCGAGAACATCACTTCGATCAGCAGCGAACCGGTAAAGAACATACTAATAAAGGTGGCCGGGAAGCCGGCGATCACCAGCAGCATGGCGTTGCGGAACACATGTCCCCAGAGGATCTGTTTCTCACCGACGCCTTTGGCGCGGGCGGTGACCACATACTGTTTGCGGATCTCGTCGAGGAAGCTGTTTTTGGTCAGCATGGTCAGGGCGGCAAAGCCGCCGATCACCGTCGCCAGCACCGGCAGGGTGATGTGCCACAGGTAGTCGAGGATTTTCTGATACCAGGGAAGGGTGTCGAAGTTCGGTGAGACCAAACCGCGCAGCGGGAAGAGGTCGAAATAGCTGCCGCCGGCAAAAATCACGATCAGCAGGATGGCGAACAGAAAGGCGGGGATCGCATAGCCAATAATAATCAGCGTACTGCTCCAGATATCAAAGCGGCTGCCGTTGCTGACCGCTTTGCGAATACCCAGCGGAATGGAAACCAGGTAGATAATCAGCGTACTCCACAGTCCGAGGCTCACCGAGACCGGCAGGCTGTCTTTAATCAGCTGCAGTACTGAGGCGCTGCGAAACAGGCTGTCGCCAAAATCAAAGCGCAGATAATCGCCCAGCATCTTCAGGTAACGCTCGTGCAGCGGCTTGTCAAAGCCGTAGCGGTGGGTGATCTCGGCGATGACTTCCGGATCAAGGCCCCGCCCACCGCGATAGTGCCCCTCGCTGATGTTCCCTGCGCCGGTGCGGGCATGGCTGGCGCCCATCCCGCCGTCGCCGGCACCCGGCATCCCGCCGTGCTGACCAAATTCGATGGCGGCGATGGCCTGATCGACCGGGCCGCCGGGTGCGATTTGCACAATAAAAAAGTTAATGGTGATGATGGCCCACAGGGTGGGGATCACTAACAGCAAACGGCGGATCAGGTAGCTGCCCATGGGATGTCCTTAACGTCTGTCCGCGGGGAGGGTGGCCGCTTTGTTCACGTCGTACCACCAGGTATCGAGCCCGGAGGAATAAATGGGGCGGGTCTCGGGGAAAGAGAACTTATTCCACCACGCGGTGCGGTCCTGCGCCATATACCACATCGGCAGCATGTAGTTATTCCAGGTGAGCACGCGGTCCAGCGCTCGACCGAGGGGGATCAGTTTCTGCTTATTGCCCTGCCACTGCAGGATCTGCGCAATCAGCTTATCCACTACCGGGCTTTGTACCCCCGGTGCGTTATAGCTGGAGTGAATATAGTCTGAGGCCCAGGAGATTTGCAGGTCGGTGCCGGGCCAGGGCATGGCACGCCACAGGCTCGGCATCATGTCGTAATCACGGCTGCGGCGACGGTTGCTGTACTGCGAGTTATCAACCTGACGAATATCCATGACGATCCCCAGGCGCTGCAGGTTGTGCTGAAACGGCAGCACCCAGCGGTCATTGCCACCGGCTGGCATCAGCAGTTCAAAGCGCAGCGGCTTGCCGGTGGCGGCGTTGACCCGGCGCTGGTTTTTTACCGTCCAACCCGCCGCATTGAGCAGGGCATCGGCTTTGAGTAAGTTGTCGCGGTCGAAACCATCGCCGCGGGAGACCGGCGGCTGGTAAACCTGGCTGAAGACCTCCGGGGGCAGTTCGTTTTTCATCGGCGTCAGCAGGGCCAGCTCGGCGGCGTCGGGCAGGCTGCGGGCGGCATATTCGGTGTTCTGGAAATAGCTGTTGGCGCGCTGATAGGCGCTGTAAAACAGCGCCTTGTTCATCCATTCAAAATCGAACGCCAGGGTAATGGCCTCCCGCACCCGGCGATCGGCAAAAACCGGGCGCTGAATATTGAACGCCAGCCACTGGGTATCCTGCGCCGAGGTATTTGTATGCTCATCTTTAATAATGTAGCCGCGGCTGAAGTTGCGACCGACGTAGCGGGTAGCCCAGTTTTTGGCGACGGTCTCTTCCCGGCGATCGACGGCTCCCGCTTTAAAGGCTTCGAAAGCGACATTGTCGTCGAGATAATAGTCATAGCGCAGCGTATCGAAATTCCAGCGACCCCGGTTGACCGGCAGGTCGGCCGCCCAGTAGTCGGCGACGCGTGAATAGGTAATGTATTGCCCCATTCGCCAGGCGCTGATGCGGTATGGCCCGCTGGCCAGCGGCGGCTTCGACAGCGGGTCGCTGAGTTTGTGCTGGCGCCAGAACGACTCAGGCATCACCGGCAGGCTCAGCAGACTCAGCATGTTCTCTTTGCCGGGCTGGCCGAGGTCGATTCGTACGGTCAACGGGGCGATGGCCTTAACGGTGGTGCCTTTATAAAACAAACGGAACTGTGGCACCCCTTCGGTCATAAACTTGTTGAAGGTAAATGCAACGTCCCGGGCGGTGATTGGCGTGCCGTCATGGAAGCGGGCGTGCGGGTTGAGAGCGATCTCCATCCAGGAATAGTCCTCGGCATAGCGCGCCCGCTCGGCAATCAGCGGGTAGTAGCTGCCGGGCTCATCATCCGAGGTGGTGAACAGGGTATCGTAGAGCGCCTCAGTGCGCACGGCGGGATTGCCGCGCAGTGCGTAGCGGTTGAAGTTATCAAAGGTGCCGATCGCCGCCAGGGTGAGGGTGCCGCCTTTCGGCGCCTCAGGATTGACATAATCAAAATGGCTGAAGCTGGCTGCGTATTTGGGTTCACCGATAATCGCAAAGGCGACGCTTTCTTTTATTGTTTGCGCCTTAGCGCTAAGGCTAAACAGAGCAAGCAGAATTAAAAAGAGGCGCGCATACATAGGCGGCAGAATACCTTGTCACGGTCGGCCCCCATAGCCGACCTCTGTTCCCGCATCATATGTGAGACTTAGCGCGTTGTGAAATAATTCGCAGGTTCATCATGCGCGGCGACCAGCGCCTCCAGCGATAGCGGACGGCTTATCCAGTACCCTTGCAGGAAATTGACGCCCTGGGCACGAAGCCACTCCGCCTGTTCCTGGGTCTCCACTCCTTCAGCGACGGTCATTAATTTCAGCCGGCGGCTGAGGGTCAGTACCGCATCCAGCACCGGCGAGGTCACGGTTTCGGTGCCAATCGCCTGCACAAAGCCGCGATCGATCTTCAGATAATCGAAGTTATAGCGTTCGAGATAAATCAGCGCGCTATGCCCGGTACCAAAATCATCTATTGCGATTTCAAAACCCTGCTGGTGGAGCCAGGCGAAGTTAGCGATCGATTTTTCTTTATCAATCATGGCCCGCTCGGTCACCTCCAGCACCACGTGAAAATGGTCGGCGGGCAGCGCGGCGGCAAAGCGCAGCATATCGTCGCGGAAGTTGTCAGCCTGCAGATGGGCAGGGGAAATATTCAGCCCCAGCTTGACGCCGCGCGGCAGGATCCGTTTAAGCACTAGACCATCGCTGGCGATCAGCGCCAGCAGGTGATGGGTCAGCGGCACGATCATCTGCTGGGTTTCCGCCAGATTAATAAAGACGTCGGGCGGGATTTCACCCACCACCGGATGGCGCCAGCGCATGAGCACCTCCACGCCGCTGATACGCAGGGTCTGGGCATTCACGACCGGCTGATAGACGACGTAGAACTGGTTATTTTTGATCCCCAGCAGTATCGATTTTCGCGGATCGGATTTGATCGTCAGCACGTAATAACAGAGCAACCCCGCCAGCAGGCCGCACACTACCCCGAGCAACAGGGCAAACTGTGTATTTTCCGCCAGCCAGCTGTTGGCATACAGGTAGACCTTCAGCGGTAAACCGTCGATCTGTACCTGGCGGATCGGTTCGTTATGCAGGGTTTGCGGATCCACCAGCCGATTACTGAAGGTGGAGATGGCGGTATGGCCGATGGCCAGCGCAATACCGCTGAAATCATTTTGTCGTGCGGAATAGAGGATGTACGGCGTGAGATTGGCGTTGATCGATACGAAAATGCCGCTGTTTGCATCATCGGGTTTGCTGACCCATAACGCCAGCGCTGCGCTTTTCGGCATCATCGGCGTACCCGGCAAAATCGCCATATCAACGGGTTTGCGAATATCGATCGCCGGGATAAGCTGAGTAAGGGGCGTATTCATGGCCCCTGTCGCCGAGGAGCAAAAGACGACGCCGTTTTTAACCAGCAGAAACGCGCGAACGTTGGGGCTGAAAGCGGCATGGGAGGTGAGTCCGGAGTCGATATTCTCGCAGGGCTGATCCACCAGCGGCTGCAGGCCATCAATGGTTTCACGGAGATCGTGAAAATAGCTTTTAAGATAAGTGTCAACGTTGTTGATAATGGCGTCGAAACGCTCTGCCCGGTTATGGTAAATCACCATAAACTGAATGCAGCCGGCCAGCAGCGCGACGATAATCCCCACGCACAGGCTGGTTAACCAGATTTTACGCTGGGGTGAAAAGTAGCGAGTAAGCATAGCTATAGTCTTTCCGTGTTATTGAATCCCATCAACGGTTTGTCGGTCGTCGTTTTTCTCATTCCCACTTAAAAGACATAGCTTATTTTGCGGCGTTCAGAATCAGGTGGCAAAAAAAAACACTGCCGGGGCAGTGTTTTTTTATCCCGCCTCCAGCCAAGGGATAACCGGCGGCGGTAGAGGACAGTTTACGAGCGGCTCAGAACTCGACGCGCTTCGTTGTAGCGCTTTTTCCAGTACGGTTCATCCATGCTGGAGATGGTCACCCCGCTGCTGGTGGAGGCGTGAACGAACTGGTTGTTGCCGAGATAGATCCCGACGTGGCGGCCGGTAGAGCCGGCGCGGAACAGAACCAGATCGCCAGTACGCAGCTGGGTACGGGAAATCGATTTTCCGGTTTCCTGCTGTTCAGAGGTTGAACGCGGCAGTTCCAGACCAAATTGTTCGCGGAAGGTGCGCTGCACAAACGCTGAGCAGTCGATACCTTTACGGGTGCTGCCGCCGAGGCGGTAACGCACGCCTTTCCAGCTGGCATACTGATCCATTAAACGGGACTTCACGTCCAGGTTACGGACCATCGTTTCAAATTCATCCTGAGAGGCTTGCAGTGATGATAAATCGCCACTACCCACAGCATGCGTCTCAGAATGCATATTCCTGGCGGTACTTGTTGAACTACACGCGGAAAGCAGAACCGCTACTGCAATCGCGGGGGCTACCCGCAAGATGTATCTCAAAATCGGCTGAGATTTGACCATGCTGTTTATTTTCCCTTGTTGTCCTTAACGACAATGTCGTTATAAAAAATGCCAAGCGTGTTAGAGCCTAAATACCCATCCGCAATGAGACAATTCCTTAAGCTTAAATTTGTGCAGTCACGCACAAATTTATTCATGCTCTGAATTAATGTTGCGGAAAAGGCAAAACGAGAACGAGATTACCCTATCAAACGCCGCATGGCGAGCGGTTTTGCGCGATTTCTTATAAGTATTTTGGTGACAAAAAGTGAATCATCGGGAAAGGACAAAATAGCGCCAGTATCGGGTAAAAAACAGACAATTCCTTCATTTGTCACGGGATTAATGTGACAAGAAGATGAACATCATGTTGAAAAAAAGCGCAATTGAAAAAGGGGACCCAAAAGGTCCCCTTATAGATAATGACGCCAGACGGCGACCACGACATTATTTGGCCGATATTCCGCCGGGCAGAGAACGGTCGAAAAGGGCGATCAATTTATCGCTCAGCGGTGTCATCAATACCCACGGCGCGCCAATCAGCACGGCGGTCAGGGAGCCGACGGCAATATCGCTGAACCAGTGAGCGCCAATCATGACGCGCGGGAAAGCAAAGACCACAAATATCACCAGCGCCACGGTTAGCGCGCGGCGGCCGAAATAGCGCCACATAAAGCTCGCGAAGATCAGCAGCATCATCCCATGATCGCCAGGGAAGCTGTCCTTGGAGGCGTCTTTGGTGGGGAAATTGACGACATCGCTGACGCGGGTGACATCGTGGAAAAACAGCGACGGGCTGGCGCGCTGTACCGGCATCAGGTGCTGCGCCAGCTGGTTAATGATCACCGCGGCCAGCAGCATCACCAGGCCCATGATGGCAATCTGGCGACGGCCTGCTGGCGGCGCTTTAAGCCAGTAGCGGAGCATCAGGCAGCCCATCGCCAGCAGCGAACAGGCGTCGAAGGCGCGATTGTTGATGATCGCCAGCAGCCAGGCATAGGCGTGGCTGAGGCTGACGCCATGGTTAAAGAAATGGAAGATCGCGGAGTCGACCGGCGACCAGGCGCCGTGGTTGACCGGCAGATACCAGGAGCAAAATAGCGCCACACCCGCGATGTTAAGCAGCAGAATTAAAGGAATTCGGTTTTTCATCATAGCCATTGCGATTTTGTGACAGTCGGCGGCAACCTTAGCCGCCTCAACTTAAACGAAGCCTCAACAGTGAGGTCTGGAGCGCGTTCCAGTCGGCTTCGTTCGCCGAGATAAGCTCGATTCGGCTATCGGGTGGGGGGACGCTCAGAGTCTCGATATGCCAATCCTCGCCCTGGCGGTTGATCCTCACGGCCCCTTCGGCAATGCGCATCACGCCTTTGACGCGCGCCACGGGCGCCAGCCGTGCCCATTCGAGCAGGCCGATGGTCTCAAAGACCGTTTCCGCGTCGAAAATCCAGCCGCAGGCCTGATAGCCCTGGCCGCTGTTGAGGTGGCGGCGCCAGCGCTGGTGCTCGGGCAGGCTGAGTGCGGCGAGACCGCTGGTCGGGCGAGAGTGGTGAACATGCTCCGCGCTCGCCGGCAACGGGGCGGTGTTGCGGCGCGGCTCATCGAGCAGGGCGAGGTCGATATTACCCTGGGTTGTCGACACCTTGCGACGATCGCCGCCCCAGCGCTGCCACCAGTCGGCCAACGCCTGGGCGCTTTCGGGCGTTTCCCGATCGTTTTTATTGGCCACAATGATGTCCGCCGCGGCCAGCTGATCGCGGAAATTGTCGTTATTGACGACTTTTTCATCCAGCAGCTGACGGGGATCGAGGATGCACACCGTAGCGCGTAGATCGATCCAGGGTTCATACACCGCTGCGGTGAGGATATCGAGGATCTGCTTCGGATGGCCAAGGCCGGTGGGTTCGATCAGCAGGCGATCGGGTTTACCCTGGCGCAGCAGGGTATTCAGCCCAACCTGCATCGGCAGGCCGTTAACGCAGCACATGCAGCCGCCGGGGATCTCTTTGAGCAGGGCGCCGCTGTCGGCCAGCAGCGCGCCGTCTATCCCGACTTCGCCAAACTCATTCACCAGTACGGCCCATTTTTCATCCGCAGGCTTCTGCGCCAGCAGATGAAGAATTGAGGTCGTCTTACCGCTGCCGAGAAAGCCGGTGATCAAATTGGTTCTGGTCACTCTTTTCTCCAGGATAAATGTAATGTTGTAACAGTTACGCCTATCCTGACGAAAAAAGGGGGAAAAGAGAAGTCCTGAGGCGGACAGAAGAAGATTCTGTCCGCATAAGCGCAAATATTGTTAAGAATTTAGCGCGCGGGCCACGGCCTCGCGGGCACCGTGCGTCGCCAGTTGCTGCCAGGCGGCGCGGATCCCGGCGACAAACTGCGCGTTGTGCGGCAGGTCGCGGCCAAATATTACCTCCAGACCCAGTAGCGCATCGACGCGCTGCTGCTCATCGCTCTGCGCCACCCGCTGCTGGATCTTGTCGACCAGCGGATCGCGCACGTCGATCGTCTGACCCGCGTCGTCCGTACCACTGACGTAGCGCATCCAGCCGGCAACGCCGAGGGCCAGCAGCGGCCAGCGGCTGCCGCGCTCAAGATGTACGCGGATGCCGTCGAGCATGCGCTGGGGCAGTTTCTGGCTGCCGTCCATGGCGATTTGCCAGGTGCGGTGTTTGAGCGCCGGATTACTGAAGCGGTCGATGAGGCTGTCGGCATAGGCCTCGAGATCGACGCCGGTAATGGTCAGCGTCGGAGCCTGTTCGTCAAGCATCAGCTGGCGAGCGGCGCGGCGGAAAACGTTATCCTGCATGCAGTCGCTGACGTGCGCATGACCTGCCAGATAGCCAAGCCAGGCGAGAAAAGAGTGGCTGCCGTTGAGCATCCGCAGCTTCATTTGCTCCCAGGGCAGCACGTCGTCGGTCATCTGCACGCCGGCCGTCTCCCAGGCCGGTCGTCCGGCGACGAAGTGGTCTTCGACCACCCACTGAATGAAGGGTTCGCAGCTGATGGCGCATGGATCGTCGACCCCCAGCACGGCGGCGATTTCCGCCAGCGACTCGGCGGTGGCCGCAGGAACAATGCGATCCACCATGGTGCCCGGGAAGCTGACATTATCGGCGATCCAGTTCGCCAGCGCCGGGCTGCGTTTTTCCGCCATACCGAGGACGGCATTTTTCACCACGTGGCCGTTGTCGGGAATGTTATCGCAGGAGAGCACGGTAAAGGGCGGCAGGCCCCGTTCCCGGCGGCGGGCCAGCGCTTCCACTAAAATACCGGGAGCCGACTGCGGTAGCGTCGGATTTTCCAGATCGTGAACGATACGCGGATGCGTCGGATCCAGCTTGCCGGTCGCCGGATCGATGCAATAGCCTTTTTCGGTGATGGTCAGCGAGACAATCGCCACCTGCGGCTCGCAAAATTTTTCGATAATTGCCGCCAGCGAATCGAGCCTGGCGTTCAGGCATTCGTGCACCGCGCCGATCACGATGGGCTGGTTACCGTCGGCGCCTTTTTCCAGCACGGTAAACAGATGGTCCTGTTCGCGAAGCTGGCTCATCAGCGTATCGCCGCTGAACAGACTGATTTCGCAGATCCCCCAGTCGCCGCCGACGTTATTCAGCACGCGATCGGTCAGCAGCGCCTGGTGCGCGCGATGAAACGCGCCAAAGCCGAAATGGACAATACGCGAGCGGAGCTGGCTGCGATCGTACTGAGGACGTTGCACGTTTTCCGGTAGCGTAGCGGTTGCAATTGTTGTCATTCTTTACACACCTGTTTAACTGCTTATTAACAATGCCAGTCTAAAGTTATATGACAGGAAATTAAATTGGTAAGCCGAAATTATCCGCTGACTGTGAGCTGGATCAATCAATGCGCCAGCACTGTTTGCAGCCTGAGGAGAAACATGTATGGTAGTCGTCATGAGTGTCGCCATTATTGGTATAACAACTTTTGTGAGGGCATAGCGATGGAACAAACCTGGCGGTGGTATGGGCCGAACGATCCGGTATCGCTTGATGATGTACGGCAGGCAGGGGCGACCGGCGTCGTGACTGCGCTGCACCATATTGCAAACGGTCAGGTCTGGCCGGTAGAGGAGATTAAAGCGCGTCAGGCGCTGTTAGCGGCAAAAGGGCTGACCTGGTCGGTCGTCGAAAGCATTCCGGTGCATGAGGATATTAAAACCCACAGCGGGGAGTATGCGACCTGGATTGCCAACTATCAGCAGAGCATCCGCAACCTCGCGGCCTGCGGCATCGATACCGTATGCTACAACTTTATGCCGATCCTCGACTGGACGCGCACCGATCTGGAATATGAGCTGCCGGACGGTTCCCGGGCGCTGCGTTTCGATCAGATCGCCTTCGCCGCCTTTGAACTGCATATCCTCAAACGCCCGGGCGCGGAAGGAGATTACAGCGAAGAAGAGCAGCGTCAGGCTGAGGTTTATTTCAAGGCGATGAGCGAAGCGGACATCGAGAAACTGACCCGCAATATCATCGCCGGCCTGCCGGGGGCGGAAGAGGGTTACACTCTTGACCAGTTCCGCGCGCGCCTGGCGGAATATGACCACATTGATAAAGCGCAGCTGCGCGAGAATATGGCCTACTTCCTGCGGGCTATCGTGCCGGTGTGCGAAGAGGTAGGCATCCGCCTGGCGGTGCATCCGGACGATCCGCCGCGGCCGATCCTTGGCCTGCCGCGTATCGTGTCGACCATCGAAGATATGCAGTGGCTGAAAGAGACAGTGGACAGCATCAATAATGGCTTCACCATGTGTACGGGATCGTATGGCGTCCGCGCCGATAACGATCTGGTGAAGATGGTGGAGACCTTTGGCGATCGCATCCATTTCACCCATCTGCGATCTACCTGTCGTGAAGCGAACCCGAAAACCTTCCACGAGGCGGCGCACCTTAGCGGCGACGTCAATATGGTGGCGGTGGTGGATGCGATCCTGCGTGAAGAGCAGCGGCGTAAACAGGCTGGCGATCTGCGCCCGATCCCATTCCGTCCGGATCATGGTCATCAGATGCTTGACGATCTGCGCAAGAAAACCAACCCAGGCTATTCGGCGATTGGCCGTCTCAAGGGGATGGCGGAAGTGCGTGGCGTCGAGCTGGCGCTGAAAATGACCAAATACCCTGAACTGCTGTAATCGCGGTAACAGGGATAATAAAAGGGACAGCCAGCGGCTGTCCCTTTTTACTGTCGGGGCGTCAGCCGGGTCGGGTAAGTGAAGCGTCATTACCCGACAAAATAACGGCGCAATGGGGTAGATACGGTGATCGGTTTGCAACAGTGTCGACCCTGGAAAAACCTGTGTTCTCTGTTATTTCCGGGCAGATTGCGTTCCCGATATTTCTTCTGCGTTATGTCACTCATGGTGCAGGGAGCGCACAGGGGGCGGCCAGTCGCCGCCGCCCCCTGTACCCCCTGGCTCCGGCCAGCAAAATCGCCACTTCGTGGTGCCTTCGACTTATCCCTGCAGGCTTCGGGTCGGGCCGAGGCAGCGTCCGTGCAAAACACGGCCCTCAGCCCGCATCCATGCGGGCTGCCCCGGCCTTCCGGGAACGTCTCAGCGATTTTGAGGCCGCCAGCACCGGCAGTTTCAGCAAGAATAGTGAATAACTTAACGACAGGGTGCCCGGATCGTAGGCCGGATAAGGCGTCAGCCGCCATCCGGCACAAATACGGGAACCGTGTTGAATGAATATTACCCGGCACCGGGGCATACCGTCGCCAAATAAAAGGGACAGCCAGCGGCTGTCCCTTTTTACTGTCGGGGCGTCAGCCTGGTCGGGTAAGTGAAGCGCCACCCGACAAAATAACGGCGCAATGGGGTAGATACGGTGATCGGTTTGCAACAGTGTCGACCCTGGAAAAACCTGTGTTCTCTGTTATTTCCGGGCAGATTGCGCTCCCGATATTTCTTCTGCGTTATGTTACTCATGGTGCAGGGAGCGCACAGGGGGCGGCCAGTCGCCGCCGCCCCCTGTACCCCCGGGCTCCGGCCAGCAAAATCGCCACTTCGTGGTACCTTCGACTTATCCCTGCAGGCTTCGGGTCGGGCCGAGGCAGCGTCCGTGCAAAACACGGCCCTCAGCCCGCATCCATGCGGGCTGCCCCGGCCTTCCGGGAACGTCTCAGCGATGTTGAGGCCGCCAGCACCGGCAGTTTCAGCAAGAATAGTGAATAAATTAACGACAGGTCGTACGTAGGCCGGATAAGGCGTCAGCCGCCATCCGGCACAAATACGGGAACCGTGTTGAATGAATATTACCCGGCACCGGGGCATACCGTCGCCAAATAAAAGGGACAGCCAGCGGCTGTCCCTTTTTACTGTCGGGGCGTCACAGAGGATTAATCCGCGCGGCCCATATAGCGGCACTCTTCGATATGAATGCGAATTTTCTCACCGGTAGTCAGGTATTCCGGCACCTGAATCACCAGGCCGGTGCTCATGGTGGCTGGCTTGGTGCGGGAGCTGGCGGACGCCCCTTTAATACCCGGCGCGGTTTCGATAATTTCCAGGTCAACAGTCTGCGGCAGCTCCAGGGCCAGCAGCTGGCCGTCCCAGGTCAGCACCTGCATATCCGGCATCCCGCCTTCCGGAATAAACTGCAGCTCTTCTTCGATCTGCTCTTTGGTAAAGGTGTAAGGGGTATAGTCTTCTTTATCCATGAACACGTATTCGTTGCCATCGACATAGGAGAAGTCAACGAAACGGCGGGTCAGGGTCACGGTATCGACGATATCGTCACCTTTGAAGCGCTCTTCCACTTTCAGGCCGGTACGCACATCGGAGAAGCGCATTTTATACAGTGTCGCAGCACCACGGGCGCTGGGTGACTGAATATCAATATTTTTCACAATCAGCAGCTTGCCGTTGTAATTCAGCACCATACCTTTTTTAATTTCATTCGCTCTTGGCATTGCAGTAATCCTGTCACTTAACGAGTCAAAAATATCGCGTAAAACTACTCGCGCCCGCGCCTTCAGGCAAGCGGAATTCGCGAGTTTTGCTATCTTCTGGCAAAACGTTTAGGCTGTGGCACAAAATGAGCGTTTGGGAGCTGGGTTGTGGAATGTCGTACCGATTGTGGCGCATGTTGCATCGCTCCCTCTATATCATCGCCAATACCCGGCATGCCGCAGGGCAAGCCCGCCAATACCCGCTGTATTCAGCTTTCCGAGCACAACTTGTGCCTGATTTTCGGCTCCCCTCTGCGCCCGAAGGTGTGCGCCAGCCTGCAGCCCTCGCCCGAGATGTGCTTCACCCACCGCGATGACGCCATCACCTGGCTGCTGGATCTTGAGCTGGCCACCGCGCCCTGAGCTTAAAGCAGCAGATGAGACAGGTTTTTGATATGGGCGCTGAGGCCGTCGAGTAGCGCCTGTACGCGCAGGGGGAGAATGTCCCGCCGCTGGAAGATAAGCCAGGCCTGCAGGTCGATACAGCGCTCCTTTTTCAGACAGGGAACCAGCTGTCCCGCCGCCAGCTCGGTGGCGAGTGAATAGTAGGGCGCATAGACGATCCCCATCCCCAGCTTCGCCAGCTCCACCGCCGGTAGTGTGTTATCGCAAACGAATCCCCCCTTTACCGTGAGATTAAGCGGTTCGCCGTTTTTGCTTTTGAAGGTCCAGACATTGTCGCTGCCGCCCAACATGCGCAGGGTAATGCACTCATGATCCACCAGCGCCTCCGGCTCGGCGATAGGATGTTGCGCCAGATAGTCCGGAGAGGCGAAGACGCCGGTGCGAAAGCGGGTAAAGGGGCGGGCGATGAGATTTTCATTCTGCGGCTTAAAGGGGCTTATCAGCAGATCGCAGTCGCTATTAAAAATGGCGCCGTATTTCTGTTCCCGCTCGCTGGCGTTGCGGGTGACCAGATTGATCTGTAGCTCTGGCAGGGTTTTTCTCAGTGCCGGCAGAATATAGCGCCCGAGAAACTGGTGGATGCCAATGGGCGCCCCAAGGGTGACCACGCCCTGCAGCGTGTTCTTATAACGGTCGGCGAGGTTGATAAGCTGCTCATGTTGCTCAAGGACGGCGCGGCTGGCGTGAATAAACTGCTCGCCGAACTCGGTGCGCACCAGTTCTCGGGCGGCGCGCAGGAAAATGGCCAGACCGACTTTCCGCTCCACGCTGGTCAGCGTCCGTGAGACGTTAGACTGGGGCATATTCAGGCGCTGGGCCGCCCGGCTCACGCTGGCGGTTTCGGCGATGGCGCTGATGATTCTCAGCTCATCCATTTTAAAGTCTTTCAACATCTTATCGCTGCCTGATATCTGTGGTATATCAAAAATGATATACCAGTTTGGCGGAATTGCCATGTGATTTATTGATCAGCTAAACGTATGATGGCCTTTGCGTTGAACAGTCCGTTATTTAAGGAAAATTGTGCGTTTTATCGCTTCTTTTGTGGTCCTCGACGTCATTAAAAATAACGATCTTCCCGCTGGCTTACTGAGTGTATATGCACCATGCTGCTTAATTATTTTGCTTTGTTTGTATTAATACTGGTTTTTCTCATATTATTTTATGGAGTGATTATTATCCATGATATTCCCTATCATATCGCGCAAAAACGGCAGCACCCCCATCAGGACGCGATTCATGTGGCGGGCTGGATAAGCCTGTTTACCCTGCATGCTATCTGGCCTTTTCTGTGGATCTGGGCCACCTTGTACCGCCCTGACCGCGGGTGGGGGATGGCTTCGCAGACCGAGGATAGTCTGCAACGCAAGGAACTGGAGCAACGTATCGCATTACTCGAAGCGGCGTTAAAAAACAGCCAGCAGGCGTCAGCGGGGAATAAAGATAAATAATATGGATCTGTTAATTATCCTTTGCTATGTCGCCATCGCCTGGGGCGTTTTTAAGATATTTCGCATTCCAGTAAATAAATGGACAATACCCACTGCCATATTAGGCGGAATAGTGGTCGTAGGCGCGTTAATATTAACGATGAACTATAACCATCCCTATACGCTGCGGGCGCAAAAAATTGTCGTTTCTATTCCGATGGTGCCTCAGGTCTCAGGCGAGGTGGTTGAGGTTACGACTAAAACCAACGTGTTAATGAAGAAGGGCGAACTGCTGTTCCGCATCGATGACACCCGCTACCGCGCGCGGCTGAACAAGCTGAAAGCCGATCTGGCGGCCGGGGAGGCGACGCTGCGGGCGAAGCAGGCGACTATCGACGATGCCAGCGCCAGAGTGCAGCAGGCGCAGGCCGAGTACGATCGCGTTACCCGTGACTACCAGCGTTATGCACAGGGGGCGGCCATGCCGGTCAATCCTTTCTCGGAACAGGATGTGACTCACGCCAGGCAGCAGGTGCAGATCCAGACGGCGGTATTGCAGGCGGCGAAAGCGCAATTACAAAACGCCAGAGAGCAGGTGTCTGGCCGCTATAACGGGCTTGATGCCAACATTGCCAGTCTGAAATCGCAGATCCTCGAGGCGGAGTATAATCTGGCGCAAACTGTGGTTCGTGCGCCGAGCGATGGCTACGTTACCCAGCTATTGGCGCGGCCGGGGATGACCGCGGTACGTCTGCCCTTCAAGCCGGTGCTGGTGTTTATTCCCCAGCAAAAGCGCCAGGTGGTGGCGGTATTCCGCCAGAACTCGGTTCTGCGTCTGACGGCCGGGGATAGCGCGGAGGTGGTGTTTAATGGTCTGCCGGGCAGCGTCTATAGCGGTAAGGTATCGCGGGTGCTGCCGGCGATCCCGGATGGCAGCTATCAGGCCAGCGGTGCGCTGCAGGGGCTGAGCGCCGGAGCCGGAAAAGAGGGCATCTATGTGCTGATCGACCTCGATCCCCACCCGGAAGTGGAACATTTACCGGACGGGGTCAGTGCGCAGGCGGCGGTTTATACCGATTATTTTGCCCATGTGTCGATTATGCGCAAAGTCCTGCTACGAATGACCAGCTGGCTGCATTACCTCTATCTGGATCATTAATCAGGATGGCCCGGTCGAGGCCGAGCCGTCTTGCCTACACGTCCCTGATCCGCCACAGGCAGACCTGAGCGGTGATACCCATGACCAGCGCTATCCAGAACACCGCGTGATAGCTCCAGATCTCCGCTACTACCCCCGCCAGTGAACCGGCGATGATCCAGCCGACGCGGGTGGTATTGGTGTAGAGGGTAGTGGCCGCGCCCGCTTGCCCCGGCATCAGATCCTGGAAATAGAGCATGCCGATCCCGGCGAGGATCCCGATATAGACGGCGTTCAGCACCTGCATCGCCAGCAGCAGCGCCGGCGTATGCACCGTCAACATGCCCACGTAAAACAACACACCGGCCACTGCCGAAAGGCGCATCAGAAAGCGTTTACCAAAGCGCCGGGCATAATAACCGGCAATCAGCATGGTAGGAATTTCCAGTCCGGCCGCGGTGCCCATCATCAGCCCGGCCAGCTTCTCCGGCAGATGCAGCTCATTAATGATAAACAGCGGCATATTAATGATGTACAGGCTGTTGGTGCCCCACATCAGCGTGCAGATGCTAAACAGCAGCAGCGCATCGCGGCGGTGCGTGCGCGGGGCTTCCAGCCGGCCCGTCGCCACCGCCGCCGCTTTATGCATGCTGGGTAAGAACAGCCAGACCATGATCCCGCAGACGATAAACGCCGCCGCAGCGCTGAGATACATTGCGGTAAAACCAAACCCCATCGCCAGGGCGTAGGCCAGCGGGGGACCAATCACCCATGCCAGGGAGACCTGGGCGCGCAAAATGGAGCTGAACATCACCGCTTCGCGACCGGTCTTGTCGGCGTGCTCGCGCGCGAGGGCGAACATCTGCGGGTTGGCGGTCGAGCCAAAGCTACTGAGGAAGACGCCGATAAACAGCAAAATGAAGTAGTTCCGGTTCCAGGCAAACAGCAGGCAGGCCAGCACCCCCAGCAGGCAGCAGACGACAATCAGCTGTTTGCGATCGCCCCGGCGGTCGGAGCGGCCAGCGAGGAACTGGCTGACCAGAATGCCAATGACGGCGCTACCAGTAAAAAAGAAGCCGACCATCGCCGGGCGGACGTGCACTTCGTTGGTCAAAAAGAGGCTCAGGGTTGGGGTTTGCAACGCCCCGGCAATGCCTGTCAGAAAGGCGACGATCAAGAATGCGGAAGAGGTTACATCGAACCCGCGTCGGGGAAGGGCGGCGCTACGGTTTTGCATGTTCGGTTTTCTGTAGTTTCAGGAGACGGCGCGGAGTTTACGCCTGCTGGCTGAAAATGAACAGTAGTATGGCACGAATAATTAAAAAGGCGTTTCAAAATACAATGTTCAGCAAAAAGCTGACGTTTGCGGTGGTCGATAGCAAAGGCTTCAGCAAAAGTGTGCAGTACCTCTAAGTTCTGCAATCAAGTCGCTGACGTACCTTGCGCGTTGAGCAAGAAAGGTACAAAATTCTTGAAACGTTTCAGCGTCATTCGACAATCCGTTCCCCGTCAGATGGCGCCTTTTTTCTCAAGTTAGCTGAAACGATTCAATTCAGCAGGAGAGGAGAACCATGTTCCAGTTATCTGTGCAGGATATTCATCCCGGCCAGCAGGCCGGTAATAAAGAAGAGGCCATCCGGCAGGTCGCCGCCGCGCTGGTCAGCGCCGGCAACGTGGCTAATGGCTACGTGAACGGTATGCTGGCTCGCGAGCAGCAGACCTCGACCTTCCTCGGCAACGGGATTGCGATCCCGCACGGCACGACGGACACCCGTGACCAGGTGCTGAAGACCGGCGTCCAGGTATTTCAGTTCCCGCAGGGCGTCACCTGGGGCGAAGGGCAGACCGCCTATGTGGCGATCGGGATTGCCGCCAGCTCAGATGAACACCTTGGCCTGCTGCGTCAGCTGACCCATGTGCTAAGCGATGACGCGGTAGCCGCGCAGCTGCAGTCCGCCACCACCGCGGAAGAGCTGCGTGCGCTGCTGATGGGGGAAAAACAGAGCGAAGCGCTGAAGCTGGACAACGAGACCCTCAGCCTTGACGTGGCGGCCAGCGATCTGCTGACCCTGCAGGCGCTGAACGCGGCGCGACTGAAAGAAGTGGGTGCCGCTGACACGGCATTCGTAAGCCACGCTATCAACGATACGCCGCTGAACCTCGGTCAGGGCGTCTGGCTGAACGACAGTGCGGAAGGCAATCTGCGCAGCGCCGTGGCAGTCAGCCGCGCGGCTAATGCCTTTACCCGCGACGACCAGCCGGTTTCCCTGCTGGTCACGGTGGCGATGGCCGATGAGCAGCCGACTGCGGTGCTGAACCGCCTGAGCAAGCTGCTGCTGGACAAGAAAGCTGACCGTTTGCTGAAAGCCGACGCCGCCACCGTGCTGGCGCTGCTGACCAGCGACGATGCCATTGCGGAAGACGTGCTGAGCGCCGAATTCGTGGTGCGCAATGAGCACGGCTTGCATGCCCGACCGGGCACCATGCTGGTCAATACGATTAAACAATTCTCCAGCGACATCACCGTCACCAACCTCGACGGTTCCGGCAAGCCGGCCAACGGTCGCAGCCTGATGAAGGTCGTGGCGCTGGGTGTGAAAAAAGGTCACCGTCTGCGTTTCACCGCGCAGGGTGAGGATGCGCAACAAGCGCTGGATGCGATTGGCGAAGCGATCGCCGCAGGCCTTGGGGAGGGCGCATAAATGAGCAGACGTGTAGCAACGATTACGTTAAACCCGGCGTACGATCTGGTGGGGTTCACCCCGGAGATTGAACGCGGTGAAGTGAACCTGGTGCGCACCACCGGCCTGCATGCCGCCGGGAAAGGCATCAACGTGGCGAAAGTGCTGAAAGATCTCGGCATTGATGTCACCGTCGGCGGCTTCCTGGGCAAAGACAACCAGGATGGCTTTCAGCAGCTGTTCAGCGAGCTGGGGATCGCCAACCGTTTCCAGGTGGTGCAGGGTCGGACCCGTATCAACGTTAAGCTGACGGAAAAAGATGGCGAAGTGACGGATTTCAACTTCTCCGGCTTTGAAGTCACCCCGGGCGACTGGGAACGCTTCGTCAACGACTCCCTGAGCTGGCTCGGGCAGTTCGATATGGTCTGCGTCAGCGGCAGCCTGCCGTCCGGCGTCAGCCCGGAGGCCTTCACCGACTGGATGACCCGTCTGCGCAGCCAGTGCCCATGCATTATTTTCGACAGCAGCCGCGAAGCGCTGGTTGCCGGACTGAAAGCGGCGCCATGGCTGGTGAAACCGAACCGTCGCGAGCTGGAGATCTGGGCCGGGCGTAAGCTGCCGGAGATGAAAGATGTTATCGAAGCCGCCCATGCGCTGCGCGAGCAGGGTATCGCCCACGTGGTGATTTCCCTGGGTGAAGAGGGCGCGCTGTGGGTGAACGCCTCCGGTGAGTGGATTGCCAAACCGCCTTCAGTGGAAGTGGTCAGCACCGTCGGCGCCGGCGATTCGATGGTTGGCGGCCTGATTTACGGCCTGCTGATGCGTGAATCCAGCGAGCATACCCTGCGCCTGGCGACTGCCGTCGCTGCCCTGGCCGTCAGCCAGAGCAACGTGGGTATTACCGACCGTACCCAGTTGGCCGCGATGATGGCGCGCGTCGACTTACAACCCTTTAATTGACAGCAGGAGAGGCATAATGAAAACGCTGCTGATTATTGATGCCGGACTCGGACAGGCGCGCGCCTATATGGCGAAAACCCTGCTGGGAGCGGCAGCGCCTAAAGCGCACCTTGAACTGATTGATAACCCGAACGACGCCGAACTGGTGATTGTGCTGGGCGCGGCGCTGCCCACCGACAGCGCGCTGAACGGCAAACAGGTCTACCTTGGCGATATTAATCGCGCCGTGGCGCACCCGGAGCTGTTCCTCAGCGAAGCCAAAGGTCACGCAACGCCGTACGCGGCCCCTGCCGCTGCGGCAGCCCCGGCGGCTACCGGCGGACCGAAACGTATTGTCGCGGTCACGGCCTGCCCGACCGGCGTTGCTCATACCTTTATGGCGGCAGAAGCCATCGAAACCGAAGCTAAAAAACGCGGCTGGTGGGTGAAGGTGGAAACCCGCGGCTCCGTTGGGGCTGGCAATGCCATCACCCCGGAAGAGGTGGCCGAGGCGGATCTGGTGATCGTCGCTGCCGATATCGAGGTGGACCTGGCGAAATTCGCCGGTAAGCCAATGTATCGCACCACCACCGGTCTGGCGCTGAAGAAAACCGCCCTGGAGCTGGATAAAGCGGTGGCCGAAGCCAAACCGTACCAGCCGTCCGGTAAACCTCAGGCTGCTGGCGAAGGGAAAAAAGAGTCGGCGGGCGCCTACCGCCACCTGTTGACCGGCGTCTCCTACATGCTGCCGATGGTGGTGGCCGGGGGCCTGTGTATTGCGCTCTCCTTTGCCTTCGGGATCAAAGCGTTTGAAGTGAAAGACACCCTGGCGGCGGCGCTGATGCAGATCGGCGGCGGCTCGGCCTTCGCGCTGATGGTACCGGTGCTGGCAGGCTTTATCGCCTTCTCCATTGCCGACCGTCCGGGCCTGACCCCGGGTCTTATCGGCGGTATGCTGGCGGTCAGCGGCGGCTCCGGCTTTATCGGCGGGATCATTGCTGGTTTCCTTGCCGGTTACGTGGCGAAAGCCATCAGCACGAAGCTGAAACTGCCGCAGAGTATGGAAGCGTTGAAGCCAATCCTGATCATTCCGCTGGTCTCCAGCCTGATCGTGGGTCTGGCGATGATCTACCTGATCGGTAAACCGGTAGCCGGTATTCTCGCCTGGCTGACCCACTGGCTGCAAACCATGGGCACCGCGAACGCGGTTCTGCTGGGCGCAATCCTCGGCGCGATGATGTGTACCGACATGGGCGGGCCAGTGAATAAAGCGGCTTATGCCTTTGGCGTGGGCCTGCTGAGTACCCAGACCTACGCGCCGATGGCGGCGATCATGGCGGCCGGTATGGTGCCTCCGCTGGCGATGGGTATCGCGACGCTGGTTGCCCGCAATAAGTTCGACAAAGGGCAGCGTGAAGGGGGGAAAGCCGCGCTGGTTCTCGGCCTGTGCTTTATCTCTGAAGGGGCGATTCCTTTTGCCGCCCGTGACCCGATGCGCGTGCTGCCTTGCTGCATCGTCGGCGGCGCGGTAACCGGCGCTATCTCGATGGCGATTGGCGCAAAACTGATGGCGCCGCACGGCGGTCTGTTTGTCCTGCTGATCCCGGGAGCGATTACGCCGGTGCTGGGCTACCTGCTGGCGATTGTTGCCGGGACGCTGGTGGCGGGCCTCTCCTACGCGGTGCTGAAACGCCCGGAAGCGCAGGTAGTGGACGTCGAAAAAGCGGCATAATCTTACCGTAATAAAAAAGGGCCGATTGTTCGGCCCTTTTTTTGTCTCTGTTTTACGCCACTTCGGCGATCTGCTGCGCCCGCAGCCAGGCAATCTCTTCCGCCCAGATATCCGGGTTGATGGTTTCCAGAATCAGTGGAATGCCGTCGAAGCGGCTGTCCTGCATGATCCAGCGGAAGCAGTCGTGGCCAATGTTGCCTTCGCCAAGGCTATGGTGACGGTCAACGCGGCTGCCAAACGTACTCTTGGCATCATTCAGGTGCATGCCGCGCAGATACTGGAAGCCGACGATACGCTCGAAGTCGGCAAAGGTCTTCTCGCAGGCTTCGGCGCTGCGCAGGTCATAGCCGGCAGCGAACGCGTGGCAGGTATCGATGCAGACGCCGACGCGGGATTTATCTTCCACGCCGTCGATAATCGCCGCGAGGTGCTCGAACTTAAAGCCAAGGTTGCTGCCCTGGCCGGCGGTGTTTTCGATCACCGCGGTGACGCCTTCGGTCTTCGCCAGCGCGATATTGATCGATTCGGCGATGCGCGCCAGGCACGCCTCCTCCGGGATCTGCTGCAGATGACTGCCGGGGTGGAAGTTGAGCAGCGTCAGCCCCAGCTGCTGGCAGCGGGTCATCTCATCAATGAAGGCATCACGGGATTTTTCCAGCGCCTCTTCCACCGGGTGGCCGAGGTTAATCAGGTAGCTGTCGTGCGGCAGGATCTGCCCGGGGCCAAAGTGATACTTTTCGCAGGCGGCTTTGAATTCGGCGATGGTTTCGTCGCTGAGCGGCGCGGCGCGCCACTGGCGCTGGTTTTTGGTGAAGAGGGCGAAGGCGGTTGCTTCGATTTCGGCGGCGCGAATGGCGGCATTGGCCAGTCCACCTGAGGCGCTCACGTGCGCTCCTACGTATTTCATAAAAAAACTCCAGTTAAAGCCGCTGGGGGGTGGGTAATGATAGCGGCTTAACTGGAGAAAGATGTAGTGCTTTATGCCATCAGGCTGTGGATAGCGACGTTAATAGCCCCGCCGCCGACAATCAACCAGACGAACAGCATCAGCGCCATCAGCAGCGGTTTCGCCCCGGCTTTTTTCAGCGCGCTGACGTGAGTGGTAACCCCGAGGGCGGCCATTGCCATCGCCAGCAGAACGGTATCCAGCGTCACCAGCATATCCACCACGGCTTTCGGCAGCAGATGGAAGGAGTTAAACACCGCCACCAGGATGAACATAATCGCGAACCATGGAATGGTGATTTTGCTTTTCTCGCCGTTGCCTGCCGGGGTCAGCTGTTTAACACGCGCCGCCAGGAACAGCAGGAACGGAGCCAGCATCATGACGCGCAGCATTTTGGCGATAACCGCCGCGTTCTCGGCGTCCGGGCTGACCGCATGGCCGGCGGCAACCACCTGCGCCACTTCATGCATGGTGGAACCCATATAGATCCCGTAGGTCTCCGGAGTAAACCAGTGCGCCAGCAGCGGGTACATCGCCGGGTAGAGGAAGATGGCGATGGTACCGAAGATAACCACCGTGGCGACGGCGACCGTCACTTTACTGGCTTCGGCTTTGACCACCGGTTCGGTGGCGAGCACAGCCGCCGCGCCGCAGATGCTGCTGCCGGCGCCGATCAGCCAACTGGTGTGTTTGTCGAGACCAAACACTTTCTGGCCAAGGAAGCAGGCGATGAAAAAGGTACTGGAGAGCGTCAGAACGTCAATCAAAATACCGCTCACGCCGACGTCGGCAATCTGGGCGAACGTCAGGCGGAAGCCGTAGAGGATGATCCCCAGGCGCAGCAGGTGCTGCTTGGCGAAGATCACCCCGCCGTCGCAGGGCTGCCAGATTTTCGGGTAGACCGTGTTGCCGACGACCATCCCGAACAGGATAGCGAGGGTCAGGGCGCTAAAGCCTGCGCCGGCGATGGCCGGGAAACTCCCGGCCCACAGGGCGGCGCCGGTCAGCGCGGCGGTCAGCGCCAGGCCTGGGACAAAATGCCACAGGGAACGATGTTTGGTGGGTAAAGTGAGTGCTGTCATAACCTTCTCCTTTGTCTGCCTAAAGGTTACGCCGCGCGCGGTTAAATATAAAATTGATTATATGTTTATAATCAATCGTAATAAGTGGTTAAGGACCGCATCGTCGCTGACAAGGGGGCAGGGGAGCGATGCGGCGAAAGCGGGGCGGTTTTCCAGCAAGACGATGATTTTGTGACATAAGCGGATTTTCCTTCCTTCAGCCGCCTCGATTTGTGTCACCATAGTAAGGAAGGTTATTCAGGTTGGATTACTAAACGGGTGGGTTATGCATATTACGCTGCGGCAGTTGGAAGTGTTCGCCGAAGTCCATAAGAGTGGGTCAACCACTCAGGCGTCACAGATGCTGGCGCTTTCGCAATCTGCGGTCAGCGCCGCGCTGACCGATCTGGAAGGGCAGCTCGGCGTGCAGCTGTTTGACCGCGTCGGTAAACGACTGGTGGTGAATGAGCACGGACGGCTGCTGTACCCGCGTGCGCTGGCGCTACTGGAGCGGGCGCTGGAGATCGAACAGCTGTTTCGCGGCGATAACGGGGCGATCCGGGTCTACGCCAGCAGCACCATCGGCAACTATATTATGCCGGAGATCATCGCCCGTTATCGCCATGACTTCCCGGAACTGCCGGTGGAATTGAGCGTCGGCAACAGCCTGGATGTGATCAACGCCGTCGCCGACCTGCGGGTGGATTTCGGTCTGATTGAGGGGCCGTGCCATGCCGCCGACATCATTGCCGAGCCGTGGCTGGAAGATGAGCTGGTGGTGTTTGCTGCGCCTGATTCGCCGCTGCTGGCGGGGGAGGTGACCCTGCAGCAGCTGGCTGAGGCGCCGTGGATCCTGCGCGAGCATGGGTCCGGTACCCGGGAGATTGTCGATTATGTACTGCTGTCGCATCTGCCGGCGTTTCATATGGGCATGGAGCTGGGCAATTCGGAGGCGATCAAGCACGCCGTCCGGCATGGCCTGGGCATCAGCTGTTTATCGCGCCGGGTGATTGCCGAACAGCTGGCCTCGGGCACGCTGGCGGAGCTGAAAGTGCCATTGCCCCGGCTGACGCGCACGCTGTGGCGGATCCATCATCGGCAGAAGCATATTTCCAAAGCATTACAACGTTTTCTGCAATATTGCCAGGTGTAGCACCCGGTTTTTACGCCTCATAACGGGGGGAATTCGCTGGCAATTCCGCAGGTTAGTGCTTTACTAATAATTTGCGGGCGATCATGAAGCTCTCTTATAACTTTGCATTTGTACCGGATGGAACCCCGATCGTCTGCTACAATCGCGCCTCATTTTTTGGATGGATAGCATTATCACATGGTTTCGGAAACTAAAACCACAGAAGCGCCCACGCTACGTCGTGAACTGAAGGCGCGCCACTTGACCATGATCGCCATTGGCGGTTCCATCGGTACGGGTCTTTTTGTTGCCTCTGGCGCAACCATTTCGCAAGCAGGTCCCGGCGGGGCGCTGCTGTCTTATATTCTGATCGGTTTGATGGTCTATTTCCTGATGACCAGCCTGGGCGAGCTGGCGGCGTTTATGCCGGTGTCCGGTTCCTTCGCCACCTACGGCCAGAATTATGTTGAAGAAGGCTTCGGCTTCGCGCTGGGCTGGAACTACTGGTACAACTGGGCGGTGACGATCGCCGTTGACCTCGTGGCTTCGCAACTGGTGATGAGCTACTGGTTCCCTGATACCCCGGGCTGGATCTGGAGCGCCTTGTTCCTTGGCATTATGTTCCTGCTGAACTGGATCTCGGTGCGCGGCTTTGGCGAGGCGGAATACTGGTTCTCGCTGATCAAAGTCGCCACCGTCATTATCTTTATTATTGTCGGCGTGATGATGATTGTCGGCATCTTCAAAGGGTCGCAGCCCACTGGCTGGAGCAACTGGGGGATCGCTGATGCGCCATTCGCCGGTGGTTTCTCGGCGATGATCGGCGTGGCGATGATTGTCGGCTTCTCCTTCCAGGGCACTGAGCTTATCGGCATCGCGGCCGGTGAGTCTGAGGATCCGGAGAAGAACATCCCGCGCGCGGTGCGCCAGGTCTTCTGGCGTATCCTGCTGTTCTACGTTTTCGCCATTCTGATTATCAGCCTGATCATTCCGTACACCGACCCGAGCCTGCTGCGCAACGACGTGAAGGATATCTCCGTCAGCCCGTTCACGCTGGTCTTCCAGCATGCTGGTCTGCTGTCGGCGGCGGCGATCATGAACGCGGTTATTCTGACTGCCGTTCTGTCGGCCGGTAACTCCGGGATGTACGCTTCCACGCGTATGCTGTACACCCTGGCCTGCGACGGCAAAGCGCCGCGTATTTTCTCGAAGCTGTCGCGTGGCGGCGTGCCGCGCAACGCGCTGTACGCGACCACTGTTATCGCGGCGCTGTGCTTCCTGACGTCCATGTTCGGCAACCAGACGGTGTACCTGTGGCTGCTGAACACCTCCGGGATGACCGGCTTTATCGCCTGGCTGGGGATTGCGATCAGCCACTATCGTTTCCGTCGCGGCTACGTCATGCAGGGTAACGATATTAATAATCTGCCGTATCGTTCCGGGTTCTTCCCGCTGGGGCCGATCTTCGCCTTCGTGCTGTGCCTGATCATCACCCTCGGACAGAACTACGAAGCGTTCCTCAAGGACACCATTGACTGGGGCGGCGTGGCGGCGACCTACATCGGTATTCCGCTGTTCCTCGTCATCTGGTTTGGTTACAAGCTGGCGAAAGGCACCCGCTTTGTTCGCTACAGCGAAATGACCTTCCCGGAGCGCTTTAAGCGTTAATCTTCGCAATTGTGCGATAAAAGCCCTCTGAAAAGAGGGCTTTTTTTATGTCCGCACGGTTACAGCTTGACACAATTCTTCATAATTATATTGATAATCGTAATCATTATCTTTATCATTTTCGCCCATTACGGATGAAGCCACTCCCCGTCTCTGCCATTGGGTCAGACTGACATCGGGCGACCAGCCACATCGACGAGAAAACAGCGCGAGCATGTCGCCGACAGAGCGACAGGCCGCCAGCGCGTGTGAGCAGCACCTTTTTGTTTGTTTGGTTGTACACCTCATGGAGATTTGGAATGTTCAGGTTAAACCCTTTTATCCGGGCGGGATTGTCTGCGTCCGTCGTATCATTGGCGTTTCCGGCTCTCGCCGATGTAAATGAAGAAACGCTGGTGGTGACCGCCTCGGCCACTGAACAGAGCGTCAAAGACGCGCCGGCGAGCATCAGCGTCATCACCCAGCAGGATTTACAACGTAAGCCCGTCCAGAACCTGAAAGACGTACTGCGCGATGTCCCTGGGGTCCAGCTCACTAACGAAGGGGATAACCGCAAGGGCGTCAGCATTCGCGGTCTGAGCAGCAGCTATACCCTGATCCTCGTCGACGGGAAACGCGTCAACTCCCGCAACGCCGTCTTCCGCCACAATGACTTCGACCTGAACTGGATCCCGGTGGATGCCATCGAACGTATCGAGGTGGTGCGCGGCCCGATGTCCTCCCTTTACGGTTCCGATGCGCTCGGCGGCGTGGTCAACATTATTACCAAAAAAATCGGCCAGAAATGGACCGGGACGTTGAGCGCCGATACCACCATTCAGGAACACCGCGATCGCGGCGATACCTGGAACGGTCAGTTCTTCACCAGCGGTCCGCTGATCGACGGCGTGCTCGGGATGAAGGCCTACGGCAGCCTGGCAAAACGCGCCAAGGACGATCCGCAGTCTTCCAGCAGCGCCACCGGCGAGACGCCGCGCATCGAGGGCTTCACCAGCCGCGATGGCAATGTTGAATTCGCCTGGACGCCGGGCGAAAACCATGATTTTACGGCGGGCTATGGCTTTGACCGTCAGGATCGTGATTCCGATTCCCTTGACCGCAACCGCCTTGAGCGTGAGAACTACTCCCTGAGCCATAATGGCCGCTGGGATATGGGTAACAGCGAGCTCAAGTTCTACGGCGAAAAGGTGGATAACAAAAATCCGGGGCAGAACGGGACCATCACCTCGGAAAGCAATGCCATCGACGGCAAGTATGTCCTGCCGCTGGACATGATTAACCAGCTGGTGACCTTCGGCGGCGAATGGCGCCACGATAAACTCAAAGATCCGGTCAACCTGAGCAGTGGCGGCCAGTCGACCTCCGCCAGTCAGTACGCCCTGTTTATCGAAGACGAATGGCGCATCATCGAGCCGCTGGCGCTGACCACCGGCATTCGTATGGACGACCATCAGACCTATGGCGATCACTGGAGCCCACGCGCCTATCTGGTGTATAACGCCACCGATACCGTCACCGTCAAAGGCGGCTGGGCGACGGCGTTTAAAGCCCCGTCGCTGCTGCAGCTTAACCCCGACTGGACCACCAACTCCTGCCGCGGGTCGTGCAGCATCATCGGTAACCCGGACCTGAAACCGGAAACCAGTGAAAGTTTCGAGCTCGGTCTCTACTACCGTGGGGAAGAGGGCTGGCTGCAGGATGTTGAAGGCAGCATCACCACCTTCCAGAATAATGTCGACGATATGATCGATGTTCTGCGCACCTCCAGCGCCAGCGAAGCGCCGGGCTACCCGAACTTTGTCGGCTGGAAAACCGTCAACGGCAAGCGCGTGCCGATCTTCCGCTATTTCAACGTCAACAAAGCCCGCATCAAAGGGGTGGAGACGGAGGTGAAGATCCCGTTTGGCGATGAGTGGAAGCTGACGATGAACTACACCTATAACGATGGCCGCGATCTGAGCAATGGCGGCGACAAACCGCTGCAGACGCTGCCGTTCCATACCGCCAACGGCACGCTTGACTGGAAACCGCTGGACGACTGGTCCTTCTACGTGACGGCCAACTATACCGGCCAGCAACGCGCGGTAAGCGCCACCGGCAAAACGCCGGGCGGCTACACCCTGTTTGACGTTGGCGCGGCATGGCAGGTGACCAAAAACGTGAAACTGCGCTCCGGGGTGCAGAACGTGGGTGATAAAGATCTGAGCCGGGACGACTACAGCTATACCGAAGAGGGCCGTCGCTACTTTATGGCGGTGGATTATCGCTTCTGATCGTCGGCACTAAAACGTGGCCTGCGGGCCTGAGCATGCGCCGCGAAGCTGCTTCGCGGCGCAGTGGCGTTTAGGCAAAGAGATGCTGCGCATGGAAGCGCAGATGGTCTTCAATAAACGAGGCAATGAAGTAATAGCTGTGGTCGTAGCCAGGCTGGATACGCAGCGTTAACGGCCAGGCCTTCTGGCGGGCGGTTTCCGCCAGTACGGCCGGCTGTAATTGCCCGGCGAGGAACGGATCGTTATCGCCCTGGTCGATCAGCGTCGGCACGGCGTCAGCCGGCTGGCTGGCCTGCATCAGCGCGCAGCTGTCCCACGACTGCCATGTCGATTCATCCGCGCCCAGATAGGCGGTAAACGCTTTCTTGCCCCACGGCACCTGGCCGGGATTGACGATCGGCGCGAAGGCGGAGACGCTGGCGTAGCGGCCCGGATTTTTGAGCGCCATTACCAGCGCGCCGTGACCGCCCATCGAATGGCCGCTGATGGCGCAGCGTTCGCCGACGCTAAACTCGCTACGGATCAGCGCGGGCAGTTCATCGCGCAGATAATCATACATCCGATAGTGCGCCGCCCACGGCGCCTCGGTGGCATTCAGGTAGAAGCCGGCGCCTTGCCCCAGATCGTATCCATCATCGTTGGCGACCTCATCACCGCGCGGGCTGGTATCCGGCATCACCAGCGCGATGCCCAGCTCAGCGGCAATGCGCTGGGCGCCCGCCTTGGTGGTAAAGTTTTCGTCGTTACAGGTTAGCCCGGACAGCCAGTACAGTACCGGCGGCGGCGTTTCGCGCTCAGGCGGTAAAAAAATGCTGAACGTCATGGCGCAGTTCAGGACAGGGGAGTGATGACGCCAGCGTTGTTGCCGACCGTCAAAACAGCGATGCTCTTCAAGCAGTTCCATGCAAGGCTCCTCGAAAGGGGGGGGGCGCGTAAACGTTCATAATACAGATATTTCATTAGCCGGTGAGTAACTTTCACTTTCTCCTTTTGAGAACTTACTGCATCATTAATGCAACTTATAGCCAACATGCCGGTGTAGCGATGGCGCTTATGGATGCGTACAGCGGTTAGATCATTCCGGATTCGGCGATAAGGATTTGGCGCCGCGCCTGAGGCGCGGCTTCAGGCCCTAATAAAAGGCAGCGCCAATTTCAATAATTATCGTTACGGCTACTGGATTCTGTGCGCCACCTCACGCACAATGAATACAAACTTTGCCCCCAGAAAAAGCAAAGAGCGCCACACCTGCAGGAGAAACCCAAATGTCATCACTGAGTAAAGAAGCCGTCCTCGTTCATGAAGCGCTGGTCGCTCGTGGGCTGGAGACGCCGATGCGTGCGCCAGTACAAGAAATTGATAACGAAACACGCAAGCGTTTGATTACCGGTCATATGACCGAGATTATGCAACTGCTGAATCTGGATCTGAGTGATGACAGTCTGATGGAGACCCCGCATCGCATCGCCAAAATGTATGTCGATGAGATCTTCTCCGGGCTGGATTACTCCCGCTTCCCAAAAATCACCGTCATTGAAAACAAAATGAAGGTTGATGAAATGGTGACCGTGCGCGATATCACCCTGACCAGCACCTGCGAACACCATTTCGTCACCATCGATGGTAAAGCGACAGTAGCCTATATCCCGAAAGATGCGGTGATCGGCCTGTCGAAAATCAACCGCATCGTGCAGTTTTTCGCTCAGCGTCCGCAGGTCCAGGAGCGTCTGACCCAGCAGATCCTGATCGCGCTGCAGACGCTGCTCGGCACCAGCAACGTGGCGGTATCCATTGACGCGGTGCATTACTGCGTGAAGGCGCGCGGCATTCGCGATGCGACCAGCGCCACCACCACCACCTCTCTCGGCGGCCTGTTTAAATCCAGCCAGAATACCCGCCAGGAATTCCTGCGCGCAGTACGTCACCACAACTAAAACGGAGCAGGGTACATGGAGAGAAATGTCACGCTGGACTTTGTCCGCGGCGTCGCCATCCTCGGTATCCTGCTTCTCAATATCAGCGCCTTCGGCTTGCCGAAGGCCGCTTACCTCAATCCCGCCTGGTCAGTAAGCGCGACCCTCAGCGATGCCTGGACGTGGGCACTCCTCGACCTGCTGGCGCAGGTGAAGTTTCTCACCCTGTTCGCGTTGCTGTTTGGCGCCGGTCTGCAGCTATTGCTCCCGCGAGGGAAGCGCTGGATCCAGTCGCGGCTGACGCTGCTGGCGCTGCTCGGTTTCATTCACGGTCTTTTTTTCTGGGATGGCGACATTCTGCTGGCCTACGCCCTGGTGGGGCTGGTGAGCTGGCGCATGGTGCGTGAGGCGCACCATGTCAAATCGCTGTTCAATACCGGGGTGGTGCTCTACCTCATCGGCATTGCGGTGCTGGTCCTGCTGGGAGTCATCTCCGGGACGGCGGCGAATCGCTCCTGGGTGCCGGATGCGGCGAACCTGCAGTATGAGCAGTACTGGAAGCTGCACGGCGGCATGGAGGCGGTCAGCAACCGGGCGGATATGCTATCGGACAATCTGCTGGCGCTGGGCGCCCAGTATGGCTGGCAGCTGGCGGGGATGATGCTGATGGGCGCGGCGCTAATGCGCAGCGGCTGGCTCAAAGGGCAGTTCAGTCTGCGTCACTACCGGCGCACGGGTGCCCTGCTGGTGGTTGCCGGCATGGCGGTAAATCTGCCGGCAATATTCGCCCAGTGGTATCTGGCCTGGGACTATCGCTGGTGCGCGTTTTTGCTGCAGGCGCCGCGCGAACTGAGCGCCCCCTTACAGGCGATCGGCTATGCCTCGCTGGCCTGGGGCTACTGGCCGCAGCTGTGCCGTTTCCGCCTGGTGGGCGCTATCGCCTGCGTCGGACGCATGGCGCTGACCAACTACCTGTTGCAGACCCTGATCTGCACCACCCTGTTTTATCATCTCGGGCTGTTTATGCGCTTCGATCGTCTGCAGCTGCTGGCCTTTGTTCCCCCCATCTGGGCCGTTAACCTCCTTGTCTCATCGCTGTGGCTGCGCCGCTTCCGCCAGGGGCCGGTGGAATGGCTGTGGCGTCAGTTAACCCTGCGTGCGTCAGGCACATCATTGAAAGACACATCCAGATAACGATCTCGATCACAATCATTAACAAAACGGATGTAAACGTTTCCAGCCGTGTGACCTCACTCACGTAGCGGACCGCGGGTCGCTGCCAGAATAGCCTCCTTGCTGAGCACAGGAGGTGAATGTGACGTGCTGTAATTCTCTTAAGGTCGCTGAGTATGATCACCATTCGTGATGTCGCCCGCCAGGCGGGTGTATCCGTGGCCACCGTGTCGCGGGTGCTGAACAACAGCGCGCTGGTGAGTCCGGATACGCGCGACGCCGTGATGAAAGCGGTGACCCAACTGGGCTACCGACCCAACGCCAACGCCCAGGCGCTGGCCACCCAGGTGAGCGATACCATCGGCGTGGTGGTGATGGACGTCTCCGACGCCTTCTTCGGCGCGCTGGTGAAAGCGGTGGATACCGTCGCCCAGCAGCATCAGAAGTATGTGCTGATCGGCAACAGCTATCACGAGGCGGAAAAAGAGCGCCACGCCATCGAGGTGCTGATCCGCCAGCGCTGCTCGGCGCTGATTGTCCATTCGAAAGCGCTCAGCGATGATGAACTGAGCGACTTTATGCAACATATCCCGGGAATGGTGCTGATCAACCGCATTGTGCCAGGCTTTGCCCATCGCTGCGTCGGGCTCGACAACGTCAGCGGCGCGCTGATGGCCACCCGCATGCTGCTCAATCACGGTCACCAGCGCATCGGCTATCTCTCCTCAAACCACGGCATTGAAGATGACGATATGCGCCGGGAAGGGTGGAGCAAAGCGCTGCAGGAGCAGGGCATCATCGCCCCGGACAGCTGGGTCGGTTCTGGCTCCCCGGATATGCAGGGCGGCGAGGCGGCGATGGTCGAACTGCTGGGGCGTAATCTCGGTCTCACCGCGGTATTCGCCTATAACGACAGCATGGCGGCCGGCGCGCTGACGACCCTGAAGGACAACGGCATTGTCGTGCCGCAGCATCTGTCGCTGATTGGCTTTGATGATATTCCTATTTCCCGTTACACCGATCCTCAACTCACTACCGTGCGCTATCCGGTAATGTCGATGGCAAAGCTGGCCACCGAGCTGGCGCTGCTGGGGGCGGCCGGCAAGCTGGATCGCGAGGCAACGCACTGCTTTATGCCGACGCTGGTGCGCCGTCATTCCGTTGCCCAGCGGCAAACTGTGGGGCCGATCACTAACTGAAGCGGTGATGGGATGTAACCGCTTTCAATTTGTGAGTAAATTCACAGTATATTAACATTCGCCTGATTATGATGGCAGCGTTTACCAGTCTGAACCACGAGGTGATGGGTTATCCTCACTTTTTTAAGTAGGAACAAGGCGTTAAACGAGTTTTAGAGTCGTATTTTTCTGGAGCGTTACCCGACACGGAAGACCGAATTTTCGTCGTGAAATGCGTTGTGCGGTAACACTAATGCAACAAACCCCGCCCGCACTTTTTCACAATAATGACCCTGCATAATAAAACCGGAGATTCCATGAATAAGAAGGTGTTTACCCTGTCTGCTGTAATGGCTGGTCTGTTATTTGGCGCCGCCGCACACGCAGCAGATACCCGTATCGGCGTGACGATTTATAAATATGACGACAACTTTATGTCGGTGGTGCGTAAGGCGATTGAAAAAGATGGCAAATCCGCGCCTGACGTCCAGCTGCTGATGAATGACTCGCAGAACGACCAGTCGAAGCAAAACGATCAGATTGACGTGCTGTTGGCGAAAGGCGTGAAGGCGCTGGCGATTAACCTGGTTGACCCGGCGGCAGCGGGAACAGTGATTGAAAAAGCGCGCGGGCAGAATATTCCGGTGGTGTTCTTCAACAAAGAGCCTTCCCGCAAAGCGCTGGATAGTTATGACAAGGCTTATTACGTCGGTACCGATTCGAAAGAGTCGGGGATTATTCAGGGCGATCTGATCGCCAAGCACTGGAAAGCCAACCCGAACTGGGATCTGAATAAAGACGGCCAGATCCAGTTCGTCCTGCTGAAAGGCGAGCCGGGCCATCCGGATGCGGAAGCGCGTACCACCTACGTTATCAAAGAGCTGAATGATAAAGGTCTGAAGACCCAGCAGCTGCAGCTGGATACCGCCATGTGGGATACCGCGCAGGCGAAAGACAAAATGGACGCCTGGCTCTCCGGCCCGAATGCGAACAAGATTGAAGTAGTGATCGCGAACAACGATGCCATGGCGATGGGTGCGGTTGAAGCGCTGAAAGCGCACAACAAGAGCAGCATTCCGGTGTTTGGCGTCGATGCCCTGCCAGAAGCGCTGGCGCTGGTGAAATCCGGCGCGATGGCCGGTACCGTGCTGAACGATGCCAACAACCAGGCGAAAGCGACCTTCGATCTGGCGAAAAACCTCGCGGAAGGTAAAGAAGCCGCGGCGGGCACCAACTGGAAAATTGACAACAAGATTGTTCGCGTACCGTACGTGGGCGTCGATAAAGACAACCTGAGCCAGTTTACCGACAAGTAATCGTGATGTGAGTTGCGGGCGTGGTTTAACCACGCCCGATTATTCCTGATACAGAACCAGACTCCTGCTGGCGTTATTGCGCCGGACGGGGCGTGCATGAACGCAGCCAGGTATAACTATGGTCAGCAATAATAGCGAACGGTCAGGCGAATATTTGTTGGAAATGACCAACATCAACAAATCGTTTCCTGGCGTCAAGGCTCTTGATAATGTCAACCTGAAGGTTCGTCCGCACTCCATTCATGCGTTAATGGGTGAGAACGGCGCCGGCAAATCGACATTATTAAAATGCCTTTTTGGGATCTATCAAAAAGATTCCGGTAGCATTCTTTTTCAGGGAAAAGAGATCGATTTCCATTCGGCGAAAGAAGCCCTGGAAAACGGTATATCGATGGTGCATCAGGAATTAAACCTGGTTTTACAGCGTTCAGTCATGGATAACATGTGGCTCGGACGCTATCCCACCAAAGGCATGTTTGTCGATCAGGACAAAATGTACCGGGATACCAAGGCCATTTTTGATGAGCTGGATATTGATATCGACCCGCGTGCCCGCGTCGGTACCTTATCGGTATCCCAGATGCAGATGATTGAGATCGCTAAGGCGTTTTCCTATGACGCCAAAATCGTCATCATGGACGAGCCGACGTCATCGCTGACGGAAAAAGAGGTCAACCATCTGTTTAAGATCATCCGCAAGCTGAAAGATCGCGGCTGCGGTATCGTCTATATCTCGCATAAAATGGAAGAAATTTTCCAGCTGTGCGATGAAATAACCATCCTGCGCGACGGCCAGTGGATCGCCACCCAGCCGCTGGAAGGGCTGGATATGGACAAGATTATCGCCATGATGGTCGGGCGCTCGCTCAACCAGCGTTTTCCGGATCGCGAAAATACCCCGGGAGAAGTGATCCTCCAGGTGCGCAATCTCACCTCGCTGCGTCAACCCTCCATTCGCGATGTCTCCTTTGATCTGCATAAGGGCGAAATTCTCGGTATCGCCGGCCTGGTAGGCGCTAAACGCACCGACATCGTGGAGACCCTGTTCGGGATCCGTGAGAAGGCCAGCGGCACCATCACCCTGCACGGTAAGAAGATCAACAACCACAGCGCCAACGAGGCGATTAACCACGGTTTTGCACTGGTGACCGAGGAGCGGCGCTCCACCGGGATTTATGCCTATCTGGATATCGGTTTTAACTCGCTGATCTCCAATATTAAGAAATATAAAAACAGCATCGGCTTGCTGGATAACTCGCGAATGAAGAGCGACACCCAGTGGGTTATTGACTCGATGCGCGTTAAAACCCCCGGCCAGCATACGCAGATCGGTTCGCTTTCCGGTGGTAACCAGCAAAAGGTCATTATAGGCCGCTGGCTGCTGACCCAGCCGGAGATCCTGATGCTGGATGAGCCAACGCGCGGTATCGACGTCGGCGCCAAATTCGAGATCTACCAGCTGATTGCCGAGCTGGCTAAAAAAGACAAAGGGATCATTATTATTTCTTCCGAAATGCCGGAACTGCTGGGGATTACCGACCGCATTCTGGTGATGAGCAATGGCCTTGTCGCGGGCATTGTAGAGACTAAAACCACCACGCAAAACGAAATACTGCGTCTTGCGTCATTGCACCTTTAAGATCAGGGGCTTCACATGAGTGCGTTAAATAAAAAGAGTTTTCTCACTTACCTGAAAGAGGGTGGGATATATGTCGTCCTTCTGGTCCTGTTGGCCATTATTATTTTCCAGGATCCGACATTTTTAAGTCTGCTCAACCTGAGTAATATCCTGACTCAGTCTTCGGTGCGTATTATTATTGCCCTGGGCGTGGCCGGACTTATCGTCACGCAGGGGACCGACCTCTCCGCCGGCCGTCAGGTGGGACTGGCGGCGGTGATTGCCGCCACCATGCTGCAGGCGGTGGATAATGCCAACAAGGTGTTCCCGGATATGGCGACCATGCCGATCCCGTTGGTGATCCTGCTGGTGTGCGCCATCGGGGCGGTCATCGGCCTGATTAACGGGATCGTCATCGCCTACCTGAACGTGACGCCGTTTATTACCACCCTCGGCACTATGATCATCGTGTACGGCATTAACTCGCTGTACTACGACTTCGTGGGCGCGTCGCCGATCTCCGGTTTTGACAGCCACTTCTCCCATTTTGCCCAGGGGTTTGTGGCGCTGGGCTCGTTCCGCCTGTCCTACATTACCTTCTACGCGCTGATTGCCGTCTTCTTTGTCTGGATCCTGTGGAACAAGACGCGCTTTGGTAAAAACATCTTCGCTATCGGCGGTAACCCGGAAGCGGCGAAAGTCTCCGGGGTTAACGTGGCGTTGAACCTGCTGATGATCTATGCCCTCTCCGGCGTGTTTTACGCCTTCGGCGGCCTGCTGGAAGCCGGGCGTATCGGCTCGGCGACCAATAACCTCGGCTTTATGTACGAACTGGACGCCATCGCCGCCTGCGTGGTGGGCGGCGTTTCGTTCAGCGGCGGGGTAGGGACCGTATTCGGCGTGGTGACCGGGGTGATTATCTTCACCGTCATCAACTACGGCCTGACCTATATCGGCGTCAACCCTTACTGGCAGTACATTATTAAGGGGGCGATTATTATCTTCGCCGTGGCGCTGGACTCCCTGAAATACGCCCGTAAGAAATAAGATTGAACGCATCAAAAACCCGCGCCTGGCGCGGGTTTTTACTATTTAAATAGAGGAGAAATAAGTGTTTTAGAAATAGGGACGAGTCCTGTTTCAAGGCCAAACGGCTTATAGATTTTATTAATGATCTCGGCAGAATAATTGCCTTTATCATTTTCCACATCAGATAAGGTCTTACGAGAGACATTCACTAGCCGGGCATATTCATCCTGGCGTAAACCTAGAACTTCTACTCTCAGTTTTTTCAGGGCCTCTCCCTGGCTGATGGCGCCTAGCATGATGTCATGGATAATGGCGTGAATGACCGCCTGACGATCGACCGTTTTGACTTTTTTTAAACCAGCCGAGACGCGTTGTCTGCTTATCTCTGAACGAGCTTTTTTTTCCGTAGCCGTTACCCCGGTGGCGGGTAGGGATGGTGGGTTATCCGCCCGCAGCCTGGCTAAGGTATTTTGGATTTCTGTTTCTTTTTTATTCAGGGTCTTCATAACAGCCCCCAGCGAGCGAGTTTGTCAGGTATAAATTTAAAACCAATTGATGGCATTTCCAGAATCTGAACAGGAACGCCGCGTACTTTAAGACGGGATGGTAAATCAACGAGTTGAGATGCGGTTTCACTTAAAGCATTAAGCAATGTGTCAGGGGTGATCCATTCAGCCAAAGCTTGTGCGATGGCGCCAAAGTTATATTCGCCTCCTGATTCGCAGGCTAATGACCACTTCATCGTGCGCGGTATACCTTCCGGGTCGGCTTTCATTGGTGCAAAATCGTAGATTGGCGCAAGGATAATTTCATTATCTGCTTTCATAAATGCAGTATTACGTCCATGGTTATCACTATTGCCAAAAATAATGTTTAATAAGTCTCGACGTACCCAATCGATGATAAATCCTTGAACATCAAAGCGATAATTCTGTACTCTTACCATATTACTGGATGTGATCTTTTCGATTAGGATCCGCAGCGTGGTTTCATGATCAAGTATCGTCGCTGGCGCTTTTTGTAACAGAGAATAGACTGACTCCATTCCCAATCTCATTATCCGGCCATCACCGTCTCTTCTGATATCAAATCGCGGCAACCAGAGAGAGGGATAATGTAGCCCCTCCTGCTGCGGCTCCTCGTTCCTGGTCATAGTCGAGAAAATCACTGGCACGATTCATGACATCAGTGACAGAGAACGTTTTACTGCTTGCCAGACTATCCCAGTCCGGCACCGAGTCTTTAATGCGTAAATTTCCCACTGGCGACATCGTGCCGAATTTGAGCAAGATGAAATTCTGCTGGCCCTGAGGAAGTTCACTGATATCTAAAAAGTTAACCCAGTAACGTCGGCTGGCGCCGCCTGGAATGATATCGTCTATAAATCTTAACCATCCAGGATTTCCGTGATCCTCAAAATAAAGCGAAACGGGATGGTTGAGCGACACGGCGTGATAGTCATCGCGTTCCAGAAAGTCGATGGCGTAATCGGTAAGATAGTCGATTTGTGTTGTAAACCAGTCCCCTTGCTCACTACCGGGGAATTTTATCAACGCAATGTCTTGCCACTCCGCATTGAGAAAGGCTTGTACCGTTAATGTTTCCATCTCGCCCTCCAAAAAGGATGATGAGTGAAATATTACTCATTAAAGAGCATTCATGCAATTAACGTTACTTATAATACGCATTGTTTTGGCATCGCATGATTAATGCATCTTATATCACTCATTGGCGGGTTTTGTGTTTTTCTGCAGTTCCAGCAGCTGCTCCGGAGTGACTGCCGGGTAGGACTGGGCGTCATCCGGTACGTCATGCTGTTGAGCCGGAATCGGGATGAGAGGGCCGAGAAAGCGCGGTTCCCGTTTGAAGATATAGAGGTCCGCCAGCGCGCCAAAGCGGGCGCCGAACTCGCGCAGCCGCACGCTCCACATATCCTTCGGCGACGGCACCGCGTAGCACTGGGCCTGGATCCCCATATGCAGGGCGATAAACAGCGCCCGTTCGCAGTGGAAGCGCTGGGTGATGATAATGAAGTCGTTGGTATCGAACACTTTGCGGGTGCGGACAATCGAGTCGAGCGTACGGAAGCCGGCATAGTCCAGCACGATATCGGCAGGATCGACGCCGCCTTTAATCAGGTCCCGACGCATGGTCATCGGTTCATTGTAGCTTTGCAGAGCATTATCGCCGCTCAGCAGCAGATAGTTGACCTTGCCGCTGTTGTAGGCGTTCAGCGCGCCCTGGATGCGGTAGCGGTAATACTGATTGATGACGCCGGTGCGGTAATATTTGGCGGTGCCCAGCACCACGCCGACCTGACGGTAGGGCAGGTCCTGCAGCTCATCATAGATATAGGGCGCGGTTTTCCAGCTCATCCAGCGGTCAAGGCCCAGCACGGTCAACAGCAGCAGGCCGAGCAGGACTAACAGGCTGTAGAACACACGCTTTAACATGAACTTGGCTCAATAATAGACAACGGAGTCTTCAGGCTACTTTACCCGCCGGGTAAGCGCAAGAAACCCGCGTTTGATTGCGGGGATTTTCAGCAATATAGACAGATCGCCGAACGCAGGTCGGGTAAGGCGTGAGCCGACACCCGGCATAGAGATCTTCAGCTCGCCATGGCGCGAACCGTAGGTCGGGTAAGCGTAGTGCCACCCGACAACATCACGGTATAACAGGTCGGCCGGATAAGGCGAAACCGTCATCCGGCAATCTGCTCAGGCTGATCAACCTAACAGGACGCGCTCGATATTCTGGCAGCCCAGCGCCTTTAGGGTGGCGACGGTGGCATCCCACTGGATCAGCGCCGCGTCGGCTTTCTCCGCGAGGATTGCCCGCTGGATAGCGGGATAATCATAGCCGTTGAGGCTCAGGAGATTCAGCGCCCCCTGCAGCGGCGGCAGCGTCGGATTGAACGCCGCGTTTTCCGCATAGCTGCCGCTGAAAATGGTGCCGTCTTTCAGCTCCAGCGCCACGCCGGAGGGCGAGTGGCTGTAGGGCGCATGGCAGCGGTTGGCGGCCTGAATGGCTGCCTGGGTCAGGGCATCGCCGCTCACCGGGTAGCCATGGTCCTGTGCATCCATCAACAGGGTTTTGATCTCCAGATCTTTCGGACCAAAGGCGTCCGGCAGATAGTGCTCCAGGGCATGCGCTTCGCGGCCCGGCAGATGAATGCGCAGCGCCAGTCCGCTGTTCAGTTCGTTCATAAACTGACGGCAATGGCCGCACGGCGTGTAGTTCACCGTAATAGCGCGCAGGGAGGTCTCGCCGCGCAGCCAGGCGTGGCTGATGGCGCTCTGCTCGGCGTGAACGGTCTGCTGCATGGTCGCCCCGAGAAATTCCATATTGCCGCCAAAGTACCAGCGGCCGCTGACGCCGTGGGCGATCGCCCCGACGTTAAAATGAGAAAGGTCGGCGCGCGCGCAGGCGGCAGCAAGCGGCAGTAGCGCAAAGGCCAGCGCGTCTTCGTCCAGACCTGTCGCCTGCTGCAGCGTCGCCACCTGATCGGCTTCGAGCAGCGCCGGGAAGTGCGGGTCGGCGAGCATCGGGGCGATGGCCGCCTGCAGGTCTGCTGCCAGAGTCGTCAAAGCAGCTTGAAAACGTGAGTGCATAGCGTTGCCTCATAACAATGTAATGGGAAGCCAGTGTACGGGCGTCCAGCAGTCTCATATGTGATGAATATCTCATTGTTTATGCAACTTTGATTTGTTGCATTAAAAAATGTGATTTGAATCACAGTTTATCCCACCACCGCGAGGATCAGCGGAAATAAGAACGGTGCCATCAACGAGGTGATGATCCCGCACAGCACCAGCGCCAGCGAGCTAAACGCCCCTTCCTGGTAGTCCAGTTCCGCACAGCGGGCAGTGCCGAGGGCGTGCGAGGCGGTGCCCATTGACAGGCCGCGTGACGCTTTGGTGCGAATGCGCATCAGGTTAAGCAGCGTATGGCCGAATACCGCGCCGAGGATGCCGACAAAAATCACGCACACGGCGCTGATGGCCGGAATACCGCCGATGCTGCCGCTGACCGCCATGGCAATTGGCGTAGTGACCGACTTAGGCAGAATAGAGGCGGCGATTTGCGGCGTGGCGCCCATCAGCAGGGCGACGGTAGTACCGGTGATCATCGCCACGCAGCTGCCGATAAAGCAGATGGTGATGATTGATTTCCAGCGCGCGCGGATCTGGTGCAGTTGCTCATACAGTGGAAAGGCCAGCGCGACCACCGCCGGCTGCAGCAGATCGTTCAGGACTTTGCTGCCGGCAAAATAACGCTCATAGGAGATCCCGGTCAGCAGCAGAAACGGAATTATAACTACCATCGCCACCAGCAGCGGGTTGAGCAGCGGGAACTTAAAGCGGGCGGCCAGCCTGCGGGCGAGAAAAAAGACGATCAGGGTTAGCGGCAGCGACCACCAGATTTCATGCATCATTTTTCTTTTCCTTTTGCCCAATCACTTTACGTTCGCCATGCACCAGGTGAGAGCTCCAGCTCACCACCACAAACACCACCAGCGTGCTGATGGCGCAGGAGATGACGACTGGCCCCAGCTGGGCGCGCAGCAGATCCCAGTATTGCATCACGCCGACGCCGATGGGCACGAACAATAGCGCCATATAGCGGATCAGGATATTGCAGCCAGGATTGACCCACTGCGGCGGCATAATTTGCAGCGCCAGCAGCACGAAGAGGATCAGCATGCCGATGATGCTGCCGGGGATAGTGATGGGCAGCAGTCCGGCGATAAAAATTCCGGCGTATAAGCAGGCGTAAATCAGGACGAAGGCCCGCAGGTACTGCCAGATAATAGTCAGCGATTTACTCATGGTAATAACCCTTGATGAAGTGCATTCATCATACAATTAATCCCTAAAATGTGCTACCGATCACATCATGAATTCTACGCATAGCGCTGATAGCGTACGGGAACAATAGCCTCTCCCGGCAGGACCCGACAGCTCGCAGCTTAGGGTATATCGGATCCCACGCTACCTTTTTGAACGAGGCGCGGCAAATAAAGGCGGCATGAGACGCCGCATACTCCTGTAAAGCATAGAGATTATCTCCTCGCTTTGCCGCATTCGCCGAACGGGGAATGGCGTACGGCAGGCCGGACGCATTGAGCGCTTTCCACCAATGCCTGGAGGCGCTACCATAGCGCCTCTTTTTTTTCCGGATAACGATATGCGTGTTCTACTGGCGCCGATGGAAGGCGTGCTCGATTCGCTGGTGCGCGAGCTGCTGACCGAGGTTAACGATTACGATCTGTGCATCACCGAATTTCTGCGCGTGGTGGATCAACTGCTGCCGGTAAAATCGTTCTACAGGCTGTGCCCGGAACTGCATCATCAGAGCCGCACGCCGTCCGGCACCCGCGTGCGCGTCCAGCTGCTGGGACAATATCCCGAGTGGCTGGCGGAAAACGCCGCCCGCGCGGTGGAGCTGGGGTCGTGGGGGGTGGATTTAAACTGCGGCTGTCCGTCTAAGCTGGTGAACGGCAGCGGCGGCGGGGCGACGCTGCTGAAAGATCCGGAGCTGATCTATCGCGGTGCGAAAGCCATGCGCGAAGCGGTTCCCGATCATCTGCCGGTGACCGTCAAGGTGCGACTCGGCTGGGACAGCGGCGAACGGCGCTTCGAAATCGCCGATGCGGTGCAGCAGGCCGGGGCCAGCGAGCTGGTGGTTCACGGCCGCACCAAAGAAGATGGCTACAAAGCCGAACGCATTAACTGGCAGGCGATCGGTGAGATCCGCCAGCGTCTGACCATTCCGGTGGTGGCCAACGGCGAGATCTGGGACTGGCAAAGCGCCCAGGATTGTATGGCCGTCACCGGCTGCGATTCGGTGATGATTGGCCGCGGGGCGCTCAACGTGCCGAACCTCAGCCGGGTGATCAAATATAACGAACCGCGCATGCCGTGGCCGCAGGTGGTTCAGCTGTTGCAAAAATATACCCGCCTGGAAAAGCAGGGCGACACCGGTCTGTATCATGTGGCGAGAATTAAGCAATGGTTAGGCTATTTACGCAAGGAATATAGTGAGGCGCTGACTCTGTTTAATGAAATTCGCGCCCTGCAAACGTCTGCTGAAATAGCGGCGGCCATCGCCCGCTATTAAACACCATACTGTTATTTGCTTCACATATTATTACTTGCCTGCCTATTGCTGGTAGGCATGAGTTGAATAAAGTGATAATGTGCGGTCAATCAATTCAGGATTGCTACTGAACCCAGGCAAAACCTAAGCATTTTCGTCATTCGTGGCGGAAAGTGCTTAGGTTTTTTTTTGGCTAAAATTCAATGGTGAAAAAATGCTTATGTAAAACAATAGGTTGTAATTAACGTTTTCTCTGGCATCGTCGCGGTTTTATTACCGGCGGACGCCCTTTGCCATTCATTTTTTAAAAAAGAAAACAGGTAAATAAATAACCTGGGGATCCCCTTTGTTTTTATTCAGTCACGGTGGATATCACAATGCATAACAAAAAAATAAATCAGCTTTTGATCGGCGCGGCGCTGGCGGCAATGGTGCCTGCCGTGAGCGCCGCGGAAACTCCGGCGTGGAACGGCAGCGTGCTGGGGTTCGAAGCCGGGCAGCAGGGGCTGCTGGGCGATATGCTGGGCATTCGTCCGATCCTCGAAGAGAACGGCTTTCATTATAATCTCGGGTATCTTAACGAGATGGCCTACAACGCCGGCGGCGGTTACGACCATGATAAACACCTGGCCTATATTGACCAGGTGGCGCTGACCTTTACCCAGGATCTGGAGCGCTGGACCGGCATACCGGATGCGCGTCTCGAAGGCAACATCGTCAACCGTAACCACGATGATAACCTCACCACGAAACGGCTGCAGGATCCGCGGGTGAGTTTCAACGATCTGTCGCAGGAGAGTTGGGGCGGCGGGTCGATCACCCGCCTCGGCTGGCTGACCTTTGCCCGCAGCTTTGACGACCGTCGCCTGACCTGGCGCATCGGCATGATGAACAAGGTGCAAACTTTCGACCAGATCATTCCCTGCGATTTTCAGCTACTGACCCAGTGCGGTGGGAAATCGGCCAACTCGCTGACCTGGAATAACTGGAACATCCACACCTGGGGCACCACCCTGGAGTACAAGCTGACGCCGACGGTCACCCTGAAAGGCGGGGTGATGGAGCAAAACCCGCAGGCTACCGCGCGCAGTCACGCCTGGAGCGGGTCGACGAAGGGCAGCAAAGGCATTTTACTGCCGATGGAGATCGAAACCCGTCCGCTGATGAATGGCCTGCCGGGAGCCTATAACCTGGGTGTGGTCTGGACTAACGCGCCGCAAACCGACCTCTACAGCGGCAAATCCGGCGGCGCCGGGGCGACCGATCCGCAAGGCTACGCCGAGCACGACAGCACCTGGTTTATGTACGCCGGCCTGAACCAGCAGATCACCCGCCACGCCGACGACCCGCTGCGGGGGATGAGCGTCTCGCTGAGCGGCAGCCTCAGCGACCAGCGCAGCAACTATATCCACTCCGCCGTCGCCGCCTCCATGCGCTACCGCGGGCTGTTTGACGCCCGCCCGGAGGACTGGATTGGCTTTGGTCTGACGTGGATCGACATGAGCAGCCACTACGCACGTAACCAGCGCTATATGAACCAGATCAGCGGGGCCACCGACTATAACGATCCGGCTTACCAGCCGGTGGCCGGTCATTCGCTGAACGGCGAGCTCTATTATCGCTTCCGCCCGGTCTCCTGGCTGGAGCTGCAGCCGGGCCTGCAGTACTGGCACCGTCCGGGCGGCGTCGCGCAGACCCAGGACGCATGGGTGGTGGAGTGGAAAACGGTGGTGACTTTCTGATAGTCGCGATCTTAATCACGTTTTTTCACTTGTCAGGTTGAGCGCGCAGCAGAAGTTGTTACAGTGCGGGTGTTGGATTGCAACTGCTGCGGCAGGCAAAACCTGATCACCTGGCGTTTCGTCGGGGGTCAGGTTTTTTTGTTTCTGGGGTCTATATGCAAATCGCCAAAGTACTCAATAACAATGTGGTGGTGGTTCTTGACGAGCACCGGCGCGAACAGGTGGTGATGGGGCGAGGGCTGGCCTTTCAGAAACGCCCGGGCGACGTGCTGGACGACAGTAAAATTGAAAAAGTCTTCGCCTTACAGAGCGATGAACTGGTAGGCCGCTTAGGTGAGTTACTCAGTCAGATACCGTTAGAAGAGATGACCACCTGCGATCGCATTATCGACCTGGCACGCGGGCGGCTGGGCAAGCTACAGGAAAGTTTGTACATCACATTAACGGATCACTGTCATTTTGCTATCGAGCGGCAGAAAAAGGGCATCGCACTGCGTAACGTGCTGCTGTGGGAGATTAAGCGGCTGTATCCGAAGGAGTTCGCGCTGGGTCAGGAGGCAAGGGCCATTATTGCCAAAAGGCTTGGCGTGGAGCTAGCGGAGGATGAAGCCGGATTTATCGCCCTGCATCTGGTGACGGCGCAGCTCAACAGCGAAATGCCGGAGGTCATGCACGTGACCCGGGTGATGCAGGAGATCCTGCAGCTGGTGAAGTATCAGCTGCAGCTGAATTACGATGAAGAGTCGCTGAGCTATCAGCGTTTCGTTACCCACTTGAAATTTTTCGCCCAGCGGATGCTGACGCGCACGGTGGTGGAAGATGACGACGTCTCGCTGCACAGCGCGGTGAAAGATAACTACGCTAAAGCGTGGAAGTGTGCGGAAACGGTGGCGACGCATCTGCAAAAGCAGTATCAGCGGTCGCTGACCACCGAAGAGATTATGTTTCTTGCCATTCATATCGAACGGGTAAGAAAAGAGGGGCGTTAATTCCCCCCAACAAAACTGGATTGTTACTGCATGATGCAGGCAAAACCTGAGCGCGACGCCCACCGGCGTGGTTCTCGGGTTTTTTTATTTTTTACTACTCAGTCGCCGGTTGTCTGCGGGCAGCGGCAGTAAGGAAAAGAGCATGGAATATAAAGCACTCGCGCAGGATATTCTCAACCGCGTCGGCGGCAAAGAGAACATTGTGAGTCTGGTTCACTGTGCGACACGTCTGCGTTTTAAACTGAAAGATAACGGCAAAGCCGATGCCGAAGGGCTGAAGGCCAATCCGGGCGTCATTATGGTGGTGGAGAGCGGTGGCCAGTTTCAGGTGGTGATTGGCAACCACGTTCACGACGTCTGGCTGGCGGTGCGCCAGGAGGCGGGGTTAAGCGATGACAGCGAACCGGTTGCCGGGGAAAAAGCGGCTAAAGGATCGGTGTTAAGCCAGCTTATCGACATCATTTCCGGCATTTTTACACCGTTTATCGGCGTGATGGCGGCGACCGGTCTGCTGAAAGGCCTGCTGGCGCTGGCGGTGACCTGCGGCTGGCTTACGCCGGAGCAGGGGACTTATAAAATCTGGTTTGCCGCCAGCGACGCGCTGTTCTTTTTCTTCCCGCTGTTTCTTGGCTATACCGCCGGGAAGAAGTTTGGCGGCAACCCGTTTATCTCGATGGTGATTGGCGGGGCGTTAACCCACCCGCTGATGATTCAGGCCTTTGAGGCCAGCCAGGCGCCGGGCGCGGCGGTGGAGCACTTTCTCGGCATCCCGGTGACCTTTATCAACTACAGCTCGTCAGTGATCCCGATTATTCTCGCCTCGTGGGTCTGCTGCTGGCTGGAGCGCAAGAGCAACGCGCTGTTGCCGTCATCGATGAAAAACTTCTTCACCCCGGCGATCTGCCTGGCGGTGGTGGTCCCGCTCACCTTCCTGGTGATTGGCCCGGTCGCCACCTGGCTGAGCCATCTGCTGGCCAACGGCTACCAGTTCATTTATGCGTTTGCCCCATGGCTGGCGGGCGCGGTACTGGGCGCCATGTGGCAGGTGTGCGTTATTTTTGGCCTGCACTGGGGGCTGGTGCCGTTGATGATCAACAACATGACAGTACTTGGTCACGACTCCATGCTGCCGATTATTCTTCCGGCGGTGATTGCCCAGGTGGGGGCGGTTCTGGGGATTTTGCTGGCCACCCGCGATGCGCGTCAGCGGATGCTGGCCGGTTCCGCCTTCTCTGCCGGGCTGTTTGGCATCACCGAGCCGGCTATCTACGGTCTGACCCTGCCGCTGCGTCGTCCGTTTATCTTCGGCTGTATCGCCGGCGCCATCGGCGGGGCGATCACTGCCTTCAGTAATAGCCATGCTTACTCGTTCGGTGTGCCGAATATCTTTTTCCCGGCGCAGATGATCCCGCCCGGCGGCATTGACGCCAGCGTCTGGGGCGGGCTTATCGGCACCGGCGTGGCTTTCGTGCTCGCCTGCGTGCTGACCTTCTTCGCCGGCATGCCGCGCGCCAGCGCTGCACCGGGCGCCGTGACGGTAGCCCCGGCCTCGGCAAACGATATTCTGGCGCCGATGAGCGGCAGCGTTATCGCCCTCGAGCAGGTGCCGGATAGCACCTTCGCCAGCGGCCTGCTCGGTAAAGGGGTCGCCATTATCCCGGCGGTGGGCCAAGTGATTGCCCCGTTCCCGGGCGAAGTGGCTTCCCTGTTTCAGACTAAACATGCCATCGGCCTGCAGAGCGACAGCGGCATTGAGCTGTTGATCCACGTCGGCATCGACACGGTCAAACTCGACGGCGTGCCGTTTACCGCACATGTCAAAGAGGGCGACAGGGTGCAGGCCGGCGATCTGCTGATCGAGTTCGATCGTCAGGCGATTCTGGATGCCGGTTACGACCTGGCGACCCCGATCATTATCAGCAACAGCGACGACTACCGGGAAATTGATACGGTGGCGTCCAGCGCCGTCGAAGCCGGCCAGCCGCTGTTGTCAGTCAGCCATTAATCACAGGAGAGAGAGATGAAAACATTCCCGGCGGATTTTTTATGGGGCGGCGCGACCGCGGCGAATCAGGTGGAAGGGGCTTATCTGGAAGAGGGCAAAGGCTTATCCACCTCCGATGTGCAGCCGCACGGCGTGTTCGGCGAGGTGGTCGAGCGCGTACCCGGCGACAGCGGTATTAAGGATGTGGCGATCGATTTTTACCATCGCTACCCGGAAGATATCGCTCTGTTCGCCGAGATGGGCTTTAACTGCCTGCGGGTGTCCATCGCCTGGACCCGCATCTATCCCAACGGCGATGACGCCGAGCCCAACGAAGCCGGTCTCGCGTTCTACGACAAGCTGTTCGACGAGATGGCGAAGCACAACATCACCCCGCTGGTGACGCTGTCGCATTATGAAATGCCGTGGGCGCTGGTAAAAAACTACGGCGGCTGGGGCAGCCGGGAGGTGATTGGTTTCTTTGAGCGCTACGCCCGCACGGTGTTCAGCCGCTATAAAAATAAGGTCAAATTGTGGCTGACCTTTAACGAAATCAATATGTCGCTGCATGCTCCGATGACCGGCGTCGGCCTGCCGGCCGGCAGCAGCAAAGGCGAGGTGTATCAGGCGATTCACCACCAGCTGGTGGCCAGCGCTCTGGCGGTTAAAGCCTGTCACGAGCTGGTGCCCGAGGGCAAAATCGGCAATATGCTGCTCGGCGGGCTGATGTATCCCCTGAGCTGCAAACCGGAAGATGTGTTTGAGACGCTGCAGGAGAACCGCAGCTGGCAGTTCTTTGGCGACGTGCAGGCGCGCGGCGCGTACCCGGGCTATATGCTGCGCTTTTTCCGCGACAACGGTATCACACTCACCATTACCGATGCCGATCGTGAAGCGCTGAAAACCACCGTCGACTTTATCTCCTTTAGCTACTACATGACCGGCTGCGTCACCGCCGACGAGGCGCTGAACCAGCAGGCGCGCGGCAATATTCTCAGCATGGTGCCGAACCCGCACCTGGCGAGCTCGGAGTGGGGCTGGCAGATAGACCCGCTGGGCCTGCGTACGCTGCTGAACGTGCTGTGGGATCGCTATCAGAAGCCGCTGTTTATCGTGGAAAATGGTCTGGGCGCCAAGGATAAGGTGGAAGCCGATGGCAGCATTAACGATGACTACCGCATCAGTTACCTGAACGACCATCTGGTGCAGGCGCGGGAAGCCATTGACGATGGCGTTGAGCTGATGGGCTTTACCAGCTGGGGGCCGATTGACCTGGTGAGCGCCTCGAAGGCGGAGCTGTCGAAGCGCTATGGCTTTATCTATGTCGACCGTCATGATGACGGCACCGGCACCCTGGCGCGCAGTAAGAAGAAGAGTTTTGACTGGTATAAAGAGGTGATTGCCAGCCGCGGCGCCAGCCTGAAAGCGTAAAGGATGCCCGCCCGGTCATCGCCGGGCGGGGGATTAGCCCGGTTTACGCGCGCGCAGTAAAAAGATCATCGGACGTTCTTTCTCTTCATCCAGGGCGGGCTGTTGGACAATCTGTTCGGCGCTCGGACCCCACTCATCCAGCTGCTCCAGCACAAAACCCGCGGCGATAAGCGCGTTTATCCAGCTTGAGAGCTTGCGATGTTGCTTGATGACGCCCTCGGCAAACCAGTTGCTGACGCGCTCACCCTCCTGCTGATAGTGACTGACCGGCCAGCTTTTCTGTCCCTGGTCATCCACCCGCCAGCCCTGCTGCAAGGGGGCGGTATAGATGGGATGTTCGGCGGAAAAGACCAGGGTGCCGCCGGGAACCAGCGCCTGCTGCAGGGTGGCGAAGAGCGGCGCAATGTCCGGTAAATAATGCAGCGCCAGCGAGCTGTAGACCAGATCGCAGCTGTTGGCGGGCAGCGTCAGGGTTTGCAGATCGGCGCAGCGGTAGACAATCTCATCCCCGCGGGTCATCTCCCGCGCCTGCGCCAGCATGCGCTGGGAGATATCAAAACCGGTTATCTGGCTGGCTCCCTGCTGCTGTGCCCAGCGGCAAAACCAGCCGTAGCCGCAGCCGAGATCCACCACCCGCAAACCGGTTATCGGCGGCAACATTGCCTGCAGGGAAGGCCACTCCGGTGCGCCATCCAGCCCCTTCACCGAGCGATCGAGGGTCGCATAGCCGGCAAAAAACTGCGGGTCGTCATAAATATTCTGACTCATATTCATCCCTTGAATTGATAAGGTTGTTTATTTTTAGCTAACTAATAATTTAGTCACACGCTTTACTAAACGCGTTTAATTCAATTAACTTATGATAACCAACCTGATTAAGTTATCTGACCTGTCTAATGAAATTGATATTAAATAAAAGCGTGCTGGCGGCATTGCCCCTGGCCATCGCGCTGGCTGGCTGCGCGCCATCTCATGAGGTTGCTAATCCGCCGCAGCAGCAAATTCCAGCCTCCCATGTTTCCATGGATCTCCCTGCCGCCGTGAAAAATGGCTGGCCGCAGACCGACTGGTGGAAAGACTACCACGATGCCCAACTGGATAATCTGATTCAGCGCGCACTCGCCAATGCGCCGGATATGCAAATTGCCGAACAGCGCATCAGGCTTGCCGAAGCGCAGGCGCGAATGTCGCAGGCGAATCTTGGCCCGGAGATGGATTTCTCCGCCGATGTTGAACGCCAGCGCATGTCGGCCGAAGGCCTGATGGGGCCGTTCGCCACCGACACCGACGGCAATACCGGCCCGTGGTACACCAACGGCACCTTCGGCCTGACCGCTGGCTGGGATCTGGACCTGTGGGGTAAAAACCGCGCGCTGGTGAAAGCGCGCATCGGCGAGCTGAAAGCCCAGGTGGCGGAGCAGGCCCAGACCCGCGAATTGCTTTCTGGCAGCGTGGCGCGCCTGTACTGGCAGTGGCAGACGGAAGCGGCGATTAAAGCAGTGCTGCAGCAGGTGAAGGGTGAGCAAAATAATATCGTGACGGTCGACAAGGCCCTGTTGCAGCGCGGGATCACCAACTCCGCCGAAGGGGCGGAGAACGATATTAACGTCAGCAAAACCGACCAGCAGCTGGCGGACGTGGCGGGCACGATGAAAGAGATTGAAGCGCGCCTGATGGCCCTGACCAACAGCCAGAGCCAGTCGCTGAACCTCAAACCGGTCAGCCTGCCGACGGTCAGCGCGCAGCTGCCTGATACCCTCGGCTATGAGCTGCTGGCGCGCCGCCCGGATCTGCAGGTTGCTCACTGGTACATTGAGGCATCGCTGAGCGAAGTGGACGCGGCGAAAGCGGCGTTTTATCCCGACATCAATCTGATGGCGTTCCTGCAGCAGGATGCCCTGCACTTAAGCGATCTTTTCCGTCACTCGGCGCAGCAGATGGGCGTCACCGCCGGACTGACGCTGCCGATCTTTGACAGCGGCCGCCTCAATGCCAATCTGGATATCGCCAGCGCGCAGAACAGCCTGTCGATAGCGCAGTACAACAAAGCGGTGGTGGATGCCGTCAACCAGGTGGCGAAAACCGCCAGCCAGGTCGAGACGCTGATGGCCAAAAGCCAGCAGCAGCAGCAGGTTGAAAAAGACGCCCAGCGGGTGGTGAACCTGGCGCAGGCCCGAATGGCGGCGGGGATCTTACCCGGCTCCAGAGTCAGTATGGCGAAGCTCCCGGCGCTGCAGGAGCGCATTACCGCATTGCGCCTGCACGGCCAGTGGATTGACGCCAGCATTCAGCTGACTTCTGCTCTCGGCGGCGGCTATCACCAGAGCGTGAAATAACCGGCGCAACGGCGCGCCTGCGGGGGCGCCGTTTAGTCTTTCTTCTTCCTTTCTCGCCGCCTGAGCCACCAGTGGGCGGCAACCACCAGTCCTACCGCGAGGATCAGCCAGATCCAGTGCTTCAGATGGGCGTCCAGATGGTGCAGCCACGGGCCAACCACCTCGCCGCCGAGATAGCCAATGGTGGTAAACAGCAGGGCCCACACCAGCGCTCCGACAATATTCAACGGCAGGAAAATGCGCGGCGGCAGGCGGCTGGCGCCGATCAGCAGGGGGCCGATTACCCGGAAGCCATACATAAAGCGGGTGCCGATGACAAACAGCCACGGCCGGTGCTGGATCATGCGCTGCGCTTTACGTATTCGCGCCTTCTGGCTGGCGAAACGGCGCAGAATGCGTCCCCCGAAGCGGCGGCCGACCAGATAGAGCAGCTGATCGCCAATCATCCCGCCGAGGGCGACGGCGATCACCACCAGGGGAAACTTCAGTAACCCCTGATGCGCTGCGACGCCGCCCAGCAGGGTAATGGTCTCACCTTCCGCCATGCTGCCGACGATCAGCGCCGCGTAGCCATACTGGGAAATCAGGTGATTGATATCCATAAACAGCTTATCTCCTTATCTCATCACCTTTAATCATACACCCTGCTGACCAAAACGCGGTGACGCAGATTTTTTGTGCTGTACACAAAATAATCTACAGGGTGAATTATACTTGGATCAGTGCAGTACGAAGCCGTGACAAGGGGGACGCTATGAACCATGTCTGGGGGCTCTTCGCTCATCCCAACCGGGAAATGAGCGTGATAAAGAGCGAGAACGAAACCATTTCTCATCACTATACGCACCATGTGCTGCTGATGGCGGCGGTTCCGGTGGTGTGCGCCTTTATCGGCACTACGCAGCTGGGCTGGAACTTCGGCGACGGCACCGTTATTAAACTGTCGATGTTGACCGGTCTGGCGCTGGCGGTACTGTTTTACGCCGTGATGCTGGCCGGGGTGGCGATCATGGGACGGGTTATCTGGTGGATGGCCAGGCAGTATCCGCAGCAGCCTTCGCTGAAACGCTGCATGGTGTTTGCCGGCTATGTGGCCACGCCGCTGTTTCTGAGCGGGATTGTGGCGCTCTATCCGCTGGTCTGGCTGTGCGCGCTGATCGGTACCATCGCGCTGTTTTACACCGGCTATCTGCTCTATCTGGGCATCCCGACCTTCCTGAGCATTAACCGGGAAGAGGGGTTAAGCTTCGCCAGTTCGACGCTGGCCATCGGAGTGCTGGTACTGGAAGTGCTGCTGGCGATCACCGTGGTACTGTGGGGGTATGGTTACCGACTCTTCTGATCGCACGTCACTGGATAATATGCATTGCCGGCAAATATGTATTTTGTGTCGGCAATGCAGCATTTCTTCACGATTCTTATTAGGCACAGGGCCTTACGGCGCGGTATGATGGCGTTTGCCAGCGATGTTGCCCACTTAACCTCGCGGCGTACGTTCCATAACGTGCAAAAATACTTTTCAGAATGCCCATGATGCCGAAATTTCGAGTCTCTTTGCTCAGCCTGACCTTGCTGCTGGCTGTGCCTTTTGCGCCCCAGGCGTTAGCAAAAACCTCCGCGGCGGTTGCCGCCTCGCAGCCGGATATCGCCTCCGGCAGCGCCATGATCGTCGATCTGGCCACCAAAAAAATCATCTATGCCAGCCAGCCGGATCTGGTGCGCCCGATGGCGTCAATCACCAAAGTGATGACCGCCATGGTGGTGCTCGATGCCCATCTGCCGATGGATGAGATGCTGACGGTGGATATCAGCCATACGCCGGAAATGAAGGGGATCTACTCCCGCGTGCGCCTCAACAGCCAAATCAGCCGCCGCACGATGCTGCTGCTGGCGCTGATGTCTTCCGAGAACCGCGCGGCCGCCAGCCTGGCGCATCACTATCCAGGCGGCTACGATGCCTTCATTCGCGCGATGAACGCCAAAGCCCAGGCGCTGGGCATGACTCATACCCGCTACGTGGAGCCGACGGGCCTGTCGGTGCATAACGTCTCCACCGCCCGCGATCTGACCAAACTGCTGATCGCCAGCGAGCAGTATCCGCTGATTGGCCAGCTGAGCACCACCAAAGAAGAGACCGCCACTTTCGCCCATCCGGCCTACAGCCTGCCGTTCCGCAACACCAACCATCTGGTGTATCGCGATAACTGGAATATCCAGCTGACTAAAACCGGCTTCACCAACGCTGCCGGCCACTGCCTGATTATGCGTACGGTGATTAACCAACGCCCGGTGGCGCTGGTGGTGATGGATGCCTTCGGTAAATACACCCACTTCGCCGACGCCAGCCGCTTGCGGACCTGGATCGAGACCGGGAAAGTGATGCCGGTACCCGCCTCGGCGCTGAGCTATAAAAAGCAGCGCGAAGCGCAGATGGCGGAGGCGATGCTGAAAGGCGGCGCGCAGACCGCGCAGAACGATTAATCTACATGTCCCCCGGATGGCGGCGCATTGCGCCTTATCCGGGCTACGTGATTTGGCACCGGGTTCGCCGCTTTCGTAGGCCCGGCAAGCGCAGCGCCGCCGAGCAATATACCCGACACCGTGCCGCGTTTGTGCCGGATGGCGGCTCGCGCCTTATCCGGCCTACGTGATTTGGCGCCGGGTTCGCCCCCTTCGCAGGCCCGGCAAGCGCAGCGCCGCCGGGCAATCAGGCCGAGTGCCGGTGTTTGTGCCGGATGGCGGCTGACGCCTCTACGGAACCGCGCTGAACGGTAGCCCGGCTAAGGCGTTTACGCCGCGAGCCGGGGATTTGACGCCGGATATCACTCCGGCAGCGTCCAGTCGCCGTCACCCAGCGCGCGCTGCATAATCAACGTATCTCGCCAGTCGCCCATTTTGTAGCCCACGCTGCGCAGTTGACCCGCCACGGTAAAACCAAACTTTTTATGGATCGCCAGCGAACCGGCATTGTTATGGCCATCACCGATGATCGCCAGCATCTGCCGCCACGGGCCTTTCTCGCATTCGGCGATCAGCCGCGACAGCAGCGCGCTGCCGATGCCGCGCCCGCCCATCCCGGATTCCACGTAGATCGATTCCTCAAGCGTGTAACGATAGGCCGGACGAGGCCGATAGAAGGTGGCGTAGCAGTAGCCGACGATGGCGCCGCGCCACAGCGCCACCAGCCAGGGCAGCCCGTTATCGCGGACGGTTTTGATCCGTTTACGCATTTCGTCAACGGTAGGGGGGATCTCTTCAAAGGAAGCGCGGCCATTGAGCACGTGCCAGACATACAGCGCGGCGATGGCGTGCGCATCGTCGGGCAGCGCTTCACGAATTTCTAAATCACTGTCGAGTAACGGGGCCTCTGCGGGCATGGCGGCGCTCCTGAATCTGCCGGAGAGACATTCTCCGGCGTGCAGCGTAATACAGAAGCGCCAGGCTGAATAGTCCTGCCGCTGATTATTGCGGATCTGCCGGGGAGACCGGCGTTGGTGCCGCTTCACCCCAGTATTTCTGCTTACTGGTTTTACCAATCCCCGGGTTCATGCTGTTGGTCGGATCGTTCTGGCGATAGAACTGCTGCAGGCTCTCCGGGGCCTCATACAGATGACCCACGTTATGCTCCGCCGGGTACTGGGCGCCGCGCGCTTTCAGCAACGCCAGCATCTGCTCTTTCAGAGCGTGGGCGTCGACCCCTTTCTTGACGATGTAATCCTGATGGAACACATGGCACATAAAGTGGCCATAGTAGAGCTTATGCACCAGCTGGCTGTCGATCTCCGGCGGCAGATGTTCGAACCACTCGGTATCGTTGCGGCGCAGGGCGATATCCAGCGCCAGAATATCTTCCACTTCGTCAGCATGCACCGCCTGATAGCGGATGGCCGCGCCGGCGGCGGCAAAGCGGTGCAGAAACGCCTTGCTGCCTTCCTCCGGCGTACAGGCGAAGAAATCCCCCTCGGCCTGCTGGAAGTATTCCGTCAGCCAGCGCTGCGCTTCTTCGATGCCATCCCCGGCCATCTTCAGCAGCAGATGATGTTCATATTTATCACGCCAGGTTTTCATCCGCTCCGGTAAGTGCGCCGGGAAGACGTGGCCGAGCTTCTGCATAAAGCGGTCGGTAAAGTGCGGCTTAAACAGCGAGACTTTCTCCAGCATCGCGTCGGTGCGCCCCTTCATGGTGAAGAAGAACGGCATTTTGTCGGTGCCGAGCTTGTCGATCATCAGGAAGGTGTCTTTGCCATACTTCTCGGCGATATCGTAAATATCGCGGTGCATATATTCCCCGGCCACCGGCAGATGCTGGAACTCGGCGAGGATATGGCGGCGGATCTCGGTCAATACCTGCGGCTGGTTGGTGCCAATGTAAAACACCTGCTGGCGTTTTTCCGCCGGGAAGGTATCCAGACGCGCGGCGAAAACCGCCAGCTTGCCGGCGCAGCCGGAGGATTCGAACAGGCGGTCCGGGTCGGCGTTGTAGCGCGCCGGGGTGTCGGCATCGACATCGCGCACGCGGGTCACATAGTCGTGATCGTGGGCGTGGCGGCCGTCGTGCAGCACATCGCTATCGCTGATGCGCTCGTCGTCGAGGCGGCTGAGGATCTGCTCCGGCGTGCTGCCGAGATCAATGCCCAGATGGTTGACCAGCTTCAGCTTGCCGTCGGCGTCAATCTGCGCGAACAGCGACATTTCGGTATAGGCGGGCCCGCGCTGCACCAGCGAACCGCCGGAGTTGTTGCAGATCCCGCCGATCACCGATGCGCCGATGCATGACGAGCCGATCACTGAGTGCGGCTCGCGACCCAGCGGTTTGAGCGCTTTTTCCAGCGAATAGAGGGTAGTGCCGGGCCAGGCCAGCACCTGCTCGCCTTTGTCCAGCAGATGCAGTTTATCCAGGCGCAGAGTGCTGATAATCACGATCTCGCGATCGTAATCATTGCCGTTGGGGGTCGAACCTTCGGTCAGGCCGGTGTTGGCCGCCTGCATCAGAATAATTTTATCGGCGTCTACGCAGGCGTTAAGCACGCGCCAGAGTTCCAGCAGGGTGCCGGGAAAGACAACCGCCAGCGCCTCGCCCTGACCGGAGCGGAAGCCTTTGCGGTAGCGTTGGGTTTTTGCCGGGTCGGTCAGCAGATGCGAAGGGCCAACCAGGCGCGCCAGATCCGCCAGAAACGTTTTATGGGTATTAGTGGGTGCAGATGACATGTTCCACTCCTTGTGGTGGTGCGCGAAATATCGAGGATAAGCATAGCGCTTTGTATGACAATTTGATGCATGAATGTTTCGCAAAAATCAGAGAAGAACCTTAGCATTCTGCGGGCGCGTTGTTTATATATATGGCAAACTGCGGTTTTTATTATGTTTTACCGAGTCCCCGTCTGAGAAAAAGCGAGATAACAATGAAATGGCTCTGCACTGTAGGCGTCGCCGTGAGTCTGGCGCTGCAACCCGCGCTGGCGGATGAACTGTTTGGTAACCACCCTCTGACCCCGCAGGCGCGGGATGCCTTTGTCACCGATCTGCTGAAAAAAATGACGGTAGACGAGAAAATCGGCCAGCTGCGTCTGATAAGCGTTGGCCCGGATAACCCGAAAGAGGCGATCCGCGAAATGATCAAAAACGGTCAGGTGGGGGCGATTTTTAACACCGTCACCCGGCCGGATATCCGCGTGATGCAGGATCAGGTGATGCAGCTTAGCCGCCTGAAGATCCCATTGTTCTTTGCCTACGATGTGCTGCACGGTCAGCGCACCGTGTTCCCGATAAGCCTCGGCCTGGCCTCATCGTTTAACCTTGACGCCGTGAAGACCGTGGGCCGCGTGTCAGCTTATGAAGCCGCCGATGACGGCCTGAACATGACCTGGGCGCCGATGGTCGACGTCTCCCGCGACCCGCGCTGGGGACGCGCTTCCGAAGGGTTCGGGGAAGACACGTATCTGACCACGATGATGGGCCAGGCGATGGTGGAGTCGATGCAGGGCAAGAGCCCGGCGGACCGCTATTCGGTGATGACCAGCGTCAAGCACTTCGCCGCCTACGGCGCGGTGGAGGGCGGGAAAGAGTACAACACGGTCGACATGAGCCCGCAGCGCCTGTTCAACGACTATATGCCGCCGTACAAAGCCGGGCTTGATGCCGGCAGCGGCGCGGTGATGGTGGCCCTGAACTCGCTGAACGGCACCCCGGCGACTGCTGATTCCTGGCTGCTGAAAGACGTCCTGCGCGACCAGTGGGGCTTTAAAGGCATCACGGTCTCCGACCACGGCGCCATCAAAGAGTTGATTAAGCACGGCGTGGCCTCCGACCCGGAAGACGCGGTGCGCGTGGCGCTTAAGTCCGGCATCAACATGAGCATGAGTGACGAGTATTACAGCAAGTACCTGCCGGGGCTGGTGAAGTCCGGCAAGGTGACCATGGCCGAGCTGGATGACGCCACCCGTCATGTGCTCAACGTGAAATATGACATGGGGCTGTTCAACGATCCTTACAGCCACCTGGGGCCGAAAGATTCTGACCCGCAGGACACCAACGCGGAAAGCCGCCTGCATCGCAAAGAGGCGCGGGAAGTGGCCCGCGAAAGTCTGGTACTGCTGAAAAACCGTCTCGATACGCTGCCGCTGAAAAAATCCGGCACTATCGCGGTGGTGGGAGCGCTGGCGGACAGCAAACGCGACATGATGGGCAGTTGGTCCGCGGCCGGGGTGGCCGACCAGTCGGTGACCGTGCTGACCGGCATCAAAGAAGCGCTGGGCGATAACGGCAAAGTGATTTACGCCAAAGGGGCGAACGTTACCGACGATAAAGGCATTGTCGATTTCCTTAACCTGTATGAGAAAGCGGTGCAGGTTGACCCGCGCTCGCCGCAGGAAATGATCGACGAAGCCGTCGCGGCGGCGAAGCAATCCGACGTGGTGGTTGCCGTGGTGGGCGAAGCGCAGGGCATGGCGCATGAGGCCTCCAGCCGGACCGACATCACCCTGCCGCAGAGCCAGCGCAATCTGATTGCCGCCCTCAAAGCCACCGGCAAACCGCTGGTGCTGGTGCTGATGAACGGCCGTCCGCTGGCGCTGGTGAAAGAGGATCAGCAAGCCGATGCGCTGCTGGAGACCTGGTTTGCCGGCACTGAAGGCGGTCACGCCATCGCCGACGTGCTGTTTGGCGACTATAACCCGTCGGGCAAACTGCCGATGTCTTTCCCGCGCTCGGTGGGGCAGATCCCAACCTACTACAGCCACCTGAATACCGGCCGGCCGTATAATCCGGAGAAACCGAACAAGTACACCTCGCGTTACTTCGATGAAGCCAACGGCCCGCTGTATCCGTTTGGTTACGGCCTCAGCTACACCACCTTTAGCGTCTCCGATGTCACCATGTCGTCAGCCACCCTGCCGCGCGACGGCAGCGTGACCGCCAGCGTGCAGGTGACCAACACCGGCAAACGCGAAGGGGCAACGGTCATTCAGCTGTATCTGCAGGACGTCACTGCCTCCATGAGCCGGCCGGTGAAAATGCTGCGCGGCTTTAAAAAGGTCAACCTCAAGCCGGGCGAAACGCAAACCGTCAGCTTCCCGATTGACGTCGATGCGCTGAAGTTCTGGAACCAGCAGATGAAATACGTTGCTGAGCCGGGCAAATTCAATGTCTTTATCGGCGTGGACTCCGCCCGCGTGAAGCAGAGCGAGTTTGAACTGTTGTAAGGAATAGCCCTTAAGCTCAACGTGACACGTTAAAGGCCGATTAATCGGCCTTTTCTTTTTCGTATCGCCAGCAAATGGACTACGCTTTTCTCTTAAGCTTCTGTAAGCGAAGCGCAAAAGAACTGAGGGAAGCGGGATGAAGATGGCAATGAAATGGTCCGGTGCGCTGGCGCTGGCCGCCCTGATAAGTTTACCGCTGCAGGCGGCGGAGCCGGTGAAGGTCGGCTCGAAAATTGATACCGAAGGCGCGCTGCTGGGCAATATGATCCAGCAGGTGCTGGAAAGCCACGGCGTAAAAACGATTAATAAAATCCAGCTCGGCACCACGCCGGTGGTGCGCGGGGCGATTGTCGCCGGCGAGCTGGATATCTATCCGGAATATACCGGCAATGGCGCCTTCTTCTTTAAAGATGAAAACGACCCGGCGTGGAAGCATGCCCAACAGGGCTATGAGAAGGTGAAGCGCCTCGATCAGGAGAAACATCAGCTGGTGTGGCTCACCCCGGCGCCGGCCAACAACACCTGGACTATCGCCGTGCGCCAGGACCTGGCGGAGAAAAATCACCTGACCTCGCTGGCCGACCTCAGCCGCTATCTGCAGCAGGGCGGCGAATTTAAGCTGGCGGCCTCGGCGGAGTTTATTGAGCGCCCGGACGCGCTGCCGGCGTTTGAAAAAGCGTATGGTTTCAACCTCAACCAGAACCAACTGCTGTCGCTGGCCGGGGGCGATACGGCGGTGACCATCAAAGCGGCGGCGCAGCAGACCTCGGGCGTAAATGCGGCGATGGCCTACGGCACTGACGGCCCGGTCGCGGCGCTGGGGTTACAGACGCTGAGCGATCCGCAGGGCGTGCAGCCGATTTATGCCCCGACGCCGGTGGTGCGTGAGGCAGTGCTCAAAGCCTATCCGCAGATCGCCGACTGGCTGAAGCCGGTCTTTGCCAGCCTCGATGAAAAAACCTTGCAGCAGCTGAACGCCCGTATTGCGGTGGAAGGCCAGGATGCGAAGCGCGTGGCGGCAGATTATCTGCAGCAGAAAGGCCTGTTGAAGTAAGCCACCGGTGACCATTCGCTGTACTCACCGCGTCGGCCTGCTGCTGACAGGTCTGCTGCTGGTTACGCTGGCGCTGCCGTTTATTACTTACGCGCCGAATCGCTTACTCTCCGGCGAAGGGCGCGGGCTGTGGCAGGTGATGCCCTGGCTCGCCGGCGTTCAGATGGCGGCAGTCCTTGCCGGGATGCTGCTTTGCTGGCTGCCAGGCAGGGCCGCGCCGCTTCTTCACCTGCTGCTGGCCGAACTGCTCTTCCCGCTGCTTATCTGGGGCAGCGGACAGGCGGCGCTTGAGCTCTCCCGGCACGGCTCGCCGCTGGCGCGCACCTCGCCCGGCAGCGGCCTGTGGCTGTCGCTGGCGCTTTGTCTGCTGCTGGCCAGCGAGGCCATCCGTCATCTTACCGTCCGGCCGCTGTGGCGCTGGCTGCTTAATGCGCAAGTCTGGCTGTTGCCCATCATCCTGCTTGCTACCGGGGCGCTCGATCAGCTCTCTCTGCTGAAGGAGTATGCCAACCGTCAGGAGGTATTTGACGACGCCCTGCGCCAGCATCTGCTTTTGCTGTTCGGCACCCTGCTGCCGGGCCTGCTCATTGGCCTGCCGCTGGGGGTATGGCTGTGGCGACGTCCGCGCTGGCAGGCGCCGGCCTTCACCGTGCTCAATGTGATCCAGACTATCCCGTCGGTGGCGCTGTTCGGCCTGCTGATTGCACCACTTGCCGGTCTGGCGCGCTATTTCCCGGCGCTGGGCGAGCTGGGCGTCTCCGGGACCGGCGTGGCGCCGGCCCTGATCGCCCTGACTTTGTATGCGCTGCTGCCGCTGGTGCGCGGGGTGGTGACCGGCCTGCAGCAGGTGCCGCAGGACGCCCTGGAGAGCGCGACGGCGATGGGCATGAGCGCCGGGCAGCGCTTTCGTCAGGTGCAGCTTCCGCTGGCGATGCCGGTGCTGCTGCGCAGCCTGCGGGTGGTCAGCGTGCAAACCGTCGGCATGGCGGTAGTGGCCGCGCTGATCGGCGCCGGCGGCTTTGGCGCGCTGGTGTTTCAGGGGCTGCTGAGCAGTGCGCTGGATCTGGTGCTGCTGGGCGTGGTGCCGACCATTGCCCTGGCGGTGGTGGTGGATGCCCTGTTCGCCCTGTGGGGCGCCTGGCTAAAAGGAGAGGCCAATGATTGAGTTTGAAGGGGTCAGCAAAGTGTTTGCCGGCCACCCGGCGGTGAAGGACCTGACCCTGGAGCTGCGCGAAGGCGCCTTCTCGGTGCTGGTGGGGACCTCCGGCTCGGGCAAGTCGACGACGCTGAAGATGATCAACCGCCTGCTGGAGCCGGACCGGGGCACTATTCGTTTTGCCGGCGAGGACATCCGTCAGCAGCCGGTCCTGACCCTGCGACGGCGGATGGGCTATGCCATCCAGTCCATCGGCCTGTTTCCGCACTGGACGGTGGCGCAGAATATCGCCACTGTACCGCAGTTGCAAAAATGGCCGCGGGCGAGGATCGCCGACCGGGTCGACGAGCTGATGGCGTTGTTAGGGCTGGAGGCGACGCTGCGCGACCGTTACCCGCATCAGCTCTCCGGCGGCCAGCAGCAGCGGGTGGGGGTGGCGCGGGCGCTGGCGGCGGATCCGGAGGTGCTGTTGATGGATGAGCCCTTCGGCGCCCTCGACCCGGTGACCCGCGAGGCGCTGCAGCAGGAGATGCTGCGCATCCACCGGCTGCTGGGGCGGACGATTGTGCTGGTGACCCATGATATTGACGAAGCGCTGCGTCTGGCGGACCACCTGGTGCTGATGGACGGGGGCGAGGTGGTCCAGCAGGGGGCGCCGCTGGAGATGCTCCTGCGGCCGAAAAATAGCTTTGTGCAGACCTTTTTTGGCCGCAGCGAGCTGGGCGTGCGCCTGCTGTCGCTGCGCGAGGTGGGGGACTATTTGCGTCCCGGCGAACGGCTGGCGGGCGAGGGGCTGACCGTCACCATGACCCTGCGGGAAGCGCTGTCGCAGTTTGTCGCCCGGCGCTGCGAGGCGCTGCCGGTGGTCGATGCCGAAGGCAGGCCCTGCGGCACGCTGCATTTTGCCGATCTGCTGCGCCAGGAGGCGAGCCATGAAGGCGCTTCGTGAGCCGCTGTGGTGGCTTATCGCGCTGTTTATCGGCCTGCTGGTAGGGCTGCCCTACAGCGCGCCGCTGTTCAGTCGGCTGTTCCCGGAGCTGCCGCGGCCGGTCTATCAGCAGGAGAGCTTCTGGGCGCTAACCCTCGATCACGGCTGGCTGGTGGTGGCGTCCAGTCTCGCGGCAACGGTTGTGGGACTGGGGGCAGGGGTGGCGGTCACCCGGCCCGCCGGCAGCGCGTTTCGCCCGCTGGTGGAGACCATCGCCGCTATCGGGCAGACCTTTCCGCCGGTGGCGGTGCTGGCGATGGCGGTGCCGGTGCTGGGATTTGGCTGGCTGCCCGCGCTCATCGCCCTCGCGCTGTATGGCATACTGCCGGTGTTGCAGGGGACGCTGGCCGGGCTGGGGTCGATACCGTCGGGGGTGACAGGGGTGGCCGAAGGGATGGGAATGACCGGCTGGCAGCGTCTGTATAAGGTGGAGCTACCGCTGGCGGCCCCGGTAATACTGGCGGGGATCCGCACCTCGGTCATCGTCAATATTGGTACCGCGACCATTGCTTCGACGGTGGGGGCCAGTACGCTCGGGACGCCGATCATCATCGGCCTGAGCGGCTTTAATACCGCCTATATTGTTCAGGGGGCGCTGCTGGTGGCGCTGGCGGCGATTATCGTCGACCGCGCGTTTGAGCGTCTGACCCGCTGGATCAGCCGACACCGCCACGCACAATAAAGGAATAGCCGGCCAGCATTACGCCGCTGATCCCGCCGATGGCCATAAGTAAGAAGAGGGTGACGACCGCGATTTTCGCTGGCTTCATAATAGGCTCCTGATGTTAACAGGGGGATTATACGGTGAAGCGCAGGTGTTAATGAAACATTAATTGCGGTTTAGCGTGCCGCGCCGGGGTTTTTGCCGCGTTTGCTGCGCAACGCGCCGGAAAAAAGTGTGATCCTGTCCGTCATTTTTCATTTTTATGCAGGGCTTCAAAGAAAGTTTTCGCCAGGCAGGGTATGGTACGCGCTTTCAGGCATGTGTGGTTTGCGGGTATGTACGAGTTTGATCTGGTGTTGCTGCTGCTTCAGCAGATGTGCGTATTTTTGGTCATCGCGTGGTTGATGAGCAAAACCCGGCTGTTTATCCCCCTGATGCAAGTCACCGTTCGCCTGCCGCATAAGCTGCTGTGCTACGTCACCTTCTCCATTTTCTGCATTATGGGGACCTATTTCGGTCTGCATATCGAAGACTCCATCGCCAACACCCGCGCCATCGGCGCCGTGATGGGCGGCCTGCTCGGCGGCCCGGTGGTCGGCGGGCTGGTGGGGCTGACCGGCGGCCTGCACCGCTACTCGCTGGGGGGAATGACCGCCTTAAGCTGCATGGTCTCCACCATCGTTGAGGGGCTGCTGGGCGGGCTGGTGCACAGCGTGCTGGTCAAACGCGGCCGGCCGGACAAGGTCTTTAGCCCGCTGACCGCCGGGGCGATCACCTTCGTGGCCGAGCTGGTGCAGATGATGATCATTCTGCTGATTGCCCGCCCGTTCCAGGACGCCCTGCATCTGGTGCAGAGCATTGCTGCGCCGATGATGGTCACCAATACCGTCGGTGCGGCGCTGTTTATGCGGATTCTGCTGGATAAACGGGCGATGTTCGAGAAATACACCTCCGCCTTTTCCGCCACGGCGCTGAAGGTGGCGGCGTCGACCGAGGGGATCCTCCGTCAGGGATTCAACGAAGAGAACAGCATGAAGGTGGCCCAGGTGCTGATCCAGGAGCTGGATATCGGCGCGGTGGCGATCACCGATCGCGACAAGCTGCTGGCGTTTACCGGCATCGGCGACGATCACCATCTGCCGGGCAAGCCTATCTCCTCCTCGTATACGCAACGGGCGATTGAGACCGGGGAGGTGGTCTACGCCGATGGCAACGAGGTGCCTTACCGCTGCTCGATTCATCCGCACTGTAAGCTGGGGTCGACGCTGGTGATCCCCCTGCGCGGTGAGAACCAGCGGGTGATAGGTACCATTAAACTGTATGAGGCGAAAAATCGCCTGTTCAGTTCGATCAACCGCACCCTCGGGGAGGGGATTGCCCAGCTGCTGTCGGCGCAGATCCTCGCCGGACAGTACGAGCGGCAGAAGGCGCTGCTGACGCAATCTGAAATCAAGCTCCTGCACGCCCAGGTCAACCCGCACTTCCTGTTTAACGCGCTTAACACGCTGAAGGCGGTGATCCGCCGCGACAGCGATCAGGCCGGCCAGCTGGTGCAGTATCTGTCGACCTTCTTTCGTAAGAACCTGAAACGGCCGACGGAAATTGTCACGCTTGCCGATGAGATCGAGCATGTTAACGCCTATCTGCAGATTGAGAAGGCTCGCTTCCAGGCTAACCTGCAGATCCAGATGGCGGTGCCCGAGGGGCTGGCGCATCACCAGCTGCCCGCTTTCACCCTGCAGCCGATCGTGGAGAACGCCATTAAGCATGGTACATCGCAACATCTTGGCGTCGGCGAAATTACCATCCGCGCCAGCCAGGACGATCGCTGGCTGCAGCTGGATATCGAAGATAACGCCGGGCTGTACCGGGCCAACCCCCAGGCCAGCGGGCTGGGGATGAATCTGGTGGACAGGCGTCTGCGGGCGCGTTTTGGCGCCGACTGCGGCATCAGCGTCACCTGCGAGCCGGAGCGCTTTACCCGTGTCACCCTACGTCTGCCCCTGGAGGAGAATGCATGCTGAGAGTATTGATCGTCGATGATGAGCCGCTGGCGCGGGAAAACCTGCGTATTTTGCTGGAGACTCAGCGCGATATCGAGATCGTCGGCGAGTGCGGCAACGCGGTGGAGGCGATTGGCGCAGTACATAAGCTGCGCCCTGACGTGCTGTTTCTCGACATCCAGATGCCGCGCATCAGCGGTCTGGAGATGGTCGGGATGCTCGACCCGGAGCATCGCCCCTATATCGTGTTTCTCACCGCTTTTGATGAGTACGCGGTGAAAGCCTTTGAGGAGCACGCTTTTGACTATCTGCTGAAGCCGATTGAGGCCGTGCGGCTGGAGAAAACCCTGGCCCGCCTGCGTCAGGAGCGCAGCCTGCAGGACGTGTCGCTGCTGGATGACGCCCGGCAGACGCTGAAATACATTCCCTGTACCGGCCACAGCCGTATCTGGCTGCTGCAGATGGAGGATGTGGCCTTCGTCAGCAGCCGGATGAGCGGCATCTACGTGACCGATCGCGAGGGAAAAGAGGGCTTTACCGAGCTGACCCTGCGCACCCTCGAGAGCCGCACGCCGTTGCTGCGCTGCCATCGCCAGTATCTGGTGAATATGGCGCACCTGAAGGAGATTCGCCTGGAAGAGAATGGCCAGGCGGAGCTGCTGATGCGCGCCGGGCAAACGGTGCCGGTGAGCCGGCGCTATTTAAAAAGCCTGAAAGAAGCGATTGGCCTGTAAAACTGCTACACTGCGCCCCATTGCAACATCGACAGTAAAAGGCACTCATGCTCAGTAATGATATTCTTCGTAGCCTGCGCTACACCCTGAAAGCCAATAATAACGATATGGTGCGCATTCTTGCGCTTGCCGATATGGAATCCACCGCCGCCAGCTTCGATACCTGGATGACGAAAGAGGATGAAGAGGGTTTTGTCCGCTGCCCGGATATTATCCTGTCGGGTTTCCTCAACGGCCTTATCTACGATAAGCGCGGCAAAGATGATTCGGCGCCGGAGCTGGCGCTGGAGCGTCGGGTGAATAACAACACGGTGCTGAAAAAGCTGCGGATCGCCTTCTCGCTGAAAACGGACGATATCCAGGCGATCATGAGCGAGCAGAAATACCGGGTGTCGGTGCCGGAAATCACCGCCATGATGCGCGCCCCGGAGCATAAAAACTACCGCGAGTGCGGGGATCAGTTTATGCGCAACTTCCTGCGCGGGTTGACCCACCGGGTGCATCACCCGAAGGCGTGATGTTTAGCCGGGTGGCGGCTTCGCCTTACCCGGCCGACAAAACCCGTAGGCCCGTGTAAACGTAGCGCCGCCGGGCAAAAAAAAGCCGGAGATACTCTCCGGCTTTTTTGTTATTTCACCTGCTGACCCGGCTTCGCGCCGTCGTCAGGGCTTAACAGGAAGATATCCTTCCCGCCAGGGCCGGCGGCCATCACCATGCCCTCGGAGATGCCGAAGCGCATTTTGCGCGGCGCCAGGTTGGCGACCATCACCGTCAGGCGGCCAATCAGCGGCTGCGGATCCGGGTAAGCGGAACGGATGCCGGAGAAGACGTTACGTTTTTCGCCGCCGAGATCCAGCGTCAGGCGCAGCAGCTTGTCGGAGCCCTCGACGAATTCCGCGTTTTCAATCAGCGCCACGCGCAGGTCAACTTTGGCGAAATCGTCAAAAGTGATGGTCTCCTGAATCGGATCGTCCGCCAGCGGGCCGGTGACCGGCGCCGCGGTGGCTTTCACCTCTTCTTTAGAGGCTTCCACCAGCGCTTCCACCTGTTTCATCTCGATGCGGTTATACAGCGCTTTAAACGGATTGACCTTATGCGCCAGCAGCGGCTGCTGAATGGCATCCCAGCTCAGTTCGCTGTTGAGGAACGCTTCCGCACGCGCCGCCAGCTGCGGCAGCACCGGCTTCAGCCAGGTCATCAGCACGCGGAACATGTTCAGGCCCATGGTGCAGATGGCCTGCAGGTCGGCGTCGCGGCCTTCCTGTTTCGCCACCACCCACGGCGCCTGCTCGTCGACATAGCGGTTAGCCACGTCGGCGAGGGCCATGATTTCGCGGATTGCTTTACCGAACTCGCGGCTGTCCCATGCTTCGCCGATGCTTTCTGCCGCGTCGGTGAAGGTTTTATACAGCGCCGGGTCGGCCAGCTCAGCGGCCAGCACGCCGTCGAAACGCTTGCTGATAAAGCCGGCGTTGCGTGAGGCGAGGTTAACCACCTTGTTGACGATATCCGCGTTCACGCGCTGCACGAAATCTTCCAGGTTCAGGTCGATGTCATCGATGCGCGAGGAGAGCTTGGCGGTGTAGTAGTAGCGCAGGCTGTCAGCGTCGAAATGATTTAACCAGGTGCTGGCCTTGATAAAGGTCCCGCGCGACTTGGACATCTTCGCGCCGTTAACCGTTACGTAGCCGTGCACGAACAGGTTGGTCGGCTTACGGAAGTTGCTGCCTTCCAGCATCGCCGGCCAGAACAGGCTGTGGAAGTAGACAATGTCCTTGCCGATAAAGTGATACAGCTCGGCCGAGGAGTCTTTCTTCCAGTATTCGTCGAAGCTGGTGGTGTCGCCGCGCTTGTCGCACAGGTTCTTGAAGGAGCCCATGTAGCCGATCGGCGCGTCCAGCCAGACGTAGAAATATTTGCCCGGCGCGTTGGGAATTTCGAAGCCGAAGTACGGCGCATCGCGGGAGATGTCCCACTGCTGCAGGCCGGATTCGAACCACTCCTGCATTTTGTTCGCTACCTGCTCCTGCAGCGCGCCGCTGCGGGTCCACGCCTGCAGCATTTCGCTGAACGACGGCAGGTCGAAGAAGAAGTGCTCGGAGTCACGCATTACCGGCGTAGCGCCGGAAACCACCGATTTCGGGTCGATAAGTTCGGTGGGGCTGTAGGTCGCGCCGCACACTTCGCAGTTATCGCCATACTGGTCCGGAGATTTGCACTTCGGACAGGTGCCTTTCACAAAACGGTCCGGCAGGAACATGCCTTTTTCCGGATCGTAGAGCTGAGAGATGGTGCGGTTTTTAATAAAACCGTTCTCTTTCAGACGGGTGTAGATAAGCTCCGACAGCTCGCGGTTCTCGTCGCTGTGCGTCGAGTGATAGTTATCATAGCTGATGTCGAAGCCGGCAAAATCGGTCTGATGCTCCTGACTCATTTCGCCAATCATCTGCTCCGGAGTGATACCGAGCTGCTGCGCTTTGAGCATGATCGGCGTGCCGTGAGCGTCGTCGGCGCAGATGAAGTTGACCTCGTGGCCGCGCATTCGCTGGTAACGGACCCAGACATCAGCCTGGATGTGCTCCAGCATGTGGCCGAGGTGGATGGAGCCGTTGGCGTACGGCAGGGCGCACGTTACCAGAATTTTCTTCGCGACTTGAGTCATAGTGAGCATTACATCTTCTGTTGTAAAAAGGGCTTTCGATATTACCAAAAGGGCTGTGGGTGCGCCATAAATGGCTGCCCATATATGGATAATCGTTAGCTGTGATAAACTCTGTGATTACTGAAAGCATCTCAAAACAACAAAGGAGTCGGGATGAATTCGCAATCCCAGGCCAAATCCCCTGAGCGCCTACGTGCGATGGTCGCCGGGACGCTGGCCAATTTCCAGCACCCAACCCTGAAGCATAATCTCACCGCCCTCAAGGCGCTGCACCATGTCGCCTGGCTGGACGATACCGTTCATATTGAGCTGCAGATGCCGTTCGTCTGGAGCAGCGCCTTCGAAGTGCTGAAAGAGCAGTGCAGCGCCGAGCTGCTGCGCATCACCGGCGCGAAGGCCATCGACTGGAAGCTGACCCACAGCATCGCGACCCTCAAGCGCGTGAAAAACCAGCCCGGGGTCAACGGCGTGAAGAACATTATCGCCATCAGCTCCGGCAAAGGCGGCGTCGGTAAATCTTCTACTGCCGTAAACCTGGCGCTGGCCCTGGCGGCGGAAGGGGCGAAGGTGGGCATTCTTGATGCCGATATCTACGGTCCGTCGATTCCGACCATGCTGGGCGCCGAAGACAGTCGCCCGACCTCACCGGACGGCACCCATATGGCGCCGATCATCAAGTATGGCCTGGCCACCAACTCTATCGGCTACCTGGTGACTGACGACAACGCCATGGTCTGGCGTGGTCCGATGGCCAGCAAGGCGCTGATGCAGATGCTGCAGGAGACCCTGTGGCCGGATCTTGATTACCTGGTGCTGGATATGCCGCCGGGCACCGGCGACATCCAGCTGACCCTGGCGCAGAACATTCCGGTGACCGGTGCGGTGGTGGTCACCACGCCGCAGGACATCGCGCTGATCGACGCCAAAAAAGGCATCGTGATGTTCGAGAAAGTGGAAGTGCCGGTGCTGGGGATCGTGGAAAACATGAGCATGCATATCTGCAGCAACTGCGGGCACCACGAGCCTATCTTCGGCACCGGCGGCGCGCAAAAACTGGCCGAGAAATACCACACCCAGCTGCTGGGTCAGCTGCCGCTGCATATTACGCTGCGGGAAGATCTGGATAACGGCACGCCGACGGTGGTGGCGCGTCCGGACAGCGAATTTACCGACATCTACCGCCAGCTGGCGGGCCGGGTGGCGGCCCAGATGTACTGGCAGGGAGAAGTGATCCCGGGTGAGATTGCCTTCCGCGCCGTTTAAGGCCGCGGCGAGCGCATCAGCCAGTATCTGCCCTCGGGCGACGCGCCCTGTGCTTCGATGGTCCAGCCATGACGCTGGTAGAAGCGCAGGGCGTTTTTATTTTCCATCAGGCATTTCAGCGTTCCGCTGGCGGTAAAGCTCTGTTCGACCTGCGCCAGCAGCGCGCTGCCGATATGTTTGCCCTGCCAGTCGGGGTCGACAAACAGATGGTGAAGGAAATTATCGGCGGTCCATACGGCGGCAAAGCCCACCGGCTGGCCGTCGCATTCCGCGACCCACAGTTGTTCATCCGCGGTGGCGGCATCGAAATCCTCCAGCCGCCACGCCGCGGCGGGAAGCCAGGTCCACGATAAACTGCGCGCCCGCAGGAAGATCTGGCGCAGCGCCGGAGAGTCCGCTGGCTCGCCGGGGCGGACGTGGAGGTTGCGCGGATCAGCGATGATAGAAGATCTCGCCATCGTACACTTTGAGGATTTTGCCTTCGGTATCGGTAATCAGCACGTAGTTACCGCCCATGTAGGTCCAGTGGCTGCCGGCGTCCGGTGCAGGCAGGTTACGCTGCTGCCACTGTTTGATGTTGTATTCCGGGGTGAGGTACATCGCCGGAACGGTGTCGCCGATGTGAAACTGGGTGAAATCGGCAGTGAACTCTTTCAGCGCATACTGATCGATCCCCGCGGCAGTAGCCGTCCAGCTGGCGCCAGCGGTGGCAAGAAGTACGCCCAGAAGCATCATTTTTGTTTTACGCATAATTTCCTCAATATTACCTGGACTCAAATTAGCAGCCTCGTATCATTCCTGATGCGTTGCTGAAATGGCAAGCACTGGATTTTTAAAAAGTGTAAGCAAAACACGGCACAAGTCTTGCGCCGCTTGCGTTGCAGCGACGGTGATGCGTATTTTGGGAGCAATCTGAAGCAGGGGAGAATCGGCATGTTCAGGCTGGAAGATCTGACCTTATTTGTCCGCGCCGCGGCACTGGGCAGTTTTAGCGATGCGGCGCGTGAATCCGGACAGCAGCCGGCGCAGGTGAGCGCGGCGATTAAGCGTCTGGAGACGATCCTCAATATTCGTCTGTTTGCCCGTTCGACCCGCAGCCTGCGTCTGACGCCGGAGGGGGAGACCTGGCTGCCCTACGCCACCCAGATGCTCGATACCCTCGAGGCCGGTCTGCAGAAGATCCAGACCCCGGACGATGAAGTTCGCGGCATGTTGCAGATTGCCGTGCCGTCGGACCTCGGGCGTAACCTGCTCCTGACCCTGTTCCGTGATTTCCGCCAACGCCACCCGGCGCTGCGTTTGCGGTTGCTCTTTTCCGACCAGCTGACCGACGTGTTTAAAGATCCGGTGGACGTCGCGTTTCGCTATGGCAATAACGACGATGCCTCGTTTATCTCGCTGCCGGTGGCGCCGGAAAATCGTCGGGTGCTGGTGGCCTCGCCTGAGTGGATCGCCCGCCACGGCGAACCGCAGACCCTCGAGGAGCTCAGCCAGCACAATGCGTTGATCTACATTTTGCGCGGCCGTCCGTTCGACCGCTGGTCGCTGAGCCTCGACGGTGTGGTTCAGCAGCAGAAGGTCTCCGGCACGGTGATGAGCGACGACGCCGAGGTGATCCGTCGGCTGGCGGTGGCCGGGGAGGGCATTGCCTATAAATCGATGCTCGACGTCAGCGACGATCTGCGGGCGGGGCGCCTGCGGCGCCTGCTGCCGCGTTATCAGGGGGATGTGGTGCCGTTGAATCTGATTTGCCCGCACCGCAAACAGCTCTCTGCCGCGGTGCGTTTGTTATATGAAGAGGTGAAATCACATTGTGAAGGGCTTAATGCCTGACTAAGGTCGCGAAGTAATACACCAGCGGGACAGCCAGCACCCACAGGCCAATCGGGATTTCCCGCCACTTACCGGCGATAGCCTTGATCACAATGTAAAACAGCAGCCCGCCGGCAATCCCGGTGCCGAAGCTGTTGGCGATAAGCGTAATCATCACCATCATCAGCACCGGCAGCCCGTCGGTGAAGTTGCCAAGATCCACTTTGCGCAGGCCGCTGAACATGTTGAGGCCAATCAGGATCAGCGCCGGGGCGGTGGCTTCTTTCGGGATCATCAACGCCACCGGCGTGAACAGCAGCATCAGCAGGAACATTACCGCCGCCGACAGGGCGGTGAGGCCGGTTTTGCCGCCGGCTTCCGCTGCCGCCGAAGACTCAATCAGCGCCGTCGCCGCCGGGATGCCCACCCATGGGCCGAGTGCGGCGGCAATCGAATCGACCATAAACGGGCGATTAATCTGCGGCATGTTGCCTTCTTCATCCAGCAGCCCCGCCTCGCCGCCCACCGCCAGCGTCGTCCCCATGGTGGAGAAAAACTCAGAGGCGAAAAAGACGAACAGGAACGGCAGGAAGGCGATGTTTAACGCCCCCAGCAGATCAACCTGCCCCAGCACCGGGGTTAGCGAATGGGGAACGTCGATAAAACTTGTCGGCAGATGGGTGACGCCGAAGGGGATGCCCACCAGCGTGGCGCACAGAATGGCCCACAAAATCGCGCCCGGAACCTTACGCGCCTGCAGGGCTATCGCCAGGAACAGGCCGCACAGCGCCACCAGCGCGCCGGGGGCGAGAAAGTCGCCGAGCATCAGCGCGTTGGTTTTCGCATTGGCCAGCACCAGCCCGGCATTGCGAAAGCCGAGGACGGCGACAAACAGGCCGATGGAGGCGGTGAGCCCCAGCTTGATCGACTGCGGTACCGAGCGGGTGACCACTTCGCGCAGGCCAAAGCGGGTCAGCAGGAAGAAGAGGATCCCCGACCAGCAGGCAATCCCGAGGCCAGTCTGCCAGCCAATCCCTTCGCTACCGGCCAGCGTCACTCCCACCAGCACCGAGCCGCCAATCCCCGGGCCAACGATAAACGGCAGGTTGGCATAAAACGCCATCAGCAGAGAGCCGACGAAGAAGACCAGAATGGTGCCGGTGGTGGCGGCGCCTTTGTCCATCCCGCCGATCGCCAGCAGCCCCGGGATGACCACCAGTAAATAGGCGGCGGCGAGAAAGCCGGTGATCCCGGCCAGGCATTCAGTGCGTAGCGTACCGCCGCGCGAGCGCAGCGCAAAGCGGCGCTCCAGCCAGTTAGCGCGGGCGGATGAGTGAAGTGTGTTATCGGCCATGCTCAGGCTCCCTGAGGATTATTGTTGTGATCGGTTGGCTCCGGGGTCTCCCGGCAGGCTATCAACGGGTCGACTATCTGACGGCTGCCGCCGTCGGTCAGACCCAAATCGGTTAAATGCGGCCCGGCGTTACAGGCAAGGCAGGTTCCTTCAATGGCCTTGAAGACCCGGTACGGTGGCTCCCAGTCGGCGACTTGGCTGCTCAGATCGCGCAGCTCGCGGAACTGACGAGCCAGTTCGGCGGCCGGGAGATCCGACAGCATGCCGGCAATCGGCATTGCCACATGGGCAAGGATCTCGCCCTGTTGCGCCAGCGCCATCCCGCCGCCGGAGGCGATAAGCTGGTTGGCCGCCAGCGCCATATCATCAGCGTCGCGCCCGAGCACCACCAGATTGTGCGAGTCGTGGGAGTAGCTGGTGGCGATGGCGCCGCGCAGCTCACCCCAGCCTTCGAGCAGGGCGATTTGCGGTGTCGCCTCGTGGCGGCCGTGGCGGTGTTTAACCCAGATCAGACTGAAGCCGGCGGGCAGCTGGACTTTCCCGTCACGAACCTGCACTTCCACTTCGCCCCACTGGGTGAAGCGCGCGCCGCGGATATGACGCAGGCGGGCGACGCCGTGACGAATGCCCTGGACGCGCAGAACAAAGTCATCGGCGCGGAGGGGGGCGATCGGCAAAGTATCGCGCGGCGGCGTCACGCCCGGCGCGGGGGCGATCGGCTTCAGCAGGCGGCCGGCATGGGCCAGCCGTTCCCCCCCAACGTAGACTTCACGGGCCACCAGTTTCTCCAGGGAATCAAACACCACCAAATCCGCGCGCCGCCCGGCGGCAATCAGCCCGAGATCGTGGCGCTGCAGGCGAAGAGCGGCGTTGAGGGTGGCGAATCGCAGCGCATCGACCGCCGGTAAACCGTGCTCGATCAGCAGGTTAAGCAGGGCGATGATCCCGCCTTTCTCCAGCAGCATATCCGGCGGCACGTCATCGGTGCAGACGGTGATTTGCGAGGAGAGGTGCGGCAGCGTTTTTAACGCCGCGACGATATCCGGCAGCAGATAGGGGTGCGAGCCGCGGATCTCGATCGTCAGACCGGCGCGCAGTTTTTCCAGCGCGTCGTCCGCCGAGGTCAGTTCATGATCGGAGGTGACGCCGGCGGCGAGGTAGGCCTGCAGGTCAGCGCCGCTCAGGCCGCGGGCGTGGCCTTCAATCAGTTTGCCGCTGTTGAGACCGGCCTGGACAATCTCCTGCATCCGCTCGCTACCGTGCAGCACGCCGTGCATATCCATCACTTCCGCCACACCGCGTACTTCCGGCCAGCCGAGCATGGTCTCCATCTCCGCGCCGGCGAAATCGGCGCCGGACATTTCGAGACCTGGCGTGGAGGGGACGCTGGACGGCGCGGCGACCATCACCTGCAGCGGCAGATGGCGGCTGGCGTCAACCGCGTAGCGCACGCCCTCGACGCCGAGGACGTTGGCCAGCTCATGCGGATCCCAGAACACCGCGGTGGTGCCCTGGGTGAGGACGATTTCCGCGTAGCGCTCCGGCGGCAGGTGCGAGCTTTCGAGGTGTACGTGGGTGTCCATCAGGCCGGGGGACAGGTAGCCACCGGCCAGGGAACGTACTTCATGGGCGTCGGCGCGGCTGCCGCGCGGGTGGACGCTGGCGATCATTTCGCCGACGATACCGACGTCAGCGGGGCGAATTTCGCCCGTGGCCATATCGACGATCTGCGCCTCGACCAGCAGCAGATCAAACGGGGATTCGCCGCGCGCGGCCTGCACGGCGCGACGACGGACTTGAGCATTGCTGGACATAACCACTCCGGCACAAGGATAATGCGGATACTCTATGGGCACAGCAAACGTTTGCCCAGATGAATAAATTTATCACCCGATAAGCTCGGGTTATTGTGCAGGACCACCGTAGCGAACCCGATAATGAACGAACCCTGGCAGCGTCTGCCCGCGCTCTCTCTTAAACAGCTTCAGTATTTCGTCACCCTGGCCCAGCTGCGCCATTTTACCGATACCGCCAGTCGGCTGGCGATTAGCCAGCCGGCGCTGAGCAGCGCGCTGCGGCAAATTGAAACGGTGCTCGGCGGCAAGCTGGTCAACCGTACCGCTTCGGCGGTCACCCTGACTGAACTGGGGGCGGCGATTTTACCCCACGCCCAGCGGATCCTCAGCGTAGCGCAGGCGGCCTTTTTCGATATGCAGCAGATCGTCGAGGCGGGCGGCGACGGGACAGTGCGCATCGGTCTGGTGCCGTCGGTCAGTTCGCTGCTGTTTCCGCTGCTGCCGCAGACCCTGGCTCAGGCCTTTCCGCGTCTGCGCATTGAATTTCACGATCAGACCAACGATGCGCTTATCCAGGCGCTGCTGCGCGGCGAGATTGATTTCGGCATCGGGGCGATCGACAGCTCAGTGCCTGCTGAACTGCTGGTCTATCCGCTGCGCGAAGATCCCTTTGTGGCGGTGCTGCACCGTGACGATCCGCTGGCCGCGCAGGCGCACTTGCCGTGGAAACAGCTGGTGGGGCGGGATATTGCCGTCTTCTCGAAGGGTAATATTCAACGGCTGGTGGCGGCATTAGTGGAGAGCCATCGCCTGACGCTGACCACCCGCTACCAGGTGGACTATATCGAAACCCTGTATGGCCTGGTGCGCTCGCGCTTAGCGGTGGCCATTCTGCCGGCGCTGTACACCACCCATCTACAGGACCCGGCGCTCCAGGTCGCCCAGTTGCAGCAGCCGGCGCTGACCCGTACGGTGGCCCTGATGCGCGGCCCGCAGGCGCTGCCGCCGCTTATCGAAGCCTGTTTTTCCCTGCTGCAGGGAGAATTGCGTCGCGCTGATGCCTGATCCGCACATTGATTATCGTGGCGGGGGGATCAAAAAATCCCCCGCGGCCTGACCGGCGACGGGGGATGTCCGCGTTAAACGCTTACGGTGTGACGATATTGAACCAGAAGGCGAATGTGTCCATGTAGCTCAGCATCTCGTCGAGCTTAGCGCCATTACCGCTAATCTTGACCTTGCCCTGAGCTTCAGCCTGCTTCAGCGTTTCCTGCTTGAGGATAATCTTATTCAGGGTGTCGCGGCTGAGCGAGATGCTGGCGTCGGCATTGTCCGCCACCGCATTGGCGGTATGGTTAAGCACGCCGTTTTCCAGCTCCAGTTTGTACTTGCCGCCGTCTTTACCCAGGTCGATATTAAAGACCGCTTTAGCTGCCCCGGCTTTTTCGCCGTTGATATGCACCCCGAGGTAATCGAAGAACATTTCTGGCGTCATCGCCCGCACGGTATCCGGGCTGGCGGTGTTCGGCGTCGGCAGTTTCTGCACGCCGTTACGCAGCTCCTGAGCGCCGGTGAGGTAGAAGTTGCGCCAGGTCCCGGCTTCCGCCTGATATCCGAGCTGCTCCAGGGCGTCGGCTTCCAGATCACGCGCCTGCTGATTGTCAGGATCGGCGAAGACGATTTTGCTGGTCACCTGGGCCACCCAGCGGTAGTTCCCCTGCTGGTAGTCGGCTTTGGCTTTCTGCATGATGGCATCGGCGCCGCCCATATATTCCACGAACTTCTTCGCCGCCTGTTCTGGCGGCAGCTCGTCGAGGGTGGCCGGGTTGCCATCAAACCAGCCGAGATAGAAGACGTAGGTCGCTTTCACATCGTGGCTAACGGAACCGTAGTAGCCGCGGCTGGACCACTGTTTCTCCAGCGAATCCGGCAGCTTGAAGTTGGCGGCGATCTCATCGCGGGTCATGCCTAAGTTCGCCATACGCAGGGTCTGGTCGTTGATATAGCGATACATATCGCGCTGACCTTTCATCAGCTTCACGATATTGTCGTTCCCCCAGGTCGGCCAGTGGTGCTGAGCGATAATCACTTCCGCCTCGTTGCCCCAGCGGTCGATGGCGGCGTTGATGTATTTCGACCACGCCAGCGGATCGCGGATTTTGGCGCCGCGCAGAGAGTAAGTGTTGTGCAGGGTATGGGTCACATCCTCTGCCGCCTCGATCATTTTCTTCTCTTTGACATACCACAGCATTTCCGACGGCGCTTCCGAGCCCGGCGCCATCATAAAGTCATAGGTCAGACCGTCGATCACTTCCTGCTGACCGGTATGGGTAATGTAGTGGGTCGGCGGGATCAGCGTAACGGTACCCGCCGAGGTGGTGGTGCCGAGACCGGCGCCGACCTGTCCCTTAGCGTCCGGCTTCAGCAGGTTGCCGTACATGTAGCTGGCGCGGCGGCTCATCGCAGTACCGGCCATGATGTTCTCGGAAACCGCTTCCTCCATAAAGCCGGCAGGGGCGTAAATCTTCACTTTACCGGCTTTCACGTCAGCTTCATCGACTACGCCACGGATACCGCCGTAGTGGTCCACATGGCTGTGGGTAAACAGCACCGCCACCACCGGTTTTTTCGGCCGGTGGGCAAAATAGAGCGCCAGAGCCTCTTTGGCCGGTTCGGCGCTCAGCAAGGGGTCGATGACCGTAATCCCGGTTTTGCCTTCGATAATGGTCATATTGGAAAGATCGAGATTACGGATCTGGTAAACGCCGTCGGTAACTTTGAACAAGCCGCCGATATTGAGTAATTGTGACTGTCGCCACAGGCTGGGATTAACAGTGTCCGGCGCCTTTTCGCCTTCTTTGACGAAATCATATTTGGCGGGATCCCAGATAATATTTCCCTGTGCGCCTTTGAGCATCGCTGGCGGCAGGGGGGCGATAAAACCCTGATGGGCGTTGTTAAAGTCGGTTTTATCCGCAAACGGCAGTTTGTTGTATAGCGCCTGATTCGCCTCACGCGTGGCCGGTGTGGCATCCTGTTGTGGCGCGGCGGCGAAGGCGGTTATCGACAAAGACGATAACATTCCGGCCAGCGCCAGATTTTTGGCTATCTGATTTAATTTCATGACTACCTCTCAGGTAATTTATTCCGCGGAAATAAAGAAATATTTTCCGTTTTTAAAAATGGATGGCTTGCGGTTTATTCTAAAGACAAATATTGTGCTGAATAGTCCCATATGGGACTGACAGGGTATTGCTTAAGGATCCGCTCGTCTTCGCCGGACGAGGGCTGCTATACTGTTGCTAACGGCGCAGGCGAGGGCAGAGGATGAATTTCCAGGAAATACATAGTTATTATAAGACGTTAGCCATAGCCGACTTTTTTGCCGATATCGTTACGGAAGGTGAAGAGATTATTCTCGCCGCTAATAAAAAATGGCGCCCGGAGTCGGGTTATATTTATTTTTGTACCGAGGGTTCGTTATCAATATTAATGCCGGATGATGGCTTGAGTATCGGTAATTCCATTGAGTATATGCCGATTGGCCTGATGGAGCGGTATTGCCCGCTGGCGAAATTTGAATATACAGGCAGTGGCCCGGTGACGCTGCGAAAAATCACTTACGCGGCCTTCGATCGTCTGTTTATTGAAAATCATCCGCAGCGCGTTGAGGCGCTGGCGAAAGTGCTGGTGTTCATGAGTATCTTTACCATCGACCTGCACAATGAACGCCGTCAGGTGACCAGCTATCAGACGATTCGCCCGATGTTATATCGCTATCTTTATCGACAGCACACCCATGAGGGCGAAAATGAGGGACTGGCGTTATTTATCATCAGGCGTACCAATCTTTCGCGCACCCATGTGTTTCGCGTGCTTGCGGACTTAAAGGCGGGGGGATACATCACCATGAAACGGGGCAAGCTTATCTCTATCGATCGCCCGCTGCCCGCGGACTATTGAACGACGCTGAGAAGGGTAACAAGGCGGGATCGCCGCCTTGTTACTCAGGATAGCCGTCAGCAGATCATTACGGCGTCACGATGTTAAACCAGAAGTCAAACTTGTCCATATAGCCCAGCATTTCATCGAGTTTAGCCCCGTTACCGCTGATTTTAACTTCCCCTTTCTCTTCCGCCTGCTTCAGGGTCTCTTCTTTAAGAATGATTTTATTCAGGGTGGCGCGATCCAGCGTCAGGGTGGCATCCGCCTCTTTCGCTTCCGCATTCGCGGTGTGGTTCAGCACGCCGTTTTCCAGTTCCAGTTTATATTTACCGCCGTCATTGCCCAGATCGATATTGAACACCGACTTCGCGTTACCCGCTTTTTCGCCATTGATATGGACCGCCAGATAATCAAAGAACATTTCCGGGGTCATGGCGCGGACGGTGTCCGGGCTGGCGGTGTTCGGGGTCGGGCCTTTCACCACACCGTTACGCAGCTCCTGGGCGCCGGTGAGGTAGAAGTTACGCCACGGGCCGGATTCCGCCTGATAGCCTAACTGCTCCAGGGCATCGGCTTCCAGATTACGCGCCTGCTGGTTGTTGGGGTCGGCGAAGACAATTTTGCTGACCACCTGGGCGACCCAGCGGTAGTTACCCTGGTCGTAATCTTCTTTCGCTTTCTTCAGGATCGCATCCGCGCCGCCCATATAATCGACGAATTTCTTCGCCGCTTCTTCCGGCGGCAGTTCGTCGAGGGTCGCCGGGTTGCCATCGAACCAGCCGAGATACAGCACGTAGGTGGCTTTCACATCGTGGCTGACCGAGCCGTAGTAGCCGCGGTTAGCCCAGGTGTTGGCCAGACTGTCCGGTAGCTTAAAGTTAGCGGCGATTTCATCGCGGGTCAGGCCTTCGTTAGCCATCCGCAGGGTCTGGTCGTTGATGTAACGATACAGATCACGCTGGCTCTTCAGCAGGTTAACCACGTTTTCGTTGCCCCAGGTCGGCCAGTGGTGCTGAGCCATAATGATCTCAGCCTTATCGCCCCAGCGAACGATCGCCTGGTTGATATATTTCGACCACGGCAGCGGTTCACGGATCTTCGCCCCGCGCAGCGAGTAGGTGTTATGCAGGGTATGGGTGACGTCTTCTGCGGATTCGATCAGTTTCTTCTCTTCGATATACCACAGCATTTCTGACGGCGCTTCGGAGCCCGGCGCCAGCATAAAGTCGTAGGTCAGGCCGTCGATCACCTCTTTCTGGCCGTCCTTGTCAATAATATTGGTTGGCGCAATCAGGGTGACGGTACCCGCAGAGGTGGTGGTGCCCAGCCCGGCGCCCACCTGGCCTTTGGCATCTGGCTTCAGCAGGTTGCCGTACATATAACTGGCGCGGCGACTCATGACGTTCCCGGCCATGATGTTTTCCGCCACGGCAGCTTCCATAAAGCCGGCCGGCGCGTAGATTTTCACTTTGCCGGACTTCACATCCGCTTCATCAACCACACCGCGCACGCCGCCGTAGTGGTCAACGTGGCTGTGGGTGTAGATCACCGCGACGACCGGTTTTTTACCGCGGTTTTTGTAATACAGGTCCATGCCCACTTTGGCGGTTTCTGCCGAGACCAGCGGGTCAACGACGGTGATCCCCTCTTTACCCTCAATAATTGTCATATTGGAGAGATCGAGGTTGCGGATCTGGTAGACCCCGTCGGTCACTTCAAACAGGCCGCTGATGTTAATCAGCTGCGACTGGCGCCACAAACTCGGGTTCACCGTCTCCGGCGCTTTTTCCCCTTCTTTAATGAAGGCATACTGGCCCGGATCCCAGATGACATTGCCTTGTTCGCCTTTAATGACTTCCGGCGGCAGGGCGGCAATAAAGCCTTTATGCGCATTGGTGAAATCGGTGTTATCGGAGAAGGGGAGTTGATTGTAGAGGGCATCGTTCGCTTTTTTGGTCGCTTCGGTCGCCTCTTTGGCTGACGTGTCCGCCGAGGCGGCGAAAGCGAGACTATTTAACAAACCCGCTAACGCTAACCCTTTTACTATCGGGGTCAATTTCATTGGAATCCTCATTAATGGCATGGTTTATTCGGTTTTACCGATTTAACGCAGGTGGTTGTTTGTTACAGGTTTTTTAAATATAACCATGCATTAACATTCATCCAGTTTTGCTTACAAAAAATGCGTGTTTTACTCCTTTTGTAGTACTTACATAAACGGGAAAAGAAATCAGGTCGGCTTGTGTTACACCGCCACATTTCGTACCCTGCTGACTGAAAATGTTGTACCGCTTTTATGACTCGGGGTGCCCTTCTTCGTTGAAGGCTGAGAAATACCCGTACCACCTGATCTGGATAATGCCAGCGTAGGGAAGTCAGAGACCGCAGGGTCATTGCTTCTACCTCGTCTGGCGGGAGCAAACCATGCCTGAGCTGCTGAATCCCGCGCCTGTCGCGCACCTGCGCCATCTGCTGCGCGCCCATTCCCCCCTTGTGCACTGCATGACCAATGATGTGGTGCAGACCTTTACCGCCAATGTTCTGCTGGCCGTCGGCGCCTCGCCGGCGATGGTGATCGATCCCCGCGAAGCGGCGCAGTTTGCCGCTATCGCCGATGCGCTGTTAATTAACGTCGGTACCCTGACCGAAGATCGCGCCGTGGCGATGCGCGCCGCGGTGGAGCACGCCCGTCAGGCCGGCAGGCCCTGGACGCTGGATCCGGTGGCGGTCGGCGCCCTGACCGTGCGCACGGCCTTTTGTCATGAGCTGCTGGCCCTCCAGCCGGCGGCCATTCGCGGCAATGCCTCTGAAATTCTGGCGCTGGCCGGGATGAGCGCCGGCGGGCGCGGGGTGGATACCACCGATACGGCCGCCGCGGCGCTGCCGGCGGCCCAGGCGCTGGCTCGCCGGCTGGCTACCGTGGTGGCGGTCACTGGCGAGGTGGACTACGTCACCGACGGCGAGCGGGTGCTCAGCGTGGCGGGGGGTAATCCGCTGATGACCCGGGTGGTGGGCACCGGCTGCGCGCTGTCGGCGGTGGTGGCGGCGAGCGCGGCGCTGCCGGGAGACCGGCTGGAAAACGTGGCCGCCGCCTGCGGGCTGATGAAGCAGGCCGGGGAGATCGCCGCCCGTCAGGGAGGCCCTGGCAGCTTTATTCCGGCGTTTCTCGACGCGCTGTATCAGGAGGTGCAGGGATGAAACGCATCAACGCCCTGACCATCGCCGGCACCGATCCCAGCGGTGGGGCCGGTATCCAGGCCGATCTGAAAACCTTCTCCGCGCTGGGGGCCTATGGCTGCTCGGTGATCACCGCCCTGGTGGCGCAGAATACCCGCGGCGTGCAGTCGGTCTATCGCATCGAACCGGATTTTGTGGCCGCGCAGCTCGACTCGGTGTTCAGCGATGTGCGTATCGATACCACCAAAATCGGCATGCTGGCGGAGACCGATATTGTGGAAGCCGTGGCCGAGCGGCTGGCGCGCTACCGGGTGGCCAACGTGGTGCTGGATACCGTCATGCTGGCGAAAAGCGGCGATCCGCTGCTGTCGGCCTCGGCGGTGGAGACCCTGCGTCAACGATTGTTGCCGCAGGTGTCATTGATCACCCCGAACCTGCCGGAAGCGGCCGCGCTACTCGATGCCCCCCATGCGCGCACCGAGCGCGAGATGCTGGAGCAGGGGCGGGCGTTGCTGGCGCTGGGCTGCGGCGCGGTATTAATGAAGGGCGGCCATCTCGACGACGCCGAAAGCCCGGACTGGCTCTTCACCCGCGAAGGGGAACAGCGGTTTACCACGCCTCGCGTGCAGACCAAAAATACCCACGGCACCGGCTGCACGCTCTCCGCCGCGCTGGCGGCGCTGCGCCCCCGTCATGCGGACTGGGCGGCCACCGTCGCCGAGGCGAAGGCCTGGCTGTCGGCGGCCCTGGCGCAGGCCGACTCTCTGGAAGTGGGCCACGGCATCGGGCCGGTGCACCATTTCCACGCCTGGTGGTAAATGGCAGCGCAACGGGACAGCAGAATCTCCTGAAAAAATGGCCCCCCGGCTGGAAAATAGGCTAAGTCGGTACCAGGCTTAACCTGCCCAAAAAAATTGGGTTGGGATAATGCATGCCGGCTTCGGCCGGCCTTACGGGAGATTGCTATGACTGATATTACGCAGTTGCTGGGCAAAGATGCCGAGAGCCTGTTGCAGCACCGTTGTATAACCATTCCGGCCGACCAGCTGTATCTGCCTGGGGCAGATTATGTTGATCGGGTGATGGTGGATAATAACCGACCACCAGCGGTGCTACGCAATATGCAGACCCTGTACAATACCGGACGCCTGGGGGGAACCGGCTACCTTTCCATTCTGCCGGTTGACCAGGGCGTGGAGCACTCGGCGGGCGCCTCCTTCGCCGCCAACCCGCTGTACTTTGATCCGAAAAATATCGTCGAGCTGGCGATCGAAGCCGGCTGTAACTGCGTGGCGTCGACCTACGGCGTGCTGGCCTCGGTGTCGCGCCGCTACGCGCATCGCATCCCTTTCCTGGTGAAGCTCAACCATAATGAAACGCTGAGCTACCCCACCGAATACGACCAGACCCTCTACGCCAGCGTTGAGCAGGCGTTCAATATGGGGGCGGTGGCCGTGGGAGCGACGATCTATTTCGGCTCGGAACAATCGCGTCGTCAGATAGAAGAGATTTCCGCCGCCTTTGAGCGGGCCCATGAGCTGGGCCTGGTCACCGTGCTGTGGGCCTATCTGCGCAATTCGGCGTTCAAGAAAGACGGTGTCGACTATCATGTCTCCGCGGACCTGACCGGTCAGGCCAACCACCTGGCGGCCACCATCGGCGCCGATATCGTTAAGCAAAAAATGGCGGAGAATAACGGCGGCTACAAAGCGGTTAACTTCGGCTATACCGACGACCGGGTGTACAGCAAACTGACCAGCGATAACCCCATCGATCTGGTGCGCTACCAGCTGGCCAACTGCTATATGGGCCGCGCCGGGCTGATTAACTCCGGCGGCGCGGCGGGCGGGGAGACCGACCTTGCCGACGCGGTGCGCACAGCGGTGATCAATAAACGCGCCGGCGGTATGGGGCTGATCCTTGGTCGCAAAGCGTTTAAGAAATCGATGGCTGACGGCGTGAAGCTGATCAATGCCGTGCAGGACGTCTACCTTGACGGGAAAGTGACTATCGCCTGATAAGCACGAGTATCGTTGGGATCCCCGGTGGCGCGACGCGCACCGGGGTTACCGTTGTGTATGCGCCTTCAGGCCGCGCCGTTACCGCGTCAGCAGCCAGCGGGCGGTATGTTCATCGGTCACCAGACCATTGATCCAGCCGCCTTTAAGGGCCGCCAGGATCGCCGGTCGTTTGTATTCTCCACAGGCCGCGGCAATACGCGGGCAGTGGTTCTGACGGATATCATAGCTGGTGATCATGCGGTTGATCTCGCTGTCTACCACGTGGCCTTCCGCATCGATAAACCGTCCGAGGATCTCTCCGATGCCGCCGCGCGCGGTCAGCTCATCCATTTGCGCCTGATTGATAAACCCGTCTTTAAAGATCGGACTTTGCGTGCCCAGGGGACCAATGCCGACAAAAATCACGTCCGCCTCTTGTGCGACGCCGGAGACGCTGCGGAATAAGCGGTTGGTGCACCACATCTCATGCTCCTCCGCGCTCTGGGCGTAGCGCGGCGCCGGCCACTGATAGTACTTGGCCTTAATTTTGCGGGTCAGCAGCAGGGGCACGTCATCGTAATAATTGCACTGCCCGTCGGCGTTCATGGCGCTGATCAGCGCCACGCAGCGGGTATTCAGGCTGTCAAAATCGATGCGCTGCAGCGCTTTTTTCAGGGTCAGGCCCGAGCCCAGGCCGATGATTTTCTCCTTATCATCCTGCAGATAGCGAGCCATCAGCTGATAGCAGCCAAACGACACGCTGTCGAGGGTGCTTTCTTCGCTAAAGGCGGGGACCACATTGCACTCGATCAATCGATACTTTTCCTGCAGCAACTGCGCATAATCGAGGCAGTTTGCTACCGGATGGTGCAAATTAATCGACACTATCCCTTCTTCTTTCGCGGCGGCGATCAGCCGTTGCACCACCGGTCTGGAGGTGCCCAGCTGGCTGGCAATCTCGCTCTGATTCTGACCGGCGATGTAGTACATCCATGCGGCACGCACCTTCTGATCCAACCGGATATCGTCTTCTTTACTCATGGTTTCCCGCCCTAAGTTGCTGACCAGGGCTCGCAATTGGCCCGGCGAATACCCGCATTCTCGCCGTGGTTGGCATAACTGGCAAGCTTTTGCTCTTTATTGGTCATTTGTAATTTAATTGGGTAATTGTTCTTTTGTGATCCGTGGCTCTTATTTTGGTCAAATGATCAATTACAGTGGCGCCATCAACTGAAGGAGAACAGAACATGAACAATCAATTCACATGGCTTCATATCGGTTTGGGTTCTTTTCATCGCGCGCATCAGGCGTGGTATCTGCATCGTCTGATAGCGTCCGGGGATAAGCGCTGGCACATCGCGGCAGGAAATATTCGTAACGACGCCGAGCAGGTGGTGCAGGCGCTGGCGGCGCAGGGAGGACGTTACGTCCTGGAGACCGTCAGCCCGGAAGGGGAGCGCGAATATGAAGAAATCACTTCTATCCAGAAATTGCTGCCGTGGCAGGCCGGGCTGCAGCCGCTGATTGACGAAGGGGCGAACCCGCAGACCAAAGTTATCGCCTTTACTGTGACGGAAGGGGGGTACTACCTGAACACCCGCCATCAGCTGGAAACCAGTAACCCCGATCTGCAGGCCGACCTGCAAGGCGAGTGCAAAACCATTTATGGCACCCTCGCGCGGATCCTGGAGAAGCGCATGGCCGACGACGCCGGGCCGCTGACCCTGCTCAACTGCGACAACGTGCGCCACAACGGCGAGCGTTTCCACGACGGCATGGTCGAGTTCCTGCAGCTCACCGGCAAACAGGCGGTGATTGACTGGATGGCGGCCAATACCACCTGTCCGAACACCATGGTGGACCGCATCACCCCGCGTCCAGCGGCCGATCTGCCGGCCCGTATCAAAGCGCAAACCGGGATTGATGACAAAGCGCCGGTGATGGGGGAGACCTTTATCCAGTGGGTGGTGGAGAACCACTTCCGTGATGCCCGCCCGAACCTGGAAGCGGTCGGCGTGGAGATGGTCGAGTCGGTCATCCCGTATGAAGAGGCGAAAATCCGCATTCTGAACGCGTCGCACAGCTGCATTGCCTGGGCGGGAACCTTAATTGGCCAGCAGTATATTCATGAAAGCACGCTCACCGATGCTATCTACGCCATTGCCGACCGCTACGTCACGGAGGATGTCATTCCCTGCCTCGGCGATAACGGCATTGATCTGCCCACCTACCGGGATGTGGTGCTTAAGCGCTTTACCAATCCCTATATCCAGGACACCAACCAGCGCGTCGCCGCCGACGGCTTCTCGAAAATTCCGGCGATGATCGCCCCCACGCTGCAGGAGTGCTATCAGCGCGGCGTCCGCCCTGAGGCGACCGCCATGCTGCCGGCGCTGTTCTTCGTCTTTATGGAGCAGTGGCATAAGGGAACGCTGCCGTATCAGTACCAGGACGGCATCCTGGATGCGCAGGCGGTGCATGAGATGTATGAGGCTCAGGATCCGGTGGCTGTCTACGCCCGCGATAAAGCCCTGTTTGGTGACCTCGCCAACAACGCGGATTTCCTGGCGCTGATGCGCGAGAAAGTCGCCGCCGTTTACACACTGATTAAATAAGAGGTGGCTATGTATCTGGGTATCGATCTCGGCACATCGGAAGTCAAAGCGCTGGTCATTGATGAGAACTATGAGGTTATCGCCAGCCATAGCGCGCCGCTGAGTATTCAGCGGCCCCATCCGCACTGGTCAGAACAATCGCCGGAGTTATGGTGGGAGGCGACGGAGTACCTGATGAACACGCTGCGGGAAAAATGCGCGCAGCACTGGCCGGCCATCAAGGCGATTGGCCTCTCCGGACAGATGCACGGCGCGGTGTTGCTGGATGAAAAGGGGGAGACGATCCGTCCGGCCATTCTGTGGAACGACACTCGCTGCGCCGCAGAGTGCGCCGAGCTGGAGGCGATGGCGCCGGAGCTGCATCAGGTGGCGGGCAACCTGGCGATGCCGGGCTTTACCGCGCCGAAGCTGCTGTGGGTGCGCCGTCATGAGCCGCAATACTTTCAGCGCACCGCCACGGTGCTGCTGCCGAAGGATTATCTGCGCTATCGGATGACCGGGAAGAAAGTCTCCGACATGTCGGACGCCGCCGGGACGCTGTGGCTGGACGTGGCGAAGCGCGACTGGTCCGACGCTCTGCTGGACAAGTGCGGCCTGTCGCGCAGCCAAATGCCGACGCTGGTCGAAGGCTGCGAGGTTTCCGCCACCCTTGATCCGCAGGTGGCGGCGCGCTGGGGGCTGAACGCCTCGGTGGTGGTGGCCGGGGGTGGGGGGGATAACGCGGTTAGCGCCATTGGCGTCGGCGCGGTCTCGCCGGGGGATGCGTTTATTTCGCTCGGCACCTCCGGGGTGCTGTTTGTGGTGACCGACGCCTATCGTCCGGCGCCGCAGTCGGCGGTACATGCGTTTTGTCACGTGCTGCCGAACCTGTGGCACCAGATGAGCGTCATGCTGAGCGCCGCCAGCTGTTTGCAGTGGTTCTGCCGCCTGACCGGCACCACGGAGGTGGCGCTGCTGGCGGAAATTGCCGAACTCAGCGAGGAGGAGAAAGCCCACGCCCCGTTCTTCTTGCCCTATCTCTCCGGCGAACGTACCCCGCATAACGATCCTGACGCGCGCGGCATGTTCTGGGGCATGACCCACGCCAGCCTGCGCGCCCAGCTTGGCTACGCGGTGCTGGAAGGGGTGAGCTTCGGTATCAACGACGGCCTGCAGGCGTTGAAAGAGAGCGGTACGCCCATCACGCAGTGCTCGCTGGTGGGCGGCGGCGCCCGCAGTCCTTTCTGGGCCCAACTGCTGGCCGACATTCTCGCTATGCCGGTGGTGACCCATAAAGGGGGAGAGACCGGCGGCGCGCTGGGCGCGGCGCGGCTGGCCTGCCTGGCGGTGGGCAAACCGATTGCCGCGGTGTGTGAAAAACCGGAAGTCTGGCAGACCTGGCGTGCGGATCCCGTTCGCCACCACACCCTGATGCAACGCTACGCACAGTTTAAAGACCTGTATTTAAACGATCTGAATTACCGGCAGCACTGATTTTCATCATAACAGCCGCTTCGTTGCACATCGCGGAGCGGCCACCCTGTACCCTGAAAACGAGGTCATTATGTCTATCAATAATAAACAGTGGCTCGGTTTACCCCTGAACCTGCTCTGGGGATACATCGCCATTGCCGTATTTATGACCGGCGACGGTTTTGAATTAGCCTTTCTGTCGCACTATATCAAAGCGCTCGGCTTCTCTCCGGCGGAGGCCTCCTTTGCCTTTACCCTCTACGGCCTGGCCGCCGCGCTGTCGGCGTGGATTTCCGGCGTGGTGGCGGAAATTATCACCCCGCTGAAAACGATGATGATTGGCTTCGTACTGTGGTGCGTGTTCCACGTGCTGTTCCTCGTTTTCGGCCTCGGTCACGCCAACTATGCGCTGATCCTGATTTTCTACGGCATCCGCGGCTTCGCCTATCCGCTGTTCCTCTACTCGTTTATCGTGGCGATTGTCCATAACGTCAAAAGCGACAATGCCAGCTCGGCCATCGGTTGGTTCTGGGCGGTCTATTCCATCGGCATCGGCGTGTTCGGCAGCTATATTCCGAGCTTCACCATTCCGCACATTGGCGAACTGGGGACTTTATGGCTGGCGCTGGCCTTCTGCGTCACCGGGGGCGTGATTGCCCTGGCTTCCCTGCGCCATATTCAAACGCCGCAGCATATGCAGAATCTCACCACTCGCCAGAAATTTTCCGAGCTGGGACGCGCCGCGACGCTGCTCTATACCAACCGCAATATTCTGCTGTCGAGCATGGTCAGGATTATCAATACCCTCTCGCTGTTCGGTTTTGCGGTCATTATGCCGATGATGTTTGTCGATGAGCTGGGCTTCACCACTTCAGAATGGCTCCAGGTATGGGCAGTCTTCTTCTTCACCACCATTTTCTCTAACGTGCTGTGGGGGATCCTGGGGGAAAAACTGGGCTGGATGAAGGTGGTGCGCTGGTTCGGCTGCATCGGGATGGCGCTCTCCAGCCTGGCGTTTTACTACATCCCTCAGCACTTTGGCCATAGCTTTGCGATGGCGCTGATCCCCGCCATCGCCCTCGGGATCTTTGTCGCCGCCTTCGTGCCGCTGGCCGCCGTGTTCCCGGCGCTGGAGCCGAAGCACAAAGGCGCGGCGATTTCGGTCTATAACCTGTCGGCGGGGATGTCGAACTTTCTCGCGCCGGCGATTGCCGTGGTGTTGCTGCCGTTCTTCAGCACCATCGGGGTGGTGATCGCCTACACCGCATTGTACGTGGTGGCCTTTTTCCTCTGCGCCTTTATCCGCGTGGAGCAGCCGGGGTTCTCCCACAAGGAAGCAACCGCCCGCGAGCAGGTTGAATTCTCTTAGGTGATGCGGCTGGCATGGGCTTCATGCCAGCCTTAATGAGGTGAACGAATGAGTATGCAGGCGGTTATTCTTGACATGGATGGCGTGATTATTGATTCCGAGGCGCTGTGGCGACAGGCGCAGATTGACGCCCTCGCGCAGTGGGGGGCAACGGCGAGCGTGGATGAGTGTGAAACCCTGACCAAAGGCAAACGCCTCGACGAAATCGCCGACACCTGGTGCCGCTATTTTCAGCTTGATCTTGACCCGCAACGGCTTGAAGCCGCGATATTGCAGCGTATTACCGGCCTGATCGCCAACGAAGGCGAGCCGATGCACGGCGTGCATGAGGCGTTACGCTATTTTCGCGAGGCGGGCTATCAAATTGCGCTCGCCACGTCATCATCCCGCCAGGTTATTGCCGCTGTGCTGAACAAGCTCTCGCTCTGGCACTTTTTCGACGTGGTTTGCAGCGCGGATGATGAACCACGCGGCAAACCGCACCCGGCGGTGTACCTGACGACGCTGCGCAAGCTCAATCTCAACGCCAGCCAGTGCCTGGTGATTGAGGATAGCTTTACCGGCTTTTGCGCGGCTCAGGCCGCCGGTATTCCAACGGCGGTGGTTGCCGAAGATAGCCGACAGGGGCGCTATCAGGCCGCTGTCGGCCGCTATCAAACCTTACCTGAACTACTGGAAGCGCTTAACGCCGAGCCAGCGACGGTCGCATAACTTACGCTTTCGTGAGCGCAGAAAATCCCAGGATGTACACGGTCGGTCACTCTCTTTTCTGCGCTCACGCCCTTTTTTCTCCATGCCGATCCGCCTCACATTTCGCTCATCTTTTGTGAAAACAGTCACGTCTTGTTGTGCCAATGCCCAAATTTATGGCCTTGCTTAGCGGTGTTTGTCCGAGGCACTGCTACGTAATTGTGCTTAGATTATATATTGAAACGTATTTTCAATAATGTGAAACCGCTTTGCCGATTTACCTCTGTCGATCGGATTTGGCCGTGATAAGGATTGAGCATGAAAATTGAATCTGTGAATGTCACCGTTTTCCAGTATCCCACTCGTCGGGTTTCCGACAGCGCCGGGCACTCCCATCCGGGGGCTGAAAGCATGGCCAAAATGGCGATGCTGACCATCACCGCTGATGATGGGGCGCAGGGTTTTTCGTTTGCGCCTCCGGAAGTCGTGCGCCCGTTCGTGGTGAATACTTTTTTTCGCAAAGTGCTGGTGGGGCAGGACCCTTTTAACCGCGAGCGTATCTGGCAGGATCTTAACCACTGGCAGCGCGGCAGCGCACATCAGCTAACGGAGCGCGCGCTGTCGTTTGTTGAACAGGCGCTGTGGGACCTGATTGGCCGCAGCCTCAGGATGCCGGTCTACAAGCTGCTTGGCGGCTATCGCGACACCGTCCCGGCTTACGGTAGCACCATGTGCGGCGACGATCTACCGGGCGGCCTGTCGACCCCGGAAGAGTATGCCGCCTTTGCCGAAAAGCTGGTCGCCCGCGGCTACAAGGCCATCAAACTGCACACCTGGATGCCGCCAATCTCTTTTGCGCCCAATCCCAAAATGGATATTAAAGCCTGCGCGGCGGTGCGCGAAGCGGTAGGGCCGGATATTGACCTGATGATTGATGGCTATCACTGGTACAGCCGCGCCGAGGCGCTGTGGATCGGCAAAGCGCTGGAAAAACTCAATTTCGCCTGGTTTGAAGAGCCGATGGAGGAGGATTCGATGTCCTCCTACGCGTGGCTGGCGGAAAACTTGTCGATTCCCATCGTCGGGCCGGAGAGCTTCGGCGGCAAGCACCACATGCGCGCCGAATGGGTGAAAGCCGGAGCCTGCGACATTCTGCGCGCCGGCGCTAACGGCGTGGGGGGCATTACCCCGACCATGAAGGTGGCGGCGCTGGCGGAATCTTTCGGCATGGATTGCGAAGTCCACGGCAACGGCGCGGCAAGCCTGGCGGTGGTCGGCGCGATCCGTAACTGCCGTTGGTATGAGCGCGGCCTGCTGCATCCGTTCCTCGACTACGATGAACCGGCGGCCTATCTCAACAGCATTGTCGACCCGATGGATGATCAGGGATTTGTGCATTTGTCACAACGTCCGGGCCTCGGCGAAGACATTAATTTTGCGTATATCGAAGCCAATACCGTTAGCCACGACTGATTTAAAAAAATAAATGCCCGATGGCGCTGCGCTTATCGAGCCTGCGGCCCGGTAGACCGGATAAGGCGAAAATGCCGCCATCCGGCAACATGTACCCTACAGTACAGGCAAACAGAGATATGAAAAAAACCTCCTTACTGGCAGCATGTATTCTCGCGCTCGCCATGTCGATGGGGAGCGGGGCGGCGGTGGCGAAAACCCCGCCCGATCAGCTCATTATCGGCATGAATATGAATAACTTGCTCACCCTTGACCCGGCGGCGATGACCGGTAACGAAGTGGTGGGGATCGTGGTCAACCTCTACGACTCGCTGGTGGAGCTTGACCCTGAGCAGCTCACCACCGTTAAGCCCGCGCTGGCGAAATCCTGGGATATCAGCCCCGACGGCAAAACCCTGACCTTTCATCTGCGCGATGACGTTAAGTTTCACTCCGGCAACCCGCTGACCGCTGCCGACGTCGTGTGGTCAATGCGGCGCATCCTGCACCTCAACCTGGCCCAGGCCTCGGTATGGAAATCCTATGGCTTCAGTAAGAAAAATATCGACAGCCAGGTCAGCGCGCCGGACCGCTTCACGGTGCAAATCGTATTACCCAAAGATAACGATCCGCAGCTGGTGATTTACTCGCTGGCGGCGCTGGGCAACCTCGGGGTGCTGGACAGTAAAACGGTGCAAAGCCACCAGCAGGATAACGATTGGGGAAACCGCTGGCTAACCACCCATGAAGCCGGTTCCGGGCCGTTTACGCTGGAAACCTGGCAGGCAAAAGAGGTGCTGCGCATGAAGCGTAATCCTGACTACTGGCGCGGCGAGGCGAAAATGAGCCGCGTGGTGCTGCGCCATTTCCAGGAGTCGCAAACTCTGCGCCTGATGATCGAAAAAGGCGACCTCGATATTGCCAACAACATGGCGGTTTCCGATATCAACGCCCTGCGCAGCGACCCGCAGCTGACCGTCGATGCGGTGCAGCGCGGCACCATGTACTACGTGGCGATGAGCATGAAAGAGGCGCACTTCGCCAATCCGAAAGTGCGCGAGGCGGTGCGCTATCTGATTGATTATCAAGGTATCAATAAAGCGCTGATGCCGGGCTACGGCGTGCTGCACCAGCGGCCGATTAAGGCGGGCATGCCATCCACGCTGCCCGACCCTGGCTATAAGCTGGACGTGCCGCGGGCGAAAAAGCTGCTGGCGGAAGCGGGATATCCCAACGGCTTTGATACCACGCTGCGGGTACTCTCCGATCAGCCATTTCTTAACATCGCTATCGCCGTGCAGTCGACGCTGATGCAGGCGGGGATTAACGCCAAAATCATCACCGGCACTGGTAACCAGATCTACGGCGCGATGCGCGAGCGTAAATTTGATCTGCTGGTGGGACGCGGCGGCAGCGGGATGGAGCCGCATCCGCACTCCAGCCTGCGCGCGCTGGTCTATAACCCGGATAACAGCGATAAGGCGCGCCTGACCAACTTCCAGGGCTGGCGTACCGGTTTTTACGACCCGCAGCTTAATACGATGATTGACCAGGCCCTGCTGGAACGCGATCCGCAAAAACAGGTGGCTGACTACCAGGCCATCCAGGCACGCTACGACCAGCTGGTTCCGGCTTTAATTCCGCTTTCGCAGATGGTTGATTCGGTCGTCGTGCGCAACGAGGTACGGGAGTATCAGCCGCACCCCTCCGCCACCACTTTTCTGCGTGACGTCTATAAAGTCCGCGAAGGAGAGAAAGGATGAGTACCGCAATCCTTACGCCCGGCTCACGCGGCCGGCGCTTATCAAAACGGCTGCTGCAGGTGGTGATTACACTGTTCGGCCTGCTGCTGCTGACCTTTACCATTGGCCGCGTCATGCCCATCGACCCGGTGCTGGCGATTGTCGGCCCGGATGCTGACCAGAGCACCTATCAGCAGGTTTACCAGCAGCTGGGGTTTGATAAATCGCTGACCACCCAGTTTGGCATCTATTTCGTCAACCTGTTGCACGGCGATCTGGGCAACGCGCTGCTGACCGGGAAACCGGTGGTGGACGATATTATCCGCGTCTTCCCGGCCACCATGGAGCTGGCAACGATGGCGATTATTGTCGGCGCGGGTCTTGGTATTCCGCTGGGCGTGTTGGCGGCGGCGCGGCGCAATAGCGTCTCCGATTATGTGGTACGCATTATCAGCCTGGCGGGCTACTCGACGCCGATCTTCTGGGTCGGAATGATGGGACTGCTGGTGTTCTATGCCTGGCTTGGCTGGGTAGGCGGCGCCGGGAGGGTAGATCTCGGGCTGGATGGTGTGGTGCCGCGCCGCACCGGCCTGATGACCGTTGATGCGCTGCTGGCTGGCAACGGCCAGGTGTTCTGGAACGCCATTAATCATCTGATTCTTCCCGCCTCGCTGCTGGGTTTTCACTCGCTGGCTTATATCAGCCGTATGACCCGCAGCTTTATGCTGGCCCAGCTGTCGCAGGAGTTCATTATTACCGCGCGGGTGAAAGGGCTGACCGAGCGTCAGGTTATCTGGAACCATGCGTTTCGTAACATCCTCGTGCAGCTGCTGACGGTGGTGGCGCTGGCCTACGGCGCGCTGCTGGAAGGCGCGGTGCTGATTGAAACCGTCTTCTCATGGCCGGGTTTCGGCTCCTACCTTACCGGTAGCCTGCTGCTGGGCGATATGAATGCGGTGATGGGCTGCGTGCTGCTGGTGGGCGTGATCTTCGTGATGCTCAACCTGCTCTCCGACCTGCTGTATCAATTCTTTGACCCGAGGACAAAATCATGACCGTTTCTCTGGATTCGCCGCTTTCGGGCGGTGCGGGCGAAGGCCGTCAGCGGCTGCAACGCGCGGCGGCGCGGGCCGTCGGGTTTATCGGCAAAATGGCGCGCAATCCGCTCACGGCCATCGGCGGAGGCATTATCTTTCTGCTGCTGGTGGTGGCGATTTTCGCGCCGCTGATTGCGCCTTATAACCCGCTGGTACAGGACCTGAATAGTGCGCTGGTCGCGCCGAATGCACAGCACTGGTTCGGCACCGATGAGTTTGGCCGGGATATCTTTAGTCGCCTGGTGTACGGCTCCCGCATCACGCTCTATATCGTGCTGCTGGTCTCGGTGACCGTCGGTCCGCTCGGGCTGCTGCTGGGCGTCAGCGCCGGCTATTTCGGCGGTAAAGTCGATATGGTGCTGATGCGCGTCACCGATATTTTCATCTCCTTCCCGAGTCTGGTCCTGGCGCTGGCGTTTGTCGCCGCTTTAGGACCGGGGCTGGAGCACGTGGTTATCGCCATCACGCTGACCGCCTGGCCGCCGATAGCCCGTCTGGCGCGCGCCGAAACGCTCTCTCTGCGCCAGGCAGATTTTATCTCCGCCGTGCGTCTGCAGGGCGCTTCATCGGCCCGCGTCCTCTGGCGCCATATCGTGCCGCTGTGTCTGCCCTCGGTCATTATCCGTATCACCATGAATATGGCCGGGATCATTCTGACCGCGGCCGGCCTCGGCTTTCTCGGCCTCGGCGCGCAGCCGCCAGAGCCGGAGTGGGGAGCGATGATCTCCAGCGGGCGCACTTATATGATGGAGTGCTGGTGGGTCGTAACCATTCCGGGGCTGGCGATTCTGATCAATAGCTTAGCGTTCAACTTCTTAGGAGATGGCCTACGTGACATCCTCGATCCCCGCAGTGAATAATGCTCCGCTGCTCGACGTGCGCGATTTGTGCGTCGACTTTGTTAACGGTAGCGCGGTGACCCACGCCGTGCGCGGCGTCTCCTTCCAGCTGGGGCATGAGAAGCTGGCCATTGTCGGCGAGTCCGGTTCGGGTAAGTCCACCGTTGGGCGCGCGCTGCTGCAGCTGCATCCGAAAAAGGCCCGCGTCAGCGCCAGCCGGATGCAGTTTGCCGACCTCGATCTGCAGCATCTTAGCGAAGCGCAGATGCGCGGCGTACGCGGCAAACGTATCTCTATGATTATGCAGGACCCGAAATATTCGCTTAATCCGGTGGTCTGCGTGGGTAAGCAAATCGCCGAGGCCTGGCTTACTCATCATCCCGGGCGCAAAGATGAGGCGAAAGCCAGGGCACTGGAGATGCTGGAGGTGGTGCGTATTCGCCAGCCGGAGCGCGTTTATCAGCTTTATCCGCATGAAATATCCGGCGGACAGGGGCAGCGCATCATGATCGCCATGATGCTGATTACCGACCCGGAACTGATCATTGCCGATGAGCCCACCTCCGCGCTGGACGTGTCGGTGCGCCTGCAGGTGCTGGGCCTGCTGGATGACCTGGTTCAGTCGCGCGGGCTGGGGCTGATTTTTATCAGCCACGATATCAACCTGGTGCGCAGCTTCTGCGACCGCGTACTGGTGATGTACGCCGGACGGGTAGTGGAGTCCATCGCCGCTAAAGATCTCGATAACGCCCGTCACCCCTACACTCAGGGATTGATTAACTCGCTGCCGGATATGCAGCATCGTCGCCCGATACTGCCGGTGCTGCAGCGTCAGGCCAGCTGGTTAACGGATTAAGGAGCGGATAATGATTGAAGTTCAACATCTCAACCTCACGTTTGGCGAGGGGGAGAAGCGTAACCAGGTGCTGTATGACGTCAGTTTCCACGTTAAGCCCGGCGAGATCTACGGTCTGGTAGGAGAGTCCGGATCCGGTAAAACGACGGTGCTCAAGTGCCTGGCGGGGCTGTTTACCCACTGGCAGGGGGAACTGACCATCGATGCTCAGCCCTTAGGGCATGAAATTAGCCGCGAGCGCTGCCGTCAGGTGCAGATGGTATTTCAGGACCCCTACGGATCGCTGCATCCCCGTCACACCATTGGCGATATCCTCGAAGAGCCGCTGCAGATCCATCGTATCAACGACCGCGACCGGCGGATCAATGCGCTGCTGGATAAAGTTGGCCTCAACCGCGCTTTTCGTGAGCGCTATCCGCATCAGCTCTCCGGCGGGCAGCGGCAGCGCGTGGCGATAGCCAGAGCGCTGATTCTTGAGCCACAGGTGCTGCTGCTGGATGAGCCGACGTCGGCGCTGGATGTGTCGGTGCAGGCTGAGATCCTTAACCTGCTGGCGGAATTGCAGCGGGAGGCGAAGCTCACTTACCTGATGGTCACCCACGATCTCGGGGTTATTGCCCACTTATGCCAGAAAGTGGCGGTGATGCAGTACGGGAAGATCCTCGAAACCCTGACGGTCGATGCGTTGGTCAGCGGCGAGGCGCGGACGGCCTATACGCAGATGCTGGTTAACGCCAGTCGGCAATATACGCGCGAAATGGCGCGCGAGGTGGCGGAGTACTAAGCTTGATGGCGCATTGTCTCACGGCAGATGCGCCCATTTTAATGGGTAATTATTTGATATTGTAGAGTTTGTAGTTATAAGTATCGTCTATTAATGTAAGTGCGGTGTTTGGATCGATATCCTGCCCAGGTTTTTCCTGCAGCCGCAGGTGCCGTTTTACCTTAACATTCAGAGGCTCAATCAACGAACCCGGCTGCTGTATACCAGCCGGGCGCCGTCTTTGCTTTGCGAAGCCTGATCAACGTAGCAGCGGGCAGTCGGGCGGCAGCCGGCAGCGCAGGGCCGCCGGTAACAGCTCCATGCGGAAGGTTTTGCCGCTGAGCGGCTCGCCGTCGAGGTTAAAGGTCATCTCATGGGGGGCGGTGATCTCAAACCATGAGGAGACACCGTCAACAATATTCGGCGAGTTTTCCGGATTCGCCAGGGTGCTGAACAGGGCAGGGATCAGCTCTTCGCCGGTGAAAATGCGCAGATGCAGCAGGCCATCGTTAATCAACGCCTCCGGGCACAACTGCTGGCCGCCGCCGGCCTGGCGGCCGTTGCCGATGCCAATGACCAGCGCATCGCCCTGCCAGTGAAAGTTCTCTCCGCGGATCTCGCAGCGGTCCGGCTTCAGGGTATCCATACGCATCAGGCCATGGATTAAATAAGAGACACCGCCGAGCGCGGCTTTGAGTTTTTCCGGCGTTTCGGTGGTGATTCGGGTGCCGAACCCGCCGGTCGCCATATTAATAAAGCCGGTTTTATCATTCACCCGGGCGATATCTATCGGCACATCGCGGCCGACGATCGCCAGCTTGAGGGCGCTGGCCAGATCCTGCGGAATGCCGACGCTGGTGGCAAAGTCGTTGGCCGTGCCCAGCGGTAAAATCCCCAGCGCCATCTTGCTACCGCGCTCCACCAGCGCGGTCGCCACTTCATTAATGGTGCCGTCGCCGCCGCCGGCGATCACCGTTTCAACGTTCAGCTGCAGGGCTTCATCGATAAACCGCACGGCATCGCCCTTTTCCCAGGTGACGCGGACGTGAATATCGATCCCTTCGTCGCGTAACAGGTTAACCGCCTCGCGTAACTGCGGTTCATTGGCACCTTTGCCGTTAAGGATCAGTAAGCTGGCAGGAAACGTAGACATCATCAAGGGAACCTTTATTGCTTAATGTTGCATAAAGTGTACCGCATGACGCAAGCGAAGACCGGAGGAGAGGCAAAAAAATAAGCCCGCGTAAGGGAGATTACGCAGGCTAAGGAGGTGGTTCCTGGTACAACTAGCATTTATGGGTTATGTTTTTCAGCGAAATGGATGATACCTGTTTCGATCGAAACGGTATGTGATCCGATTCTAATATCCTTACATCATGAAAAAATAACGCAAATTAACTAGTTACCGTGCGGATTTCTGGTTGTCTGACCAGTGAAGTTGCGCATCAGTAGCGCATACTGCAGGGGCAGGTCGTCCGGCACAGGCAACCATACGGTATAGCCGTCGCCCGGGGCCACCGGCATGGCTTCGCCTTTGCCATTTTCCATATGCTCGAGGGTGAAGTTGACGTTACCTTGCGGGGTCATCAGCTCGAGGCTGTCCCCGACGCTGAACTTATTTTTGACCGCCACGGCCGCCAGCGGGCCGTTACGCTCCCCGGTGAATTCGCCGACAAACTGCTGGCGCTCGGAGAGGGAGTAGCCGTACTCATAGTTCTGGTAATCGTCATGGGTATGGCGGCGCAGGAAGCCTTCGGTGTACCCGCGGTGGGCCAGTCCTTCCAGGGTCTCCAGCAGGCTGGTATCAAACGGTTTGCCGGCGGCGGCATCGTCGATGGCCTTGCGGTAAACCTGGGCGGTACGCGCGCAGTAGTAGAAGGATTTGGTACGGCCTTCGATCTTCAGCGAGTGAACGCCCATCTGGGTCAGACGCTCAACGTGGGCGATAGCCCGCAGATCTTTCGAGTTCATGATGTAGGTGCCGTGCTCGTCCTCAAAGGCGGTCATGTACTCGCCCGGACGTTTGGCTTCCTCAATCATAAAGACTTTATCGGTCGGCGCGCCGATGCCGAGGGTGGGCTCCACGGTCTGCACCGGGATCGGCTCATATTTGTGGACGATGTTACCGACGTCGTCCTCTTTGCCTTCCGCCACGTTGTATTCCCAGCGGCAGGCGTTGGTGCAGGTCCCCTGGTTCGGGTCGCGCTTGTTGATATACCCGGAGAGCAGGCAGCGGCCGGAGTAGGCCATGCACAGCGCGCCGTGGACGAAAATCTCAATCTCCATCTCCGGCACCTGGCGGCGAATCTCTTCGATTTCATCCAGCGACAGTTCACGCGACAGGATCACGCGGGTGAGCCCCATCTGCTGCCAGAATTTGACCGTCGCCCAGTTGACAGCGTTGGCCTGCACTGAAAGATGGATCGGCATCTCCGGGAAGTGTTCCCGCACCAGCATGATTAAACCCGGATCGGACATGATCAGCGCGTCCGGCCCCATCTCCACCACCGGCTTCAGATCGCGAATAAACGTTTTCAGCTTGGCGTTATGCGGGGCGATGTTGACCACCACATAGAATTTTTTACCCAGCGCGTGGGCTTCATTGATGCCGAGCTGCAGATTTTCGTGATTGAATTCGTTGTTACGCACGCGCAGCGAGTAGCGCGGCTGGCCGGCATAAACGGCATCGGCGCCATAGGCGAAAGCGTAACGCATATTCTTCAGCGTTCCCGCCGGGGAGAGGAGTTCTGGTTTAAACATGGTGTTCTCGTTCTGATGACAGGTCAGATTCGCCGCACCTGGTGCGGCGAGTTGGGGAGTGTCCCCACATTAAGGGCGGGCATTGTAGCGCTGCGGCGAAGGGGAGTAAATATCAGATGGGTATCTTTCAGTATGGCTAATTTGTTTGCCATTTTGAACCTGGGCAGTGCTCACACTGACAGCACTCATAACGCCTGGTGGGATAGGCTCTATGGCGTTCCCCGGGTTGCGGCGTAAACGCCTTACCCGGGCTACGGTGTGCAGAGGGCGGTGAACGTGTAGCCCGGCTAAGCGCAGCGCGAGCCGGGAAAAGGCTAACTACGCCAGTCGACAGGCGTCCGCTTCCCAGCGGTAGCCAACGCCATACACCGCGCGAATAAACGACTGCTCGGCGTCCAGCGCCTCCAGCTTGCGCCGCAGGTTTTTGATGTGGCTGTCGATGGTGCGGTCGGTGACTACCCGATAATCGTCATACAGATGGTTGAGCAACTGTTCGCGGGAGAAGACCTTGCCCGGCTCCTGGGAGAGGGTTTTCAGCAGCCGGAACTCGGCGGGAGTGAGGTCCAGCAGCTTGTCGCGCCAGGAGGCCTGAAAACGACCTTCGTCGACAATCAGCGGGCTCTGGGCGTCCAGCGCCTGCAGATCGCGCTGCGGCTTGCAGCGGCGAAGAATGGTTTTCACCCGGGCGACCACTTCCCGCGGGCTGTAGGGCTTGCAGATATAGTCGTCGGCGCCAATTTCCAGCCCCAGCAGACGGTCGATCTCTTCGATTTTCGCCGTCACCATCACCACCGGAACGTCGGAGAAGCGGCGAATTTCCCGGCACAGCGTTAAACCGTCGGTGCCGGGCAGCATCAGGTCCAGCAGGATCAGGTGCGGCGGCGTCTGCCGAACGTAGGGCAGGACCTTGTCACCGTGGTTAATCAGCGTAGGCGCATAGCCGGCGGCTTGCAGATAATCAATCAGCAGCTGGCCGAGCTTCGGTTCATCTTCCACGATAAGAATGCGTGGGGTGTTTTCATCTACAGGCAATTCAGTCATACGTCTCTCGGTAAATCATGTTCCAGAGGTAACTCAACTTTAATGCTAACCCCGCCAAAAGGCGAATGGTCGGCACGCAGGGTGCCGCCGTGGGCCGCGACAATGTTGAGGCAAATCGCCAGTCCGAGGCCGGAGCCGCCGCTGGCGCGATTGCGCGATCCTTCCGCCCGGTAAAAGCGTTCGCACAGGCGGGCCAGCTGCTCATCGCTGACGCCGGGGGCGCTGTCGGCGAAGTCAATCACCAGCATCCGGCCGCTGCGGCGGGCGGTGATGTGCAGGCTGCCGCCGCTGTCGGTATAGCGCAGGCTGTTCTCCAGCAGATTGTTGAAGAGCTGCATCAGGCGGTCGCGGTCGCCGAAGATCATCGCCTGCTCGGGGAGCGACACCTGAATGCTCAGCTGCCGGCTGGCGAAGCGCTCGCGAAAAGCGCCCGCGGCAACCTCCAGCAGGGTGATGATATCCAGCGACGTTTTCTGGTAGGCCAGCGCCCCCTCATCGGACATCGACAGCTGATGGAGGTCGTCTACCAGCTTGGTGAGGGTAGCCACCTCGGCCTGCAGGGAGGGGATGGACTCGGGAGTGAAACGCCGGACCCCGTCCTGAATCGCCTCCAGCTCGCCGCGCAGCACTGCCAGCGGAGTGCGCAGCTCATGGGAGATATCGGCCATCAGATCGCGACGCATCTGCTGGTTGCGCTCCAGGGTGCTGGCGAGCTGGTTGAAATCCTGCGCCAGGCGGCCGAGCTCGTCGCCGCCGGTCACCGTCACGCGGGTGGAAAAGTCGCCCGCCGCCAGCTTATGGGTGCCTTCCACCAGCCGCTTCACCGGCGCCAGCAGGCCGCGGGCCAGCGGGAAAGTGGCCAGCGCGGCAAGCAGGGTGGCAAGGGCGACAATCAGCCAGCTGGTGCGCTTTTGCTGCCGGTCGAAGTTAATATCGGTATTGCGGGTCAGCCGCTCTACCGGCGAGGCGATCACCTTGCCTACCTCCACGCCGTTGACCACAATGCTGCGCTGGGTGCCGTCCTCCGGTACGCGCTCACGGGGTCCCACCAGCACGCGGCCCGACTGATCGACCACCCAGAACATGGTGCGCCAGCCGTGGGGCGGCATTTCCGGCCTCGGCGGCGGGGTGTCGCTGGAGCCGTCTGGCGGCCCATCCGGCGGCGGCCCATCCGGCCCCTGACCCTCCATCGGACCCGGCTTCATGCCGTGTCCCGGCGGCGAACGGTCGTCGTTATCCCGTTCGAAGGTGCGCAGCAGCTGGAAGATAAAGCGGTCGTTGTTGCGCAGAAACGCCCAGCTGCCGTGCTGGGCATACTGCTCACTCAGCGCGTCGCTGAGCATGGTTAACCGCTGCTCATTACCGCGCTTGATGTAGTCGATAAACCCACGTTCGAAACTGATACGCACCGCCCAGTGCATGCTGATCAGCAGCACGATGCAGGTGGCGAAAATAGCGAGGAACAGCTTACCGGTAATGCCCGGGCGCCAAAATTTCACGATCCACTCCTGTTGCGTCGACGGATGACGGTATTGCTGCCGACGTCATCCGGTACCCGGGAAAAGATGAGCGCCGGGAGGGCGATGATCGCCGCCATGCTCAGATAGGTATAGAGAAAGACCTGATGGGTGCTGGCGGCGTCGAGGCTCATATGCTGCTGGCCATACAGCCCCAGCAGCAGCCCGGCGATGGTCACGCCGATACTCATCGACAGCTGCATCACCATCGACAGCAGGCTGTTGCCGCTGCTGGCCAGATCGTCCGGGAGATCTTTCAGCGTCAGGGTATTCATTGAGGAGAAGCGGCTGGAGTTGATCATCCCCTGCAGAAACAGGACCAGCGGCAACGCGTAATACCAGCCGGCCAGGGCGCTAAACATAAACAGCAGACTGACCGCCGCCAGGCCCAGGGTGCTGGCGACCAGTACGCGGCGGTAGCCAAAGCGGTTGACCACCTGGACCACGATCCGCTTCATGCCCATGCTGCCGAGCACCATCGGGATCATCATCAGCCCGGCGTGAAAGGGGGAGAAGCCGAGGCCAATCTGCAGAAACACCGGAGTCATAAACGGCAGCATGCCGCTGCCGATGCGTCCGGCGAAGCTGCCGCCGAGGCCGAGGGAGAAGGTGCGGTTACGAAACAGGTTGAGGCTGAACAGCGCTCGGGCGTTACCGCGGGCGTGCCACAGGTACAGCAGCAGGGCGGCGAGGCCGACGGCCACCAGCCCCGCCAGCCAGCGTGACGATATACCGAGCCCTTTCTGGCCGTCCAGCGCCAGGGTCAGGGTCGCCATCCCGGCGGCCAGCAGCAGAAAGCCGGAGAGATCGAAGCGCCGGGTCTGCAGAGTGTAGTTGGGCATCAGGCAGAGGGTGGCGATGGCGCCGACGATCCCCACCGGGATATTGATGAGGAAGATCCAGTGCCAGGAGGCATACTCCACCAGTACCCCGCCCAGCGCCGGGCCGAGCAGCGGGCCAACCTGGCCCGGCAGGGTGACGAAAGTCATCGCCGCCATGTACTGATCGCGTGGGACGATCTTCATTACCGTCAGGCGACCCACCGGCACCATCATCGCGCCGCCGACCCCCTGCAGCACCCGCGCCATCACCAGCTGGTCAAGGGTGCTGGCCTGGGCGCAAAACAGCGACCCGGCGGTAAACAGCACGATGGCGGTGAAGAAGATATTGCGCACCCCGACCCTGTCGGCCAGCCAGCCGCTGGCCGGCAGCATGACCGCCACCGTCAGGACATAGGAGACGATGATCATATGCATATGCAGCGGGCTCTCCCCGAGGCTTTTGGCCATCGAGGGGAGGGCGGTGTTAACGATGGTGGTGTCCAGCGACTGCATAAAGAAGCCGAACGCCACTATCCATAGCTGCCAGCGCACGCTGGCCGGGAGGTCTGTCATGTTATTCGCTTACCGGTTGAGAGGAGTGACGCGAAAAACGCAACCGCAGACGGTCAAAGAAAAGATAGACCACCGGCGTGGTGTAGAGCGTTAACAGCTGGCTCATCACCAGACCGCCGACGATGGTGATCCCCAGCGGCTGGCGCAGCTCAGAGCCATCGCCCCCGGAGAGCACCAGCGGCAGGGCGCCGAACAGCGCCGCCAGGGTGGTCATCATAATCGGCCGGAAACGCAGCAGGCAGGCCTGGAAAATCGCCTCTTCCGGCGCCAGATTGCCGGTGCGCTGCGCCTCAAGGGCAAAATCGACCATCATGATGGCGTTTTTCTTCACGATGCCAATTAATAACATGATCCCGATAAGGGCGATTAGGCTGAACGGGGCATCGAATATCTCCAGCGCCAGCAGGGCGCCCACTCCGGCGGAGGGCAGCGTCGAGAGGATGGTCAACGGATGCACATAGCTCTCATACAGCATCCCCAGCACGATATAGACCGTGGCGATGGCCGCGAGGATCAGGATCACCTGCGCGTTCATGGTCTGCTGAAAGACCTGAGCGGTACCGGCAAAGGAGCCGCGCACGCTCGACGGCACCCCGAGCTGGGTCATCGTGCGGTTAATGGCGTCGCTGGCTTCCGACAGCGAGCGGCCGGTGGGCAGGTTAAAGGAGATAGTGGACGCCGCCGACAGCCCCTGGTGGTTCACCGACAGCGGGGCGTTGGCCGGCTGCCATTTGGCGAAATAGGCCAGCGGGATCGGCTTGCCCTCGCTATTGATAACAAACATCTTGTCGAGGGCGCTGACGTCCTGGGTGTAGGCCGGATCCACCTCCATCACCACCTTGTACTGGTTGAGCGGCTGGTAGATGGTGGAGATTTGCCGCTGGCCGAAGGCGTTGTTCAGCAGGTTGTTGGCGTCCTGGACGCTGATGCCGAGGCGCGACATCGTGTCCCGGTCATAGACCAGGTCCATTTCGGCGCCATTGTCCTGCTGATCCGAGTTGACGTCCGCCAGCTCAGGCAGCGCCGCCAGCGCTTTGCGGATCTTCGGCTCCCACTCGCGCAGCGCCGACAGGTCGTCGGACAGCAGAGTGTACTGATAGCTGGCGTTCGACTGCCGGCCGCCGACGCGAATATCCTGCACCGCCATCAGGAACAGGTTGGCCCCGGGCTCGTTGGCCAGCTTTTTGCGCAGCCGGTCGATCACCTGCTGCGCCGTCTCGTGGCGCTGGTCGCGCGACTTGAGGGTGATAAACATCATCCCGCTGTTGACCCGCGAGCCGCCGGTAAAGCCGGTGACGTTATCCACCGCCGGATCTTCACGAATGATCTTCATAAAGTCCTGCAGCTTGCCGCGCATCGCCTGGAAGGAGATGCTCTGGTCGGCCTGAATGCCGCCCATCAGCACCCCGGTGTCCTGCTCCGGGAAGAAGGTTTTCGGGATCGAAATGTAGAGCCAGACGCTGAGGGCGATGGTGCCGAGCACCACCAGGCCGGTCAGCCGGCTGTGCCTGAGCACCCATTTTAACGATTTCCCATAGCCGCCCTGCACGGCCACCAGCAGGCGGCCAAAGCCGCGGTTGCGCGTCGGCTGGTGGGGCTTACCGCTTTTCAGCAGCCAGCCGCACATCATCGGCGTCAGGGTGAGGGACACCGCCAGCGAGATGCCGATCGCCACCGACAGGGTGACGGCGAACTCGCGCAGCAGGCGGCCGGGCAGGCCGCCCATCAGCAGCAGCGGCAGAAACACCGCCACCAGCGACAGGCTCATCGACAGCACGGTAAAGCCGACCTCGCGGCTCCCCTGCAGCGCCGCCTGCAGGGGTTTCATCCCCGCTTCCAGATGACGGGAGATATTCTCCAGCACCACGATAGCGTCATCCACCACGAAGCCGGTGGCGATGGTCAGAGCCATCAGCGACAGGTTATTGAGGCTGAAGCCGCACAAATACATCGCGGCGAAGGTGCCGATTAAGGAAACCGGGACGGCGACGGCCGGGATCAGCGTGGCGCGCCCCGAGCGCAGGAACAGGAACACCACGAGGATCACCAGCGCCACCGAAATCACCAGCGTCTGCTCCACCTCCTCCAGCGAGGCGCGGATGGTCGGCGAGCGGTCCTGGGCGATCTGCAGGTCGATAGCCGCCGGAATGGTCTGCTGCAGCTCCGGCAGGCGGGCACGGATGCTGTCCACTGTCTGGATAATATTGGCTTCCGGCAGTTTGCGGATCATCAGCAGGATCGCCGGTTTGGCGTTGGTCATCCCGGCGTTGCGTACGTCCTGCACCGAATCCGAGACGCTGGCGACATCCCCCAGCCGCACCGCGGCGCCATTCTGGTAGTGGACGATCAGCGGCTGATAGTCGGCGGCGGTCTTCAGCTCATCGTTGGTCTGCACCTGCCAGCGGTGCGCGCTGTCCTCCAGCGCCCCCTGCGGTTTGCGCACGTTAGCGTCGCTGATGGCGGTGCGCACCGCGTCCAGCGACACGCCCTGGTTGAACAGCGCCTGCGGGTTGAGGTCGACGCGCACCGCCGGCAGGGAGCTGCCGCCGACGTCGACATCACCCACGCCGTCGATCTGCGCGATGGTCTGCGCCAGCTGGGTGGAGGCGAAATCATACAGCTCCCCCTGGGAGTAGGTGTCCGAGGTCAGCGTCAGGATCATGATCGGCGCATCCGACGGGTTGGCTTTGCGGTAGGTCGGCCGGCTGGGCATCCCGCTCGGCAGCAGGCTTTGCGCGGCGTTGATCGCCGCCTGAACGTCGCGCGCCGCGCCGTTGATATCGCGGTCGAAGTTAAACTCAAGAATGATGCGCGTACTGCCCAGCGAACTGGAGGAGGTCATCTCATTGACCCCGGCTATCCGTCCCAGGGAGCGTTCCAGCGGGGTGGCCACCGACGAGGCCATGGTCTCCGGGGAGGCTCCCGGCAGCGAGGCGCTAACCATGATCACCGGGAAGTCCACCTGCGGCAGCGGGGCTACCGGCAGCAGCCGGAAGCCGAGAATGCCGCACAGGGTGATGGCCAGCGAGATGAGGATCGTCGCCACCGGGCGGTAAATGAAGAGGGCGAAAAACTTCACTTACGCCTCCTCTTCCTGACGCGGGAAGCGGCGCTTCAGGTGCAGCGACAGGCGGTCGAACAGCAGATAGATCACCGGGGTGGTGAACAGGGTCAGCACCTGGCTGAGCATCAGACCGCCGACCATGCCGATCCCCAGCGGACGCCGCAGCTCAGCGCCGACGCCGGTGCTCAGCATCAGCGGCAGGGCGCCGAGCAGGGCGGCGAGGGTGGTCATCAGGATCGGCCGAAAACGCAGCAGACAGGCCTGGTAGATCGCTTCCCGCGGCGGCATGCCCTGTTCGCGTTCGGCGGCCAGCGCGAAGTCGATCATCATGATGGCGTTCTTCTTCACGATGCCGATCAGCAGAATGATGCCGATGATGGCGATCACGTCCAGCTCGCTGCCCGCCAGCCACAGCGCCAGCAGCGCCCCGACCCCGGCGGTGGGCAGGGTGGAGAGGATCGTGATCGGATGGATAAAGCTTTCATACAGCACCCCCAGCACGATATACATCGCCACCACCGCGGCGACCACCAGCCAGACGGTGCTGCCGAGCGCCGACTGGAAGGCCAGCGAGCTACCCTGGAACTGGGTGCGGATATCGGTCGGGAAATCCAGCGACTGTTCGGCGGCGAGGATCGCGTCCACCGCTTCGCCCAGCGAATAGTTGTCCGGGACGTTAAACGAGATGGTAGTCACCGGGAACTGATCGAGGTGGTTCACCGACAGCGGGGTAAAGCGCTGCTCCACCGTGGCGATGGCGGTCAGCGGCACGATGCCGCCGTCGCTGCTGGTCAGGCGGATATTATCCAGCGCCGCCAGGCCCGGCGTCGCCTCGGTATCCTGCTCGAGCACCACGCGATACTGATTCGCCTGAGTGTAAATGGTGGAGATCAGCCGCTGGCCGAAAGCGTTGTACAGCGCGTTATCGACATCGGCCATTGAGATGCCGAGGCGGCTGGCGCTGTCGCGATCCACCTTGATATAGGCGGCCAGGCCTTTGTCCTGCCAGTCGCTGCTGACGTCGGCCAGCTGCGGCTGGGCCTGCAGGCGGCTGAGCAGCGGCGGCACCCAGGTGCTCAGCGCCTCGAGGGAGTTTGCCTGCAGGGTGAACTGGTACTGGGTGCGGCTCACCGTGGTGTCGATGGTCAGATCCTGGGTCGGCTGCAGGTAGAGCGCCACGCCCGGGACGCCGTCCACCGCCTGCTGCAGGCGGCTAATCACCGTCTGGACGCGGTCATCGCGTTCATCCAGCGGCTTGAGGTTGATCTGCAGACGGGCGCTGTTCAGCGCCGGGTTGGTGCCGTCGACGCCGACGAACGAGGTCAGGCTCTCCACGGCCGGATCCTTAAGGATAATGCTGGCCACCTGCCGCTGGCGCTCGGCCATGCTGGCGAAAGAGACCGACTGCGGCGCCTGGAGGGTGCCCTGAATAATACCGTTATCCTGGATCGGGAAGAAGCCTTTCGGGATAAAGACCCACAGGATTATCGACAGCGCCAGGGTGCTCAGCGCGACGCCGAGCGTCAGCCACGGATGGTTCAGCACCCGGCTCAGCCAGCGGCCATAGACGGCGATCACTCGGTCGAAGAAGCGCTCGCTGGCCCGGGAGAAACGGTTCTGCTTGCGCAGCGATTCGTGGCTTAACATACGGGCGCACATCATCGGCGTCAGGGTCAGGGAGACCACCGCCGAGATAAGAATAGCGACGGCAAGGGTGACGGCGAATTCGCGGAACAGACGGCCGACGATATCGCCCATAAAGAGCAGCGGGATCAGCACCGCGATCAGCGAGAAGGTGAGGGAGATAATGGTGAAGCCGATTTCCCCGGCGCCTTTCAGCGCGGCGGCCAGCGGCTTCTCGCCTTTTTCGATATAGCGCGAGATGTTCTCGATCACCACGATGGCGTCATCCACCACAAAGCCGGTGGCGATGGTCAGGGCCATCAGCGTCAGGTTATTGATCGAGAAGTCGAGGAACACCATCACCGCGAAAGTGCCCACCAGCGACAGCGGCACCGCGACGCCGGGAATAATGGTCGCCGGGACGTTGCGCAGGAACAGATAGATGATCATCACCACCAGGGCGATGGCCAGCATCAGCTCAAACTGGGTGTCGCGCACCGAGGCGCGAATGTTGGTGGTCCGGTCGGAGAGGACCTGCACCTTCACCGATTTCGGCAGGCTCTCGGTGAGCTGCGGCAGCATCTGGCGAATGCTGTCGGCGGTGTCGATGATGTTGGCCCCCGGCTGACGCTGAACGTTCATCACGATGGCCCGCTGCTGGTTGGCCCACGCCCCGAGCCAGCTGTTTTCGGCCCCTTGTTCGACGCTGGCGACATCGCCGAGACGGATCGGCGCCCCGTTCTGATAAGCGATAATCAGCCGGCGATAATCCTCAGCGGACTGCATCTGATCGTTAGCGGAAAGCGTCACCGCGCGGGCCGGGCCGTCGAGGCTGCCTTTCGCCGAGTTAACGTTGGCGCTGGTGATAGCGGTACGCACGGTTTCGCTGGTCAGGCCGAGGGCGGCGATGGCCTGGGCGTTAAGCTTCACCCGCACCGCCGGGCGCTGGCCGCCGGCGAGGGTCACCAGACCGACGCCGGAAACCTGGGAGATCTTCTGCGCCACCCGGGTCTCCACCATGTCCTCTACCTGGGTCATCGGGATCGCGGAGGAGGTGACGGCGAGGGTCATGATCGGCGGATCCGCCGGGTTCACCTTGCTGTACACCGGCGGGTTGGGCAGATCGCTCGGCAGCAGGTTGGTGGCGGCGTTAATGGCCGCCTGCACTTCCTGCTCGGCGACGTCCAGCGGCAGGGTCAGCTGGAACTGCAGCGTGACTACCGAGGCGCCGCCAGAGCTTTGCGACGACATCTGCTTAAGGCCGGACATCTGGCCGAACTGGCGCTCCAGCGGGGCGGTGATAGCGGAGGTCACCACGTCCGGGCTGGCGCCCGGATAGAGGGTAACCACCTGGATGGTCGGGTAATCGACCTCCGGCAGGGCGGAGACCGGCAGGAAGCGGTAGCCGATGATCCCGGCTAACAGGATCGCCACCATCAGCAAAGTGGTGGCGACCGGACGCATAATAAACAGCCGGGACGGGCCGCCGGTGCGGCCTGGGGGTAACACCTGCATCAGGAACGCGCTCCGTGTTTACCGCTCTGGCGCGGAGCGGGCTGCGCCTGCTCGCTGCCGCTGGCGGTGACAACTTCCACCTTCGCCCCCTCGGTCAAGCGGTCAATCCCGTCAGTGACCACGCGATCCCCGGCAGAAAGCCCGGCGCTGATGACCACTTTCTGGCTGTCCTGGATGCCGGGCGTCACGCTGTGTTTGCTGACCTTGTTCTCGTCGTTCAGCACCCACACAAAATGCCCTTCGTTGCCCATCTGCAGGGCGGCGGCGGGGATCACCACCGCGTTCTCTTCGGTATCCACCAGCAGGCGGGCGTTAACGAACTGGTTGGGGAACAGCGCGTCGTCCAGATTGCTGAAGCGCGCCTTCAGCTTGATGGTCCCGGTGGTGGCATCGATCTGGTTGTCGAGACTCAGCAGCTCGCCGACGCTGATTTTCTGTTTATTGGTGCGATCCCAGGCTTCGACGCTGAGCGCTTTGCCCGCTTTCTGCGCCTGCACCACCGTGGCGATGCTGTTTTCCGGCAGGGTGAAGACCACGTCGATCGGGTGCGTCTGGGTGAGAACCACAATCCCGGTGGTATCCCCGCTGGAGATCTGGTTGCCAATATCCACCTGCTTTAAGCCGACGCGGCCGTCAATCGGCGCGGTGATGCGGGTCCAGTCGAGCTGCAGCTGGGCGCTGGCGACGGCGGCTTCATCGGCCTTTACGGTGCCAGCGGATTCCACCACCAGCGACTGCTGGGTGTCGAGCTCCTGGCGGGAGACGAGGTTGGTTTTCACCAGCTGCTGGTAACGGGCGAGATCGCGGCGGGCGTTCGCCAGGGTGGCGTTATCTTTCGCCAGCTGACCCTGCGCCTGGGCGAGGGCGACTTTAAACTGGCTGGGGTCGATCTGCGCCAGCAGGTCGCCGGCTTTGACCTGCTGTCCCTCCTGGAAGTGAAGGCTCAGTAGCTGGCCGTCGACCCGGCTGCGCACGGTCACGGTATTGGCCGCCGTCACGGTACCCAGCCCGGTGAGATAGCGTGGCACCGCTTGTTCGGTCGCCGTCGCCGCCTGCACCGGCGCCAGCGCGCCGCCGAAACGGCCATGACGCGCGCCGCCCGGCCCCTGCGGGCCTTGTCCTGCTGCGGGAGCGCTGCTGCCGCTCGTGCCACGATCGTGCCAGAACCAGTAGGCGGCTCCGGCGATAATCACTACCGCCAGCGCGGCGCCCCAACGACGTATGTTACTGCCTTTCATTAGTTTACGGTCTCATCCTGAAGCGTTTCGCTGAATGATACTAGTTTAGTGAGGGAAGGGGCCGTAAAAATGGAGGAATTATGAAAAGAAGGTTGAGAAATGTCTGGATAACCGCCGCGACGCCGGGCGGTCTCGTTGGAGATTTCCGGGGTGATATCAACTTTTAGTTTAAAAAAGTAAAAAATAGTTGTATCCGGGAGGGCTTTAATTAGATTTATGCGGTGAATAAATCAGTGCATTTTCATAATAATAACATATGCACTTAAAAATCAACGTGTTAAATAATCAGGGGTCATTGCTGTGGCAAACGCAAACAAACTCACGCTCTTCATCGTCATTTTTATGCTGATGGGGATCCTCTCCGGCGCGGCTATCCATGCCTACGCGACGCCGACCACCATCTCCGCCTGGGCGGACAACATTACGCTGCTGACCGATCTGTTTCTGCGGTTGATCAAAATGGTCATCGCGCCGTTGGTGTTCAGCACCCTGACGGTCGGCATTATGCGTCTCGGCGAGACGGCGACCATTGGCCGGGTAGGCGGGAAGGCGATGGTGTGGTTCATCACCTCCTCGGTATTATCCATTCTCGTCGGGCTGGTGATCGTCACCTTCCAGCACCCGGGCGCCGGGTTAAACCTGGCGGTGCCGAAAGAGGCGGTGGATACCGGCCTGGCGGTCAGCGGCATGAGCCTGAAAGGATTCCTGTCGCACACTATCCCCACCAGCATCACCGAGGCGATGGCCAACAACGAGATCCTGCAGATTGTGGTGTTCTCGATGTTCTTTGGCATCGCCGGCGCGTCGCTGGGCGAGAAGTTTAATGCCCCGCTGGTGGCGGCGCTCAATGTGGTGTCGCACATTATGCTGAAGGTGACGGGCTACGTGATGTACGTTGCGCCTCTGGCTATCTTTGCCGCCATTTCGTCGGTGATTGCCTCCCAGGGGCTGGGGATCCTGCTCAACTACGCTTCGTTCATCGGCGGTTACTACCTGGCGGTACTGTTGACCAGCGCGGTGCTGATTGCCGTTGGCTATATGGTGCTGAAAAAAGAGGTCTTCCGTCTGCTGAACATGCTGAAGGACCCGGTGTTGGTGGCGTTTACTACCAGCAGCTCCGAAGCGGCCTATCCGAAGACTCTTGAGCGGCTGGTGAAGTTTGGCTGCTCGCGCAATATCGTCTCGTTCGTCCTGCCCATTGGCTACTCGTTCAACCTCGTGGGCTCGATGGTCTACTGCTCCTTCGCCGCGATGTTTATCGCTCAGGCCTATAACGTACCACTGAGCTTTAGCGAGATTACGGTCATGATGCTGACCCTGATGCTGGCCTCGAAAGGCATCGCCGGGGTGCCGCGCTCGGCGCTGGTGGTGCTGGCGGCCACGATCCCCAGCTTCAATATTCCGGTTGCCGGGATCCTGCTGCTGATGGGTATCGACCATTTCCTCGACATGGGGCGCTCCGCCATCAACGTGTTGGGTAACGGCATAGCCACCGCCATGCTGTCGAAAAACGAAGGTCTGCTGACCGACGAGGAAGCACAGCCGGACTGGGAAGCCGAGAAAGCGGAAGCCTGATCCTGCCGCGCCCTTTCACAGAGGGCGCCATTCCGCACGGAAAAAAAGACCCCTGACAGGCACGTCAGGGGTAATGTGACGAAGTATCAGTTTTCCTCGTAACTAGTCTTTTTTCTTATATAAAAACGCGCGGTAACGTCTTTATACCGAGGAAGCGTCAGAGTTTAACGTTATGTTCGGCAGCGCTGGCGCTTTTTTAGCATCCTGCGGCTATTTTCGGATTCCAGACAATATCACTACGGGAATATCTTATTCTGTTCGCTATTTGCCTACCAGCGCTCACGTAACAGATTCATAAACTGGAAAAAGTCGTGATTATTATTCAGGCTGTATTTTTCCATAATCTTATTCTTATGGTAAGCGGCGGTGCGGGGACTGACGCGCTGCAGGGCAGCGATTTTACTCATGTCCAGCCCTTCAAGAATACCGTGCACCACAGCGGTCTGCGACCGCGACAGGACACGATGCGGGCAGCTGGCGCAGCTCAGTTCCCGGCTCGTGGCGTCAGTGGCCGACGGGTCCATACAATGCTGTAGTTCGCTTTTAATGATCGCCAGCAGTTGTGGAATACTGGCCGTTTTCAGCGAGACAAAAATGACTCCTTTCAGGCAATTAATCATGAAATCGTCTTCCGGCAGCTGGTCGTAGCTGTGGAGGATAATCAGGGAGCTGCCTTTTTTTCTGTTTTTAATCAGGGTATTGCACAGATAGATTTCACCAGGGATCACTTCGCATATAATAATATCTTCGTCTGACAGGTCGTTATTGCGCCAGGAGAAACGGGCCCGCATATCGTCCCGGGAGAGATCATTAACCATGGCGACCAGCGATTCACGTACAAAGGTGTTGCGGGTATTGATGGTGACATTAATGTTTCTCATGGCGTTATTTCCTTATGCAAAACATAACGCCATGCTGTGACAAATCCTCCGGGCGTATGCGGTGTGTTGATTTTATAAACGTACCTGTAATCGTTTTTAATTATTATAAAGTGAATTATTTACGACGCGTCGAACGCTTATCGTTAAACGTAAACTTCTGCCGTCTCCTGTCTTTTAGATAGGAAATAAAACTGTATACAGAGATGCTGAAGAAAAATATGCATAGCAATAATATTAACCACGTTTGCATGGCCATCGTTTTTACCTTATTTGTGCTGCATGGTGTCAGAATTTACCGCGAACGGCTATTACGTTTTGTTATATGTTTTCCTGTCCACTGAAAATCATACGACATCATCCTGATGTGCTAGCACTATAAGAAAGTTCTTAAGCGCGTCGTCAGTCTCATTCCTCTCATTTCTCTCAGAAAATGAGAAAAATTAACACTTGCGAGTTATTCACCCACCGCGCAGCGGCCAGATCGCGCTTTCGATCAGGAAATAAACGCCAGTCCTTTGCCAAAGATCGCTCGTACGGGCAGGTGGATCCCTTGCTGGCGCGCCTTATGGCGCAGGCGGCTAATCACCACGTCGATGCGGTGCAGGTCAGGCTCGCTGTCGTGGGAAAACAGGCAGGCATGGAGGTCCAGCTTGCTGCACACCTCGTTGCGATTGCGCATTAACAGCTCCACCAGACGGTACTCCTGCTGGGTTAACTCCAGCGTCCGGGCATCGGGAGAAATCAGTTTATCCTCATGCAGACGCCACAGTCCGGTGGCGGCGGATGACGCGGTGCCGGGCGCCTCCGATGGAAGGGCGGCGGGTCGATCCTGCTGCAGGCGGGCGCCAAGGGCGGTGAGGGTCTCCGCAAGGTGGGCGAAGTTAACCGGCTTAATCAGGTAAGCATCGGCCCCAAGGCTGAGCGCCTGCAGTTTATCCTGCTGCTGGCCGCGGGCGCTGACCACCACCAGACCGTAATGCCCCAGCTCATGCAGGTAGCTCAGCACGCTGAAGCCATCTTCCCCGGGCAGGCCGATATCAATCAGCACGATGTCCACCGGATGGCTATGCAGTTGTCGCCAGAAGGCTTCGGCGCTGCGCGAGCCCCACACCTCGAAGCCGCGATAGCCCAGCCAGGCCAGCAGTTCATCCAGCAGATCGGCGTTATCTTCAATTATCGCCAGCCGTAAAGCCATACGTCGTTCTCCTCTTAAGCAACTGTCGGGAGGGTGAGAATAAAGGTGCAGCCGTCCGGGCCATGCTCGGCCAGCCACAGTTTGCCATCATGAGCCTGCACGATCTGACGCGCAACATACAGTCCGAGACCGGTGCCGCCCGGCACCGGCGACGTGTGCTCGCCGCGGCGGTAGCGCTCAAAGATCAGTTCCGCTTGCCCGTCGGGCAGGCCCGGGCCGTGGTCGCGAATGCGCAGCTCGGTATGCCCGGCTTCGGAGCGGATATCGATGGCGATTTCACCGGGGGGCGAATACTTCACCGCGTTATCCAGCAGATTGGCGATGGCGATGCACAGCAGGCCGGCATCGGCCTGCAGTTGCGGGCTTTCCACCGCGCCGTGATGGCGGATGTTCAGGTAATGGTCGTGGGAGATGGCCACCACCGAGGCGGCCATGTTGATCACCGACAGCAGGGCGGTCTGCTGGCGATCGACGTGCAGGTCGTGTGAGGCGAGCCGGGCGTCGGCAAGGCAGTTATCGGTGAGCTGCACCAGACGGGTGGCGGCGCGCCCGATGCGATCGAAGCGCGCCTCCTGGCTGGCCGAGGCGGCCGAGAGGCGGAGATTTTCCAGCGCTGCCTGGATCACCGCCAGCGGCGTGCGGAATTCGTGCGCTACCATTCCCATAAACTGTCGCTGATGGAAGCTGGCTTCACGCTCAATCTGCAACTCACGCGCCAGGCGCTGCTTCTGCTCCAGCTGGCGGTTTTCAGCGCGCACCCGCAGGATGGCAATGATCAGCACCGTAATGATGTGGACGATCAGCGCATACTGCCAGAGGGAATAGATCGCCATATGGAACGGGATTATCCCGTGGATAGACAACTGCACCAGCACCGCGGCGGCGACGTAGAACGGCGGCAGCAGACCCAGCAGCAGAGTGTTACGGTCGATGGCTTTTTTGCGCCACAGCCACCAGGAGGTGAACAGCAGCACCGGGGTGATAATGATGAAGATCACCCCTTCAATCTGCATCGCGAAGCCGTAAAACCCGAGCGGAATACTGACCTGCAGCACCAGGTTGAGCACCACCGCAGCGATCAGTAGCTGATGAAGCCGCGGCATATTCTTCTTCAAATCAAAAATCTCGCTGTGCAGCCAGAGGGCGGTAGCATAGCTGAACAGGGAGAGGCTGCTGATCATGAAGTCCTGGAACGGCAGCGCCGCGTGGCCGAAAAACCACTCCGGGAAGCCGTGCAGGGCGGCCACCAGCGGATAATTGAGCGAGAAAAGACAGATGCCCCACAGCAGACGCCGGCGCAGGGCCAGCGCCAGCCACAGCGCCACGCCGCTGGCGACGGCGGCCAGGCCGAAATAGAAGCTCCAGAAAGCGGTGTCGGCGGTCGCCCGTTGTACAAATTCCTGCGGCGAAGAGAGCGAGGCCAGCAGGATCAGAGTGCTGGTGCTCTGCAGGCGAAAGACCACCTCATAGCCGGCGGCGGTTGGAGGCGGGGGGAGGATCAGCACCCTTTCCCGATAATGCAGATCGCTTCCGCGGGCGCCGTCACGATCGCCAAAGATGCGCTGTGCCCAGGGAGCATCGCTGCCCAGAGGCCGGTAGTAAATGGTCAGATGGTCGACAAAAGAGGGGCCCAGCTGCAGCCAGCGCGGCTCCCCGGCAAACCACGTTCCCGGCAGCTCGCTGCGCAGCCACCAGGTTTTTCGCGAATAACCAAAGGAGGGGATCTGCCGGGTGGTGGCGAGCTGGTCTGTGGGCAGGGCGGCGAAGCGATCGATGGTCATCTGGCCGCTGGCGTCCGCGTACCACTGGACCGGAATATCAATGCCCACCTGGCGCGTCGCCGCCTGCGCCTGTGGGGCGACCAGCAGCAAGAGTAATCCACAGCTGAGCAGCCAGCCTGCCAGGAACTGCGGCCGGCAACGCCGGACCGCTGCGAAGATCGCAGACACCCTTTTCAATCACGCCCCCTTGCGGCATGCCAACGATACAGACCGCAGACATCTGGCTACGGTATGGATAATACGCCCCCGGAAGTGGGGAAGAGTGGACAGGCCTGTCCGGACGAACAGGCCATTTTGCGTGGGAGACCAGGAATATTCCAGCGTAATCTGCAGCGCCACGATCAGGACAGACCTGCTGCGCGGCGGCGGTGGGCTGGGGTTAGCGGAAAACCACCTGCGCCCAGCGGGCCAGCCCGGCGGTTACCGAGCCAAAATCATCGCCACCGGCCAGCGGAATACCCGGCAGCTGGGCGGCCAGCGCCTTTTTGATCAGCGGCGAGCGGGCGCTGCCGCCGGTAAGATAGATCACGTCCGGGGTGGTCTGGCTGCTGTCGAGCGCGAGCTGCACCTGTTCCATAATGCGGGTCAACGGTTGATCCAGCGCCGCTTCCAGACCCTGCTGGGCGATGGCGGTGGCCAGCTCGTCCTGAATAAACGGCAGCGCGGTTTCGACGCTGGCGGCGCTGGAGAGGGCGATTTTGCTCTCTTCGGCGCTGCGCACCAGACGATAGCTGAGACGCTGGCGCCAGACCTTGAGCAGCAGAGCCACCTTGTCGGCATCCCGGGCGCTGCGCAGCAGATCGTTAAGCAGACGGCCGTTGGCGGTGCTGTAGAAATCACTCTGCGCCGGCACGTCGTTGATGGCCACCGCGTTCCACCACGGGAGGATCGGCAGCGCGGTGCCTTTCTCCGTTTCGCCGCCCATACCGAGAAGGGGCATCAGGCATTTGAAGGCCAGGGCAATGTCGAGGTCGTTGCCGCCGATGCGGCAGCCGCTGTGGCCGAGCAGGCTCTGCTGGCGGTCGGCGCGCTCCCGCCACTGCGGGCCCATCAATAGCAAGGAACAGTCGGTGGTCCCACCGCCGATATCGACGACCAGCACCCGCTTTTCTTCATTGAGGGTGGCTTCGAAATCGAGCCCGGCGGCAACCGGTTCAAACTGGAAGACCACATCGCGGAAACCGGCGCGGAGAGCCGCCCGCTCAAGGATCCCCTGCGCCTGGGCGTTCGCGTCGTCGCCGCCGAGGCCCTGGAAGTTAATCGGTCGGCCAATCACCGCCTGGTCGATCTGCTCGGGCAGCTGGCTTTCGGCCTGCAGTTTGATGTGCAGCATCATGGCGCAGACCAGGTCTTCAAACAGGGCCACCTGCTGCGGCTTCAGCCCGCTGGCGCCGAGGAAGGATTTTGGCGATTTAACGAAGTAGACCTCTTCCGGATCTTCAACATACTGATGCAGCGAGGCGAGACCGAACTGCACGCTGTTGCGAAGCACCTCGATGTCTTCGTCGCGGTTGGCGGCAATGGCCCGGCGCAGCAGCGCCTGGTTTTCATCGCTGTGGGTGGGGACGTCATGATGGCGATAGAGCCACTCGCTGACCGCTTCGCGCGTTGGCGCGCAGAGCATCGAGGGCAGCAGCGCGCTGCCGTTTTCCAGTGTCAACAGCTGAGGGGTGTTTTCCCGCATCACGGCCACCGAACAGTTGGCGGTGCCGTAGTCAAAACCAATAAACATCGTCTGCAAAATCCCCATGCCGGTGAAGAAGGGGGGCGACTTTAGCGGATCGTCGCCAAGCCGACAACTGGAATTTAAAAGCAAGGCGCTGACGGTCAAGGGCGACTATCATTGAAACGCTATATAAAGGAGAGCTTATGGTGCTGTTACCCTGGACCCCGCCTTACGACTGGGCGTGGATGGTTGGTTTTCTGCGGGCGCGTGCCGTCGCCGGCGTCGAGCGCTTTGATGAAGGAGGCTATAGTCGCAGCTTTGGCGTTGAAGGGCATCGCGGGCTGATTCATCTGGCACCGGACGAGGAGGCGCAGGGCCTGCGGGTGACCCTCTCCCCGGGGCTGCAACCGGTGGCGGAGATCTGCTATGCGCGAATTGGCCAGCTGTTTGATTTAGCCTGCGACCCGCGGCAGGTCGCCGGGGCGTTGGGCTCTCTGGCCGAGGCGCGGCCGGGGCTGCGCCTGCCGGGGGCGCTGGATGCCTTCGAACAGGCGGTGCGGGCGGTGCTGGGCCAGCTGGTGAGCGTGGCGATGGCCGCCCGGCTCACTGCCAAAGTGGCGGCTGGCTGGGGCGAACCGCTGGCGGAGGTGCCCGGCTATGTGTTATTCCCGACGCCAGAGGCGCTGTCCCGGGCCGACCCGCAGGCGCTGAAGGCGCTGGGAATGCCGCTTCGGCGTGCGGAGGCGCTGATCCACCTCGCCCGGGCGGCGCTCAGCGGCGAGCTGCCCCTGACGGCGCCAGCGGACATCGACGCCGGGCTGCGTCAACTGCAGAGCCTGCCCGGGATTGGCCGCTGGACGGCAAACTACTTTGCTCTGCGCGGCTGGCAGGCGAAAGATATCTTTTTGCCGGATGATTACCTGATTAAACAGCGCTTTCCGGGAATGACCCCGGCCGCCATCGCTCGCTATGCCCGTCGCTGGCAGCCGATGCGATCGTATGCGCTGTTGCATATCTGGTATACCGATGACTGGATCCCGGCGGCGGAATAGCCGTCCGGGGCGCATACCACTGGTATCGGGACGCTGAAATCCCTATAATTGCCGCGTTTGGCGGTCCGCCGCCACCCTCCATCTCTATCCAGGTTAATCAGGTCGCAAAAATTTATGACTGATATGTCCCATCAGTGCGTCATTGTAGGTATCGCCGGCGCATCGGCTTCTGGCAAAAGTCTTATTGCCAGTACTCTCTATCGCGAATTGCGTGAACAAGTTGGCGACGAACATATTGGCGTCATTCCGGAAGACAGCTATTACAAAGATCAAAGTCATCTGTCGATGGAAGAGCGCGTCAAAACCAACTATGACCACCCGAGCTCAATGGATCACAGTCTGTTGTTCCAGCACCTGCAGATGCTGAAAAGCGGCCAGCCGATTGAACTGCCGGTCTATAGCTACGTCGAGCATACCCGCACGCCGAACACCATTCACGTCGAGCCGAAGAAGGTGATCATTCTTGAAGGGATCCTGCTGCTGACCGACGCGCGCTTGCGTAACGAGCTTAACTTCTCTATTTTCGTCGACACCCCGCTCGATATTTGCCTGATGCGCCGTATTAAGCGCGACGTTAACGAGCGCGGCCGCTCTATGGACTCGGTGATGGCCCAGTACCAGAAGACTGTGCGCCCGATGTTCCTGCAGTTTATTGAACCGTCGAAGCAGTATGCCGACATCATCGTGCCGCGCGGCGGCAAAAACCGCATCGCGATTGATATTCTGAAGGCCAAAATCAGTCAGTTCTTTGAATAACCTGGCCGAATTGTGTAACGTGCAAAGAGTAGCCCTGTTGCCCTCTCCGCCGCGAAGCGTGCGGGAAGCAGCCTTATAAGGAGAAAGCCCATGCGTCTGTGTGACCGAGATATCGAAGCCTGGTTGGATGAAGGGCGACTCGCCATCAATCCGCGCCCACCCGTTGAGCGTATTAATGGCGCGACGGTTGATGTACGGCTGGGTAATAAATTCCGCACCTTCCGCGGCCACACGGCGCCGTTTATCGATTTAAGCGGTCCGAAGGCCGAGGTCAGCGCCGCGCTGGACCGCGTGATGAGCGAAGAGATTGTCCTGCCGGAAGGGGAGGCCTTTTTCCTGCATCCGGGCGAACTGGCGCTGGCGGTGACCTATGAGTCAGTCACCCTGCCTGCCGATCTGGTGGGCTGGCTGGACGGACGCTCCTCACTGGCGCGGCTGGGGCTGATGGTGCACGTTACCGCGCACCGCATCGACCCGGGCTGGTCCGGCTGCATCGTGCTTGAGTTCTACAACTCCGGCAAACTGCCGCTGGCGCTGCGCCCGGGAATGCCTATCGGCGCGCTAAGCTTTGAGCCATTATCGGGCCCGGCGGCCCGGCCGTATAACCGCCGTGAAGACGCCAAATATCGCGACCAGCAGGGCGCGGTGGCGAGCCGAATCGACAAGGATTGATAACGTCAACGGGGTGTTGCTGAGGGTGCCATGAGACGAATACTGACAACGCTGATGATCCTGCTGGCGGTCATTGTCGCCGGGCTTACCTCGTTGGTATTGCTGGTCAATCCCAACGATTTTCGCGCCTATATGGTGCATGAGGTGGCAGAGCGCAGCGGTTATCAGCTTGAACTCGATGGCCCGCTGCGCTGGCACGTCTGGCCGCAGCTCAGCATTCTCAGCGGACGCATGACGCTGACCGCCCGGGGCGCCGAAGAGCCGGTGATCCGCGCCGACAACATGCGCCTCGACGTGGCGCTGCTGCCGTTGCTGTCGCACCAGCTGCAGGTGAAGCAGGTGATGCTCAAGGGGGCGGTGATCCAGCTGACCCCGAAAACCGAAGCGGTTCGCGATAGCGCTGCGCCGGTGGTGCCGCATGACAACACCCTGCCGCAGGCTCCGGAGGACCGCGGGTGGTCCTACGACGTGCGCCAGCTGCAGGTGGCCGACAGCGTGCTCTTCTTCCAGCATGAGAACGGCGAGCAGGTCACTGTGCGTGATATCCGCCTGCAAATGGAGCAGGATGAGAATCACCGGGCCACCGTCGACTTCTCCGGCCGGATCAACCGCGACCAGCGCGACCTGGCGTTGAGCTTCTCCGCTACCGTGCAGGGCGGTGACTATCCCCACTCCTTAAAAGCCGACTTTAGCCAGCTAAGCTGGCAGCTTCGCGGCGCCGAGCTGCCCCCTGATGGCATTAATGGCCAGGGCAGCCTGCAGGCCAGCTGGCAGGAAGATGGCAAAACCCTGCGCTTTGACAACCTGAATCTGATGGCCAGCGGCAGCACCCTTACCGGCAACGGCAGCGTGGTGCTGGGGGATCGCCCGGACTGGTCGCTGGATCTCCACGCGACCACCCTGAATCTCGACAGCCTGCTGGCGCCCTCCTCGCCAGCGACCGACAGCAGCGCCAGCCAGCAGGGCCAGAGCCAGACGCGACCGCTGCGTCCGGTGATCGCCGACAGCGATGAGCGCGAAGATTACCAGAGCCTGCGCGGCTTTAACGGCCGGATGGCCCTGAGCGCCGACCAGTTGCAGTGGCGCGGCCTGAACTTCACCCAGGTGCAGAGCGAAATCAGCAACCAGCAGGGGCTGCTGACGGTCAGCAAAATGCAGGGCAACCTCGACGGCGGGCAGCTCTCTCTCCCCGGCACTCTGGATGCCCGTGGCGACACGCCGCAGGCGGCGTTCCAGCCGGCGCTGCAGAATGTGGAGATCGGTTCGCTGATCAAAGCCTTTAACTATTCATTAAACCTGACCGGCAAGCTGTCGCTGACCGGCGAGTTTTCCGGAACGCGCATTGACGCGGATGATTTCCGCCGTCACTGGCAGGGGCAGGCCCAGCTGCAGATGGCCGATACCCGTACCGAGGGGCTGAATTTCCAGCAGCTGGTGCAGCAGGCCGTGGAGCGCAGCACCAACGTGCGGGCGCAGGAGAATTACGACAATGCCACCCGCCTGGATTCCGTGAGCAGCCAGCTGACGCTGGATAACGGGGTGGTGACGCTGAACCGCCTGCAGGGGCAGTCCGACGTGATGGCGATGACCGGCGAAGGTCAGCTTGATCTGCAGAAAGAGAACTGCGATATGCGCTTTAACGTGCGCGTGCTCGGCGGCTGGAAAGGGGAGGGCAAACTTATCGACCGCCTGAAACAGACCGCCATCCCGCTGCGCATCTACGGCGACTGGCAGTCGCTGAGCTACAGTCTGCAGGTTGATCAGATCCTGCGCAAACAGCTACAGGATGAAGCGAAGCAGCGTCTCAACGACTGGGTTGAGCGTAATAAAGGCAGCAAAGAGAGCAAAGACGCCAAAAAGCTGCTTGATAAGCTGTAATCTCCACCCCCGCGGCCCGGGCCTTCCGGGCTGCGAGATTGTCGTCAGAGGGTGTGTCACGATGATGCCGGGTGGCGGCTGCGTCTGACCCGACCTGGGATGTGCGCAATATCATTCTTTTGCGTCGCCACTTAATGTAGGCCTGATAAGCGAAGCGCCATCAGGCAATGTGGCTGCTGTAGAGCTTCAATTCCCCGCGATGTGAGAATGTCGTCAACGTGTGATGTCACGATGATGCCGGGTGGCGGCTGCGCCTGACCCGGCCTACGATATGCGCAATATCATCAGCTTGATTCGCTATCCATGTAGGCCTGATAAGCGAAGCGCCATCAGGCAGTGTGGTTGCTGTAGAGCATCAATTCCCCGCGATGTGAGAATGTCGTCAAAGTGTGGAGCCCCGTTGATGCCGGGTGGCGGCTACGCCTGATCCTGCCTGGGTTGTGCGCTGGGGGTAATCCCCCGGTTTGCGTCGCTATCCCGTAGGCCTGATAAGCGAAGCGCCATCAGGCATGGGTTTGATTATCCATCCCACCGCCCGGGATACCCCGGGCCGTTTTATGCCTGACGATTACACCTCATAATCCAGCTCATCCTGCTTTGCCGGCGGGACGATCTGCACCTTCTGCACCCGATGGCTGTCGACCTGCAGCGTGCGCAGGGTATAGCCATCAATCTCAATGGTTTCTCCCACCTGCGGCACATGCTGCAGATACTCCATCAGCAGACCGGCGACGGTGTGGTACTCCCGTTTATCATCCAGCGGCAGCGGAACGTACTGCACCAGGTCCTCCAGCGGCATATGGCCGTTAACCGTCCACGAACCGTCCTGATGATGCTGAATATCGTGCCGGGCGTCGATCTCCTCCACCTCGTTGGGCAGATTACCGGCGATAGTCTCCATCACGTCGCTCAGGGTCACAATCCCCTCGACGGAACCAAACTCATCGACCACAAAGGCGAAGTGGGTGCGGGCCTGACGGAACTGCTCAAGCGCGGAGAGGAGCGGTAACCCCTCCGGAAAGACCAACGGCTGCCGCACCAGCACCTGCAGATCCAGCGGCTCCTGGCGCAGGGACTGCTGGAGCAGGTCAATAACATGAACCACTCCCAGCAGGTCTTCATTATCTTTCCCGCCGGTCACCACCAGCCGGGTGTGCTGATTTTTCTCCACCAGGCTGCGGATCTCTTCCTCCGGCGCGCTGAGGTTGATGCGCTCGATATCATGGCGTGACGTCATAATACTGCTGACGCTGCGCTGATTAAGGTTCAGCACCCGCTCAATCATCAACCTTTCCTGCGGATTAAACAAAGGATGATGGTCCTGATCGGCCACCAGCGACGCCGTGTCAGCATCCAGTTCAGCTTTTTCCTTCTGGCCGCTCAGCAGGTTCATCACCGCCTCGGTGGTGCGCTGACGCAGCGTCATATTGGCCGACAGGAAGCGACGGCGGTTAAACAGCGCCAGCTGGTTAAGGGCTTCAATCATGACCGAGAAGCCAATTGCCGCGTACAGATAACCTTTCGGAATAATAAAGCTGAAGCCTTCAGCAATCAGGCTGAAGCCGATCATCAGCAGGAAGCTCAGACAGAGGATGACAATGGTCGGGTGGCTGTTAACGAAGCGCGTCAGGGCCTTGCTGGCCATCAGCATCAGGCTGATGGCGATGATCACCGCGGCCATCATCACCGCCAGGTGGTCGACCATGCCGACGGCAGTGATCACCGAGTCGAGCGAAAAGATGGCGTCGAGCACCACGATCTGCGCCACCACGGCCCAGAATTTCGCCCCTCTGCGCTGGGTGGGATTATCACTGTCCTTCCCCTCCAGCCGTTCGTTGAGTTCGACAGTGGCTTTAAACAGCAGGAATAAGCCGCCGAACAGCATAATTAAATCGCGGGCGCTGAAGCTGAAGTCGTGAAAAACAATCAGCGGTTTGGTCAGGGTCACCAGCCAGGAGATAGAGGCCAGCAGCAGCAGACGCATGACCATCGCCAGCAGCAGACCGGTGATACGAGCGCGGTCGCGCTGAGCGGGCGGCAGCTTTTCGGCGAGGATAGCGATGAAAACCAGGTTATCGATACCCAACACCAGTTCGATAACCACCAGCGTGACGAGACCTGCCCAGATTGACGGATCGGCAATCCATTCCATATGTATTAAAACCTGTACGACTGCGGTATGTGTTACCACGATCATGGATAAGATGAGTCTAAAATGCAATAACGACGCGGATATCACTCCGCCAGGGGTGGATATATTTCCAGCAAATTAAGAGAACAGAAAAGAATTATGTTCCAGAAAAGATCAGCGGAAAAATAACAATATGGCGGAACGCGCTGGAATAAGCTTGCTGATATCAGAACCATAACCCGCTGCGTTCTGCCCGGCGCAAAAGCGCGGGCAGTCCCGTCGTTCTCCACGGTAGGCACCCTTCCTCATCCCCGGGTGAAGTGCGAAGCCCGCTCACAAAATCGGCATAATTCACATCATGAAGTGAGCGCAAAATAGCGCAGAGCGCAGTTCTCTGCCGTGTTTTACGGTTATTATCCTGCCATATCTGGCTGTTTGTGCTGAAATATATTGCCTGGTGAAATTAATTATCTATATCTATTCTTTCCGCACACATGGGCGCCGCAGCCTGCAGCTGGCAGGGGCTGCGTACCAAAGGCCGCGATGTATGGGCCTTGCGGCGACATCGCGCTGTGCAGGGAAGCGGGCCGCTGAATATCCTGATGGAGAATAAGATTATTCTCACTTCAAACTGTTGGTAAAAGGAAGTTGTGTGTATTCTTTTAGGTGACAGTGAATTTAAGAATTTGGCGGGCAGATGCCCGGGCAGTATCCGTGTATTATCAGTTCCAATGGATTTGTGACATGTACAATTTTGCAAAACTGCGTGTTTTGCAACCAAACAGGTGAAGATGAATATGGCGAATTTGAAAGCGGTTATTCCGGTCGCAGGACTAGGCATGCATATGCTGCCGGCCACAAAGGCAATTCCAAAGGAGATGCTGCCGATCGTTGATAAGCCTATGATTCAGTACATTGTTGACGAAATCGTCGCCGCCGGGATCAAAGAGATTGTCCTGGTGACGCACTCCTCTAAGAATGCAGTGGAAAACCACTTTGATACCTCCTACGAGCTGGAAGCCCTGCTTGAACAGCGCGTGAAGCGCCAGCTGCTGGCGGAAGTCCAGGCCATTTGCCCGCCGGGCGTAACCATCATGAACGTGCGCCAGGCACAGCCGCTGGGTCTGGGCCACTCCATCCTCTGCGCCCGCCCGGTAGTCGGGGACAACCCGTTTGTGGTGGTGCTGCCGGATATCATTCTCGACGGCGGCACCGCGGACCCGCTGCGCTATAACCTCGCTGCCATGGTCGCCCGCTTTAACGAGACCGGCCGCAGCCAGGTGCTGGCGAAACGTATGCCGGGGGATCTCTCCGAATACTCCGTTATCCAGACCAAAGAGCCAATGGTGGCCGAAGGGCAGGTGGCGCGTATCGTCGAGTTTATTGAAAAACCGAACGAACCGCAGACCCTGGACTCCGACCTGATGGCAGTGGGCCGCTACGTGTTGTCGGCAGATATCTGGGCTGAACTGGAGCGTACCGAGCCAGGCGCCTGGGGCCGTATCCAGCTAACGGACGCCATTGCCGAACTGGCGAAGAAGCAGTCCGTTGACGCGATGCTGATGACCGGCGAAAGCTATGACTGCGGTAAGAAAATGGGCTACATGCAGGCCTTCGTCACCTACGGAATGCGTAACCTGAAAGAAGGCGCCAAATTCCGCGAAAGCATTAAAAAACTGCTGGCCTGAGCGCCGGCGTAAGGGTGAGCGGCAGGGCAGAGGTATTTTGCCACGCCGCTCATAACGTTATGCAGAAATTATTCATAACGTGAATGTTATAACGATTGTAAAGAAACGTATGGCTTCGGAGACTTCTGGTAGTTTGTCTCTGGCCTCTGTGGTGCAATGGTCGGAGTAGCGGCAATAATGCTTTGTGAATAGTCACTTAGTGCGACAATTCCTAAAGCGCAGGGAAAGCGGTCAACGTCAGCCAAAAATAAAACTTGACTGCGATCATGTTTCCGCTTTAAACATCTCACTTGCATGCATAAAAATGTGAAATGAATTGGCATGCGAGCTGGTACAGACATTACGGATAATCCCTGAGCACGGCAGTGGACATCATCGAAGGATCACAGGTATATGAACTGGCAACTCATCTCATTTTTTGGCGATAGCACCGTTTTGCTGCCCAGCGCAGCGGCGCTGTTTATTGTCTTGATGCTGCGTAAAACGTCGCGGTTGCTGGCGTGGCAGTGGAGTTTGCTGTTCGGCATCACCGGCGCCATCGTCTGCGCCTCCAAACTGGCCTTTATGGGCTGGGGTCTGGGTATTCGCGAGCTGGATTACACCGGCTTCAGCGGCCACTCAGCGCTCTCCGCAGCCTTCTGGCCTATCTTCTTATGGCTGCTCAGTGCCCGTTTCTCTGCGGGTTTACAAAAAGCAGCCGTCGCCGCCGGCTATATTCTGGCCGCCGTGGTGGGGTATTCGCGGCTGGTCATCCATGCGCATTCCGTCTCGGAAGTGATCGCTGGCCTGTTGCTCGGTGCTGCTGGCAGCGCTTTGTTCCTGTTGCTGCAAAAACGTACCACCCATTCGGAAAGCGTGCGTATTTCCTGGGGCGGCGTTGTGTGCCTGGCGATGGTCCCGCTTATCCTGTTGCATAGCGGCAATAAAGCGCCGACTCAGTCCCTGTTGGGGCAAATTGCTATTGCCGTGGGCCCGTTGGATAAACCCTTTACTCGAAGTGATTTGCATAAGCAGGTCTGGTAATTACCATTTTTTTTACAGGGGAAATTAAGTTTTCGCTGGTTATTTAGACAAATAAGAAAATAATCTACAATATGCTAGTCAATTGATAATTCATATTTATGAAATAATGTAATGATAGTACATTGCTATTGCATGTATGCCATGATATTGCAGTAGTCAGATGTTTCCTATATGCGCCGAGAAAGCACCTGGAACACGGTTGATGAATATCTGGATATCAGTAAACTATTAGAAATTGTAGTTGACTAAAACGCTATCATCTGATTTTTGAATGACACCGTAATCCAATAAAAGGCGTTGTTTTACAGTGGGTTATCGTCATGTGTAGTGATGTGGTAGCAGCTGGAAGATTTCTAACCCTTGAAGTTAGTGAATAATCTTAATTGATGACCCGCTTATTTTATGTCAATAAACTGCGAGGGGCATTAATTGGCAGATATTTGGTAACAAGGCTCCCAATTGTGACCGAAATCCCGTAAACTTAACGCCGCAAAAATAAAGGCCTGACCAATTCATCATGGGGTGGTCGATTAAATACGTCGTTCAGGTAGTCAGTGCGCTGGTAGCTGTTAAGCCAGGGGCGGTAGCGTAGGTAAAATCAACTGCTGCATCACAAAATACCATCTCTAAACGGCTTTAAAATCGATGCGCTCGGGGTGATTAACGCCACGGGATATCCCAGATATCTTCATAAAGGGGTCAGGAGCGGCTGCTGATATCCCCTTGTACACTAACATTCCTGACTAATCGATAGCCTGTACGATAAAATTCGCCTACATTGTGAGCTGAGCGGATTTTATAAGGGTAACAAGCAGCTTAGGGTAACTGTACTTGCCTCGCCGGTGTTGCACAGTGAAGTCAGCTGGTGCCGCGAGCGCTTTCTATCTTGGTATTCCCCTCATTCTCATTGAGATACGACAGCGGGGCTGAAAATGGATCTTGTACAATGATAAAAATTGCGCGTATTGCCGTGACGCTGGGCTTGCTTTCCTCACTAGGGGCCCAGTCATACGCGGCCGGGTTAGTGGTAAATGATAACGATCTGCGAAACGACCTTGCCTGGCTTTCCGATCGCGGGGTCATCCATCTGAGCCTGTCGACCTGGCCACTAAGCCAGGAAGAGATCTCCCGGGCGCTAAAAAAGGCCAAACCGTCCTATTCTTCTGAGCAAGTGGTGCTGGCTCGTATCAACCAGCGACTGTCTGCTTTAAAAGCCGATTTCCGGGTCACCGGCTACACCTCAACCGACCAGCCGGGTACTCCGCAGGGGTTCGGTCAGACGCAGCCGGCAGATAACTCGTTAGGCCTGGCGTTTAACAACAGTGGAGAGTGGTGGGATGTCCATCTCCAGGGCAACGTCGAAGGGGGGGAGAGGATCAGCAACGGCTCGCGCTTCAACGCCAACGGCGCCTACGGCGCGGTGAAGTTCTGGAACCAGTGGCTCTCCTTTGGCCAGGTACCGCAGTGGTGGGGGCCGGGCTATGAAGGTAGCCTGATCCGCGGGGACGCGATGCGGCCGATGACCGGCTTCCTGATGCAGCGTGCAGAGCAGGCGGCTCCAGAGACCTGGTGGCTGCGCTGGGTAGGTCCATGGCAGTATCAGATCTCTGCCAGCCAGATGAATCAATATACCGCTGTGCCTCATGCCAAAATTATTGGCGGACGCTTTACCTTCACACCGTTCCAGTCATTAGAATTAGGCGCGTCCCGCATTATGCAGTGGGGTGGGGAAGGGCGACCGCAATCCTTTAGCAGTTTCTGGGATGGTTTTACCGGAAAAGACAATACCGGGACAGATAACGAGCCGGGTAACCAACTGGCCGGATTTGACTTTAAGTTCAAACTTGAGCCGACCCTCGGTTGGCCGGTAAGTTTCTATGGGCAGATGATCGGCGAGGATGAGTCTGGTTACTTACCATCAGCCAATATGTTCCTCGGCGGCGTGGAAGGGCATCACGGTTGGGGTAAGGATGCGGTAAACTGGTATCTGGAAGCGCATGATACGCGGACAAATATGAATCGAACCGGATATAGCTATTGGCATCATACTTATACCGATGGTTATTACCAGCAAGGATATCCATTGGGTGATGCGATGGGGGGCGATGGCCAGTTATTGGCAGGGAAAGTTGAGCTAATTACTGAGGATAACCAGCGCTGGAGTACGCGTCTGGTTTACGCCAAAGTTAACCCTGAAAACCAGTCGATTAATAAAGCGTTCCCTCATGCAGATACCCTCAAAGGTGTGCAACTTGGTTGGAGCGGGGATGTTTATCGATCGGTCCGGTTGAATACTTCACTCTGGTACACCAACGCTAACAATAGCGACAGCGACGACGTTGGGGCCAGTGCAGGAATTGAAATACCGTTTAGTTTATAAGGCTGAATGCTGAAAACAGGGGAGAGTGGTGGTAGCGCTGCAGGATGTAGTCAGCTTTTATCTCTCCACAAGCCGGCAGGGAGGCAACGGTTATGACAGCTGCTCAGGAATTGGCAAATTTTGATTTACTGATGATGTGACATTATGAAGAAAAAAATTGTTAGATTTTCGGCATTAGCACTGGCAATTGGGTTTTTATCGGGTTGTACTATTATTCCGGGACAAGGATTAAATAGCCTGCGTAAGAACGTGGTAGAGCTTCCGGATAGTGATTACGATTTGGATAAGCTGGTTAATGTATATCCAATGACACCGGGGCTTATCGATAAGCTCCGTCCGGAGACTGTTCTGGCGAGGCCTAACCCACAGTTAGATAATTTGCTCCGAAGCTATGAATATCGCATTGGGGTTGGCGACGTACTGATGGTGACAGTATGGGACCATCCGGAATTAACTACCCCAGCAGGGCAATACCGTAGTGCCAGCGACACCGGTAACTGGGTTAACTCCGACGGCACCATTTTCTATCCATATATCGGTAAGGTGCAGGTGGCGGGGAAAACGCTTAGCCAGGTACGCCAGGATATAGCCAGTCGTCTGACGACTTATATCGAAAGTCCCCAGGTGGATGTTAGTGTTGCTTCGTTTCGTTCTCAGAAGGTTTACGTGACAGGGGAAGTGACAAAATCAGGCCAGCAGCCTATCACTAATATTCCTTTAACAGTAATGGATGCAATCAATGCTGCAGGTGGGCTTGCTCCTGACGCAGACTGGCGAAATGTTGTTCTGACTCATAATGGCAAAGATACAAAAATATCACTTTATGCATTGATGCAAAAAGGCGATTTGACACAAAACCATATGTTATATCCAGGGGATATTCTGTTTGTACCACGGAACGACGATCTGAAAGTGTTTGTGATGGGAGAGGTTGGCAAACAGAGCACTATGAAGATGGATCGTAGTGGTATGACTTTAGCTGAAGCCTTGGGTAATGCCGAAGGAATATCTCAATCGTTGAGTGATGCTACAGGTGTGTTTGTAATCCGGCAAATGAAAGCCGATAAGCAAGGTAAGATTGCTAACATATATCAATTAAATGCGCAAGATGCATCGGCAATGGTTCTGGGAACAGAATTCCAACTGCAACCATATGACATTGTCTATGTAACTTCGGCGCCTATTGTTCGTTGGAACCGTGTGATTTCTCAGCTGGTACCAACTATTAATGGGGTACATGAGATGACCGAGGCTGCACGTTTCGTTAGAAACTGGGACTGACCATGATTAATTCTATTTTAGTTGTATGTACGGGCAATATATGTCGTTCCCCTACTGGTGAGCGTCTATTGAGACGAGAACTTGCTAATATAAAAGTTACGTCCGCAGGAACAGGAGCTCTAGTCGGAAAGCCTGCTTATTCGATGTCTGTGGAGGTGGCAAAAAGTCATGGTTTATCATTGGAAAGTCATGTTGCAAGACAGATCACTAAGGCTGATTGTCAGGAAAATGATTTAATCCTGGTCATGGAGAAACAACATTTAGAGTATGTGTGTAAATTATCTCCAGAGATTCGAGGGAAAGTAATGTTCTTTGGTCATTGGCTTGACCGTAAAGATACACCTGACCCTTACGGTAAATCATTAGAAGCATATGAATTTGCCTATAATCATTTAAACGCATCAGCTTTAAAATGGGCTGAAATGCTACAGAGATAGTTAGGAATATTATGACTGAAAGAATCAAGCAGACTAGACAATCATCCAAAGAAAATGATGAGATTGAATTCAGTAGGTTGGTAGGCGTCTTCATCGATAACAAATGGTTGATTTTCGGTATTACATCTTTATGCGTTTTCTTTGGGATTGTTTATGCTTTGTTGGCAACTCCCATCTATCGAAGCGATGCGCTAATACAAGTAGAGCAGTCAGCTGGTAGCAATATCTTGAGTAGCCTTTCTGATGTATTGCCAACGGGCCAACCTGAATCATCAGCTGAAACCCAGCTTCTTCAATCCAGATTGGTTATCGGTAAAACTATAGATGACCTGGATCTAACTACACGGCTAGAATACGATCACTTCCCTGTCATCGGAAAAGGTATATCAAGGATTTTTGGGGATTCAAATAAAACAGCAAAAGAAAGTCTATCTATCGCCAGATTTACGGTTCCAACGGAACTGTTAAATGTTTCGATGAAAGTGAAGGTTGTTGATAATAATCACTATACCCTCGATGTTCCTGATGTCGGTAAGTATGACGGAACTAAAGGAAAAGTTTTATCAGCTGATGGCATAGAGTTGTTGGTTAATGATATTGATGCTGAGCCTGGTCAAGCATTTAATATGACTAAACAGACAATTCAAAAAACTGTTGCTAATATATTATCGAATCTTTCAGTTAGCGATAAAGGAAAAGACAGCGGAATCTTACAAGTTAGCTATGATGCAGAAAGTGAAAAGGAAGCTAATTTAGTTTTATCTAGTATTACGCAAAATTATTTGTTGCAGAATATTGAAAGAAAATCAGAAGAAGCAGATAAAAGTTTACAGTTTTTAGAAAAGCAACTACCTGCTGAGAGAGCATCTCTTGATGAAAATGAAGACAAACTTAATAAGTTTCGTCAGGAGAATGACTCAGTTGACTTGTCACTGGAAGCTAAATCGGTATTGGATACGATGGTTTCTGTTGAGTCACAGCTCAATCAATTAACATTCAGAGAGGCTGAAATTTCGAAACTGTACACTGTGCAACATCCAGCGTACAAAGCACTGCTCGAGAAGAGAGTTATTTTAGAGAAAGAGAAAGCTAACTTAAGTAAGCGCGTAGAACAATTACCGAAAGTGCAGCAAGAAATTCTCAGGCTGACACGTGACGTAGAGTCAGGTCAAGCTGTTTATATGCAGATGCTTAATAAGCAACAGGAACTGAGAATCAATAAAGCTAGTACTGTTGGTAATGTAAGGATTGTTGATAATCCATTAATTCAGGATTATCCAGTAGCGCCCAAAAAAATACTAATCTTGGCTATTTCACTGTTTATTGGGATAATTTTCTCGGTTTGTGCAGTGATTGTGAAACTTCTACTGCATAAGGGAATTGAAAGCGCTGAACAGCTTGATGAGATTGGTGTCAATGTTTATGCGTCAGTTCCTTTCTCTGACTGGCAGTCACGAAATGTCCAGAAACGTGCAAAAAATGACAATCGTCCAGAAGGTTTGCTTGCAATTAACAATCCGGCGGACTTGGCAATTGAATCAATTCGTGGTTTAAGAACCAGTTTGCACTTCGCAATGCTTGAAGCTAAAAACAACGTAATCATGATCACAGGTGCTACACCAGGAATCGGTAAGTCGTTTACAAGCCTCAACTTAGCAGCGGTCATTGCGCAACAGGGAAAAAAAGTACTAGTCATTGATGCCGATATGAGAAAGGGTCATTTGCATGATGCATTTGGTCTGACTAATAAAGGAACGGGGTTATCTGCATATCTCGCTGGCATTCTTGATTACGACAAGGTTAAATCACCCACCGGAATCGATAACCTTACAATGATTGTCAGGGGTAGCAACCCACCTAACCCATCAGAACTGCTGATGGGGAATCGTATGACGAAATTGTTAGAAAAAGCTGGTGCAGAATTTGACTTAGTCATAGTCGATACCCCTCCAGTGTTGGCGGTAACAGATGCCGTAATCATTGGCGCCCTTGCAGGTACCACCCTATTAGTTGCTAAGTTTGAAACTAATACGGTGAAAGAAGTGGAAATCTGTTATCAACGTTTTGAACGCGTTGGTGTAGAAGTGAAAGGTGTGATTATCAACGGTGTAATGAAACGTGCCGCAAATTATTACTCTTACGGTTCATATGCAGAGTATGGATATAAGTACGAGAGTGATAAGTAAGTAAGTCTGTGAATCAAGGACAATCCAGGTTGTCCTTGATTACATGAACCTAAAGAGCATATTTGTATATATTGAATGATATCTATAGTGTGTGATTAAAGTTTCCATTCAATATCTACAACTTTCGCAATAATCAGGAACGTTATGTTAGAAAGAATATTTATATATACATATGTGCTTTCTTTGGCTATCCCTGGACGATGGAGACTGATGCCAGAACTTGATCACTACGGTGGTGCCGAAGTTGCTATTTCCCCATTTGATATTCCCTTATTTTCATATCTGATAGTTAAGTTATTATTGATTGTTGTATTTAATAAAAACACAACGATTAAGTTCTCAACAGATGTCAAAGTTATTTTGTTATATTTATTTTGCAACGCTATATTCTTAATTTTTGGGGATTCATATTTTTGGTCATCGCTTGAACTTCTTAGATATGTGAAATTCTTTATCGTCTTTTTAATTATCAAGTTTGCACTGCTCAATAACGAAAAAAACCACGACACCTTATTTAATGCAATTCTTCTGGTTATTGTTATTCAGTTAATCACTTCCTTAATACAGCAAGTATTTGGGGTGACAATTTCAGGAAAAGGTGGGGATGAAGTTGGACTTAATAACGTTGATGGCGAATTATATCGTTCGGCTGGTACATTAGGGCATCCCGGTACCCTTTCCCAGTTCATTGTAACAATTTGCCCATTCTTATGGATGGAGGCAATGAACAAGAGCGGTATAAGGAAAATGGTATTCATGGCTGGATACTTCATTTCGGTGGTAATTGTTGTGCTTTCATTTGCCCGAACAGGGATTGCAATGATAGCTGTTGCTACGCTATTGATGATTTTTCATTCATTATTCAGTAAAGGTAAGTTTTTCAGTAAAATTACGATTTGTACTGTTTTACTAGTTGCAGCATTTGTTTTTATTGATACTTATTTTGATGTTATTTATGATAGATTCATAAATGCACCGGATGAAAGCGGTGAAATTCGTATCGTGCTGGCTGAGATCGCACTGAAAATGATCACCAGTCATCCATTCTTCGGCATCGGACTTAATACATTTACCACTGTTATGACAGAATATGATGTCACCAATATATCTAGCTGGTGGCCTCATCCTGTTCACAATATCTATTTATTGATAATGTCAGAAACAGGAATATTGGGATTTGGTCTGTTTATGTTTATGAATTTTTATTTTGCGAGGCTGGTTATTAAAGGGGTCAGATTAAAAGATCCATATGACTCAAAGATATTATACGCCTCTGGCGTTTCTATCCTGTCAATAGCCTTCTTTGGTATGCTAGGTTGGTCATGGCGGTTGGATTCAATACAGGGACTTTATTGGTTAGTATTGGCAATGATTTCTGCTTCATATACACGTGCGAAAAACAATAAAAAACAATTAGAGAGTGAAGATTAAATGAAGAAAATAGGATATTTCCCGCCACCTAGTGAAAAAAATTCCTATACGATTCGTATGAGTGATTTGCTCGGGCAATTTGGTGATGTCACTCCGATATCACCGAAGAAATGGAAAAACGCTTTTTTTGGAATAAAGAAATATGACGTAATCGTCTTTAATTGGCTGGAAAATAGATGTTTTGGCAAAAATGGAAAGTTTAAATTTTCCTCTTTCATTATCTCGATGTTATGGTTTTCGATAATGAAACACTCCGCCAGGAAAATAATTTATGTGCGCCATAATATTTATCCGCATAATATTTTAGATAAAAATAAGAAACTCAGTGTAAAAATAATGAACTATTTTGAGAGGAAAAGTTCTTATACTGTTGTTCATTCTAAATCTGCTTGTACAGGCGGTCGGGTGTATATTCCTCATCCACTTTATGAACTGAAGTCTTTTTCGCCAGTAAGTGTTATTGAAGATGAAAAGTATTTTGTATGCTTCGGGCGTATTGAAAAATATAAGAAACTGGATGAATTAATTAAAAACTGGCCATTAGACCATAAGCTGATCATAGCCGGTAGTTCTGATGATAAAGATTATTGTCTTCATTTGAAGAAGTTAGCAACAGGGAAAAAAATTGAGATCATTGATAAATTTATCAGTGATGAAGATGCGTATAATCTGGTGAGTAGAGCCGAATATTCAATTTTGCCCTCTGACAGCAAAAGCATGATTGTCAGTGGCAGCTTCTTCTTCTCTATTTCAGCCGGAACACCGGTCATCGCGGTGAAAAGTGATTTTTATAAATCACTTAGTGTCTATAATGGCGAGCTGAACTTGGTTAATGGTATAGGTGACATCGGCGCTGCGTTACAAAACTTGCCAAATAAACAAAAAATAATGAGTACAGAGTTTACTAACCAATTTAGTGATGACGCTATCATCAACTCTCTCAAGGTAATAATTAAATAATATTACCCTGTCAGTATTAAAAACTAACTATCATTAAATAATCATATAATTGCTGTTGTTAAATTTAATTTATTTAAAAAAGGATACATATGAAAATTCTTCGTGTAATTCCATCAATGGATCCTAAAAAAGGTGGGCCATCTGAAGGAATCAGACAAATTCAAAATGAAATTCAAAAACAGCAATTGAATATAGAATGCGATATCGTCTGCATGGATGACGAGAATAATATAAGCCCTGCAAATGCTAATTTAAAAGTTTTCAATGTTGGTGAGGGAAAGGGCGGCTATTCTTACTCAAAAAACCTCAAAAAATGGCTGATAGAAAATGTAAAAAAATATGACTTGGTTATAATTCACGGCATATGGCAATATCACAGTTTCGTAACCAGTTCGGTTTGCCTAAAAGAAAAAGTACCTTATCTTTTATATTCACATGGCATGTTAGATCCATGGTTCAAAAAAGCCTACCCACTCAAGCATGTCAAGAAGATGATCTATTGGATGCTTTTTGAAAAAAGAGTGGTCAATAAGGCACGCTCGGTGGTCTTCACATGTGAAGAAGAGAAACTTTTAGCCAGGGAATCTTTCCCTTTTTACACCCCAAATGAGAGTGTAACTGCCTATGGTACAGCAGGAAGCACTTTTGAAAGAAGTTCCTCGGTTGAGACCTTTTATGCTAGCCATCCTGAGCTAAGAGATAAAAAATTAATACTCTTTGTAGGTAGAATTCACGAGAAAAAAGGCTGTGATATTCTATTGAAGGCATTTGCTAAAATTAAAGAGCGTGCGCAAGGTTATCATGTATTCTTTGCCGGCCCCGATGATAGCGAATATGCAAAATCCTTGAAGGAAGAAACAAAGCAGCTCGGATTACAAGATGTTGTTACTTGGGGAGGGATGCTACAGGGTGAGAAAAAATGGGGGGCATACTTTGTGAGTAAAGTATTTGCATTACCATCTCATCAGGAAAATTTTGGCATCGTAGTCGCTGAAGCTCTCTCTGCTTCATTACCGGTATTGATATCGAATAAAGTAAATATATGGCGCGAGATAGAAGCTGAAAATTCCGGGTTAATTGCTGATGATAACGTTGAATCATTCAGTAAAAAATTGTTAGAGTTTATCGAACTCAGTGATGAACAACAGGAAATAATGGGAATTAATGCGAAGAAGTGCTTCGATGATAAATTCGAGATTTCCAAAGTTGCAAAATCATTTGAAAAAATCATAAACGAGAGAGTCATAAATGGATGAAATAACCAAGTCTAGCTTCTCTCTGCAGAACAAAATTTATCGAGTGGTTTGGGCAGTATTTAATCTCCTTTTTTTTAGGTTTTCCCCCAGACCTTTTTTTAAATGGAGAGTCCTTATACTTAAACTGTTCGGAGCTAAAATCTGTTTTAGCTGTCGAGTTTACGGATCAAGTAAAATTTGGAGCCCAAAAAATCTTGTTATGGAGGAGCAGACTACCATCGGCCCCCATGCAAATATTTATAATCAGGGAACGATCAAACTGTGTAAATTAAGCACAGTCAGCCAGAATGCTTCACTTTGTGCCAGCTCGCATCGATATCAAAGTAGAAAGCATGAGTTAATCCTGTGTCCTATAACCATTAACGAAAAGGCGTGGATCTGCGCTGAAGCGTTTGTAGGGCCAAATGTTAATGTCGGTGAGGGCGCTGTACTTGGTGCCCGCGCTGTCGCGAAAAAAGACCTTGAACCCTGGACTGTTTATGACGGTAATCCCTGCGTAAAGGTTAAAGACAGAATAATGAATGACAGCTAAATTCAGACGCTGGCATAGCATTTATTTATATTTGTTTTATAAAGGTTAAATCAAGTATTGGTAAATGAAACTAGCAAATTAAATGTTTGTTGATAAAAACGCAACTGAGTGCTTAGTTGTGTTTGAAATTTCTTTCAATATAGCTCGAAAATAAATAAGGGAAAGTTATGTCTAAAGTTGCTTTGATTACCGGTATTACTGGCCAAGACGGTTCATATCTGGCTGAGTTTTTACTTGAAAAAGGCTATGAAGTTCATGGGATCAAAAGACGTGCATCCTCTTTCAACACTACGCGCGTAGACCACATTTATCAGGATCCTCACTCCCCAAATCCTAAACTTCATCTACATTACGGCGACCTGACTGATACATCGAATTTAACTCGTATTTTAGAGCAAGTTAGACCAGACGAAGTTTATAACTTGGGGGCGATGAGCCATGTCGCTGTTTCATTTGAATCCCCAGAATACACAGCTGATGTTGATGCCATCGGTACATTGCGACTGCTGGAAGCTATTCGCTTCTTAGGGTTAGAGAAAAAAACGAAATTCTATCAAGCTTCAACCTCTGAACTGTACGGACTGGTGCAAGAAATCCCACAAAAAGAAACTACACCATTCTACCCACGCTCACCGTATGCAGTAGCAAAACTCTACTCATATTGGATTACTGTGAACTATCGTGAATCCTACGGCATGTATGCTTGTAACGGTATTTTGTTTAACCACGAATCTCCACGTCGCGGTGAAACGTTTGTAACACGTAAAATTACCCGTGCATTAGCAAACATCTCTCAAGGTCTGGAGTCTTGCCTGTACTTAGGAAACATGGATTCTCTGCGTGACTGGGGCCATGCACAAGACTACGTGAAAATGCAATGGCTGATGCTGCAACAGGAAGTCCCTGAAGACTTCGTTATTGCTACCGGCGTACAGTACTCGGTAAGACAGTTTGTTGAGTTTGCTGCTGCCGAACTGGGCATTACTTTACGTTTTGAAGGTGAAGGCGTTGATGAGAAAGGTATTGTAGAAAGCGTAACTGGCGACAACGCCCCTGGTGTTAAAGTTGGCGATGTGATCGTGGCGGTTGACCCACGTTATTTCCGCCCAGCAGAAGTAGAAACTCTTCTGGGCGATCCATCAAATGCGCACAAAAAACTCGGCTGGAAGCCAGAAACAACCCTTCAGGAGATGGTCGTCGAAATGGTGCGGCACGACCTGGAAGCCGCAAAGAAACATTCGCTCTTAAAGTCTCATGGTTTCAATGTAGCGCTGTCTCAGGAGTAAAGTAGATGATTAAAAGCAAGGTCTATGTTGCTGGTCATAAAGGGATGGTCGGTTCGGCCATCGTCAGGAACTTATCTGTCAGGGATGATGTTGAAATTATCACTGCTGACAGAAATGAACTTGATTTACTTGATACCAATGGAGTTAACGATTTTTTCCGTAAAAACAAAATAGACCAGGTTTATCTTGCAGCAGCAAAAGTTGGGGGTATTATTGCTAATAATACTTATCCTGCTGATTTCATTTATCAGAATTTAATGATTCAAAATAATGTTATCAATGCTGCGCATAATAACGGTGTCCAAAAGTTAATGTTCTTAGGCTCATCCTGTATTTATCCTAAACTAGCAACTCAGCCTATTACAGAGGGGCAGTTGTTACAAGGGACTCTCGAGCCAACCAATGAGCCTTATGCCATAGCTAAGATTGCGGGTATCAAATTATGCGAGTCTTATAATCGCCAGTATAATCGTGATTACAGATCCGTGATGCCCACCAATTTGTATGGTGAGAACGATAACTTCCATCCGAGTAACTCGCATGTAATCCCAGCCTTGATGCGTAGATTCCATGAAGCCAAACAAGAAAACGCTTCTGAGGTTGTCGTATGGGGCAGCGGTAATCCGATGAGGGAGTTTCTCCATGTTGATGACATGGCTGCGGCTTCCATCTATGTGATGGAGTTAGATTCTGAGACTCTTAACCAGAATGTTCAGCCTATGCTGTCTCATATCAATGTTGGCACAGGTATTGACTGTACAATCCGGGAACTTGCAGAAACAATCGCACGAGTTGTGGGCTTTGAAGGTAAAATTACTTTTGATGCTGAAAAACCTGATGGCGCCCCCCGCAAATTGCTGGATGTGAGTCGTCTTCAGAATTTGGGTTGGAAGTATAGTATTGATCTGGAAGAAGGGCTCACAAGAACATATCAGTGGTTTTTAGCTAACCAAGGTAAATTCCGTGACTAAACTTGCTTTGGATGATAGTGTTTTCAAAACTATTGTTAAAAATACTCCTCTGATTTCAATTGATCTCATTATAGAAAATTCTAATAGTGAAATTTTACTAGGTGAAAGGGTCAACAGACCCGCGAGAGGGTACTTATTCGTTCCCGGTGGACGGATAAGAAAGGATGAGACAATAAATGAAGCTTTCATTCGGCTAACTCAGATGGAATTGGGGATTGCCCAGTCATTGAGCTCAGCTAAATTCCTTAGTGTTTATCAGCACTTTTATGATGATAATTTCTCCGGGGATGATTTTTCAACCCATTATATTGTTTTGGGTTATAAGCTCTTTCTGAATAATGATGAGCTTAAACTTCCTGAGGAACAACACTCGTCATATAGTTGGATATCTAAAGCTGATATTCTTAATCATCCTAAAGTACATGATTATACTAAGGATTATTTTCGAACGACTTCATAACATTTTATCTGAGTCCATATGAAAATATTAGTCTATGGTATTAATTACGAGCCGGAACTTACTGGGATAGGTAAATATAGCGGAGAAATGAGTCGGTGGTTTGCTGATAACAATAATGAAGTTACCGTTGTTACGGCGCCACCGTATTATCCCGAATGGAAACTGACTAAACCCTATAAGAACAGATATAGTAAAGATGTTGTCAATAATATATCTGTATTCCGCTCGCCACTTTATATACCGGCAAGGCCAGGGTTTGTAAAACGAGTTCTTCATCTGTCCTCATTCGCTTTAACCTCCAGCGTTAATTTATTGAGGCTGGTGAAGCTCAAGCCTGATGTAGTAATATATGTTGTACCAACGCTTTTCTGTGCGTTACCAGTATTGATTTACACCAAGATCACAGGCGCTAAATCTGTTATTCATATACAAGATTATGAGCTTGATGCAATGTTTGGTCTGGGAAGCGGTAACGGAAAAGGAAGCAAGTTATCGTCATTTCTTTATTATTTGGAACGTAAGATTCTTAAAAAGTTTGACAGAGTATCTACTATCTCCAAAAATATGCTGAACAAAGCAAGAGCAAAGGGTGTAGAAGATAAAAACCTTGTTCTGTTTCCTAACTGGTCAGAAACCGATAGGTTTAGAAATGTTGTTGTGCCTGTGGATTTTTACTCGGAACTCGGCATAAGTCGAACAAGTAAAATTGTTTTATACTCAGGCAATATCGGTAAAAAACAAGGCTTAGAAAATTTGATTCCTATAGCCAAAAAGTTTGAAGACGAGGATATCGTCTTTCTAATTGTAGGTGACGGTGTAGGTAAAAAAGATTTGTACGATGCATCGGTTAATGCAGGTTCGAAAAATATCCTTTTTAAACCTTTGTTACCGTATGAACAGTTACCAATGCTGTTAGCTATTGCTCATTGTCATCTGGTAATACAGAAGAAAGGTGTTGCTGATGCGGTTCTACCCTCAAAACTAACTAATATACTTGCTGCCGGTGGACAGTCTGTAATTACAGCTGAAGCTGACACAGAATTAGGTATGGTTTGCAGGGATAACGAGGGACTTGCTGTCCTTGTGGAACCTGAAAATGAACTGGCTCTTGAGGAAGGTATCAGGAAATGCTTGCAGTTGCCTAAGTTTAATCCTGTTGCTCAACTTTATGCTGAGAATAATCTAGCAAAGGAAAATGTAATGGCGAGTTTCCTAGCTGAGCTTCAGAGATTGTCAAAAATATAACTGTAGATTTTAGCATTCATTAGGGACAAGCAAGCAGGGATTGCTTTAGCTGGAGTTATAATGAAAAAACTTACTTCTAATATAGCTTTTCTGATGTCGGAAAAAGTTATCGTTTTACTTATTGGTTTACTGTCTAATGTCGTCGTCATTAGATATTTAGGGGTTGAGAATTTTGGCAATCTCGCGCTGTTTCAAGTTTATTATGCATTAATAGTATCGATTACTGAATTTGGTCTGAGAAGAGTATACTCGTCCTTACAGAGTGTAAAAAGGGAAAAGCTCGTTTTTCTGCAAACTCTAAAAATAAAAATACTCATCTCATTTATTTTTAGTTTGGTGGTAGTCTCGTTTATTGGCCTTCGTGGGGATGAAACATATTATTATTGGCTATTACTTGCGGTGCTCGCATCTCCTTTGGAACTTTATGTTTACCATTTTGAAGCCAATCTTAAAAATGATTTATTGGTTAAAATACGAGTTACCGTTGCGATAGCGTTAGCAATTCTTAGAATAGCGTTGTGTTTGTTAAAAGCCGATCTGTATCTCATTGCTATTTCTTTCGCATTAAACAACTTAATCATAAATATTATATGCTGCTTCATGGTTACCAGAAGGGATAATTTCTTAGTAAAAATTAAAAGCAATTCTGCAAAAAAAATAATTACTAAGCATATATTCGAGAGATCGTTTTTCTTCTGGGTTTCAATGGTTATCGTGCAGGTTAACATGCGAACTGACCAGCTAATGTTATCCAGCATTGCAACTGTAGCACAGGTTGGGATCTATGCAGGGGCATATAAGTTAATTGAACAATTAATGGCAGTGCCGAGTATTTTATCTTCAGTTTTCCTTCCTTATATAAGTAAGAATAAAGAGATAAATAAAGATGACTATTTAACGAAACTGTATGCATTTATTATTTTTACGACGTTAATCATCTCTGTACCAGCGGTATTGTGTGCTCCGTATATAATTCCTCTTTTATTAGGTAATGGCTTTGAAGCGTCCGTTTCGGTGTTTCAGATACTGTGTCTTTCATTCCCATTCCTCGCTTTAGCGAATATCAGTGGTTTGTACTATAGCCTTAATATGTTGGAGAAGTTCGCAGTCTTCCGTAATGCCTGTGGCCTTGGTTCAAGTTTGCTCCTTAACTATATTTTTATAAAAGAGTTTGGTACTAACGGTGCAGCTTTTTCTGTTATGATTAGCTACTTCTTAATATCATTCGTTTACGAATATGCACTTAAGCAAACCCGTAAGAATGCAGTAATGAAACTAAAAGCAGTAAAATTTATCTTCACGCCGTATTTCTATTCAGAGTTACGCTCTTTAGTTAAACCCCGATAGCTATTAATACTTATAGAGGGAAGTATGCTTAACCGTATTATCAAAAACAAACAAAAAAAGAACGTCTTCTGGTGGGAACCTAAGGATGGTAGCCATAATGCAGGAGATCATTTAGGGAAAGTTATTGTTCAGTCTATATTAAGCACGCGCGATTTTGAAATTCTTGGAAAAAAATCTTCACGTAATACACTCTTCAGTATCGGCTCGGTTATGCATTTTGCCAAAAATGGAGACTGTATTTGGGGGACAGGCATCAATGGCAAAATTGATAAGTCAAAACTTAAATTTAACAGCTTAGATGTTCGCGCAGTTCGGGGCCCTAATACCAGAGATTTTCTAAAGAAAGAGAAGGGTATTATAGCTCCGGAAGTTTTCGGGGATCCGGGATTATTACTACCACTGTTTTATAGCAAGGAATTATTAGCCGATAGCCAGTTAAAGAGAGATTTTATTGTCATACCCCATATGAATGAAGACTTTAATTTGTACGCTAAATATAAAAGTAATATTTGCTCGCCCAACCAAGGCGCAATTGGGTTCACTAAAGAAATTGTGAACAGTAATTTTGTTATTTCAAGTTCTCTACATGGCGTTATTTTAGCTGAAGCCTATGGTATTCCTGCAGTGTTTTTAAGTGCAAACAGCGGTGAGTCACAGTTCAAATATGATGACTATTATTTTGGCACCGGTCGTAACACTTACGCACGCGCAAAGACTGTTGAAGAAGCGTTCGACTTGCGTACAGACGGAATTACAGACCTGAAAAATATTCAGGCAGGTCTGTTAAAAGCATTTCCATTCGACTTGTGGTGATATGAATGAAGCGACGAGATTTGATTAAGTTAATCCTGGCAGCAATTTATTCTAATACATCTTTTAATGTGTTTGCGTCAGTAGGCATAACTGATGAAAATAGCAATGTAGATAAAAATAAAACCCAGAAGTCAGATCTCGTTGTTGACTATATCAGTGACATGATTAAGTTAGACAATGTCTCTGACGGGCAGAACATTATGGTTAGAAATCACTCATCTGGATTACCATATGATACACCCGCCATATTCACGGTTATAAACAATAATAAATTAGTTAAGGAAAATGCAGGAACTTGTTTTACTGGTGTTTCGGGAGTAAAATTTATAAGAAAATCTAGTTCTCCGCTGGAGGTAAACTGGTTTGGCGCAACGGAAACAAATATTAAGATAAAAGATTTGGTTAGTGAAAGTGATAAAGAGATTTTGAGGATAATAAAAACTGTCACTGGAAAAGAGTATTCTGATGGAGACTATTTTAATAATCTGGCATTAGCAGCTGCATTTAAAGCCTGTGGTGATGGCCAACAGGTTGTGCTGGGAAATAATAAAAAATACATGATTAATAAACCTGTGGATTGTTATTCATGTCTAAATATTGACTTCCAGAACTCAACTTTAAAAGCTGATGCAGATATGCCGGCTGGCAGTTATGTTCTGAGCATCGGAAAGCAACTTTACTCTATTAAAAGTGAAGATCTTTACCTCGAACAGGGTAGTACTAAATTATCACTCCCTGAATCAGTTAAAAAGGGTGATTTGAAACCGGGCGATCTTATTAGTTTGAAATCAACCGATGTGAGAAATGGTGAGCAGTATAAGAATATTCGTCCATATCATCACGGTATGCGAGCGGTGATTACAGAGGTGAGTGATTCTTATATAGTTTTTGATAGACCAGCCTATTCATCATTCAAAATATCAGAATTAATCGTACACAAAGGTTCAAACTCGACCAGTCTGTTAAATGCAAATATAGATCTAAAGGCATCACGCAAGGTCATGCCACCTTTATCGGGCGTTAAGCTTACCGGTACTAATATCAATATCAATAATGTAAAAGTACGGGGTAATGAATTTTGTGGTGCAGGTCTGCTTGTACTTGGGTGTAAATCAAGAGTTGTGAATACTTTCGTTTCTGGTTTTTGTAATGTTCAGGGGCTGCCGTTGCCGGGACGGGTTGGTTATGGCATCTATGTTGATTGCAGTGATACCCGGGTTGAAAAAAGCCATTTTGAGAGTAACAAACATCACGTGACTTGTGCTTCCCGCGACTATGTTATGTCGAATATCACTGTCACAGATTGCACTGCAATTACCTCAGATAAAGATATACATAACGACGTAAATGCCAGTTTTGATCTTCACTCAAATGTTATAGGTAATATTGAGTTCCATCATTTAAAAATTACTACCAAAGGCCCTGCCTTCAATATCAGAAACGGACAAGCTACCATTACCGATTGTGTTATTTCATCATCCAGATATAATAAGAACACTCCTGCACTAATTAATGTTTTTGAGTATAAGGATGTCAGTAATATCTCTTTTGAGAGAAACAGAATCTATTGTGGTGAAAATATTCGACTATTCCATTTTGGTGAAATGTCCAAAATTGAAAATATATCTATAGTAAATAACTCTGGTAATGTTGCTGGTATTTTCGATGCGGATATTATGGGCTGCGATATCACTAGCATTAATATTTCCGGTAATCGTTTCAATAAAATGAAGTTTTTGCTAAATTTTAATTCTAAAAATAAAAAATCAAATATCAAAAACATTAAGCTTGTCGATAATCTTTTCATCCAATCGGCTAACTCAAAAAACAGTAACAACATAATGATAAATCTGGCATCTGACAGTCAAGACAGTTTCACTATTGGTAACTTCACAATAAGAGACTCTAACTTCTTTGTGAAAAAACATGCTGTAAGTATTGTTAATGTTTCGATTAACAACGGTCTGGATATTGTCAAAACTAAAATGAAATCTTACCAGGGAATAGGAGCTGTTTCATTGCATTCTAGCTATGTTAATTCATTTGCTATTAATGACCTGATTTCCAATAGTACTTTGTCTGTACCGTTTTCCGATAGTGATAACCGAGGCGTTAAAAAGTTTGAGCTATCGAACTCGGAGATAGCAACCGTTGAGTTTGATCTCAATGAAGTTGCTCAAAAGAAAGCAAAAATCAATGCTGCAATTAATGGCAACAAGCTGGGTTCTGATTCTACTTCGCCAATCCAATTTAAAGCAGGCCAGGTTCAAATATTAGAAGAGTTTTATGTTTCTAACAACGATTTTATTACTAACAGGGGATTGCCGGTCTTTTCTCCTCCAGGGATAATAAACAATAGTCCTTTTAAAGGTAATAGGCTTTCTACTTTAGTGGGTGAAAAAACTGAAAGACGTTCGCTCACTAGTTGGTCAAGATGAAATCATATCTCAAGATATTTAATTTAATTGCTTAGAGGGAATATAATGATCGTTCCAGTAATAATGGCTGGCGGTACCGGTAGTCGTTTATGGCCAATGTCTCGCGAGTTGTATCCAAAACAATTTCTGCGACTCAATGGTGACCAGTCCATGCTTCAGGATACCGTATCCCGTCTGGATGGTTTAAATGTCTCGGCCCCGGTGTTGATTTGTAATGAACAACATCGTTTTCTGGCAGCCGAACAACTGCGTCAAATCGATCGTTTATCAAATAATATCATTCTTGAACCTGTAGGACGTAATACCGCTCCAGCTATAGCTCTAGCTGCCCTGAGTATTATTGCTAGCGGTCAAAATCCGCTGATGTTGATTCTTGCTGCCGATCATGTTATTGAAAATACCGAGGCATTTCACCAGGCGATCCATGCAGCGACGCCGCTTGCTAAGCAGGGAAAACTGGTTACATTTGGCATTGTTGCCACAGGCCCTGAAACGGGTTATGGCTATATTCAACGAGGCGATTCGTTTGGCAAATCAGCTTTTGATGTAAGACGTTTTGTTGAAAAACCTGATTTGGCAACGGCGGAAGAGTACCTCGCCAGCGGGGAGTATTACTGGAATAGTGGCATGTTCCTGTTTAGTGCTGAGCGTTATCTGCAAGAACTTGCTACCTTCAGACCTGACATACTGGAGGCTTGTCAGAAGGCAATGTCTGGCGTTAAAGTTGATTCCGTGCAGGACTTTATTCGGGTTGATCTGGAGGCATTTTCTAACTGCCCGGATGAGTCTGTTGATTATGCCGTAATGGAAAATACCTCTGATGCAGTCGTCATTCCATTAGATGCCGGATGGAATGATGTAGGTTCATGGTCAGCTTTATGGGAAGTTAACGAACAAGATAGTAATGGTAATGCCCTGACCGGAGACATCTTTGTCCACAAGACGGCAAACTGCTACATAAATACAGATGATACTCTGGTTGCTGCTATCGGTGTTGAGAATTTGGTGATTGTTAATACCAAAGATGCAGTCCTGGTGATTGATAAATCTCAGGTTCAGGATGTGAAGAAAGTGGTGGAGTTCCTTAAAACTAATAACCGCCGCGAATATCGTCTTCACCGCGAATCATATCGCCCTTGGGGACGTCAAGACAAAGTCGTTGATACCCAGCGCTACCAGATAAACAGAGTCACGGTGAAGCCCGGGGGAAAATTCTCGCTGCAAAAACATTTGCACCGTGCTGAACATTGGGTCGTCCTGGCAGGTACAGCTGAAGTTACCTTGGAAGATAAGACTTATCTGTTAACTGAAAATCAGTCAACATTTATCCCGATCGGTTCTGTTCATATGCTCGTAAACCCTGGTAAAATCCCCTTGGAACTTCTGGAAATTTCATCAGGATCATATTTAGGCGAAGACGATATTATTCGATTAAAAGATCACTACGGTCATTGTTAACATCAGGGAAAAGTTTATGTCTGAGACATTAAAGTGCTTTAAAGCTTACGATATTCGTGGAAAATTAGGCGAAGAATTAAATGAAGAAATTGCATATCGTATTGGACGTGCTTATGGTGAATATTTAAAACCTAAACAAATGGTGTTAGGCGGCGACGTCCGTCTTACGAGTGAAGGGCTTAAACTCGCACTCGCAAAAGGTTTGCAGGATGCAGGAACTGATGTTTTAGATATTGGGCTTGCAGGTACTGAAGAGATCTATTTTGCTACATCGCATTTGAATGTTGATGGGGGGATCGAAGTTACCGCCAGTCATAATCCATTAGACTATAATGGTATGAAATTAGTCCGTGAGCAATCTAAACCAATTAGTGGTGATACTGGTCTCCGAGATATACAAAAGTTAGCAGAAGCCAACGTTTTTGCTGCTGTAAATGAAGTGCAGCGTGGCTCATATAAACAAGTATCTGTTCTTGATGCCTATATCGAAAAACTATTAAGTTATGTCGATTTGAAGAACTTTAATCGCCCTCTAAAATTAGTAATGAACTCCGGAAATGGTGCAGCAGGCCATGTCATTGATGCCATAGAGTCGCGTTTCAAGGTTGCGGGCGTCAACGTTGAGTTCATTAAAGTACATCATGTTGCCGATGGTAACTTCCCTAACGGTATACCTAATCCTCTGCTGCCTGAATGCCGCCAGGATACAACAGATGCGGTTATTGCGCATCAGGCAGATATGGGGATTGCCTTTGATGGTGACTTCGATCGCTGTTTCCTTTTCGATAATGAAGGGAATTTCATCGAAGGCTACTATATTGTCGGCTTGCTGGCTGCCGCCTTCCTGGAGAAAAATCCAGGAGCTAGAATCATTCATGACCCACGCCTTAGCTGGAATACAGTTGATATTGTTGAACAAGCGGGTGGTATTCCGGTGATGTCCAAAACGGGTCATGCTTTCATCAAAGAGCGTATGCGACAGGAAGATGCGGTCTATGGTGGGGAGATGAGTGCCCATCATTATTTCCGTGATTTTGCTTACTGCGACAGTGGCATGATTCCATGGTTGCTTGTTGCAGAATTATTGTGTGTAAAAAACAAAACATTAAGCCAACTAGTTGGTGATCGTATGGCTGCATATCCCGCTTCTGGTGAAATTAATAGTTCTTTGGCTGACCCTGCTAAAGCAATTGCCCGTGTTCTTAACCAATATGAAGAAAGCGCACTCAATGTCGATTATACTGACGGTATTAGCCTTGAGTTTGCTGACTGGCGATTCAACTTACGGAGTTCTAATACTGAACCGGTTGTTCGTCTGAATGTTGAGTCGAGAGCGAATAAAGCTTTAATGAGTGAGAAAACAAAAGAAATTTTAGATATCCTTCGCTCGTAATTATTTATTGAGTGGTCGGCCTGCTATGCCGATCGCTCATTTTATTGTTAGGTTGCAGCTTACTATTAAAATATTGCAATGGTTAATTGGTAATTTTTTTTGAATGCTATTCTTTTATCTTTTAATCTATATTTTTTTTCGTACTCTCACTTTAGGTTGTTGACCTACAGCTAACATGAGTGAAAAATAGAATGACAATTCTTCATCATCGTACACGTTCAAATGCAAATGCCTCATTGATCTCAATGGTTCAGAGGTTTTCAGATATTTCAATAATTTTCTTGGGTTTGTATGTTGTTGCATGGCTTAACAACAAGGATTTTGACTATAAATATATATTAATTGCCCTTATGGTTTTGGTCATCTTTCAAATGATTGGTGGTATGACGGATTTTTATCGGTCATGGCGTGGTGTTAAAATTTCTGTTGAACTTATTCTTATAATAAAAAATTGGACTCTTAGCATTCTCTTGGCAATAGGAATAGTCTCGCTGTTATCTGACTTTGATTTTAGTGTTAATGTTTTTATCTTCTGGTATATATTTGTAGTGTTGGGTTTTATTATTTGTCGTTCGACAATACGTTTAGGCGCTGGTGTACTTCGTAAATTTGGATATAATACACGCCGAGTTGCTGTTGTTGGTTCTACACCTGCAGGTATTAGCCTTCTTCGTGGCTTTTTGGATGAACCTTGGCTTGGCTTTGTAGTTAAAGGTATATACGATGATAATCCTTTACCTGACTATGGAGACGTTCCGTTTGGCGGTTCGTTATCTACTTTAATCCAGGAAGCTCGTGACGGTAACATAGACCGTATTTATATTGCGCTAAGTATGAAGGATGAGGTCCTTATTAAGAGTCTGGTTGCTAAGCTAACTGACACTACTTGCTCGGTGTTGCTAATTCCTGATATCTTTACTTTCAATATTCTCCAGTCGAGGACTGAAGAGATTAATGGTGTTCCTGTTGTTCCTCTCTTTGATACACCGCTGAATGGCATCAACATGCTTTTTAAGCGCCTTGAGGATATTATTGTTTCTAGTATTATTCTTGTTCTTATTTCACCGGTTTTATTTTTTATTGCGTGTGCTGTTAAATTTTCTTCACCCGGGCCGATTATTTTTAGGCAGGTTCGATATGGTATGGATGGCAAGCCAATAAAAGTTTGGAAGTTTCGTTCAATGACCGTTATGGAGAATGACGACAAAATAATTCAGGCAACTAAAAATGATGTCAGGGTAACTAAGGTTGGCCGTTTTTTACGTAGTACTTCTCTTGATGAGTTGCCTCAATTTATAAATGTTTTATTTGGACAAATGTCTGTTGTTGGACCACGTCCACATGCAGTTTCTCATAATGAGCAATATCGTTCTTTAATTCAAGGCTATATGTTAAGGCATAAAGTTAAACCAGGAATTACAGGCCTGGCACAAATTAACGGTTGGCGTGGTGAAACAGATACCTTGGAAAAGATGGAAAAACGAATCGAATATGATTTGTTGTATATAAGGGGGTGGAGCATCTGGTTAGATCTTAAGATTATCTTCCTCACTGTCTTTAAAGGCTTTATAAATAAATCAGCCTATTAATTATATGCTGGTTAAGGTTGTCATGGCGCATTCATAGTCTATAGTCCAATTTTTATGTCTTGTGCTAGTTAACAAATTTTCACTATGAGCTCTTTGTAGTTTGGGCTAATATTATCATCACATTTAAGCTGCGAACGTGTCGCAGTGACCACACCAGACAGGAGTATGTAATGTCCAAGCAACAGATCGGGGTTGTCGGTATGGCTGTGATGGGGCGTAACCTTGCGCTGAACATCGAAAGCCGTGGTTATACCGTCTCCGTTTTCAACCGCTCCCGTGAAAAGACCGAAGAAGTGATTGCCGAAAATCCAGGCAAGAAGCTGGTCCCTTATTATACAGTACAAGAGTTCGTTGAATCCCTCGAAACACCACGCCGTATCCTGTTGATGGTGAAGGCCGGGGCTGGCACCGACAGCGCCATCGATTCCCTGAAGCCTTACCTCGACAAAGGCGACATCATCATTGATGGCGGCAACACCTTCTTCCAGGACACCATCCGTCGTAACCGTGAGTTGTCTGCCGAAGGTTTTAACTTTATCGGTACCGGTGTTTCCGGTGGAGAAGAGGGGGCTCTGAAAGGGCCTTCCATCATGCCTGGTGGGCAGAAAGAAGCCTATGAGCTGGTTGCTCCGATTCTGAAGCAGATTGCTGCAGTTGCTGAAGACGGTGAGCCATGTGTGACCTATATCGGTGCTGATGGTGCTGGCCATTATGTGAAGATGGTTCATAACGGCATCGAGTATGGTGACATGCAGCTGATTGCTGAGGCCTATGCGCTGTTGAAAGGCGGTCTGGCACTTTCCAACGAAGAGCTGGCGAAAACCTTCACCGAATGGAACGAAGGCGAGCTAAGCAGCTACCTGATTGACATTACCAAAGATATCTTCACCAAGAAGGATGAAGAAGGTAAATATCTCGTTGATGTCATTCTTGATGAAGCTGCAAACAAAGGTACCGGTAAGTGGACTAGCCAAAGCTCACTGGATCTCGGCGAACCTCTGTCTCTGATTACCGAGTCCGTGTTTGCTCGCTATATTTCTTCGCTCAAAGACCAGCGTGTAGCCGCGTCGAAAGTGCTGAGTGGTCCGCAGGCTCAGCCGGCCGGTGATAAAGCGGAATTTATCGAAAAAGTTCGTCGCGCGTTGTACCTCGGTAAAATCGTTTCCTATGCTCAGGGCTTCTCCCAGCTGCGCGCTGCTTCTGATGAATACAACTGGGATCTGAACTACGGTGAGATCGCTAAGATTTTCCGCGCTGGCTGCATCATTCGTGCGCAGTTCCTGCAAAAGATCACCGATGCATATGCGCAAAACGCTGGCATTGCTAACCTCCTGCTAGCGCCATACTTCAAACAGATCGCTGACGACTATCAGCAAGCGCTGCGTGATGTCGTGGCTTATGCTGTGCAGAATGGTATTCCGGTACCGACGTTCTCTGCGGCAATTGCCTACTATGACAGCTACCGTTCCGCAGTTCTGCCAGCTAACCTGATTCAGGCTCAACGCGACTATTTCGGTGCGCACACCTATAAGCGCACTGATAAAGAAGGCGTATTCCATACCGAGTGGATGGAATAATTTTTTCTGCAAAGACAATCAAATCCCGGTTATTAGATAACCGGGATTTTTCTATAAATCTCTCTCTATTTAAATACTTTCTGTTAAGAATGTTTGTCCTCCTATTAGTGTTCTGATGCTTGTTCTCTACCATCCTATGTCTGTTTCTTGACATGTACTAGGACAGAGAGTAAAACCGCCACAAGTGTTGATTACAGGGTGGTTACTAAGCCGCCGTCCAGTTAACTGATTAAAGTGTGATCGAATGAAAATTACTATTTCCGGTACAGGTTATGTTGGTTTATCGAACGGTGTCCTGATTGCGCAAAACCACGAAGTGGTTGCCCTGGATATCGTACAGGCCAAAGTGGATATGCTTAACCAGAAGATCTCTCCGATTGTGGATAAAGAGATTCAGGAATATCTGGCAGAAAAACCTTTAAATTTCCGTGCCACCACGGACAAGCACGACGCCTATCGTAATGCCGACTACGTGATCATTGCGACGCCGACCGATTATGATCCCAAAACCAACTACTTCAACACCTCTACGGTGGAAGCGGTTATTCGCGATGTCACAGAGATCAACCCGAACGCGGTGATGATCATTAAATCGACCATCCCGGTGGGGTTCACCCGTGATATCAAAGAACGTTTAGGGATTGATAATGTTATTTTCTCTCCTGAGTTCCTGCGTGAAGGCCGTGCGCTGTACGACAACCTGCACCCATCGCGCATTGTCATTGGTGAGCGCTCTGCACGTGCCGAACGTTTCGCAGACCTGTTGAAAGAAGGCGCGATTAAGCAGGATATCCCGACCCTGTTTACCGACTCCACTGAAGCGGAAGCGATCAAACTGTTCGCGAACACCTATCTGGCGCTGCGCGTTGCCTATTTCAACGAGCTCGACAGCTATGCTGAAAGCCAGGGGCTGAACAGCAAGCAGATTATCGAAGGGGTATGCCTGGATCCGCGTATCGGCAACCACTATAACAACCCGTCTTTTGGCTATGGCGGCTACTGCCTGCCGAAAGATACTAAGCAGCTGCTGGCGAACTACGAATCGGTCCCGAACAATATCATCGCGGCTATCGTGGATGCTAACCGTACCCGTAAAGACTTTATCGCGGATTCTATTCTCGCCCGTAAGCCGAAAGTGGTGGGTGTGTATCGCCTGATCATGAAGAGTGGTTCGGACAACTTCCGTGCCTCTTCTATTCAGGGCATTATGAAGCGCATCAAGGCGAAAGGTATTCCGGTTATTATCTATGAACCGGTGATGCAGGAAGATGAGTTCTTCAACTCCCGCGTCGTGCGCGATCTGGATGCCTTCAAACAAGAAGCGGATGTGATCATTTCTAACCGTATGGCGGAAGAGCTGGCGGATGTGGCGGACAAGGTATACACCCGCGATCTGTTTGGTAACGATTAATTCTGCCTGTCTGACACTGGCGGTTCCCTGCCGCCAGTATGCTTCTTTATCTCCCCGCTATATCCCTCACTACGCGTGTTTCTCGCGCATTCAGATTAACCTCAATAAATTGTGATGGACATTCCGATCCTGCTTAAAAGCCGTTGCGGGTTGAAAACAGGTCCGATAAGTTAAACTTACCTTGTGAAGAGCTACCGTCACTGTGATGTAGATGCCGGAGATAAGCGCCGGGAGGTAAAACAAAGCCTGCAACGCAGGCTTTTGTTGTTTACGCGCTTAGAATAAAATGATGAACAGGGCGCGGGAGGCACTATTTTCCTTGGCTTAAAACCACAGCAAAACGCAGAATGAGCAATCATTCTGTCATATCATTTTATTATCTCTTAATGTTATCTTAATCTAATTGCAATACGACGCCAGCCTTACCACTTGCGTTTATTAAATGTCTGTCTCGTTTTCTTTCTTTCTTTCAGGTATGTAATTAAAGAGAAAACAGACACAGCGAGTAGAATGACAGCCACCACTAAGAAAAATAAGTTTTGCATAATATCTACCACAGCATTTGTTAGTTGAATTATTAGTTTGATAAGCAATGCACAAGTTTTGTTCTGTTGCATGGCTTGCTCTAACATATCCTGGATTTAGGAAAATTCCTACAGAGAGTAATGTTTTTGCTCAATCAGCATATAATGCTGTTTCCACTCACCAAATTGGGATGGATGCCAGAAAAGTCTGAGCGCGTGGCGCGCGGATATTTGCTTTTCTGAAAAAGGCTGGATGAAACTGGTTTCAGGCGGGCACGTAAAAAGGCAAAAATACCGTCTATAGCACAAAATATTATATATAAAACAATGAATGTGCATTCCGTCGACATATAGTCAGGATAACGGAGGTTCCATAGAAGAGGTTGCCGCAACCTGATGATTGCGGCAGGGCAGGGGATTAGATCTGATAGTAATCCTTATACCACTCGACGAAGTTCTTCACGCCTTCCTTCACTGACGTCTGCGGCTTGAAACCCACCAGGTCATATAGCGGTTGGGTGTCTGCGCTGGTGTCCAGCACATCACCCGGCTGGATCGGCATCATATTCTTCTTCGCTTCCATCCCCAGCGCCTCTTCCAGGGCGGTGATGTAGTCCATCAGTTCCACCGGCGAGCTGTTGCCAATGTTATAGACCCGATATGGCGCGGAACTGGTGGCCGGGGAACCGGTCTCAACGGTCCAGTCGGCATTAGCCTGCGGGATCACATCCTGAACACGCACCACCGCCTCGACGATGTCGTCGATATAGGTAAAGTCGCGCTTCATTTTGCCGTAGTTGTAGACGTCAATACTTTTGCCTTCCAGCATCGCTTTCGTGAACTTGAACAGCGCCATATCCGGGCGGCCCCAGGGGCCATAGACCGTAAAGAAGCGCAGCCCGGTGGTCGGGATGCTGTACAGATGGGAATAGGTATGCGCCATCAACTCATTGGCTTTCTTGGTGGCGGCATACAGGGAGACCGGATGATCGACGGAATCTTCGGTGGAGAACGGCATTTTACGGTTGAGGCCGTAAACCGAGCTGGAGGAGGCGTACACCAGGTGTTTCACTTTGGTATGGCGGCAGCCTTCCAGAATGTTCAGATAACCCATCAGGTTAGCGTCCGCATAGGCATACGGATTTTCCAGCGAGTAACGCACACCGGCCTGGGCGGCCAGGTGGATCACGCGATCAAATTGCTCTGCGGCGAACAGCTTTGCCATACCTTCCCGGTCGGCCAGATCCAGCTGCTGGAAATGGAATGCCGGCGATGCCAGGCGATCCAGACGGGCCTGCTTCAGGCTGACGTCATAATAGTCGTTCATGTTGTCGATCCCGACAACATCATGCCCTTCATTCAGCAGGCGCTGCGCGATATGAAAGCCGATAAAACCTGCGGCACCAGTGACCAAAAACTTCATATTTTTCCTCCGGGGTGTGGATATCCCGTTCTACATAAGTGCCGATTTTACACTGGCTTGCGGTTGGGATCACTTGCTTTGCCGCGTCATCTCCGCCAGACGTGAGGTGAAGGACGTTTTTTCTGGCAAAATAACCGTGGCAAAAGGTGATAAATAACAACGTTTCTCATTTGACTGTTAGCATCCGAATAATAACCTTGTGACTTGTCAGCGGTTTAGCGATTTGTGGCTAAACACAAAGGCAACAAATACCCATTGAGCCCGGCATAAGTTTGTTTAAAGTTATATTTTTTGTGCCCGGTTTATTTATCAAACGGGCTAAAAGCGCGCAATGGTGGCTTTCTTTTCTTCATGGATATCAACAAATTGCTCTTTTTTTGCTTGTTTAATGAATGTTTATGATGTGTGTCATTTGAGTAATCCATTAATCAGTAGGCTTTTTTATTTTTATTCCCGCCGACCAGCGCTATAATCTGCGCACGATTTTCTTTGTGGAATGTGCAGTGTAGAGGCATGAGTCGTTTATCCCACCTATCGGAACATAGCGCCGTTGTTGTGTGCACAGGGCCATCAAGCCTGAATGCGCGTGGTCTCCCTGGCGGCGAAGGCGATGTCTCTTCTTATCTTTCCCCACGTCGTAAACGCTCCTTTCTGACGGTTGCCAGCATCGGCTGGGCGCCCGTTGCGCTTTTTTCGGTGGCGGTAAGGGCATGTGTTTTGCCCTGCGTAAATGAGAAAGTCCTGATGGTTAACCCGGCGGCAAATGCGGAAAGTGTGGTGCGTTTGGCGGCCAGGTGAGGGAAGATGCATGTTAAAAGCAGAGATATGCCTGAAGGTATATCTCTGCTTTTAGGTTTTCAGGACACGCGTTCCGCCAGGCTGTCATTGTAGCCGCTGACTGAACGATCTGCCGACAGCCTGAAGCGAAAGAGGGTGGCGCTTAGCCTGGAGCACGGGAGCAGTACGCATTTTGGTTGCGACAGCCAATGGCGGTAGCGTGCCTCAAAAAGGCCACGCCACCTGACGGTCGATTGATTGATAGTAAAATAAAGCAATTATTTATTTAAGGATTTCATTATGTTACTTCCTGTAATTATGGCTGGTGGTACCGGCAGTCGTCTCTGGCCGATGTCTCGCGAGCTTTACCCGAAACAGTTCCTCCGGCTGTACGGGCAGAACTCCATGCTGCAGGAAACCATCACCCGACTCTCGGGCCTTGAAATCCATGAACCGATGGTCATCTGTAACGAAGAGCACCGCTTCCTGGTGGCTGAACAGCTGCGCCAGCTCAACAAGCTGTCCAACAACATTATTCTTGAGCCGGTCGGGCGCAACACCGCCCCGGCCATCGCCCTGGCGGCCCTCCAGGCCACCCGTCACGGCGACGACCCGCTGATGCTGGTCCTCGCCGCCGACCATATCATCAATAACCAGCCGGTCTTCCACGACGCCATCCGCGTCGCCGAGCAGTATGCCGATGAAGGCCATCTGGTCACCTTCGGTATCGTGCCGAACGCCCCGGAAACCGGCTACGGTTACATCCAGCGCGGCGTGGCCCTCACCGACAGCGCCCACACCCCGTACCAGGTTGCCCGCTTCGTGGAGAAGCCGGACCGCGAGCGCGCCGAGGCCTACCTCGCCTCCGGGGAGTACTACTGGAACAGCGGCATGTTTATGTTCCGCGCCAAAAAATACCTCTCCGAGCTGGCCAAATTCCGCCCGGATATCCTCGAAGCCTGCCAGGCCGCGGTCAATGCCGCCGACAACGGCAGCGACTTCATCAGCATTCCGCATGACATTTTCTGCGAGTGCCCGGACGAGTCCGTGGACTACGCGGTGATGGAGAAAACCGCCGACGCGGTGGTGGTCGGTCTCGATGCCGACTGGAGCGACGTCGGCTCCTGGTCCGCCCTGTGGGAGGTCAGCCCGAAAGACGAGCAGGGTAACGTCCTCAGCGGTGACGCCTGGGTGCACAACAGCGAAAACTGCTACATCAACAGCGACGAGAAGCTGGTGGCGGCCATCGGCGTGGAGAACCTGGTGATTGTCAGCACCAAGGACGCCGTGCTGGTGATGAACCGCGAGCGTTCCCAGGACGTGAAGAAGGCGGTCGAGTTCCTCAAGCAGAACCAGCGCAGTGAGTACAAGCGCCACCGCGAGATTTACCGTCCCTGGGGCCGCTGCGACGTGGTGGTCCAGACCCCGCGCTTCAATGTCAACCGCATCACCGTGAAACCGGGGGGCGCCTTCTCGATGCAGATGCACCACCACCGCGCCGAGCACTGGGTCATTCTCGCCGGCACCGGCCAGGTGACGGTGAACGGCAAGCAGTTCCTGCTGACCGAGAACCAGTCCACCTTTATTCCGATTGGCGCCGAGCACAGCCTGGAAAACCCGGGCCGTATTCCGCTGGAAGTGCTGGAGATCCAGTCGGGGTCGTACCTCGGCGAGGACGACATTATTCGTATTAAAGACCAGTATGGTCGTTGCTAATTTTTTCGGGACAAAACGCAGAATGACACAGTTAACATGCTTTAAGGCTTATGACATCCGTGGTGAACTGGGCGAGGAGCTGAACGAGGACATCGCCTACCGTATCGGCCGCGCCTATGGCGGATTTCTGAAACCCGGGAAGATAGTGGTGGGGGGCGATGTGCGCCTCACCAGCGAGTCGCTGAAGCTGGCGCTGGCCCGCGGGCTGATGGACGCCGGCACCGACGTGCTGGATATCGGCCTGAGCGGCACGGAAGAGATTTACTTCGCCACTTTCCACCTCGGGGTGGACGGCGGTATCGAGGTGACGGCGAGCCATAACCCGATGAACTACAACGGCATGAAGCTGGTGCGCGAGAACGCGAAGCCCATCAGCGGCGACACCGGCCTGCGGGATATCCAGCGCCTGGCGGAGGAGAACCAGTTCCCGCCGGTGGACCCGGCGCGTCGCGGGACCCTGCGCCAGATATCGGTGCTGAAGGAGTACGTCGACCACCTGATGGGCTACGTGGACCTGGCGAACTTCACCCGTCCGCTGAAGCTGGTGGTGAACTCCGGCAACGGGGCGGCGGGGCACGTGATTGATGAGGTGGAGAAACGCTTCGCGGCGGCCGGGGCGCCGGTGACCTTTATCAAGGTGCATCACCAGCCGGACGGCCATTTCCCGAACGGTATCCCGAACCCGCTGCTTCCGGAGTGCCGCCAGGACACCGCCGACGCGGTGCGTGCACATCAGGCGGACATGGGTATCGCCTTTGACGGCGACTTCGACCGCTGCTTCCTGTTCGATGACGAGGCGTCGTTTATCGAGGGGTACTACATTGTCGGCCTGCTGGCGGAAGCGTTCCTGCAGAAGCAGCCGGGGGCGAAAATCATTCACGACCCGCGTCTGACGTGGAACACGGTGGACATCGTGACCCGGAGCGGCGGCCAGCCGGTGATGTCGAAGACCGGGCATGCGTTCATCAAGGAGCGGATGCGCCAGGAAGACGCTATCTACGGCGGGGAGATGAGTGCGCACCATTACTTCCGCGACTTCGCCTACTGCGACAGCGGGATGATCCCGTGGCTGCTGGTGGCGGAGCTGCTGTGCCTGAAGAACAGTTCGCTGAAATCGCTGGTGGCGGACCGCCAGGCGGCGTTCCCGGCGTCGGGGGAGATCAACCGCAAGCTGGGAAATGCGGCGGAGGCGATAGCGCGCATCCGGGCGCAGTATGAGCCGGCGGCCGCACACATCGACACAACGGACGGTATCAGTATTGAATACCCTGAGTGGCGCTTTAACCTGCGCACGTCCAATACCGAGCCGGTGGTGCGTCTGAACGTGGAGTCCAGAGCGGATACGGCGTTAATGAATGAGAAAACCGCCGAGCTGCTCAACCTGTTAAAAGAGGAATCGCTTTGAGTCCTATGTTTTCAGCGATCTATCGCTACCGTGGCTTTATTATTGACAGCGTTAAACGGGACTTTCAGTCCCGTTACCAGACCAGTTTTTTAGGCGCGGCATGGCTGATCTTACAGCCGATCGCCATGATTTCCGTCTATACATTAATTTTTTCAGAGTTAATGCGTGCCCGCCTGGCGGGCATGGATGGTCCTTTTGCCTACAGTATCTACCTCTGTTCCGGGGTATTAACCTGGGGGTTGTTTACGGAAACGCTCGGCAATCTGGTCAACGTTTTTCTGACCAATGCCAATATCCTCAAGAAACTGAGCTTTCCGCGGATCTGTTTACCGATCATTGTCACCGCCTCGGCGTTCATTAACTTCCTGATCATTTTTGGTCTGTTTGTACTGTTTCTGATCGTCACGGGCAATTTCCCGGGCATGATTTTCTTTGAAATCATTCCGGTGCTGATCGTCCAGATGCTGTTTACTCTTGGCCTGGGGATTATCCTCGGGGTGCTGAACGTTTTTGTCCGCGACGTCGGGCAGTTCGTCAATATCCTGCTGCAGTTTTGGTTCTGGTTTACGCCGATTGTTTACGTATCCAAAACGCTGCCGGAATGGGTATCAGGTCTGCTGGCGTATAACCCGATGGCGACCATTATCGGTTCCTACCAGAACGTGATGCTCTATCACCAGAGCCCTAACTGGATGGCGCTGCTTCCGGTCACAGTGGTGTCGGTCATTCTGTTTTTATTTGCCTGGCGTTTATTTAAAAAACATGCCGCTGATATTGTGGACGAGATTTAATCATGAGTATCAAAGTTCAGCACGTCGGCAAGGCGTATAAATATTATCCATCTAAATGGAACCGGGTCATTGAGAAACTACTGCCGGGCGATAAGCCGCGGCACAGCAAGAAATGGGTATTGAAAGATATCAATTTCAGCATTGAACCCGGTGAAGCGGTCGGCATTGTTGGGGTGAACGGCGCAGGTAAAAGTACGTTGCTGAAGCTGCTGACCGGCACCACTCAGCCCACCAAAGGCAGCATTGAAATCCAGGGTCGCGTCGCCGCGCTGCTGGAGCTGGGCATGGGCTTCCATCCTGACTTTACCGGCCGGCAGAACGTGTATATGTCCGGGCTGATGATGGGCCTGGGCCGGGAAGAGATCGAGCGCTTAATGCCGGAGATCGAAGCCTTCGCCGATATTGGCGACTACATTGAAGAGCCCGTGCGCATCTATTCCAGCGGTATGCAAATGCGCCTGGCGTTCGCTGTCGCCACGGCCTCCCGGCCGGATATTCTGATCGTCGATGAAGCGCTCTCCGTGGGTGACTCCCGTTTTCAGGCGAAATGCTATGCTCGCATCGCGGACTTCAAAAAGCAGGGGACCACGCTGCTACTGGTTTCCCACAGCGCCGGGGATATCGTCAAGCACTGCGACCGCGCCATTTTCCTCAAAAATGGTGACATCTGCATGGACGGCACCGCCCGCGACGTGACCAACCGTTACCTGGATGAGCTGTTTGGCAAACCGGATAAAGACAGCGCGACAAAAAGCGCAACGGCTATCTCGTCAGCCAGTGGCGAAAGCCAGATGTCTCTCGATGAGATTGAAGATGTGTACCACACGCGCCCAGGCTACCGTCCGGAAGAATATCGCTGGGGGCAGGGTGGCGCGAAAATCATCGATTATCATATCCAGAGCGCCGGGGTTGATTTTCCTCCCTCACTGACGGGCAATCAGCAGACCGATTTTCTGATGAAGGTCGTGTTTGAATACGATTTTGATTGCGTGGTGCCAGGCATCCTGATTAAGACCCTCGATGGCTTATTCCTCTACGGAACCAACTCTTTCCTCGCCTCTGAAGGGCGGGAAAATATTTCGGTTTCCCGCGGCGATGTTCGGGTCTTTAAATTTAGCCTTCCGGTTGATTTAAACAGTGGCGATTACCTGCTGTCATTTGGTATCTCTGCCGGCAACCCACAGACGGATATGACGCCGCTGGACAGACGTTACGACTCCATTATTTTACATGTGACCAAGAGCATGGATTTCTGGGGTGTCATCGATCTTAAGTCGTCCTTTACTAGCTACCAATGACGTTGAGAAAAACGATTCCATGACTAAAGACTTAAACACGCTGGTTAGCGAATTACCTGAGATTTATCAAACTATTTTTGGCCATCCCGAATGGGATGGCGACGCCGCTCGTGATTGTAATCAACGCCTCGATTTGATTACCGAACAGTACGATAACTTATCCCGTGCGCTGGGGCGCCCGCTTAACGTTCTCGATCTGGGCTGCGCGCAGGGCTTTTTTAGCCTGAGTCTGGCAAGCAAAGGCGCGACTATCGTTGGTATCGATTTCCAGCAGGAAAATATTAACGTGTGCCGCGCGCTGGCCGAAGAGAACCCCGATTTTGCCGCCGAGTTCCGGGTAGGCAGAATTGAAGAGGTGATCGCCGCGCTGGAAGAGGGCGAGTTTGATCTGGCCATTGGCTTAAGCGTGTTTCACCATATTGTTCACCTTCATGGTATCGATGAAGTTAAACGTCTGCTCTCGCGCCTGGCCGATGTCACCCAGGCGGTGATCCTTGAGCTGGCGGTGAAAGAAGAACCGCTTTACTGGGGCGTTTCTCAGCCGGACGACCCGCGCGAACTGATTGAGCAGTGCGCGTTTTATCGCCTGATCGGTGAGTTTGACACCCATTTATCCCCCGTACCGCGCCCGATGTACCTGGTCAGCAACCACCGGGTGCTGATCAACGATTTTAATCAGCCGTTCCAGCACTGGCAGAATCAGCCCTATGCCGGGGCCGGCCTGGCGCATAAGCGCAGCCGTCGCTACTTCTTTGGCGAAGATTATGTATGCAAGTTTTTCTATTACGACATGCCCCACGGCATCCTGACGGCGGAAGAGAGCCAGCGTAATAAACATGAACTGCATAATGAAATAAAGTTCCTGGCGCAACCGCCAGCGGGCTTTGACGCGCCCGCATTACTGGCCCACGGCGAAAATGCTCAGTCTGGCTGGCTGGTGATGGAAAAACTCCCGGGTCGTTTGCTGAGCGATATGCTGGCAGCCGGGGAGGAGATCGATCGTGAAAAAATCCTCGGTAGCTTGCTTCGTTCCTTAGCGGCGCTGGAGAAACAAGGGTTCTGGCATGACGATGTACGCCCGTGGAACGTGATGGTCGATGCCCGACAGCATGCCCGCTTAATCGACTTCGGCTCTATCGTTACCACGCCGCAGGACTGCAGCTGGCCGACGAACCTTGTCCAGTCGTTCTTCGTGTTTGTGAATGAGCTGTTTGCCGAAAACAAAAGCTGGACTGGTTTCTGGCGCTCGGCGCCTGTTCATCCGTTTAATCTGCCCCAGCCGTGGTCTAACTGGCTGTATGCGGTCTGGCAGGAGCCGGTTGAACGCTGGAACTTTGCCCTGCTGTTGGCGCTGTTCGAGAAGAAAGCGAAGCTGCCTTCAGCTGAACAGCAGCGCGGGGCGACGGAACAGTGGATCATCGCTCAGGAGACGGTGCTGCTGGAGCTCCAGTCCCGGGTGCGTCATGAAAGCGCCGGCTCAGAAGCGTTGCGCGGCCAAATCCATACTCTGGAGCAGCAGATGGCTCAGCTGCAGGCCGCTCAGGATGCGTTCGTCGAGAAAGCTCAACAGCCAGTGGAAGTCAGCCATGAACTCACCTGGCTTGGTGAGAATATGGAGCAGCTGGCGGCGCTGTTGCAGTCGGCGCAAGCGCACGCCCAGGCTGACGTTCAGCCCGAGTTGCCCCCTGAAACCGCTGAGCTACTGCAGCGACTGGAAGCCGCTAACCGGGAGATCCACCATTTAAGCAACGAAAACCAGCAGCTTCGCCAGGAAATCGAAAAAATCCATCGCAGCCGTTCCTGGAGAATGACCAAAGGTTATCGTTATCTGGGCCTGCAGATCCATTTGCTGAGGCAGTATGGTTTCGTGCAGCGGTGTAAACATTTTATTAAGCGCGTCTTGCGGTTTGTTTTCTCGTTTATGAGAAAACATCCGCAGGTAAAACATACCGCGGTAAATGGTTTACATAAGCTGGGCCTTTATCAGCCAGCCTATCGTTTGTATCGTCGTATGAATCCACTGCCGCACAGTCAGTATCAGGCTGATGCGCAGATTTTATCGCAGACTGAACTGCAAGTGATGCATCCGGAGCTTTTACCTCCGGAGGTTTACGAAATTTATCTCAAACTAACGAAAAATAAATAAGGAGATTAACTTGCATATTTTGATTGATGTCCAGGGTTACCAGTCGGAAAGTAAATTCCGCGGTATCGGTCGCAGTACCCTGGCCATGAGCCGCGCCATTATTGAAAATGCCGGTGAGCATCGCGTCAGTATTTTGATCAATGGTATGTATCCCATTGATAATATTAATGATGTTAAAATGGCCTATCGGGACCTGCTGACGGATGAAGATATGTTCATCTTCTCAGCCGTTGCGCCAACGGCCTATTGCAACATCGAAAACCACGGTCGTAGCAAGGCAGCCCAGGCGGCCCGCGATATCGCTATCGCCAATATCGCGCCTGATATCGTCTATGTTATTAGCTTCTTCGAAGGCCATGGGGATAGTTATACCGTGTCTATTCCGGCGGATAATGTGCCCTGGAAGACGGTGTGCGTATGCCACGATCTGATCCCGCTGTTAAATAAAGAGCGTTACCTCGGCGATCCGAATTTCCGTGAGTTTTATATGAACAAGCTGGCGGAATTTGAGCGGGCAGATGCGATCTTCGCTATTTCGCAGTCGGCAGCTCAGGAAGTGATCGAATATACCGACATCGCCAGCGATCGGGTACTGAACATCTCCTCGGCGGTGGGCGAAGAGTTTGCGGTGATCGATTATTCTGCTGAGCGTATTCAGTCTTTAAAAGACAAATACAGCCTGCCGGATGAGTTTATCCTAACGCTGGCGATGATCGAGCCGCGGAAAAACATTGAAGCGCTTATTCATGCTTACAGCATGTTGCCTGCCGAACTGCAGCAGCGCTATCCGATGGTGCTCGCGTATAAGGTGCATCCTGAAGATCTGGAGCGTATTCTGCGTCTGGCGGAAAGCTATGGCCTGTCACGCAGCCAGCTTATCTTTACTGGGTTCCTGACCGACGACGATCTGATTGCCTTGTACAACCTGTGCAAACTGTTTGTGTTCCCGTCGCTGCATGAGGGATTCGGCCTGCCGCCGCTGGAAGCGATGCGCTGTGGGGCCGCGACCCTGGGTTCAAACATTACCAGCCTGCCGGAAGTCATTGGCTGGGAAGATGCCATGTTCAATCCGCATGATGTGCAGGACATTCGCCGGGTCATGGAAAAGGCGCTGACCGATGAGGCGTTTTATCGTGAGCTGAAAGCGCATGCTCTCGCGCAGTCGGCCAAATTCTCGTGGGCCAATACCGCCCATCTGGCGATCGAGGGTTTCACTCGTCTGCTGCAGTCGTCCCAAGAGGCGAATGCCGGGCAGGCGGAAAGCGTGACCGCCTCCCGTATCCAGACGATGCAGAAAATCGATGCGCTGAGCGAAGTCGACCGTCTTGGTCTGGCATGGGCGGTTGCGCGCAATAGCTTTAAGCGCCATTCCCGCAAGCTGCTGGTGGACATTTCGGTTCTGGCGAAACATGACGCGAAGACCGGGATCCAGCGCGTCTCGCGCAGTATCCTCAGCGAATTACTGAAATCTGGCGTGCCGGGTTACGAGGTTTCCGCTGTCTACTACACCCCTGGCGAGTGTTATCGCTACGCCAACCAATATCTGTCCAGTCATTTCCCGGGCGAATTTGGCGCTGATGAACCGGTGCTGTTCAGCAAAGACGATGTGCTTATCGCCACCGATCTGACCGCGCATCTCTTCCCGGAGGTGGTGACGCAAATTGACAGCATGCGCGCCGCCGGGGCGTTCGCCTGCTTCGTGGTGCATGATATTCTGCCATTACGCCGCCCGGAGTGGAGTATCGAAGGCATTCAGCGTGAATTCCCGATCTGGCTGTCCTGCCTCGCAGAGCACGCCGATCGGCTGATCTGCGTCTCTGCCAGCGTTGCCGAGGATGTGAAAGCGTGGATTGCGGAAAATCGCCATTGGGTGAAACCGAACCCGCTGCTGACCGTCAGCAACTTCCATCTGGGAGCCGACCTCGATGCCAGCGTACCGTCCACTGGCATGCCGGATAATGCACAGGCGCTGTTAGCAACGATGGCTGCAGCCCCGTCATTTATCATGGTGGGTACCATGGAGCCGCGCAAAGGCCATGCCCAGACGCTGGCCGCCTTCGAGGAACTGTGGCGCGAGGGCAAAGACTACAACTTGTTTATCGTCGGCAAACAGGGCTGGAACGTTGACAGCTTGTGCGAAAAATTACGCCATCATCCGCAGCTGAACAAAAAGCTCTTCTGGCTGCAGAATATCAGCGACGAGTTTTTGGCCGAGCTATACGCTCGTTCACGCGCGCTGATCTTTGCCTCGCAGGGAGAAGGCTTTGGCCTGCCGTTGATTGAAGCGGCGCAGAAAAAGCTGCCAGTGATTATTCGCGACATTCCGGTGTTTAAAGAGATTGCTCAGGAACATGCCTGGTATTTCTCCGGTGAAGCGCCGTCCGACATCGCGAAGGCGGTAGAAGAGTGGTTAGCCCTGTACGAGCAAAACGCGCATCCTCGTTCCGAAAATATCAACTGGTTAACCTGGAAACAGAGCGCGGAATTTCTCCTGAAAAACCTGCCGATTATCGCGCCAGCCGCGAAGCAATAATCGCTATCAACAGGGCTACTCCGGTGGCCCTTGTGATGAGTTCGTTATGAAAATTATTTTTGCTACTGAGCCAATTAAATACCCATTAACGGGCATCGGTCGGTATTCCCTGGAGCTGGTTAAGCGGCTGGCGGTTGCCCGTGAAATCGAAGAGCTGAAGCTGTTTCACGGCGCGTCGTTTATCGATCAGATCCCCCAGGTGGAGAATAAAAGCGATACCAAAGCCAGCAATCATGGTCGTCTGTCGGCGTTTCTGCGTCGCCAGCCGCTGCTGATTGAGGCGTATCGCCTGCTGCATCCGCGGCGCCAGGCGTGGGCATTGCGCGATTACAAAGACTACATTTACCATGGTCCCAATTTCTATCTGCCGCATCGCCTGGAACGCGCCGTGACCACGTTTCATGACATCTCCATTTTTACCTGCCCGGAATATCATCCAAAAGATCGGGTTCGCTATATGGAGAAGTCCCTGCACGAGAGCCTGGATTCGGCGAAGCTGATCCTGACCGTCTCCGACTTCTCGCGCAGTGAAATCATCCGCCTGTTCAACTATCCGGCGGATCGGATCGTCACCACCAAGCTGGCCTGCAGCAGCGACTATATTCCGCGCAGCCCGGCGGAGTGCCTGCCGGTCCTGCAGAAATATCAGCTGGCGTGGCAGGGGTATGCGTTATATATCGGCACCATGGAGCCGCGTAAAAATATCCGCGGTCTGCTGCAGGCCTATCAGCTGCTGCCGATGGAGACCCGCATGCGCTACCCGCTGATCCTCAGCGGTTATCGCGGATGGGAAGACGATGTGTTGTGGCAGTTAGTCGAGCGCGGTACGCGTGAAGGGTGGATCCGTTACCTGGGCTATGTCCCGGATGAAGACCTGCCTTATCTGTACGCGGCGGCCAGAACCTTTGTTTATCCCTCTTTCTATGAGGGATTCGGTTTACCTATTCTTGAAGCGATGTCTTGCGGTGTGCCGGTAGTATGTTCCAATGTCACTTCTTTGCCTGAGGTGGTTGGCGATGCCGGCCTCGTTGCCGATCCTAATGATGTAGACGCGATTAGCGCGCATATTTTGCAGAGCCTGCAGGATGATAGCTGGCGGGAAGTCGCCACCGCGCGCGGTCTTGCCCAGGCGAAACAGTTTTCGTGGGAGAACTGTACGACCCAGACCATTAACGCCTATAAATTACTCTAAGGGTGTCAGTTGAGAGTTCTACACGTCTATAAGACCTACTATCCCGATACCTACGGCGGTATTGAGCAGGTCATTTATCAGCTAAGTCAGGGCTGCGCCCGCCGGGGAATCGCAGCCGATGTTTTTACTTTTAGCCCGGACAAAGAGACAGGTCCTGTCGCCTACGAAGACCATCGGGTCATTTATAATAAGCAGCTTTTTGAAATTGCCTCCACGCCGTTTTCGTTGAAAGCGTTAAAGCGTTTTAAGCAGATTAAAGATGATTACGACATCATCAACTACCATTTTCCGTTTCCATTCATGGATATGTTGCATCTCTCGGCGCGGCCTGACGCCAGAACGGTGGTGACCTATCACTCGGATATTGTGAAACAAAAACGGTTAATGAAGTTGTACCAGCCGCTGCAGGAGCGATTCCTCGCCAGCGTAGACTGCATCGTCGCCTCGTCGCCCAACTACGTGGCCTCCAGCCAGACCCTGAAAAAATATCAGGATAAAACCGTGGTGATCCCGTTTGGTCTGGAGCAGCATGACGTGCAGCACGATCCGCAGCGGGTGGCGCACTGGCGGGAAACCGTCGGCGATAACTTCTTCCTCTTCGTTGGCGCTTTCCGCTACTACAAAGGGCTGCACATTCTGCTGGATGCCGCCGAGCGTAGCCGGCTGCCGGTGGTGATCGTCGGGGGCGGGCCGCTGGAGGCGGAAGTGCGGCGTGAGGCGCAGCAACGCGGGCTGAGCAATGTGGTGTTTACCGGCATGCTCAACGACGAAGATAAATACATTCTCTTCCAGCTCTGCCGGGGCGTGGTCTTCCCCTCGCATCTGCGCTCCGAGGCGTTTGGCATTACGTTACTGGAAGGCGCGCGCTTCGCCAGGCCGCTGATCTCCTGCGAGATCGGCACCGGGACCTCGTTCATTAACCAGGACAAAGTGAATGGCTGTGTGATCCCGCCGAATGACAGTCAGGCGCTGGTGGAGGCGATGAATGAGCTCTGGCATAACGATGAAACCGCCAGCCGCTATGGCGAAAACTCGCGTCGTCGTTTTGAAGAGATGTTTACTGCCGACCATATGATTGACGCTTACGTCAATCTCTACACTACGCTGCTGGAAAGCAAATCCTGAGGCCTGCTACCCCCGCCGTTGCGGCGGGGGTTAACGCGTTAGTGACGACTCTTCAGATTATCAATCACTTCCCCGAAATCCAGCCCCTGGTCCTGCAGCAGCACCAGCAGGTGATACATCAAATCCGACGCCTCATTCTTCAGCTCGAAGCGGTCGTTCACCGTGGCGGCCAGCGCGGTCTCCACGCCTTCTTCCCCCACTTTCTGCGCAATACGCTTGGTGCCGCTGGCGTACAGCTTCGCCGTGTAGGAGCTCTCCGGGTCGGCGTGCTTACGCTCGGCCAGCAGCTGCTCCAGCTGATAGAGGAACAGCCACTGGTGGCCGGTTTCGCCGAAGCAGCTGGTGGTGCCTTTATGGCAGGTCGGCCCGATCGGGTTCACCAGCACCAGCAGCGTATCGTTGTCACAGTCCGGCGTGATGCTCACTACGTTGAGGACATTGCCCGAGGTTTCACCCTTGGTCCACAGTCGCTGTTTGGTGCGTGAGTAAAAGGTGACCTTGCCGGTGGCTTCGGTTTTCTCCAGCGCCTCCTTGTTCATGTAGCCCAGCATCAGCACTTCGCCGGATACGGCGTGCTGCACGATGGCCGGCATCATGCCGTCCGTTTTTTCCCAGTCCAGCTGTTCAGTCAACATACCCTTATCTCCACGCCCTGTGCCGCCAGGTACGCTTTCAGTTCGCCAATATTAATAATCTGTTTGTGGAATACCGAGGCCGCCAGCGCGCCGTCAACGTTGGCGTCGCGGAAGGCTTCGAGGAAGTGTTCCATGGTGCCCGCGCCGCCGGAGGCGATCAGCGGGACATGGCACACCGCGCGAACCTTCGCCAGCTGCTGCAGGTCGTAACCGTTGCGCACCCCGTCCTGGTTCATCATATTGAGGACGATCTCGCCCGCGCCGCGCTTCTGCACTTCCTCCACCCAGTCGAGGGTTTCCCACTGTGTCACTCGGGTGCGGGTCTCGTCGCCGGTATACTGGTTGACGTGATATTTGCCGGTCTCTGCATCAAACCAGGTATCAATCCCCACCACAATGCACTGCACGCCAAAGCGGTCGGCAAGGCGGGTGATCAGCGTCGGGTCGGCGAGAGCAGGGGAGTTAATCGAAATCTTATCGGCGCCGAAGGAGAGGATCTGCGCCGCGTCTTCCAGCGACTTGATCCCACCCGCCACGCAGAAAGGAATGTCGATCACTTCCGCCACGCGCGACACCCAGCTCTTGTCGACCACCCGGCCGTCGCTGGAGGCGGTGATATCATAGAACACCAGTTCGTCGGCCCCTTCGTCGGCATAGCGCTTGGCCAGCGGGACGATGTCGCCAATGATCTCGTGATTACGGAACTGCACGCCTTTCACTACCTGGCCGTCGCGGACGTCGAGGCAGGGGATTATCCGTTTTGCCAGCATTGAATGGCCTCCGTTACGTTGAATTTACCTTCCAGCAGCGCGCGACCGACAATCACGCCGCGCACCCCGGTGCCGCGCAGCGCGGCAATATCTTTGAGATCGCCGATGCCGCCGGATGACTGAAACGCCACCTGCGGGTAGCGGGCGCAGACTTCCTCGTACAGCGAGACGTTAGAGCCTGCCAGCGTTCCGTCGCGGGAGATATCGGTGCACAGCACATGCTGCAGGCCGACCGGCAGATAACTTTCCACCAGTTCCTCCAGCGTCACGCCGGAGTTTTCCTGCCAGCCGCTGACCGCCACCTGCTTGTTGCCGTCGGCGTCAATGCGCACGTCGAGCGCAAGCACCAGCCGTTCAGGGCCAAAGCGTTTAAACCAGCCTTTCACTTCCTCCGGGGACTTCACCGCGGTGGAGCCGACCACCACGCGGGCGACGCCGGCCTCAAGCAGGGCCGCGACATCCGCTTCGGTCCGCACGCCACCGCCAACCTGTACCGGGACGTCAACGCCGGCGACCAGCGATTTCAGCAAGGGGATCTGGCGTTTCGCCGGATCCTTCGCCCCGGTCAGGTCGACCAGGTGCAGGACTTCCGCCCCCTGAGCGGCATAGGACTGCAGGCGCGGCAGCGGATCGCTGCCATAGTCGCGCTGCTGGCCGTAATCGCCCTGGTGGAGACGAACGACGGTGCCGTCGATTAAATCTAAAGCAGGAATAATCATCACATCTCCAGGAAGTTTTTCAGCAGCTGCGCCCCGGCGCTCCCGGAGCGCTCCGGGTGGAACTGCACGCCAAAGAAGTTATCTTTCTGCACCGCGGCGGTGAACGCCTCACCGTAATTGCACTGGGCGATGGTGTACGGGTTGACCGGCATGGCGTAGCTGTGCACGAAGTAGAAATACGCGCCTTCTTCAATGCCGCGGAACAGACGATCGCCTGCTTTGGCATACACCCGGTTCCAGCCCATGTGCGGCAATGGCAGACCGTGGTCGGTCATCTTCGGCACCTCTTCTTCGATAATGCCCAGCAGATCGACGCCGTTGTTCTCCTCGCTGCGCTTGCCGAGCAGCTGCATGCCCAGGCAAATCCCCAGCACCGGCTGGGTACAGGCTTTGATCAGGTCGATCAGATCGCGGTCGCGCAGCTGGTCCATCGCCGCCTGGGCGGTGCCGACGCCGGGAAGAAACAGTTTATCGGCACGCAATACCACCTCCGGATCGCGGCTGACCACCGGCTCATAGCCGTGGCGGCCAATCGCCGATTTCACCGAATTGAGGTTGGCGCACCCGGTATCAAGGATCACCACATTCATCACAGCACCCCTTTGGAAGACGGCAGGGCATCGCCCTGGACGCGGATCGCCTGGCGCAGCGTACGGCCAAAGGCTTTGAACAGGCTCTCCACGCGGTGGTGATCGTTCTTGCCCTTGGTTTTCAGGTGCAGGGTCACCGCCATGGTGTAAGAGAGCGAGCGGAAGAAGTGTTCCACCATCTCGGTGCTCAGATCGCCGACGCGCTGATAGGTGAAGTCCGCCTTATACTCCAGGTGCGGACGGCCGGAGATATCCAGCGCGCAGCGGGCGAGACACTCGTCCATCGGCAGCACGAAGCCGAAGCGGTTGATGCCGCGCTTGTCGCCAAGCGCCAGCTTCAGGGCTTCGCCGAGGGCCAGGCCGGTATCTTCCACGGTGTGATGATCGTCGATGTACAGATCGCCGCCGACGTTAATCTCCATGCGGAAGCCGCCATGGGTGGCGATTTGGTCGAGCATATGGTCAAAAAAGCCGACGCCGGTGTGGATCTTGCTGCCGCCTTCGCGGTCCAGCCACACCTTCACGTCCACCTGGGTCTCTTTGGTGATGCGCTCGACGTGGGCATAGCGGTCGCGGCGGGTCAGCTGCTCGCTGATGGTCGGCCAGTCCAGGGTCTCACGGTCATAGCGCAGGCCGGTAATCCCCATGTTATCCGCCAGCTCAAGGTCGGTGGCCCGGTCGCCAATCACATAGCTGTGGCTTTTATCCAGTACGCCGTCTTCCAGCCACGGCAACACCAGCTGCGTTTTCGGTTTGCGGCAGGCGCAGTTGTCGCCCGGGAAGTGCGGACAAATCAGCACCTCTTCGAAATTGACGCCCTGCGAGGCGAAGATCTGCATCATCAGGTTGTGCGGGCCATCAAATGCTTCCTGCGGCAGACTGTCGGTTCCCAGGCCATCCTGGTTGGTGATCATCACCAGCTTATAGCCTTCCTGCTGCAGCTTCAGCAGCGCCGGGATCACCTGCGGCTCAAACGCCAGCTTGTCGAAACGGTCCACCTGGAAATCCACCGGCGGTTCGGAAATCAGGGTGCCGTCACGGTCAATAAAGAGATACTTCTGGGTCATACATTCTCCGCAGTCAAGGCGTCAATCACGCGCTGGCTCTCAGCACGGGTACCGATAGTGATACGCAAACAGCCGCTCAATGAAGGTTGTTTATTCTGGTCACGTAAGATAATGCCCTGATCCCACAAAGATTTAAACACTGCGCTGGAGGCGGTTATCCGCGCCAGAACGTAGTTCGCCTCGGAATCGAAGACCTGCTCCACGCAGGCGATGCCGCGCAGCTGTTCCACCAGGTAGCGGCGCTCGTCGAGGATCTGCGCCACGCGCTGGCGCATCGCCGCGATGCCTTCCGCGCTCAGCGCCTGGGCGGCGATATCGGCCACTGGCGTGGAGAGCGGATACGGAGCGATCACTTTCAGCAGCACGTTAATCACCTCGGCGTTGGCGAGGGTGAAACCGCAGCGCAGGCCGGCGAGGGCGAAGGCTTTGGACAGCGTGCGCAGCACCACCAGGTGCGGATAGTCGCTGAGCCAGCCGGCGAGCGTCGCCTGCGGGCAGAACTCAATATAGGCTTCGTCGGCGACCACGATGGCTTTATCGCGGGTCATCTCCAGCAGGTCGCGTATCGACTGCGGATCGATGATCTGACCGGTCGGGTTGTTCGGGCTGCAGACAAAGACCACCTTCACGCCGTCCAGCTGCGCCTCGATACCCGGCAGGTCGAGCTGCCAGTCGGCGAGGGTCGGCACGGTGCGGCATTCGACGCCGATGGTCTCGGCGCTGACGCTGTACATGCCGTAGGTGGGCGGGCAGTAGAGTAGCGTGTCTTTGCCGGGCTCACAGAAAGCGCGGATCAGCAGCTCAATCCCTTCGTCGGCGCCGCGGCTGACCAGCACCTGCTCTGGTTTGACGCCGGCGTAGCGGGCGTAGCTCTCGATGACTGCCTTCGGCTGCGGCTCCGGATAGCGGTTCATCGTTTGCGCGGTAAGCTGGAAAGCCACGGCGGTCGGGAATTCGTTGGCGTTCAGCCAGACGTCGCCTTTGCCGCCCAGACGGCGAGCGGATTGATACGGGGTCAGCGCACGGACGTTGGCGCGGGCTAAATCTTCAATGCTCATGCTTGCTCCTTCAGGGCGGCAACGCGCAGCGTTACGGCGTTTTTGTGGGCGTCAAGGCGCTCGGCGGCGGCCAGGATCTCAATCGTTGAGGCGAGGGCGGCAAAGCCGTCGCGCGACAGTTCCTGCACGGTCATCCGCTTCTGGAAGTCGGCCAGGCCGAGGCTCGAACAGGTGGCGGTATACCCATAGGTCGGCAGGACGTGGTTGGTGCCCGAGGCGTAATCGCCCGCGGATTCCGGTGACCAGTCGCCGAGGAAAACCGAACCGGCGCTGGTGATGCTGTCCACCAGCTCGCGGGCCTGACGGGTCTGAATGATCAGGTGCTCCGGACCATACTGGTTGGAGATAGCCACGCACTGCGCCAGGTCGCGGGCCACGATGATCCGGCTGGCGGAGAGGGCCACGCGGGCGGTTTCCGCGCGCGGCAGGGCGGCCAGCTGGCGTTCGACGGCCTCAGCGACGCGGCTGCCGAGGTCGGCGTCCGGGGTCAGGAGGATCACCTGCGAGTCCGGGCCGTGTTCCGCCTGCGACAGCAGGTCGGAGGCGACAAAGTCCGGGGTGGCGCCGCTGTCGGCGATCACCAGCACTTCCGACGGGCCGGCCGGCATGTCGATGGCTGCGCCGTCCAGACGCTGGCTGACCTGACGTTTGGCTTCCGTGACGTAAGCGTTACCCGGGCCAAAGATTTTATCCACCTTCGGCACCGACTCGGTCCCGAGGGCGAGGGCGGCGATGGCCTGGGCGCCGCCGACGTTAAAGATGGTTTTCACGCCGCACAGCTGCGCGGCATAGAGGATCTCATCGGCGATCGGCGGCGGCGAGCAGAGCACCACCTGCTGACAGCCGGCGATGCGCGCCGGCGTCGCCAGCATCAGCACCGTGGAGAACAGCGGCGCCGAGCCGCCCGGAATATACAGCCCGACGGAGGCGATAGGGCGGGTGACCTGCTGGCAGCGCACCCCCGGCAGCGTTTCGACATCCACCGCCTGCAGCTGTTGCGCGTTGTGGAAGGTCTCGATGTTTTTCACCGCCACCGCCATCGCCTGCTTCAGCTCGTCGCTGAGGCGTTCGCCGGCGGCGGCGATCTCCGCCTCGCTCACCTGCAGCGCGGCGACGGTGGTTTTATCAAACTTTGCGCTGTATTCGCGCAGCGCCGCGTCGCCGTTGGCTTTGACGTTATCGAGGATCTCCGCCACCGTTTTACTGATGCTGTCGGAGGCGGAAATCGCCGGGCGCGTTAAGAGTTGTTGCTGTTGGTCTGCGCTACAGCCGTTCCAGTCGATGATTGTGTTGAAGCTCATGATTGTTTTCCCCTGTGTGTCCCGTGACCGGCTGGCCGATTACTCCATCATCTTCTCAATCGGCAGCACCAGAATGGAGCTGGCGCCCAGCGCTTTCAGTTTTTCCATGGTCTCCCAGAACAGGGTTTCGCTGCTGACCATGTGCATCGCCACGCGCTGCTTGTCGCCTGCCAGCGGCAGAATAGTCGGACGCTCGGCGCCCGGCAGCAGGGCAACCACTTCTTCCAGGCGTTCGGTCGGAGCGTGCATCATGATGTATTTCGACTCGCGGGCCTGGATCACGCCCTGAATACGGGTCAGCAGGCGGTCAATCAGCTGCTGTTTGGCGTCGGCCATCTCGCCGTCGCGCTGGATCAGGCAGGCTTTGGAGCGGTAGATCACTTCCACTTCGCGCAGACCGTTGGCTTCCAGGGTGGCGCCGGTGGAGACGAGGTCGCAGATGGCGTCGGCGAGGCCGGCGCGCGGCGCCACTTCCACGGAGCCGTTCAGCAGACAGGATTTAAAAGAGATACCTTTTTGATCGAGGTAGCGCTTCAGCAGGTGCGGGTAAGAGGTGGCGATGCGTTTGCCGTCCAGCGCCGCCGGGCCGTTCCAGGCTTCATCCACCGGGGTCGCCAGCGACAGGCGGCAGCCGCCGAAGTCGAGACGACGCAGGGTGAAGTAGCGCGGGTCTTCGCCCTGAGCGCGGCGGCTGAGCAGCTCTTCTTCCAGCACGTTTTCGCCGATAATGCCGAGGTCGACAACACCGTCCATCACCAGGCCCGGGATATCGTCATCACGCACGCGCAGAATGTCGATTGGCATATTTTCCGCAAGCGCAATCAGACGCTGGGTGTGCAAATTGACTTTAATGCCGCAGCGGCTGAGTAATTCGCGTGAATCTTCGCTTAAACGGCCTGATTTCTGAATAGCTATGCGTAAACGGGTGTTGTCTAACATTGTTCTTTTCCTCTGAATACCTGTCTGAATCTGTCCGAATTTGGTCCAAAAAAAAGCCCCCGGAAGTGAATCTTCCGGGGGCTCTCTGCGCGTTCATGCACCACTGGAAGATCCAAATGTCTTCCAGCACACATCGCCTGAAAGACTAGTCAGGATGATGGTGATGATGGTGGTGTTTAAATTGAACGCGGTTCATAAAAATTCTCTGTGAATGACTATGCATTTGATGTCCTTTAACCTAAACCACTTCCGCCGCAGAAAGCAAGGGCTTTTTTCTATCATTAATTCATTTCACATTGAGCGAAGAAATTGTCAGTTGCCGCAGGCTGGCGTAGCCTGTAATCAGCACAGCGAAAGAGTCAGGAGCCTGGGATGAAAAAGGTCGCGATAGTCGGTTTGGGATGGCTGGGGATGCCGCTGGCGCTGTCATTGATGGCGCGAGGCTGGCAGGTCACCGGCAGTAAAACCACGCAGGATGGCGTGGAGGCGGCGCGGATGTGCGGGATTGACAGCTATCCGCTGCGCCTGGAGCCGCAGCTGGTCTGTGATACCGAGGACCTCGACGCGCTGATGAACGTCGATGCGCTGGTGATCACGCTGCCGGCCCGGCGTACCGGGGCGGGAGAAGGGTTTTATCTGCAGGCGGTGCAGGAGATTGTCGATACCGCGCTGGCGCACCATATTCCGCGGATCGTCTTCACCAGTTCCACCTCGGTGTATGGCAACGTCAACGGCACGGTGAAAGAGAACTCCCCGCGTCTGCCGCAAACCGCCAGCGGGCAGGTGCTCAAGGAGCTGGAGGACTGGCTGCACAACCTGCCGGGAACCTCGGTGGATATTCTGCGTCTGGCCGGGCTGGTGGGACCTTCCCGTCATCCGGGACGTTTTTTTGCCGGCAAGTCGGCGCCGGATGGCCAGCACGTGGTCAATCTGGTGCATTTGCAGGATGTGGTGGCCGCTATCGAACTGCTGTTGCAGGCCCCGAAGGGCGGGCACATCTATAATCTATGTGCGCCCCGCCATCCGGCGCGTGGCCTCTTTTATCCGCAAATGGCCCGTGAACTGGGGCTGCCGCCGCCGGTGTTCAGCGACAGCCCGGACGGCGGTCAGGGCAAGATTGTGGATGGCAATCGTATCTGCAATGAGCTGGGGTTTGAGTACCAGTACCCCGATCCGCTGGTGATGCCGATGGAGTGATCTACCAGCGGTGATTCGCATACCGTAAGGGGGTAGCGATGAAACCACTGCTGGATGTCCTTGTGATCCTCGACGCGCTGGAAAAAGAGGGGAGCTTTGCCGCCGCGTCGGCAAAGCTCTTTAAAACGCCCTCGGCGCTGAGCTACACCATTCACCGGCTGGAAAGCGATCTCAATATTCAGCTGCTTGACCGCAGCGGCCACCGCGCGCGCTTTACCCCCACCGGACAAATGCTGCTGGAGAAAGGGCGGGAGGTGCTGCATATCGCTCGCGAACTGGAGATCCGGGCGGTCAAGCTGCAGCAGGGGTGGGAGCACACCCTCCGCCTGACGGTGGACTGCACTTTTCCCGTGGCGCAGCTTTCGCCGCTGATCGCCGCATTTTATCAACAACAGCCGCTGACCCGGCTGCACTTCACGCTGAACCCCTCGCTGCTGGACTGGCGGCCGCTGACCGACGGGCAGGCCGATCTGTTGCTGGGCGCCCTCGGCGAGCCGCCGCCGCTGAGCGGCTATGACTATCTCTCCCTCGGTGAGCTGGAGCTGCTGCTGGTGGTTTCCCCGCAGCATCCGCTGGCGCGACACCGCGCTCCGCTGAGCTGGCGGACCCTGCGCCGTTACCGGGCGGTGGCCACCGGCGAGGGCGGGGCGCTGCTCAGCGATCAGGAGACCCTGACGGTGTGTGACGCCGCGGGGCAGCTGGCGCTGCTGCGCATGGGGCTGGGCTGGGGCTGTCTGCCGCGTTACCAGGTGCAGGGGCTGCTGGAGAGCGGCGAGCTCATCAGCATGGCGGTTCGCGGGCTGTCGCCCCGCCAGCATGCCTGGATCGCCTGGAATGACGCCACCTGCGGTTTGGCCAGCAAGTGGTGGCGGGAAACGCTATTAGCAAATAGTGCTATTTTTACAATTTATCATACGGAAATCGTATAGATATTAGCACGTTAAAAAATATGCTTACGCAATGAACTTCATAACATCTTGTCAACGCCGTTGAATTTGTTGCAAAATATGCGGCCTGAAAACCAGAGACTAGCCGACGCTTTTTTTAAAAGTGTCGGTTATTTTTTTGGTCGAAAGACACATCATTCAATACCAAGAGGCCGGGCTTCGTACCGGATAGATATTTACTAAAAACCGACAGTCGTTGTCGCTGAGGAATAGAAAGAAATGGGGCAATTTTTTGCTTACGCGCTGGCGTTCACCGTAAAAGGGGATAACTATGTCGCATAACGCTACTCCAAATACCTCTCGCGTGGAATTACGTAAAACGCTTACGTTAGTTCCGGTTGTAATGATGGGCCTGGCCTATATGCAGCCGATGACGCTGTTCGATACGTTTGGTATCGTCTCTGGTATGACCGACGGTCACGTGCCGACGGCCTACGCCTTTGCGTTAATCGCCATTCTGTTTACTGCCCTGAGCTATGGCAAGCTGGTACGTCGTTACCCTTCTGCCGGCTCGGCGTATACCTATGCGCAGAAATCCATCAGCCCGACCGTTGGCTTTATGGTGGGTTGGTCCTCGCTGCTCGACTACCTGTTCGCGCCGATGATCAACATTCTGCTGGCGAAAATCTATTTTGAAGCGCTGGTGCCTTCGATTCCGTCGTGGGTGTTTGTTATCGCACTGGTCGCCTTTATGACCGCCTTTAACCTGCGCAGTATTAAATCCGTGGCCAACTTCAACACCGTGATCGTGGTGCTGCAGGTGGTGCTGATTGCCGTTATTCTCGGCATGGTGATTTATGGCGTGTTTGAAGGCGAAGGCGCCGGTACGCTGGCCAGCAGCCGTCCGTTCTGGTCCGGTGACGCGCACGTGATCCCGATGATTACCGGGGCGACGATCCTGTGCTTCTCGTTTACCGGCTTCGACGGCATCAGCAACCTGTCTGAAGAGACCAAAGATGCAGAGCGCGTCATCCCGCGGGCGATCTTCCTGACCGCGCTGATTGGCGGCCTGATCTTCATCTTTGCCACCTACTTCCTGCAGCTGTACTTCCCGGACATCTCGCGCTTTAAAGATCCGGATGCGTCACAGCCGGAAATTATGCTCTACGTAGCAGGTAAAGCCTTCCAGGTTGGCGCGCTGATCTTCTCCACCATCACCGTGCTGGCGTCCGGTATGGCGGCGCACGCTGGCGTGGCGCGTCTGATGTACGTGATGGGCCGCGACGGCGTGTTCCCGAAAAGCTTCTTCGGCTACGTTCACCCGACCTGGCGCACCCCGGCGATGAACATCATCCTGGTCGGTGCTATTGCGCTGCTGGCGATTAACTTCGACCTGGTGATGGCGACGGCGCTGATTAACTTTGGTGCGCTGGTAGCGTTTACCTTCGTTAACCTGTCGGTGATTTCGCAGTTCTGGATCCGTGAGAAACGCAACAAGACGCTGAAAGACCACTTCCAGTATCTGTTCCTGCCGATGTGCGGCGCCCTGACCGTTGGCGCGCTGTGGGTCAACCTGGAAGAGAGCTCGATGATTCTGGGCCTGATCTGGGCCGGTATCGGTCTGGTCTATCTGGCCTGCGTGACCAAAAGCTTCCGCAACCCGGTGCCGCAGTATGAAGATGTGGCCTAAGGCATAGCGTGATGTAAATGAGAAAAGCCGGAGGGAAACCTCCGGCTTTTTTTTCGTTTGGCCCGGTGCGATACCTTTTGCCCGGCGGCGCTGCGCTTGCGCGGGCCTACGGTGATGGTTAACCTTCTGAAATTTAATGGTTATGTAGGCCGGGTAAGCGAAGCGCCACCCGGCAATATGTTGGGCACGGAAACGACGACCGGACGGTTCCCTCTCCCTCCGGGAGAGGGTTAGGGTGAGGGGAAGCACTGCAGTGTGGTTGTTTATGTTATCTGTGGCTTCAGCGTAGTTTGCGCTCCCGGTTAGTTTTCTGCGTTATGTCTCTTATGGTGCTGGGAGCGCACAGGGGGCGGCCAGTCGCCGCCGCCCCCTGTACCCCCGGGCTCCGGCCAGCAAAATCGCCACTTCGTGGTACCTTCGACTTTTCCCTGCAGGCTTCGGGTCGGGCCGAGGCAGCGTCCCTGCAAAACACGGCCCTCAGCCCGCATCCATGCGGGCTGCCCCGGCCTGCCGGGAACGTCTCAGCGATTTTGAGGCCGCCAGCACCGGCAGTTTCAGCGGCCCCTGATCCAGTGGTGATTTGGGGTTGTAGGCCGGGTCAGGCGCAGCCGCCACCCGGCAATATGTTGGGCACGGAAACGACGACCGGACGGTTCCCTCTCCCTCCGGGAGAGGGTTAGGGTGAGGGGAAGCACTGCAGTGTGGTTGTTTATGTTATCTGTGGCTTCAGCGTAGTTTGCGCTCCCGGTTAGTCTTCTGCGTTATGTCTCTCATGGCGCAGGGAGCGCACAGTGGGCGGCCAGTCGCCGCCGCCCCCTGTACCCCCGGGCTCCGGCCAGCAAAATCGCCACTGCGTGGTACCTTCGACTTATCCCTGCAGGCTTCGGGTCGGGCCGAGGCAGCGTCCGTGCAAAACACGGCCCTCAGCCCGCATCCATGCGGGCTGCCCCGGCCTGCCGGGAACGTCTCAGCGATTTTGAGGCCGCCAGCACCGGCAGTTTCAGTGGCCCCTGATCCAGTGGTGATTTGGGGTTGTAGGCCGGGTCAGGCGCAGCCGCCACCCGGCAATATGTTGGGCACGGAAACGACGACCGGACGGTTCCCTCTCCCTCCGGGAGAGGGTTAGGGTGAGGGGAAGCACTGCAGTGTGGTTGTTTATGTTATCTGTGGCTTCAGCGTAGTTTGCGCTCCCGGTTAGTTTTCTGCGTTATGTCTCTCATGGCGCAGGGAGCGCACAGGGGGCGGCCAGTCGCCGCCGCCCCCTGTACCCCCGGGCTCCGGCCAGCAAAATCGCCACTTCGTGGTACCTTCGACTTATCCCTGCAGGCTTCGGGTCGGGCCGAGGCAGCGTCCGTGCAAAACACGGCCCTCAGCCCGCATCCATGCGGGCTGCCCCGGCCTTACGGGAACGTCTCAGCGATTTTGAGGCCGCCAGCACCGGCAGTTTCAGTGGCTCCTGATCCAGTGGTGATTTGGGGCTGTAGGCGGGGTCAGGCGAAGCGCCACCCGGCACAAAAGCGGCTCCGCGCCCGCTGTCCTTGCCCGGCGGCGCGGCGCTTGCCGGGCCTACTGTGTTGAGTAACCTTCTTATATGTAAATGTCTTTGTAGGCCGGGTAAGCGAAGCGCCACCCGGCAACATGTTGGGCACGGAGCCTGATGTATTGCCCGGCGGCGGTGGAGACTGTTATCGGTTTACCACGTTCTCAGCCCGGGAAAAGCGTTATCACGTGTGGCTTCAGCGCACATTGCGCTCCCGGTTAGTTTTCTGCGTTATGTCTCTTACGGCGCAGGGAGCGCACAGGGGGCGGCCAGTCGCCGCCGCCCCCTGTACCCCCGGGCTCCGGCCAGCAAAATCGCCACTTCGTGGTACCTTCGACTTATCACTGCAGGCTTCGGGTCGGGCCGAGGCAGCGTCCCTGCAAAACACGGCCCTCAGCCCGCATCCATGCGGGCTGCCCCGGCCTTCCGGGAACGTCTCAGCGATTTTGAGGCCGCCAGCACCGGCAGTTTCAGTGGCCCCTGATCCAGTGGTGATTTGGGGTTGTAGGCCGGGTAAGCGAAGCGCCACCCGGCAGAAACTCGCGTAAAGGGGTTAAACGCGAGTGTGGTTGGGTCAGCCGCAGGGGGCTGCGGCTTGTTTATTGCGGCGGCGGTTCGAAGCAGAGGCTGCGCTCCAGGCATTCGTCGCAGCTCGGCGATCGGCAGACAATCTCCCCCTGCGACTGCAGGCAGCGCTGGCGGTAAAAGAACTTTTTCCAGCGCATATGGTGGAGGTTCTGCGCCACCAGCTGCGGAAAGCAGTCGCGCATCAGCCGGCCCAGTTCCGCCCGCGAATCGAGTCCCAGATCCTCCCACAGATGGTTAAACGCCAGCGCCACCTCGGCAACGATCTGCGCCATCGGTTCGGCCCCCGGCGCCATCCACTCCGTCAGCCACTGCCCCAGCTGCCGACGCTCTTCGTCGCGGGTAGCATTCAGCTCGGTCATCAGCCGACGGCGGCTCAGCGTCGCGCTGTCCAGCGGCGTCGCCACCTCGCCCAGCCGCTGCTGCAGCGACCGCCATGCCGCGGGAGTCAGCCCCATCCGCAGCGGAAAGCAGCCTTTTCCGGCGTGATACAATCGCCACAGGCGGGTCAACCAGTCGACCGGCGCCATCAGGCGACCCCCTGACGCAGACGCGATGCCGCCAGGCTCTGGCGCCGCCGCTGCCACCAGGCAGGCAGCACCTCGGCGACCGAACGCCACGCGCCGTCCACCTGCGGCTCAATGCCCTGCAATTCCAGCTGCTGCCATGGCGTATGGCCGATACGCACGCAGAACACCGCTTTTACGTCGGCGAGCAGCGCCAGCAGCGCCGCCAGTCTGGCCTCGTTCTCCTGTGGCTCACACTCCTCTTCGCCGCGGCAATATTTCGGTGTAAAGCGCTCGCCCACCAGCACCATACCGGCGGCCGACAGGCTGTAGATCGAGAAGCGGTCGGCATGGCCAAAATGACAGTCAATGACCTCGCCGTGGCGGGAGGCCACGGCCACCAGACAGGCGTCATCCGCGTCCGACTCCCCCTGCGTGGCGAGGCTGGCATGAAGTTCGGCGCGCTGGTGGAGGATGGGCAGCCAGTCGGGGAGGCTGTCCGGGTCCGGCAGCCGGGTGAACTGCTGGCTGCGATCTTCGCCCAGCATGCCGATGGCGTCGGCACGGCACTGGTGGCAGTGGGTCATCTGCGGCATCACCTCCCCGCACTGGCTGCGGATCGCGGCGAGCATCCCGGCGTCCGGCTCCGGCTGGCCGTTGAGACCAAAGACCGTGCCGTGCTCCGGTCTGGCAATCAGCGGCATAATATTGTGAATAAACGCGCCACTTTCCCGCAAACGACGGCCGACCTCAGCCATGCCGCCGTCGTTGATCCCCGGGATCAGCACCGAGTTTATCTTGACCAGCACTCCCGCGGCGGTCAGCCTACGGACTCCTTCAAGCTGGCGGGCAATCAGGATCTCCCCGGCTTCCCGGCCGCAGTAGCGTTCGCCGTCGAGCCACAGCCAGGCATAGATTTGCCCGGCGATATCGGCATCCAGGGTATTGATGGTCACCGTGACGTGATCCACGCCGACCTCCAGCAGGCGATCGACCGCGTCGGGCAGCATCAGCCCGTTGGTTGACAGGCATAATTTGAGATCCGGAAGCTGGTCGCGGACCAGCTCCAGGGTGCGGAAGGTGCGGGTCATATTGGCCAGCGGATCGCCGGGCCCGGCTATGCCAACCACCGACAGCTGCGGGATGGCCTGGGCCACCTGGCGCACTTTCAACACCGCCTGCTCGGGGGTCAGCAGCGTCGATGACACCCCGGGACGGGACTCATTGCTGCAGTCGAATTTACGGTTGCAGTAGTTGCACTGCAGATTGCAGGCCGGGGCGACCGGAAGATGCATCCGGGCGAAACGGTGGTGCCCGCTGCGGGAGTAGCAGGGGTGCGCGGCGACCTTGTCGGCCACCCGCGGCGCTAACGCGCTGGCGTCCGCCGACTGACAGGCGTTACCGCCGGAAAAAGAAGAGCAGGAAGTCATGGTCGTACCTTCATGGTTGGGCGATACCTTCCTGCTGCAAACGACGTACCAGAGACGAATTTTTTATCTGGCTGAAAAATAAAGCATTATCCCGCATCCCTGCGGCACAACATTGTCGCGTTCCTGCCGCACTGACGACAATGTCCTGAACCTGACACCGCGGCCTACAGACGCGGCAGGGTGATATCCATGATCTGGATCCGGTAAGCGACCTGGCGCGGCGTCATCCCCAGTAGCCGTGCCGCCTTGGCCTGCACCCAGCCGGCTTTTTCCAGCGCGGCGATCAGTCGCTGACGTTCGTCCAGGCTGTTGTCCAGCCAGCTGTCTTCCGCTGGCCCGCTGGCAGGCAGGGCTTTGGCGGGACGATCCTGGTGAGTGAAGAGGATCACGTCGCGATCGATCAGGCCACTCTCCGACATCACCGCCGATCGTTCGAGGCAGTTCTCCAGTTCGCGAACGTTACCCGGCCAGCTGTACTCCATCAGCAGGCGGATCGCGCCCTCGCTGATCCGCAGCGTGCGCCCCTGATGCTGGCCGATTTTGCGCACCAGGAAGTGCGCCAGCTCGGCGATGTCCTCCTGACGCTCGCGCAGCGGGGGCAGGGCGATGGGCATCACGTTCAGACGATAATAGAGATCCTCGCGGAAATGGCCCAGCCGGACCTCCTCCTCCAGGTGACGGTTGGTGGCGGCGATGATGCGGACATTCACCCGCAGGGTCTCATCGCCGCCGACCCGCTCCATCTCCCCCTCCTGGAGGATACGCAGCAGCTTGGCCTGGAACGAGGCGCTGCTTTCACCAATCTCATCGAGGAACAGGGTGCCGCCATCCGCCAGCTCAAAACGTCCTTTACGCTGACGCACCGCCCCGGTAAAGGCGCCTTTCTCATGGCCGAACAGTTCGCTTTCCAGCAGGGTGTCCGGCAGCGCCGCGCAGTTAAATTTGACGAAGGCGGCGCCAGCCCGTGGCGAATGGTGATGGATGGCGTTGGCGATCAGCTCTTTCCCGGTGCCGCTTTCACCGCGCACCAGCACGGTGGTGTCCCAGCGCGAAACCTGACGGATCACCTCCACGATCTGGCGCATCGCCGGGCTCTTGCCGACCATATTGTCAAGGCCCACGCCGCGGGACGACGAGCAGGCCGGCGGCCGTTCCACCTTCGGCGGCTGGCGGCTCGACAGGGCGGGTGAGGCCGGAAGGATCATCAGCCGGATGGTCTGGGCGACGAGGTTGGCGACGGTTTCGAGAAAACGGGTGCAGGCCGGCAGCCGCTCTTCCTGGCGCGCCATCGGCTGGGCCGCCAGCACCCCTATTGGCCGGGCGTTGGGCCCCATCAACGGTACGGCGATAAACGGCAGATCGTAATCGTAGAGGCTCAGGCGGTCGAGAAAACGCTGATCGTCGGCGACCCGGGGCAGCACCAGCGACTGCCCCTGGGCCAGCACGGTCCCCACCAGTCCCTCGCCGGGGCGATAGCGGATCTGCGTGCTGCCGGGGAGGGGCTGCTGGCCGGTTTGCTGCAGCGCTTCGATACTGAGGATCTCCTGCTCGCTGTCGTACAGGCAGATCATCCCGTGCTGCATAAAAGCATCGTTGTGTAATACGCTGAGTACCTCCTGCAACGTTTTGCTGGCCTCGGTGGCCCGGCTCAGCACTACGCTTATCCGCTGCATGGCGGTGAACTGCTGAGAGAGGTCGAAGCGTCTGACGGTGGTGTCCGGGTCGGATTCAGGGATCATGCTTCACCTCCGGTCAGGGTGTTAAACAGCGGGAAACGCAGGGTCAGGCAGGTGCCGCCCTGCGGTCGGGAAGCCAGCTCAATGGCCCCGCGATGGTGCGCCACCAGGGTCTGGATCAGCCGCAGCTCCATGCCTTTGCCCGGCGAGTTCAGCGCGTCGGGGGAGTGGGCGTAGCGCACCTGCAGCAGCGGCACGTTGTCAGTCAGGTACAGCGACAGCCAGCCGTCGTTCTCCTCGGCATAGAGCTGCATCGCCAGCGGCACGGAGGGGAGTTCGGCGGCGAGGGCCAGGGTGCGGTCGAGCCACAGGCTTAAGCACGCCAGCAGCGGGGTGCGCTGGCCAAAGCCGATCAGATGCGGTGAGGCCATGTCGACCTGCAGCCCGTCGGGATCGAAGCGGGTACGGTAGAGGGCGCACAGGTCGTCGAAAAAGGGCTGCAGCGGCCAGACGGCGGGGTTTTCGAGATCCAGCGACGGGCGGCAGCGCTGGAGCCGCGCCATCGCCTCTTCCCCTTCACGCCAGGCGGCCTCCAGCGCCACGTTCCCGCTTCCCTCGCCGTTCAGCCGACGGGCTGCCGCCAGCATGTTAATCGGGCAGTTCAGCTGGATCAGCGCGGCGTCCAGCGACTCGCGGATCGCCGCCAGCAGCTTGCCGGCGGTCATTTGCTGCTTCAGCCGGTCAAGGCGTCCTTGCTCCTGCTGCTGACGCTGCTGGGTACAGTCGGCGATCACCACCAGGGTCCGCGCCAGCGCGCTGTCGATAAAGTAGCGGCTGGCCTCTTCGCTGACGCCGGGCAACGGCCAGCAGGTCACTGACAGCCAGCGCGCGGCCCCGCGGAGCGCCACCGGCAGGATCGCCTCCACGCCGGGCGTCATCCGGCCAGGGGAGACCTGCAGCTCGGTGAGCAGCTCCCGGCCGCCGCAGTCAGCGCAGAAGGTTTTGTAGGCGAGGTTGTCCATCACCACCCGATCCTGCTCGTCCACCACTACCACGGCGGCGGGGATATTATTCAGCACCGCCTCCATCAGGGTCATATGGTTGCGCAGCCGCTGCTCGAGGGTGTAGCTGACGCTGATATCCCGCTGCATCGCCAGATAATGCTCCAGTTCCCCTTGCGGGCTAAGCACCGGGGTGATGTCAATCTCCACCAGGTACAGGCCGCCGTCCCGACGCTGATTAATCAGCTGGCCGCGCCAGGGCTGACGCTGGAGCAGGGTATGCCACATCTCCTGATAGATCTCGCGCGGCGTCTGGCTGCTGGCCAGCAGGCGTGGGTTCTGGTTTAACAATTGCGCCAGCGAATAGCCGGTCTGGCGGCAAAACGCCGGGTTGGCGTAAATGATCCTGGCGCTGGCATCGGTGAGGGAGATGGCCACCGAGGCCTGTTCCACCATGGTAAAAAACAGCCCCGGATGTTGTTGAGTCAGCGCGCCGGCGATGGCCTCCGGCGCGGCGTTATCGAGCATCATATTCAGGGTCATCGCAAACTCCTGTGTCGCAGTTATGACAAATTGTCCGACACCGTGCGCAAAACGCGGCGGGGTAAGCCGAACCCGGATAACCATGCAAAGTGTGCGCCCTTATCGGAACGACCACGCGAAACATTGATCCGACAGGGGGAAAATTCACGGATTTTTACCTTTCGCCCCGCCGGATGCGCCTTTGGCGCGCGGCATTGTGAGGCGAAGCGATCCTGATGGGGCAGGGATGGGCCGTCGCGGTGCAGGGCAACCTGGCACAGCCTTCGCAATACCTCTGTCGTCATTCCTTTTTTCAACACCATTCCGACAGGAGCGTACTATGGCGAACATTGGCATTTTCTTTGGTACCGATACCGGTAAAACCCGCAAGATCGCGAAACTGATCCACAAGCAGCTGGGGGAGGCCGCCGCCGCCCCGGTCAATATTAACCGCGCCACGCTGGCGGACCTGCTGGCCTACCCGGCCCTGCTGTTGGGGACGCCGACGCTGGGCGACGGCCAGCTGCCGGGCCTCGAGGCCGGGGGCGAGAGCGAGTCGTGGGCCGAGTTTATCCGCAACCTCGGCGACGTTAGCCTGCAGGGGAAAACGGTGGCGCTGTTTGGCCTCGGCGATCAGCGTGGCTATCCGGATAACTTCGCCAGCGGGCTGCGGCCGCTGTACGACGCCCTGCGTGCCCGCGGGGCGACGATGATCGGCAGCTGGCCGAACGAGGGATATGAGTTCAGCGCCTCATCGGCGCTGGAGGGGGATCGCTTTGTCGGACTGGTGCTGGACCAGGATAACCAGTTCGACGAGACCGACGCGCGGCTGGCGACCTGGCTTGAGGAGATTAAACCGCATCTGCTGTAGGCGATGGCGGGTAGCCTGTCGGCTACCCGCACAGCCCCGGCTGGCGCGCTAACATCTCGGCCAGCCACTGGCGCTGGTGGCGGCGCTGGCTCTGTTGACTGAGGTAATCGCGGGCGCTTTCCAGCGCCTGCTCAGGCGTCATCGGCGCGGCAGGGCGAATGGCCTCACACCAGACCAGATGCCAGCCGAGCTCACTGGCCACCGGCGCGCTCAGCGCATTTTCCGCCAGCGCAAACAGCGCCTCCTCCAGCTGCGGATAGAGCAGCCCCCGGCCGATCCACCCCAGCAGTCCGCCGTCCAGCGCGCTCGGGCAGTGGGAGTGTCGCTGGGCCAGCGGCGCAAACGCCTCGCGGGAGGCTTCGATTTGCCCATGAAGCTCCCGTATACGCGAGTAAACCGCCTGGTCGTCGCCATCGACGGTGAGCAGCAGATGGCGGGTCAGACGCTGTTCCGGGCGCATAAACTGCGCCTGATGCCGCAGATACCAGGCCTGCACCGTGGCGGGATCCGGCCGCGGCGCCTGGCTGGCAATCCCGGCGAAGGCGGTTTCCAGCCGGGCGTGGTGCAGGACGATCGCCGCCCGCTCCGCTGGCGTAAATCCTCCTTCATCCAGCCAGGCGCCCAGCGAAGTGGCGAGGCCCTCCCGCAGCGCGGCGGGGATCGCCTCCGGCGCAATCTGGGCGACAATAACCTGCTCCAGCTGGGCCTGGCGCTGCCAGGCCGCCTCGAAGGCCTGCCGGTCGACCGCGGCGATGGCCGCCGGCTCGCAGTTCCAGCGGCTCTGCGCCAGCCGCTGCCGGCCAAATCGTTGCCAGGGCTCCATTATTCTTCCTCCTCTGCCAGCGCCAGCGCGCTTACCGGGACCTGGAACCAGCGGCCGCCGAAGTCGACGATATAGCCGTCGCCATGCTCGCCCCGGTCGGTGGCTTCGATGCGGCCCAACTGACCGACGCTGACCACCATCTCGCCCTGCATCGCCAGCGCCGTCTGACAGATTACGCTATCGCCATACTGCAGATTGCCGGCCAGCCAGGGCCGATCGCCGGCAATCAGCTCCTGTTCGCGACAGCCGACCACCCGGTCGCAGTCCGGGAAGTGGATCTGGTAGATGATCTGGTCCTGCAAGAATACTCCCCAGTCGCGGACATAGCCGATGCTGCCCCGGCGCACCAGCAGGGCGCCGGACGGCAGGCCCGCATAGGTGCCATCGTTACGGATGGCGCGCACGACGCGGACCGCTTCGCTAAAGGTAAATCGGGGTCTCATGGCGTGTTCTCCTCGAACTGTTGCTGATAACTCTCCGCCAGCAGTCGGCGCGCCAGCAGCCAGTGCGCGCGCGGGTTATCCTCCAGCTGGTTGAGCAGAGGCACTTCCGCCTTCAGCTTGCGGTGAAAGGTGGCCAGCACCGGCAGGCTGCAGTGCGCCAGGCGCTCGGGCTGGTAGGGAACGGCGAAAAACTGAAAGAACGCATCGGCGGAGCGCAGGTCGCCCACGCCGGGGATCTGATAAAACCACTCCATACTCACCCCCTGGCCTGCAGCGTTTCGGCGCTGCAGAGCGCGTGGTAGATTGCCGCCAGCTCATCATCCCGCGGGCTGCGTTTGCCGTTTTCGGCAAAGCGACGGAGCGCTGGCAGCAGCTGGTCAATTTGCGCTGATGTCAGGTGATAACCCATCCGATCGAAGACGCCGTTAACCGCCTGGCGACCGGAGTGTTTGCCCAGCACCAGCCGATAGCCGCGGCCCAGCAGGGCGGGGTCGATCGCCTGATAGCTCTCGCTGTCGCGCAGCAGCGCCGCAACGTGCACGCCGGATTCGTGGGTAAAGACCAGCTCACCCACCAGCGGCTGCTGGGGATCCACCGGGCGGCGGGTGGCGAGGGCCACCTGTTCGCACAGCGCCGGCAGGGCGGTGAAACGCACGCCGGTCTTGACCTCCAGGCAGCGCTCCAGTCCGAGCGCCACGGTCTCCAGCGCCGCGTTGCCCGCGCGTTCGCCCAGGCCCAGCACGGTGGTGTTCACGCTGGTGGCCCCGGCGCGCACCGCCGCCAGGGTGTTGGCGGTAGCCAGGCCCAGATCGTTATGGGCGTGCATCTCGAGTTCGCCGGGCCAGACGCGGCGCAGGGCGGCGATCTGCGCCGCGGTGGTGAACGGGTCGAGGATACCGACGGTATCGGCATAGCGCAGACGGGTGGCTCCCGCCTCCCGGGCCAGGCAGGCAATGTCCTGCAGCGTCGCGTCGCTGGCTCGCGAGGCGTCCTCACAGCCAATGCAGACCTTCAGGCCAAGGGTGTGGGCGAGGTGGATCAGGGCCGCCAGCCGCTCCAGCAGCAGCGGTAAGCCTTCGCGCAGTTTGTACTGCCGCAGCTTGTCGGAGGCGGGGATGGAGATATCCACCCAGTCCATGCCCAGGTCGGCGCTCTGGCGAATTTCTCCCGCCTGCATCCGGCACCAGGTCATCAGCGTGGCGCCCGGGAGCTGACGGCGCACCTGCCGGATGCGGGCGCACTCCTCCTCGCCCATCGCCGGGGTGCCGACCTCCATGGCTTCGATCCCCGCCGCGTACAGCGCCTCGGCGATGGCGATCTTTTCGCTGGCCTGAAAGGCCACGCCGGGACTCTGTTCACCATCGCGCAGGGTGGTGTCGTTAATCAGTACGCGTCCCATCATTGTCTCCCCGCCTTAGCCGTAGACCGGCGTGAAGGCGCCATCCTGCAGGTGCGGCTGACCCTGTCGCCAGTAGGGCGACAGGGCGCGCAGCCGGTCGATAACCGACGGCAGGGTGGCGATGACGTAGTCGATCTCTTTTTCCCGGGTATAGCGTGAGAGGGAGAAGCGGATGGTGCCGTGGGCCGCAGTGTAGGGGATATTCATTGCCCGCATGACGTGCGACGGCTCCAGCGAGCCGGAGGTGCAGGCGCTGCCGCTGGAGGCGGCGATCCCGGCCTGATTCATCAGCAGCAGGATTGCCTCGCCCTCGATACACTCGAAGGCCAGATTGAGAGTGCCGGGCACCCGCGGCTGGCTGCCGCCCATCACCGTCACCGCCGGGATAGTGGCCTGGAGATGTTGTTCAAGACGATCGCGCAGTTGGCTAATCTGCGCCATGCCCGGCAGATGAACCTGCGCCAGCTCGCTGGCGGCGCCCATTCCGACAATGCCGCTGATATTTTCCGTACCGGCCCGCCGGCCATGCGCCTGGTGGCCGCCGCGCAGCAGCGGGCGAAAACGCGTTCCCCGCCGCAGCCAGAGGCAGCCCACCCCTTTGGGGCCGTGGAATTTATGCGCCGAGCAGGAGAGCATATCGATCCGCGTCTGGCTGAGCGTCATTGGGATTTTGCCCACCACCTGCACCGCGTCGCAGTGAAACAGCGCGCCCTGCTCATGAGCCAGCTCCGCCAGTTCGGGCACCGGGAACATGACGCCTGTTTCGTTATTGGCCCACATGATGCTGACCAGCGCCACGCGCGGGCTAAGCGCCGCCCGAAATTGCGCCATATCCAGGGCGCCCTGCTGATCCACGGCGATACGGTGGATCAGGTATCCCTGGCGCTCCAGCTGCTCGCACACCGCCAGAGTGGCGGGATGTTCGACCGCGCTGGTGATGATCTCGCGCCGCTCCGGCATCAGGGCCACCGCCGAGGCGATAGCGGTGGTGGTGGCCTCGGTGGCGCAGGAGGTAAAGATGATCTCGCTGGGGTAGTCGGCCCCGAGCAGGGCGGCCACCTGCTGGTGCGCCCGTTCAAGGGCCGCCTGCGCCGGCAGACCAAAATCGTGTATCGACGAAGGGTTGCCGTAAAAGTCGGTTAAAAAGGGCATCATCGCGTCGAGAACCATCGGGTCGAGACGGGTGGTGGCGTTGTTATCGAGATAAACAGGTTTCATCGTATCCCCCTTGGGTTAGTTAACCGCGGCCGGGGCCGCCACCACGTCCATGTAAGTTCCGGTACGCTCCATCAGCTTTTGCTGCAGCCAGGCGAGGGTCATGTCGGTCATCATGCAGCCGCTGCAGCTGCCGGAGAGGCTGACGGTCACCTGACGCGGGGTGACGTTGAGCAACGTCATGTCGCCGCCGTCGGCCTGAATGTGAGGACGCAGTTCGTTGATGGTATCGACCACGCTTTGCCAGTGCGCATCGTGGGTCGTCTCCGCTGGCAGGGGGGCTGGCGGCTGTTGGGCGAGGATCGCCGCCAGCGCCAGCTCAATTTTTTCATGGCAGGCGGTGCAGCCGCCGCCGGCTTTGGTGTAGTTGATCACTTCCTCTAGGGTGGTCAGGCCGTTGTTCACCACGGCCCGGCGAATATGCCCTTCGTCGACGCCGAAGCATTTACAGATCAGCTTGCCCTCCTCATGCTCCTCCTCAAGGCTTTCGCCGCGAAAATGGGCGATGGCCGCACGCAGCGCTTCCTGGCCCATCACCGAGCAGTGCATTTTTTCCGGCGGCAGACCGTCGAGGTAGTCGGCGATCTGCTGGTTGGTGATCTGCCCGGCTTCGGTCAGGGTGTGGCCGATAATCAGCTCCGTCAGCGCGGAAGAGGAGGCGATGGCACTGCCGCAGCCGAAGGTCTGGAAGCCCGCCTCCTCGATGATCTCGGTCTGCGGATCAACCCGCAGCATCAGGCGCAGCGCATCGCCGCAGCTTAATGAACCCACATCGCCCACCGCGTTGGCGTTGTCGACCACGCGCGCGTTGCGGGGATGAAAAAAATGGTCTTTCACTTTCTCGGAGTAGTTCCACATGCTGTCAGCTCCAGGGATGATGACGAAAACGCCGGGGCGCGGTACACCGCAGACTGGCGGTGGTACTGACCCCCAAGCAATTGCGATACCAACGCATAAAAACCTTATTTGTTAATGACCTGGCGGGTTAAGCGCCCCCGACAGGGCCGACACTGTTGTGGCGTTTTGTGGGCTTTGTCACATAAACGACAGGATCAGGGGAGCGGGTCGGGCTCCTCCCGCCACGCCGGCTCCTCCAGCAGGCGGTTAAAGCGCTGCGGATCGCGTTGCCGCGCGCTGCGGCGCTGCGCTTTTTCATACCAGGAGAGTTGGATCTCCTGCAGCAAGCCGAGGATGGTGGTCTGGTCTGGGACGCGTTCGGCGCGGACGCCCACCTGCAGCAGCTGGCGAAAAACCGCCTCGCCAATCGCCACGCAGAACAGGGTGACGCAATCCTCAAGGGCATGGATGCGCTCGGCTATCTTCTCGGTCTGGTGACCGCTGGCGACCGGGAACTCCACCACCCGCAGCAGGGTGACCCGGTCGGCTTTGACGCCGTAGACCACCAGCCGCGGCGTGGCGCCGAAATGCTGATCGACGTGGCGGTAATCGGAGCTGGCGAAGGCGACTTTCATCGACCACTCGTCGGCGTGGACCATATCAAACTGACGGTTAATGGGCGGCATAAGCGTCTCCTGAAGCCGGCTGGGGGTCGGCGCCCTGGCGAAGCGGCGAGCGGTAGAGGGCGGTGTGGTGATGGCGGTCGCGCAGCAGATTGGCCAGCTCAAACAGCGTATCTCGCATACCGGCGTACCCCTGGCGGACGCGACGAAACTCACCGAGCCGGTCGAAGAGGGGAAAACCGACGCGGATCAGCGGCAGGGCAAACTGCTCCGCCAGATCGCGGGCGTGAGAGTTAGCCACCAGCAGATCGGCGGGTTGGTGGCTCAGCAGCTGCTGCAGATCCTCAAGATCCCCCGGCACGACTTGCTCGACCGGCAGCTGGCGCAGGCTGGGGTGGCTGGTGGGGGCGACCAGCGGGCCGGGCAGCATCCCCTGGCTGCGGGCGAAATCACACCACGCCGCCAGCAGGTCGCCCTCCGCCGCCATCGCCATGCGCTGGCCCTGAAGCCACATATGGCAGTCGATCATCGCATCCTGCAGCTGGCCGCGCTGGCGCTCAATCCAGGCCGGTACGCGGCGTCCAGACATCTTCGCCAACTGATGGATAAAGGTATCGCAATGGTCGAGGGTCATCAGATGCGGCAGGGCGATCACGTCGCCGCGGCTGCGTTGGGTCAGGAGCGATGCCGCCCGCTGGAGCGACACGCCAATGGCGAAGCTGCCCAGACTCTGGCCCATCTGGGCAATCTGGCGCAGCGAGGCGCCGCCCTGGGTCAGGGGCGTAAAATCCCCTTCACCGAGGTGGCCATCCATTGACTGCGAGAGGTCCGGCAGGATCACCGGCTGCAGGCCAAAGGCCTCCACGCAGCGGCCCAGCCATTCGATATCCCCTGGCGAACAGAGGTGGCTGACCAGCAGGTTGACCCGCCGGGGCCGCTGCCCCGGACGCGGCGTCGGCGCGACCCACTGCTCGATCACGCTCTCGATCACCGCGCTGTAGCCGTTTTCCATAGAGCCAAAAAAATCCGGGGTATTGACGGTGAGGATCGCCACGCCGTTATGGCGCGGATGCGCCTCGCGAAACTGGCGCACCACCCGGGCGATATCGCTGCCCTGCGCTTCCGCCAGACCGGTGCTGAGCAGCACGATGGCCTGCGGGCTGTGGCGCTGGCAGAGGGTGTCGAGCGCGGTGAAGATATTGCCGTCGGCCCCCATGATCGTGGCGGTCGGATCCATGGCCGTCGACTGCAGCGGCACCGGGTCATGGAAATGCTGAATAAAGAAAACTTTGGCGAAGGCGCTGCAGCCCTGGGCGCCGTGGACCAGCGGGATGGCCTGGGCCAGCCCGAGGCTGGCGAGGATCGCCCCGAGCGGTTGCCCGGTTTTAATCGGGCTCACCGCCAGCGGTTTTTCACTGCGGATAATGTCTGCCATGGTGTTCTCCTAGCGCCACGGGGCGCGGGTATGCGTTTGCGGCCAGACGGGACTGGCGAGGGTCAGACAGAGCTGGCGGGCGAGGGTGATGATGCCCTGATAGCCGGCGTAGGCGTGCTCGCGCTCCTGATTGATATCGAGAAACGGCAGCCGGGCTTTCCAGGCGGTGTACATATTGCGTCCGCCGGCGATCATCAGGTCGGCCTGATAGCGGTACACCACGTCGAGCAGGGTGCGGGCATTGCCCTCCTCAAGCATCACCGCCTCGTCGCCCATCAGCTCACGGATCCGCTGTTTGTCCTCCTCGGTGGATTTCCGCGTGCCGGTGGCCACCACGGTCATGCCGAGATCCTGCAGGGCCGAGACCACCGACCAGGATTTCACGCCGCCGGTATAGAGCAGCACTTTGCGCCCGCGGAGCTGCTCGCGCCAAGGCGCCAGGGCCTGCTCCGCCGCCTGCTCTTCGCGGGCGATTAGCGCGTCGGTGCGGCGGCGCAGGTCGTCATCCCCCAGCAGCGTCGCCAGCTGGCGCAAGGCGTCGGAGGTGGCGCGGATCCCGTAGAAGCTGCCTTCAAACCACGGCGTGCCGTAGCGCAGCTCCAGCCCCCGGGCGACGTTGATCAGCGCGCGCGAGCACACCAGCATATTGGCCTGCGCCCGGTGCAGGGTCTGGATCTCGGCAAAGCGGCCGTCGCCGGAGAGGCTGCCGAGGACGCGGATCCCCAGCTCATCCAGCAGCGGCTGGACCTGCCAGAACTCGCCGGCGATATTGAATTCGCCAATCAGGCCGATATCGTGGCGCTGGGCCGGGGCAAAGGGCGTGTTGTCCGGCCACGGGGCCGGTTCGCGCTGGCCAATCACCTGCCTGAGCATCACGTCGCCCGCCATTCGGTTGCCAAGATTTTTACTGCCGTAGAAACCGGCGGCGTCAATGGCGATGACCGGGACGCCGGTGGCGGTCTGTGCGGCCTGGCAGACGGCCTCCAGGTCATCCCCCTCCATCGCCGGTACGCAGGTGTTGTAGATAAAGACCGCCGCCGGATGATAGCGGTCGACGATGTGACGGACGGCGTGGAACAGGCGGCGTTCGCCGCGGCCCATAATCACATCCTGTTCGTTAAGATCGGTGGTAAAGCCGAGCCGGTTTAGGGCCGGGCCGGCGCTGACGCTGCCGCGGTTATCCCACGAGCTGCCCGCGCAGCCGATGGGGCCGTGCACCAGGTGCGCGACGTCGGCGATGGGCAGGAGCGTTATCTGCGCGCCGTCGAAGGCGCAGCCGCCGGCGGTAGCGCCGGGCTTAGGGGCGCTGCAGCCGGATTTTTGCTTCTGGTTGTGCTCGCAGGCGGGTTCGTCCAGCAGCGCCAGAATTTCCTTTCCCTTCATAGTGACCTCGTTGACGGTGGGAGACCGGAGAGGTGATGCAATTCGCGCTCCAGGGAGAGGGAGATTGATTTTTAAGGGAAAAGGGTTGTGGGTTTTGCGACAAAGGCAACAATCAAACAGGGGGAAGGCATGATTTATCGCGCTGATAACTGGATTTACCGCGACAGTATTGCCGCATATTGGCGAATGACGGGAAGGGTCGATAAGGTGGAATATTCCGTTCACTGACCTTCCTCACTATTTCATTGCGCCCTCTGCGGGTGAACGGCATGGGGGGCGTTTCGCCCGCCCCCCATGACCCCCAGCATGGCGCTGAAAATTGCCGCTGCGCGGTCCGCTCCACTCCGGCTTCATCTGGCGGAACGGGCGGACTCGACATCCTTGTCTCGACCGCCCTCTGGCCGCCGTCCTGGCGGCCAGTCCTGGATGCGCGCCTGCGTTCTCGCCAATTTTCCTGATGCGCCCAACCCCCGGCTGTTACTTTTGTCCCTGTCCTGCGGCGCTTGCCTTGCTGAAAGAATGTTCCCTGCGGGGGCAAAAAAAGGCCCGCGGGGTCGGCGGGCAACAAGCAAAACGCAACGATTAAAAAACACGTTCCTCCAGAGGGTTATCCCGGTTGAGGCGCTTCGCCAGCCACGGCGGCAGCCGACCGGCCAGCATCGTGCTTACCGCGTCGCACTGAGCCTGAATCGTCGTGCCCGGCGGCGCTTTCATCGGATGGATCTGATGGCGGATCAACCTCGCGGCGGCAGGCCCGCCAATCTCCTGACAAAACAGCAGATGGCAATCCTCCAGCAGCCTGGCGCGCATCTCGCTGGCGTCCGACGCCGCAGAAGAAGACGCATAGCGGCGCAGATCCGCCAGCCAGCTGCCCTGGTCATCGAAGGCATAGATAAAAAACAGCCGGCTCTGGCCAAAATGACCATTGATGGCCAGGCCATCCTGCGAGCAAAAAGCGACCCGCAGCTGCGGCGTTCGCTGAGGGGGGCGGGCGATGCGCAAATGGCCGGGCAGCACCCCCTGCAGGCAGGCGATGACCCGCGCCCAGCGGGCCGGGGACATCACCGCCGTCGCCGAAGGAAAGCTGGCGGCCAGCTGAGGCTGCGTCAGGGTGGTTAACCGTGCCGGGGTCAACGTTTCGCCGCACTCCTGCGCCAGCCAGTCAACGACTTGCACCGGCTGCAGCTCCGGCAGCGTCTGGAACAGCGCCAGCAGACGCCAGAAAAGGGTATCGTTGTCGGACATTTCCAGCTCCTTATAGCAGCGTGCTGCGAGTGGCGCGCAGGCTTATCGGGAAGACGGGTCGCCCCGGCTGCGGATTGACGTAGTAGCGACGTCCCCCTTCGAGGGCAATCGCGCCGCCCCAGCGGTCCGTCTCGTCATGTTCGACCTGGAGCACCCGGGCCTCCAGATCCTGTTTGGCGATATAGGCATACAGCGCCTCGCCGCGCTCACGGAAAATCACGATGGGCATACTCCCTCCTGGCCCCGCCTGCGGCGGGGCGCCTGATGGTTAACGAACGAGGTCGAAGCTGTAATCGGTTTTGCCCAACTGGCTGGTGTTGTGGTCCAGTTTTTCCAGCACGGCGTTCACCAGCGTCGTGACGATGTTCATTGCGCCTTCATAGCCCCAGGTGGTCTGGCGGTGCAGATGATGGCGGTCGAACAGCGGAAAGCCCAGACGGATCAGCGGCACTTCGAAGGCTTTGCCCTTTGCCAGGGTATCGCGCTGGATAAACTTGCCGTAGGAGTTACCGATCATAAAGTCCGGCTGACGGGTGAACATCAGCGACCGGAAGTGCCACAGGTCGCAGTTGATGAACACTTCGCTTTCCTGACCGTACGGCGAGGCATCGAGCATTTTCTTCATCGCTTTTTGCCAGCGTTTATTGGCGTTATGACTGAGGATCACCGTCGGCTCGCAGCCCAGCTCCAGCAGGAAGCGCGTCAGCCCCATCACGAAATCCGGATCGCCGTAGAGGCCGAATTTTTTGCCATGCAGCCAGGTGTGGGAATCCAGCATCATGTCGACCAGCCGGCCGCGCTCCAGGGTCAGAGCGTCGGCGATCGGTTTGCCGGTCAGCTGACTGACGGTCATTAGCAGGGCGTCGGTGGCGGCCAGGCCCAGCGGAACGGCCACCTCGGTGGCGGGCTGGTTCCACATCTCCTGAACCACCTTTTTGCTTTTCACCAGCTGCCACGGCTGCAGCAGCAGGGTGTCAATGGCGTCCGGCGCGGTTTTGATCTCCTGCTGGCTGGTGCCGCCGGCGTACATCCGGTAATGGCCGTCGGCGGGGGTGTCGAGCACCTCTGATGGGTCGGAGAGCAGGCTGCACGGGACATCCATCTGCGCCATCATCCGCTTCAGCACGCGGAAGTTGCCGAGATAGGTCTCAAATCCGGTCACCAGATTGAGCTTTTGCTGTTTGCCCGGCTGCCCGGCGTAGTCAGCGGTAAAGGTCTTCGCGAACCCTTCGAACATATTGTCCCAGCCGGTGACATGGCTGCCGATAAAGCTGGGGGTATGGGCGTAAGGAATGGCGATGCTGTCGTCAACAAATCCCTCTTTTTTGGCGTTGGCGATAAACGCCTGCAGATCGTCGCCGATCACCTCGGCCATACAGGTGGTGGAGACGGCGATAATCTCGGGTTTATACAGCGCGCTGGCATTCTGCAGGCCCAGATTCATGTTGTTGTTGCCGCCGAACACCGCCGCGTCCTCGGTCATGGAGTCGGAGACGCAGGCGACCGGCTCTTTAAAATGGCGGTTAAAGTAGGTGCGAAAATAGGCGACGCAGCCCTGGGAGCCGTGCACGTAGGGCAGGGTGCCGGCGAACCCCAGCGCGCAGAGTACGGCGCCGAGCGGCTGGCAGGCTTTGGCCGGGTCGACGGTCAGCGCCTCGCGCTGGAAGTTCAGCGCTTCATACTCGGCGGTGGTGGTCCAGGCAAAAACCTCCTGCACACGCTGCGCGTCGTGCGCCTCTTCAAGGGTCTTTTTATTCTGGAACAGGGTCTGGTATTCATCCTGTTCAAACAGCGGATAACAGCTGTGAATTTTATCGATCGTTTGGCTCATGGTGTTCTCCTCCCGCGCCACAAATCGGTGGACTGACGGGACAGTGAAGGGGCAATCACGCAGACTTCAGCCACGGGGCAGTCAGTTCGTTCCACGCCGGATTGTTCAGGGTCATATCCATATCGCGGGCAAAGATGGCGAAGCCGTCATAGCCGTGATAGGGGCCGGAATAGTCCCAGGAGTGCATCTGGCGGAACGGCACCCCCATTTTCTGGAAGATATATTTCTCTTTGATCCCGGAGCCGATGAGGTCAGGTTTCAGCGCTTTGACGAAGGCCTCCAGCTCATAGCTGCTGGCATCGTCAAACAGCAGGGTGCCCTCTTTCAGGTCCGGCAGGGTGCGGTCGTAATCATCGTTATGGGCAAACTCGTAGCCGGCGGCGATGATCTCCATCCCGAGATCCTCATAGGCGCCGATGACGTGGCGCGGTCGCAGCCCCCCCATGTACAGCAGCACTTTGCGCCCCTCCAGCCGCGGGCGATATTTGGCGATGATGGCCGCCATCTGCCCCTCATATTTGGCGATCACCGCTTCCGCATTGGCGCGAATGGTGTCATCAAATTGATCGGCGATCTTGCGCAGCGATTCGGCGATTTTGGTCGGGCCGAAGAAGTTATATTCCATCCACGGGATCTGATGTTTCTCCTCCATATGGCGGGCGATATAGTTCATCGAACGGTAGCAGTGGACGAGGTTAAGCTTAACGAATGGGGTGTTCTCCATCTCCACCAGGGTGCCGTCGCCGGACCACTGCGCCACTACGCGCAGCCCCATCTCTTCCAGCAGAATGCGCGAGGCCCAGGCGTCGCCGCCGATGTTGTAATCGCCAATGATGGCAACATCATACGGGGTGCTGGCAAACGGCTGCCCTTCGCGATTGTTCAGCACCCAGTCGCGCACCACGTCGTTGGCGATATGGTGGCCCAGCGATTGCGATACGCCGCGAAAGCCTTCGCAGCGCACCGGGATCACCGGTTTATCCAGCGCCTTGCTGCTGGCGTTGGCCACGGCGCTGATGTCATCGCCGATCAGGCCCACCGGGCACTCCGACTGGATGGTGATCCCTTTGGTCAGCGGGAACAGCAGCTCCATCTCTTCGATCAGTTTGGTCAGCTTTTTATCGCCGCCGAAAACAATATCGCGCTCCTGAAAATCAGAGGTGAAGTTCAGGGTGCCGAAGCTGTCGACACCGCTGACGCCGGTATAGTAGTTGCGCCGTCCGGCGCGCGAATACTGGCCGCAGCCGATGGGGCCGTGCGAGATATGGGCCATGTCTTTGATTGGCCCAAACACCACCCCTTTCGAGCCCGCATAGGCGCAGCCGCGCACGGTCATCACCCCGGGTTGCGATTTACGGTTCGAGATAATGCACTTGCCGACGCTCTCCATCTGCGGATCGCTGATCATCATGTGCTTTCTGCGCTCTTTGCGCGCGGTTTCGGGAAACACCTCCAGGACTTCCTGGATGAGCGCAAGGTTACGTTCGCCTGTTGCGTTGGTCATGGTGAGGATCCTGTGCTCAGGCCGCGTTTTCTTCAGCGGCGGTTTTACCAATGATGCTGGTGTCTTCTTCTTCCATGATGCCGAACTCCATCAGCAGCGATTCCAGCTCGTCCATGGTGCACGGCGTCGGCACCACTTTTTTGGTGTTATTGACGATCTTCTGCGCCAGTTGACGATATTCGTTGGCCTGCTGACAGGTCGGGTCGTACTCGATCACCGTCATCCGGCGGATCTCCGCGCGCTGCACAATGTTGTCGCGGGGAACGAAGTGGATCATCTGCGTGCCAAGCTTCTCCGCCAGGGCGATGATCAGTTCGTCTTCCCGGTCGGTTTTGCGCGAGTTACAGATCAGGCCGCCGAGGCGCACCTTGCCGGATTTGGCGTACTTCACGATCCCTTTGGAGATATTGTTGGCGGCATACATCGCCATCATCTCGCCGGAGCAGACGATGTAGATCTCCTGGGCTTTGTTTTCGCGGATCGGCATAGCGAAGCCGCCGCAGACCACGTCGCCGAGGACGTCATAGAAGACGAAATCCAAATCTTCTTCATAGGCGCCTTCTTCCTCGAGGAAGTTGATGGCGGTGATCACCCCGCGTCCGGCGCAGCCGACGCCTGGCTCCGGGCCGCCGGATTCGGCGCAACGGACATCGCCATAGCCGATTTGCAGCACGTCTTCGAGCTCCAGATCCTCGACCGAGCCCACTTCCGCCGCCATCTCCATGATGGTGTTCTGGGCTTTAGCGTGAAGGATCAGACGGGTGGAGTCCGCTTTCGGATCGCAGCCGACGATCATCACTTTCTTACCCATCTCGGCGAGGGCCGCGACGAGATTCTGGGTGGTGGTGGATTTACCGATACCGCCTTTACCGTAGATAGCGCATTGACGCATGGTCATGGTGACTTCTCCTGTTGTTGAGTGTTTGCCAGCAGAGAAGTGCAGGGAACGTACCAGCTGCGAATTTTTGCTCAGTTATTTGATAAATAATGGTTTTTTTTAAAGCAGCCGCGCCGGGAGGCTGAGCAAACGGCACAATAACGCTACCAAATGTGCGAAACAGAACAATTTCCCGCCACGGGCCCGGCGCGGCGCTTTGTCACCTGTTCAACAGCTTGTCGCGCACAGTGTCTTATTCCCCGCAATCCCGCCGGACGGGCCTGCGCATTTCTTCCCTTAACCTGTTGAATTGATGAGTGACAGGCGGCAATTCGCGAGCTGGCACAGGCTGTGCTTGGAGAGGTGACAGGGTTTGCCGCGGGCTGCCGCGGTAAAGAGAACGCTCACCTTTGAGGATTGAACGATGTCCGGAAACATGAAAACAATGGATGGCAACACGGCGGCGGCCTGGATCTCCTACGCCTTTACCGACGTGGCGGCCATCTACCCCATCACCCCCTCCACGCCGATGGCGGAAAATGTCGATGAATGGGCCGCTAAGGGGAAAAAGAATCTGTTTGGCCAGCCGGTGCGCCTGATGGAAATGCAATCCGAAGCCGGTGCCGCCGGGGCGGTGCACGGCGCGCTGCAGGCGGGAGCGCTCACCACCACCTACACCGCGTCGCAGGGGCTGCTGCTGATGATCCCCAATTTGTACAAAATTGCCGGTGAACTGCTGCCGGGTGTTTTTCACGTCAGCGCGCGGGCGCTGGCGACCAATTCGCTGAATATTTTTGGCGACCATCAGGACGTGATGGCGGTACGCCAGACCGGCTGCGCCATGCTGGTGGAGAATAACGTTCAGCAGGTGATGGACCTGTCGGCGGTGGCGCACCTGGCGGCGATCGCCGGGCGGATCCCGTTTATCAACTTTTTCGACGGCTTTCGCACCTCGCACGAAATACAGAAGATTGAGGTGCTGGCGTATGAGCAACTGGCGACGCTGCTGGACCGGCCGGCGCTGGAGCGCTTTCGTCGGCAGGCGCTGCACCCGGATCATCCGGTGATCCGCGGCACCGCGCAAAATCCGGATATCTACTTCCAGGAGCGGGAGGCGGGTAACCGCTTCTACCTCGCACTGCCCGATCTGGTGGAAAGCTATATGGCGAAGATCACCGCGCTGACCGGGCGGGAATATCACCTGTTTAATTACCACGGCGCGCCGGATGCCGAGCGGGTGATTATCGCCATGGGCTCAGTGTGCGACACCGTCCAGGAGGTGGTGGAGACGCTGAATGCGGCGGGGGAGAAGGTGGGGCTGCTCAGCGTCCATCTCTATCGGCCGTTCTCGCTGGCGCACTTTTTCGCGCAACTGCCCGGCAGCGTGCAGCGTATTGCCGTCCTTGACCGCACCAAAGAGCCGGGGGCGCAGGCGGAACCGCTGTGCCTCGACGTCAAGAACGCCTTCTATCAACGCGACGATGCGCCGCTGATCGTCGGCGGCCGCTACGCGCTCGGCGGTAAGGACGTGCTGCCCAACGATATCGCCGCGGTGTTTGACAACCTCAGGCAGCCGCAGCCGAAGGACGGCTTTACCCTGGGTATTGTCGATGATGTCACTTTTACCTCGCTGCCCGCCCGGCAGGAACCGCTGGCGGTCTCCCATGCCGGGATCACCGCCTGTAAATTCTGGGGGATGGGCTCGGACGGCACCGTCGGGGCGAACAAAAGCGCCATCAAGATCATCGGCGATAACACGCCACTCTACGCCCAGGCCTACTTTTCCTACGACTCGAAAAAGTCCGGAGGGATCACCGTTTCGCACCTGCGCTTTGGCGATCGGCCGATCACCTCGCCCTACCTGATCCACCGAGCCGATTTTATCGCCTGCTCTCAGCAATCCTATGTCGACCGCTACGACCTGCTGGAGGGGCTGAAGCCGGGAGGCACCTTTCTGCTCAACTGCAGCTGGTCGGAGGCAGAGCTGGAGCAGCACCTGCCGGTCAGCGTCCGGCGCTATCTGGCGCAGGAAAAGATCGACTTTTATACCCTTAATGCGGTGGACATTGCCCGCGAGCTGGGCCTCGGTGGGCGCTTTAACATGCTGATGCAGGCGGCGTTCTTTAAGCTGACGGCGATTATCGATCCGCAAACGGCGGCAGACTATCTCAAGCAGGCGGTGGAGAAAAGCTATGGCAGCAAAGGGGCGAGCGTCATTGAGATGAACCAGCGGGCTATCGAGCTGGGGATGGCGGCGCTGCACCGGGTGACGGTACCCGCCCACTGGGCGACCCTCGAGGCGCCGGCACCGCAGGCGAGCGCCCTGATGCCGGACTTCATCCGCGATATCCTGCAGCCCATGAACCGCCAGCGTGGCGACCTGTTGCCGGTGAGCGCCTTCGCCGGGATGGAAGACGGCACCTTTCCCTCCGGCACCGCCGCCTGGGAGAAGCGCGGCATCGCGCTGGAGGTGCCGGTCTGGCAGCCTGACGGCTGTACCCAGTGTAACCAGTGCGCCTTTGTCTGCCCGCATGCGGCGATCCGCCCGGCGTTACTGAGCGCTGAAGAGCAGGACACGGCTCCCGCCGGGCTGCTGAGTAAACCCGCCCAGGGGGCCAAAGACTATCACTATCATCTGGCTATCTCGCCGCTGGACTGCTCCGGCTGCGGCAACTGCGTGGAGAGCTGCCCGTCGCGCGGCAAGGCGCTGCAGATGGTCTCCCTCGACAGCCAGCGTGCGATGGCTCCGGTCTGGGATTACGCCCTGGGACTGGCGCCAAAAGATAACCCGTTTCGCAAAACGACGGTCAAAGGCAGTCAGTTCGAAACGCCGCTGCTGGAGTTTTCCGGCGCCTGCGCGGGTTGCGGAGAAACGCCCTATGCCCGGCTTATCACCCAGCTGTTTGGCGACCGGATGCTGATCGCCAACGCCACCGGCTGCTCTTCGATCTGGGGCGCCAGCGCGCCTTCGATGCCCTATACCACCAACCATCGCGGCCACGGACCGGCGTGGGCAAACTCGCTGTTTGAGGATAACGCCGAGTTCGGTCTCGGCATGATGCTTGGCGGCCAGGCGATCCGCCAACAGATCGCCGAGGAGCTGACCGCCGCGCTGGCGCTGCCGGTCAGCGACGCGCTTCACGCCGCGATGCGGCAGTGGCTGGCGCAGCAGGATGAGGGGGAGGGGACCCGCGAGCGCGCGGACCGCCTCAGTGCGTTGCTGGCGGCGGAAAAAGAGGGCGTCCCGCTGCTGGAGCAGCTCTGGCAGAACCGCGACTATTTCGTCCGGCGTTCGCAGTGGATCTTCGGCGGCGACGGCTGGGCCTACGATATCGGCTTCGGCGGCCTCGATCATGTGCTGGCCAGTGGGGAAGACGTCAATATTCTGGTGTTTGATACCGAGGTCTACTCCAACACCGGCGGCCAGTCGTCCAAGTCGACCCCGGTGGCGGCGATCGCCAAATTTGCCGCTCAGGGGAAACGTACGCGTAAAAAAGATCTCGGCATGATGGCGATGAGCTATGGCAATGTTTACGTCGCCCAGATCGCCATGGGCGCCGATAAAGATCAGACCCTGCGGGCCATCGCCGAGGCCGAGGCCTGGCCGGGACCGTCGCTGGTGATCGCCTATGCCGCCTGTATCAACCACGGCCTGAAAGCCGGGATGCGCTGCAGTCAGCGCGAGGCGAAGCGGGCGGTGGAGGCGGGATACTGGCACCTGTGGCGCTATCATCCGCAGCGGGAAGCCGAGGGCAAAACGCCGTTTATACTGGACTCCGAAGAGCCGGAAGAGAGTTTCCGCGACTTTTTGCTCGGCGAGGTGCGCTATGCCGCGCTGCATAAAACCACGCCGGATCTGGCGGACGCGCTGTTCCGGCAAACGGAGGACGATGCCCGGGCCCGTTTCAGGCAGTATCAGCGGCTGGCGGGAGAGGAGTAGGCTGTCGGTTAGCGATTCACGGCTGCTGCATGACGTTCAGCAGCGTATCCAGCAGGCCGGGAAAACGGGCGTCCAGATCTTCCCGGCGCAGCGAAATCATGTTCTCCCGTCCCTGAGGCCGTTGCCAGATCACACCGCTGTCGCGCAGGACGCGCCAGTGGTGGGTCATGGTGGACTTGGCCACCTCTTCCTGGCGCAGAGCGTTGCAGCTCAGCTCGCTGCCGTCGGCCAGCGTGCGGATGATCTCCAGTCGCAGTGGGTTACCGAGCGCGGAAAGGACATTTTCCAGGCGAATTTGTTCTCGTTCGGGGTGATTGGCGATCATAATAATCCTGTGTCGGCGGTGGCGCGGCGCATGGCAGCCGCAGCCCATATCGGCGGCTGGCGGCTACTATACCCAAACTCCGGTTCTGATGCCACGCGCGCCGCCGCAACCTGACCAATCGTAATAATAGCAAAAATAGTTCGAATATACTCGTACAGTTGTACTATGATAGGCGGCAGTTAAATGAACTGCGGATCATTCCGACCGCAGACTGACAGTCAAAACGACTAAGGACGCATCATGCCCCGACCCATCCCCCTCGAACGTTATCGCAACATCGGTATCTCCGCGCATATCGATGCCGGTAAAACCACCACCACCGAGCGCATCCTGTTTTACACCGGGATGAGCCATAAGCTGGGTGAAGTACACGATGGCGCGGCAACCACCGACTGGATGGCCCAGGAGCAAGAGCGCGGGATCACCATTACCTCGGCGGCGGTAAGCTGCTTCTGGCCGGGTATGGACCGCAGCTTCGAGCCGCACCGGATCAATATCATCGACACCCCGGGGCACGTGGATTTCACCATTGAGGTGGAACGTTCCATGCGCGTGCTCGACGGCGCGGTGATGGTGTATGACTCCGTCGGCGGGGTGCAGCCCCAGTCGGAGACCGTCTGGCGCCAGGCGAATAAATACCACGTTCCGCGGCTGGCCTTCGTCAACAAGATGGACCGCCCCGGCGCGGACTTCTTCCGCGTGGTGCAGATGATGATCGACCGTCTGAAGGCTAACCCGGTGCCGATTGTGATCCCCATTGGCGCCGAAGAGCATTTCACCGGCGTTGTCGATCTGGTGAAAATGCGCGCCATCCTGTGGGATGACGCCACCCAGGGCATGACCTTCAGCTATGGCCCCGTTCCTGACGATCTGCTGGCGACGGCACAGCAGTGGCGGGAGAAAATGGTCTCGGCGGCGGCGGAAGCCAGCGATGAGCTGATGGATAAATACCTGGAAACCGGTGAGCTGGACGAGGCGGAGATCGTTGCCGGTCTGCGCCAGCGCACGGTGAAGGGGGAAATCCAGGCGGTGCTCTGCGGGAGCGCCTTTAAAAACAAAGGCGTGCAGCGCATGCTCGATGCGGTGGTGGAGCTGATGCCGTCGCCGCTGGATATTCCGGCGATACAAGGCGTTGATGAGAAAGGCCAGCCGGCGGAACGCCATCCGAGCGACGATGAGCCGCTGTCGGCGCTGGCGTTCAAACTGATGACCGACCCCTACGTCGGCCAGCTGACCTTTATCCGCGTCTACTCCGGGACGCTGAAAAAAGGCGATGCGGTGTGGAACCCGGTGAAGGGCAAGAAAGAGCGCATCGGGCGTATCGTGCTGATGCAGGCCAACGACCGCCACGAAGTTGACGAACTGCACGCCGGGGATATCGCGGCCTGCGTCGGTCTGAAGGATGTGACCACCGGTGATACGCTGTGTGATCCGGATGCGATCATTACCCTCGAACGGATGGAGTTTCCGGAGCCGGTGATTTCGCTGGCCATCGAGCCGAAGACCAAAGCGGATCAGGAGAAAATGGGCATCGCGCTGCAGCGGCTGGCGGCGGAAGATCCGTCGTTCCGTCTACATACCGATGAAGAGTCTGGCCAGACGATTATCTCCGGCATGGGCGAGCTGCATCTGGAGATCATTGTCGACCGGATGAAGCGCGAGTTTGGCGTCGAGGCCAACATTGGTCGTCCGCAGGTCACCTACCGCGAAACCCTGCGCAAGAAAGTGACGGACGTGGAAGGCAAATTTGTGCGCCAGTCCGGCGGCAAAGGGCAGTACGGGCACGTCGTGCTGACCCTGGAGCCGCTGGAGCCGGGCAGCGGTTTCGTCTTCGAGGACGCCACCAAAGGCGGCGTGGTGCCGCGCGAGTACATCCCTTCCGTGGAGAAAGGACTGCGCGAAGCGATGGGCACCGGCGTGCTGGCGGGCTATCCGGTGGTTGACGTGAAAGCGACCCTGACCTTCGGGTCGTACCACGACGTGGACTCCTCGGAGATGGCGTTCCGCATGGCGGCGATCTTTGGCTTCCGGGAAGGCGCGCGCAAAGCGGATCCGGTGATCCTTGAGCCGGTGATGCACGTCGAGGTGGAGACGCCGGAAGAGTACGCCGGGAATATTATGGGCGATCTCTCTTCCCGTCGCGGGATGGTGCAGGGGATGGAAGAGCGCTTCGGCAGCCAGATCATCCGCGCCGACGTGCCGCTGGCGGAGATGTTTGGTTATTCCACCACGCTGCGCTCGATGTCTCAGGGACGGGCAACCTACAGCATGGAGTTCCACCATTACGCGGAAGCGCCGCGTAATGTGGCGGATGAAATCATCGCCAGCCGCGCGAAAAGCTAAGCAACGTTCCCGGGGGCGACGCGAGGCGTCTTACCCGGGCTACGAGTCCAGCCATCGTTTGTAGCCCGGGTAAGGCGTTAGCCGCAACCCGGGAATGTCAGCCAATCAGACAATATCCTGTGCGTACTGCCACAGCGCCTTCAGCTGCGCCAGCTTCTCTTTATCATCCGCATACTGCTGATACAGCATCTGCAGCTCATCGGCATAGGCCTGCAAAAACTCTGGCGTAAACACCTGACGACGGTGCTCTAACCAGCGCTGCTGCTCATGTTCATCGAGCGTGCCGGGGAAGTTGCGCGCCCGATAGTTAAACAGCAGGCGTTCGATACGCTTATCGGCGAAGGTAATATCCAGCGCCGGCAGATTGCGCGGTTCGGTTTCCAGCACGATTTTCATCGCCGCGCGGTCGGCATCGCTAAAGAACCCATTGTAAAGCTGGGCGTCGACGTTTTCGGACGGCACGAACGGCTCGGCTTCGGCATAGACCGCCACTACTTTCTCGCGCACCTGCGGATTCGCCCGCAGCAGCTGGGCATTCTCCAGACAGCGCTGAATGGAGATCCCCAGCCGGTCGGCATCCTGCGGGCGCAGGGTATTGGCCTGAGCCAGAACCGGACATTTATTGAGATGCACCAGCTTGATCGGCGCCGCCGGCAGATCGCCAAGCTCGGCGCGCGGGGTGTAAAGCCGCTCGCGCAAGGCATCGGCATCGAGCTCCAGCAGCGGCGCCATATCGCCCGCCAGATCGACCATAATCACCGCATTGCGGTTTTCCGGATGCCAGGCCAGGGGCGCCACCAGGCTGGTGTTGCCGCGCGCGGCGCCAAACATGCCGGAGACATGCACCAGCGGTTTCATCTGCGGCACGTCAATGAGCGTCGCCAGCTTGCGCTTATTGCGGTGGCTGTAGAGATAATCAAACAGCCGCGGCTGCTGGGTTTTCACCAGCTTCGCCATGGCGATGGTGGCGTACACATCGGCCATCGCATCATGGGCGTTCTGGTGTTCAATACCGTTGGCGACGGTCAGATGTTCAAGCCGGAAGCTGGGCAAACCCTCGTCATTCTCCGGCCAGGTGATCCCTTCCGGACGCAGGGCATAGCAGGCGCGCATCACGTCGAGCAGATCCCAGCGCGAGTTATCGTGCTGCCAGCTCCAGGCATAAGGGTCATAGAAGTTGCGATAAAAGATATTCCGCGTCACTTCGTCATCAAAGCGCACGTTGTTATAGCCGACGATACAGGTTTGCGGCACCGTGAACAGATCGTGGATGCGGCGGGCAAACGCGGCCTCATTATCCCCTTTGGCCAGCGCTTCCTGCGGGGTGATCCCGGTGATCATCACCGCCTGCGGCTGCGGCAGATAATCGTCAGCGGGCTTGCAGTAAAACACCTCGGGCTCGCCGAGCACGTTCAGCTCCGCGTCGGTGCGGATGGCGGCGAACTGCGCCGGCCGGTCGAGGGAAGGACTGGTGCCGAAGGTTTCATAATCGTGGAATAAAAATCCGGGCTGGTTGACGCTATCTTGCATAGTCTGTTCATTATCCGTGGTGGCGTGCGACCGGTATGGTAAACGATTTGCCCGGTCATCAGAAGGGTAACGGCAAGCAACTTCCTCTGCTGTGTCATATTTTCTTGCAATTAAACCCTGATATGAAACGCGAAGTTCCGTAAAAAGGACGGCGGATCTGTAAATCTAGAGGATATGCCGTTGAAAGGCCGTTTGTTTATTGCTGTATCTTTGCTCGCTTCGAGCGTTTCCTGCGCATTTGCCGTCGACTTCCCTGCTACGGTCGCGCCACCGGCTATTCAGGCTGGCTCCTGGGTGCTGATGGATTACACCACCGGTCAGGTCCTGACCGCGGGTAACGAACATCAGCAGCGCAATCCTGCCAGTCTGACCAAACTGATGACCGGCTACGTGGTCGACCGCGCCATCGACAGCCATCGTATCACCTTTGACGACATCGTCACCGTGGGTAAAGACGCCTGGGCGAAGGGCAACCCGGTGTTCGACGGGTCATCCCTGATGTTCTTAAAACCAGGGGATCGGGTCAGCGTCCGCGACCTCAGCCGTGGGCTGATTGTCGACTCCGGTAACGACGCCTGCGTCGCGCTGGCCGACTATGTCGCCGGCGGCCAGCCGCAGTTTGTCGCCCTGATGAATCAGTATGTCGAAAAATTGCACCTGCGGGATACCCATTTCGAAACCGTCCACGGCCTCGACGCCCCGGGCCAGCACAGTTCTGCCTATGACCTCGCGGTGCTGTCGCGGGCGATTATTCATGGCGAACCTGACGTCTACCACATGTACAGCCAGAAAAGCCTGACGTGGAACGGGATCACCCAGCAAAACCGTAACGGTCTGCTGTGGGATAAAACCATGAACGTCGATGGCCTGAAAACGGGCCACACCTCGGGCGCCGGGTTCAACCTGATCGCCTCGGCGGTGGATGGCCAGCGCCGGCTGATCGCCGTGGTGATGGGGGCGGACAGTCCGAAAGGCCGCGAGCAGCAGGCCGCTAAACTGCTGCACTGGGGGCAGCAGAACTTTGACACCGTGCAGGTGCTGCAGAAAGGCCAGAAGGTCGGCACCGAACGCATCTGGTACGGCGATAAAGAGCAGATTAAGCTCGGCACCGATCAGGATTTCTGGTTAGCGCTGCCGAAGGCGGAAGTGTCGCGGATTAAAGCGAAATATGTGCTGGATAAGAAGGATCTGGAGGCGCCGATCGCCGCCAACCAGCGGGTCGGCGAGATTTCGCTGTATGACGGCGACAAGGTGGTGGGGCACTATCCGCTGGTCACCCTCGAAAGCATCAATAAAGGCGGGGTGTTCTCGCGAATGAGCGATTACCTGCACCACGAGCTGTAACCATGATAACCGCCTCTTTGCAGGCGGTTTTTTTTCGTCTGTCGCTCCTGCTGGCGGGGCGCCTGTTTTTTCAGCAGTGTGATGGCGACTCTGTTAATTCGCGCACATACTGAGGGGGGATCTCCTGTTAAATTAACTGTATATTAATACAGTCATTTATCCCCAAAGGAGGCAAGATGAACTACAGTATCACCACCCTCGGCAAGAAAACCATTGCCGGTTTCCATCTGGTCGGGCCCTGGGATCAAACGGTCAAGCAGGGGTTTGAGCAACTGATGATGTGGGTTGAGAACCATCAGGTGCCCGCCCGTGAATGGCTTGCCGTCTACTACGATAACCCGGAGGAAGTGCCGGCGGAAAAACTGCGCTGCGCCACCGTGGTCGCCGTTGACGAGGATTACGTCATTCCCGCCAACAGCGAAGGGGTGATACTGGCGGCGGTTGCCGGCGGGGATTACGCCTGCGCCCGCGCGCGGGTGGTGGATTACGATTTTGCCACCCCGTGGATGCAGTTTTTCGACAGCCTGCTGCAGAGCACAACGTATCGCGTGGCCCCCAGGCCCTGTTTTGAGATCTATCTCAACGACGGCAACCACGACGGCTACTGGGATATCGACATGTATGTCCCCGTTGAGCGCGTCGCGTCGTAGCGGTTTACCCCTGTTCCGGACAAGGATTTTTACATTCCCGGCACGCTCCGGGCGAAAAAGCAGTTACAATTGGCCTTTTCGTTTTGCCGGAGAGGGTTGTGCGCGCTGATAAATCACTCAAGCCATTTGAGATCCGCTTGTATCGCCATTATCGGGTGGTGCATGGCGTGCGGATTGCGCTGGCCTTTGTGCTCACTTTTTTGCTGGTGCGGCTGCTGAACGTGCCTGAGGGGACCTGGCCTCTCATCACCCTGGTGGTGGTGATGGGTCCGATCTCCTTCTGGGGCAACGTCGTGCCGCGGGCGTTTCAGCGCATCGGCGGCACGATCCTCGGCTCGGCGCTGGGGCTGGTGGCGCTGAAGCTTGAGCTCATCTCCCTGCCGCTGATGGTCCTCTGGTGCGCGGCGGCGATGTTCCTCTGCGGCTGGCTGGCGCTGGGCAAGAAACCCTATCAGGCACTGCTGATCGGCATTACCCTGTCGGTGGTGGTCGGGGCGCCGCCCGGCGATATGCATACCGCGCTGTGGCGAAGCGGCGACGTGATCTTCGGCTCGCTGCTGGCGATGCTGTTTACCGGTATCTGGCCGCAGCGGGCGTTCATCCACTGGCGCATCCAGATGGCCAGCTATGTCACCAACTTTAACCGCCTCTACCAGGCCGGCTTCTCGCCAAATCTGGTGGATCGGCCGCGGCTGGAAAAGCATCTCCAGCAGGCGCTGAACGACGTCGTCAAAATGCGCGGGCTGATCACCCCCGCCAGCAAAGAGACGCACATCCAGAAGGCGATCTTCGAGGCTATCCAGACCGTCAGCCGCAACCTCGTCTGCATGCTGGAGCTGCAGATCAACGCCTGGTGGGCCACCCGTCCGGGTCATTTTGTGATGCTCAATGCGCACACCCTGCGGGAGACGCAGCAGATGACCCAGCAGACGCTGTTGGCCATCGCCCACGCCTTGTATGAAGGGAACCCTCAGCCCGTTCGCGCCAACAATGAAAAGCTGAATGAAATTGTCCTCGAACTGCGCCAGCTGATGAAAGAGCAGGGGGACGACAGCCTGGCGGAAACCCCAATTCATGGCTATGTTTGGCTCTCGATTGAACTGGCGCGCCAGCTGGAGCTGCTGTCGCATCTGATCTGCCGCGCGTTGCGCAAATAAGCACCAGATGCACCGGGTAACTGCATGGGTTGTTTCGATTCAGCAGCGTTTAGGGTTATGATAAACGCAAAGGAAAAAACATTGTCATCAGCGACTGCTAGCAGTTATGTTAGCCCTATAACGCAGTCGCTTTACGAATCCGAATCTCAATTATTAGGGGTGTAAAAATGGAAACAACTAAGCCTTCTTTCCAGGACGTACTGGAGTTTGTTCGTCTGTACCGTCGTAAGAACAAACTGCAGCGTGAAATTCAGGACGTTGAGAAAAAGATCCGTGATAACCAGAAGCGTGTTCTGCTGCTGGACAACCTCAGCGACTACATCAAACCGGGCATGAGCGTGGAAGCTATCCAGGGCATCATCGCCAGCATGAAGAGCGATTACGAAGATCGCGTTGATGATTACATCATCAAAAATGCCGAGCTGTCCAAAGAGCGCCGCGACATCTCCAAAAAACTGAAAGTGATGGGCGAAGCCAAAGTCGAAGGCTAATCCCTGCCGGTCCGGCGGCGATCGACGTCGCCGGGCTGTTCTGCTCTACCTCCCCATTCGTCTCTTTTTCTGCAAAACTTTGTCCCGGCAACTGACTCTCCTCACCGACTCTTTGCTATACTGCCCCGCGAAAACGTATTGATATCGGAAAGGTTTCTCTCATCCTGGCCGGGCATCTGACGCAGCGGCGTCAGAGCGATATCTCAACACCTCTCACCTCTCCGACGATCGATTCGCCAGAAGACAAACTCAGGTGCTGACCGGGCGCGACCGAACTCTTCCGCTGCTTTCGCCGACAGGAGTCAACCTCACGTGATTAAGTCATTCTTTGCTGCACTCTCGTTTATCAGCCGCCTGCCGGTCCCGGCGCGGTTATCTCAGGGCCTGGAGATCGAACAGTACCAGCGCAGTATCGTCACCTTTCCGCTGGTCGGTTTACTGCTCGGCGCCATCGCCGGCGCAGTGGCGCTCCTCCTGCAGCCGTGGTGCGGCGTCCCGCTGGCGGCGCTGTTCGGCGTGCTGGCGCTGGCGCTGCTCACCGGCGGATTTCACCTTGACGGGCTGGCTGATACCTGCGACGGCATCTTCTCCGCCCGCACCCGCGATCGGATGCTGGAGATCATGCGCGACAGCCGGCTGGGCACCCACGGCGGGCTGGCGCTGATCTTCGTGCTGGTGGCGAAAGTGCTGGTGGTCGGCGAGCTGCTGCTGCGCGATACCCACCCCATCGCCGCGCTGGCGGCGGCCTGCGCCGTCGGTCGCGGAATGGCGGTGCTGCTGATGTATCGTCATCGCTACGCGCGGGAAAAGGGGCTGGGCAATCTGTTTATTGGCAAAGTTAGCCTGCAGCAGACGCTGGTGACGATGGCGATGGGGGTAGCGCTGGCCACCGTCCTGCTGGGGCTGCAGGGCCTGCGCGCCGCGCTGATCACCCTGGTGCTGATCTGGGGTCTGGGATGGGCGCTGAAGCGAACCCTCGGCGGGCAGACCGGGGATACTCTCGGGGCGGCGATTGAGCTGGGTGAATTACTCTTTTTACTGGCGCTGCTGTAAGGCCTGGCGCCAACGATGAGGAACAGAATGGAAACACTTTCTGCGTTACTGGCTGCCATTCCGCAGCCCGATGTGGCGGGCATGGCGCGCGCTCAGCAGCATATTGATGGCCTGTTAAAGCCGCCCGGTAGCCTTGGCCGTCTGGAGACCCTGGCCGTGCAACTGGCTGGTCTGCCGGGGCTGCAGGGGCAGCTGGCGCTGGCGGAGAAGGCGATAGTGGTCATGTGCGCCGACCATGGCGTCTGGCATGAAGGCGTGACGCCTTCGCCGCAGGTGGTGACGGCCATTCATGCCGGCAATATGGTGCGGGGCAACACCGGCGTCTGCGTGCTGGCGGCGCAGGCCGGGGCCAGGGTGCAGGTGGTGGATGTCGGCATCGATGCCGACCCGCTGCCGGGCCTGATTAACCTCAAGGTGGCCCGCGGTAGCGGGAATATCGCCCGGACGGCGGCGATGAGTCGCCAGCAGGCGGAGACGGTGCTGCTGGCCAGCATGCATCTCACCCGCCAGCTCGCCGCCGACGGGGTGAAAGTTTTTGGCGTCGGCGAACTGGGAATGGCCAATACCACCCCGGCCGCAGCCGTGATCAGTGTCCTGACGGGCAGCGATCCTGACGCCGTGGTGGGCTGTGGGGCCAATCTGCCGCTGGCGCAGCGGGGCCATAAGGTGGCGGTGGTGCGCCAGGCGATAGCCCTTAACCAGCCGAACCCGGAAGAGGGGCTGGATGTCCTGGCGAAGGTGGGCGGTTACGATCTGGTGGGCATGACCGGGGTGATCCTCGGGGCGGCCTCCTGTGGCCTGCCGGTGGTGCTGGATGGCTTCCTCTCCTATGCCTCTGCCCTGGCGGCGTGTCGCATGGCCCCGACGGCGCATCCTTATCTTGTCCCTTCGCACTTGTCGGCGGAGAAAGGGGCGCAGATCGCCCTGGACGCGCTGGGTCTGCGGCCCTATCTCGATATGGACATGCGCCTGGGAGAGGGCAGCGGCGCCGCGCTGGCCATGCACCTGCTGGAGGCCGCCAGCGTGATGTACAACCAGATGGGAACGCTGGCGCAGAGCAACATTGTGCTGCCCGATACCGCGCCGTCGTCCTGATGGTAGAGCGCATCGTCTCCACGATGGGGGGACGATGCGCTGCGTTTACAGCGCCTGCTGCCAGATCGCCTGGGGCAGGAGGTAAACCTGCGCCGGGGCGCGCATGCCGTCGGTGACAATATGGCGGATGCCGCTGGCCATCACCGCCAGGGTGACGTCAAAAGCGTTCAGGCTGTCGCCGAAGCCCGCGGTCAGGTTGAGCATCGAACCATTGGCCAGCAGATAGATGGTTTTGTCGGCCATGCGGTAGGCGTTGATATACGGCATCACCTCTTCCTGAGGGTACTGGCGCAGGTACTCGCCGTCGATCTCTTCCGCCACGTGGCCGACGTTAAGGATAAAGACTCCCGCTTTCGCGCGCTCCAGCGCCTGGCGATTAACCACGTTTTTCCCGCCTGTCGCCGTGGCCACCACGTCCGCCGAGGCGATAGCCTCCTGCAGATCCACCACGTGCCAGCCGTCGTAGGCTGCCTGCAGACGACGGGCAGGATCGATCTCCGCCACCATCACCTGACCGCCAAAGGCTTTTGCCGCCGCCGCGACGCCCTGGCCGACCAGGCCGTAGCCGATCACCAGCACTTTTTTCTCATGCAGGGTGAGATGAGTGGTCTGGAAGAAGGTGTGCCAGGCGGTGAGACCGACCATATGGCGGTTGTGCAGCCCCTCTTTGACCGGCAGATCGTCCCAGTTAAAGATCGGATAGCCTGGCTGAATATCGCCCAGCCGATTGACGCCCGAGCCAGTGGCTTCCAGACCCGCCACGATGTTACCGAACTCGCCGCGCTGGTGGAGCAGGGTGGTGATATCGGCGCCCATCTCGCACAGGTGAGTGGGCTGCCAGGCAATCGCTTTTTCCCATGACTGTTGCCAGTCGGCGTCGCTCATATTGCGCCACGCGCAGGCCTCGGCGCCGCGCTCCACCAGCCAGGCCACCACGTCGTCCTGCACGGTGGTGGGGTTACAGGTGGTTAAAAAAACCTGAGCGCCCTTGTCGAGGATCCCCTGCACCAGCGGGATCATTTTCATGTCGAGGTGCATACAGCAGGCCAGGCGCACGCCGCTGAGGTCGGGCAGGGCGGCGACCTGACGCAGGGTACGCGGCATATTCTGGCTGGCCCATGCCACTTCTTTCGCTAAAGAGATTTTATTATTCACTGGGTTATGACCTTCAGTTCGCAAAAGGGGTATCCCCCTGACAGAAAAGGGATTCTATCAGCCCACGCGAGAATTCACAGCCCTGTGCCCTATGGACGATATTGCCTACGCTATCCCCCTGTGAAATACATGGTTGTTAATGTAAGGTTAAAAAAAGAAAATAAAATATAAGTAATTCCTATGACCTAAGCGATAAAGCGATGTTGAGTGTCATTTCAGCGGGGCTGTTTTCACGGCTGCGGATTTTCCTTGGGCGCCTGAAGCCGCACGCGCTGCCGGTGGCCCGCCGGCATATCGTGCTGGGATCCATTGGCGCCGGCACCGGGCTGGCGGTAACCAGCATGTTCAGCCACTGGCTGCTCGGCGAAGTCAATTTGTGGTTTATTGCCCCCATGGGCGCGTCGGCGGTGCTGTTATTTGGCGTGCCGAGCAGCCCGCTGGCGCAGCCGTGGTCGATTGTCGGCGGTAATGTGCTGTCGGCGCTGATCGGCGTCACGGTGGGCATGCTGGTTCCCGACCCGGCGCTGGCCTGCGGGCTGGCGGCCGCGCTGGCGATCGCCGGGATGTATTTTCTGCGCTGTCTGCATCCCCCCGGCGGCGCGGTGGCCCTGACGGCGATCCTCGGCGGCGCCGGGGTGCACAGCGAAGGCTATCACTTTGTGCTGACGCCGGTGCTGCTCAACTCGCTGATGCTGGCGCTGCTGGCCATCGTGTTTAATAACCTGGTTGGCCGCCGCTATCCGCATTCGCTGGCGGCGGAGGAGGTCAAGCCCCGGGCGGTGCCACTGGGCATCTCGGTCACCCGGGAGGATATTCACGCCGCGCTGCTGGAAGGCCAGTTCCTCGACATTGATGAAGACGATGTCCAGGAACTGCTGGAGAATATCGAGCAGCAGGCGCGCCAGCGCATCGCGATGGCTGCCCGCCGCTAAGGGCGCGCTTCGGGCTGCGGGTTACAGATCGCCGGTAAGATACTGCGCGACCCCGCGGCCAAAGCTCCAGTCACCTTTCTGATTACTGATAATCGACACCATCACATCATCGCCGCTCAGGCCGCAGTGCTCCGCCAGCTCCTCCTGCAACAGGGCGAAGAAGCGTTGCTTCTGCGCCTCGCTGCGCGGGCTGGTATAGACCCGCACCACCACCAGATCCCGCGAGCGGGTCAGTCCGAGGCCGGTATCGTCAATCACCATATGGTGGGCTTTGTTTTCGTGAACAATCTGGTAGCGGTCGCGTTCCGGTACCTCGAAGGCACGCAGCACGGCGCGATGGGCGGCATCCAGCAGGGTTCTGATCTCCTGTTCCGTACGGCCTTCAATCAGGTCAAATGTCAGTAATGGCATGCAGGTGTTCCTTATCGTTAGGGAATAATGACGGGCTGAACAGGATGCTAGCCGATGCCGTCGCGGGCAAAAACCGCTATAGTTGAATACATTGTTTTTACTGGTGAACAATCACATGAGCGAGAGTCGTCCGGAGAGTTACTGGGCCCATCTGTACTGGCTGACGGTGCTGGAAGAGCAAAAAAGCTATACCCGGGCCGCGGAAAAGCTGGGGATCAGCAAGTCGGCTATCAGCCAGAAAATCAGCGAGCTGGAGCGGGTGACTGGCAAAACCCTGGTCCATCGCACTACCCGCAGCGTGAGCCTCAGCGAAGACGGACTGCGGCTGGTGGCGGAGCTCAACGAGCCGTTTGGTCAGTTGCGGGATATTTTCACCGGTGCCTGCGATGAGGGCGGGCCGCTGCGGGGAACGCTGCGCCTGACCGCGCCGGTGGCCTTTTCCCGCCAGCAGCTGGTCCCGGCGATCGCGCCGTTTTTGCATCAGCATCCCCAGCTGCATTTGCAGCTTGAGGTGACCGACCGGCTGGTCTCTCTGGCCAGCGAAGGGTTCGATCTTGCCATTCGCCACTGTCGGCGCGAGGCGCTCCCGGACACCCACGTCGCCTGGCCGCTGTGTCACACCGCGACGCTGATCGTCGCGTCCGCCGACTATATTCGCCGCTATGGCCGCCCGGAGACCCCCGACGATCTGCGCCACCACCAGTGCCTGACCTATCCCCGTGGGCCACAGCGCCCGCAGTGGACGTTCGCCTCCCGCCAGGCGCCCGATGAACGGGTGACCATCAATGTGCAGGGGCCCTTCGCCACGAATAACAGCGAGTCGCTACGCGATGCCGTGCTGGCGGGGCTTGGGGTGGCGCTGCTGCCGGATTTCAGCGCCCGGGAGGCCATCGGTCGCGGGCTGGTGCAGGAGCTGCTCCCGGCGTGGCAGCCGGTGGAGGTGTTTGCCGATAAGCTGTACGTCATCCGGCCCTATACCCCGCGCGTGTCGCGCGCGGTGGAAACCTTCAGCCGCTACCTGAAAGCGACCTTTAGCGAGCCGCGTCCAGCTCCCGCGCCAGCGCCTCGCTAAAGCGGGGAAGCAGATGGCGCTCGCCGGGAAGCCGCTGCGCGAGGGTGACGGTTTTGTCGGCGCAATAGATCCGCTCGCTGCCGAGCTGCGCTTCAAAGGCGTTCGCCGCCTGATGCGCCGCGCTCAGATCGGCGTCAATAAGGATCACCGCATGGGCCAGCACCACATGGCCGCGGCCTGCCGTCAGCGGCCGCCAGTACTGGGCGGTACCGACAATCTTGCGCGCCGCCTCGCCCTCCCCGCAGGCGAGGTTATACCGGCCATCGCAAAAGGAACCGTTTACCGCCCGGGCGTGGCTGGCAACGCCGAAGCGCGCGAGGGTACGCTGCAGCACCGCGCACAGCGAGTGATAGATGGGTTCGGCGGCCTCGCCGAGCGACTGCTGCACCGGCCAGGCGAGGCTAAGGTTGATAATGCCCGGCCCCTGAGGCACCAGACCGCCCCCGGAGCGGCGAAGCCATACCGGCCAGCCGCGCGCGGCAAAATGCGCACTGACTGCCGGCAGATCCGCAAACTGACGATAGCTCCCGGGCACCACAAATCCCTGCGGCGCCTGCCAGAGTTGGGCGACGGCCTCCCCGGCGCTGGCTTTGGCAAACAGCGGCTGTTCCGCCTGGGTGGGGTCCTCGCAAAACTGCAGCGCCAGCGAGGAGGGGGTAAAACGGCGAGGCCAGCAGTCGGCCAGCGATAACAGAGACATGCATTCTCCTTACCGGAGGGCGCGGGTCACGCCCTCCGCTGGTGGGTCAGTGGACGGTCTGTTTTTTCATCAGCAGGGCGGTGAGCGCCGACAGCAGGCATCCCGCGGTCAGATAGAGGGCCACGCTGTGCCATGAACCGCCGGAGAAGGTGACCAGCGCCGCGGCGATAAACGGCGTAAAACCGCCGCCGACCACGCTCGCCACCTGGTAGCCGACGCCGGCGCCGCTGTAGCGATAGCTGGCGCCGAACAGCTCGGTAAACATCGGCTGCTGGACGCAGACCACCATATCATGGGCGATATTGGCCAGCATCAGGGCGAAGAACAGGATCCAGAAAACAGACTGACTCTCCAGCGCCATAAAGAACGGAAAACCGCTCAGCGTGCCGATCAGCGCGCCGGTGATATAGATCCGTCGGCGACCAAAGCGGTCTGCCAGCCAGGCGAAGCAGGGGATAGTCAGGCAACTGAGTCCGCCCACCAGCAGGCCGATGTTGAGAAACAGCTCGCGCGGCAGGCCGAGGTTTTGCGTGGAATAGTTGAGGGCGAAGGCGGTGACGATATACATCGTCAGCAGTTCGCACAGCCGCAGGGCGATAATCAGTAAAAACGCTCCCGGATGGCGAAGCAGGGCTTCCACCACCGGTAGTCGCTTTTTCTCCGGCTGAAGGTTGGCCTGGCTCTGCTGCGCTTCAAATTCCTGCGATTCCGCCATGCCGTTACGGATCCACAGCGCAATAAGGACCAGCACCACGCTGAACAGGAACGGTAAGCGCCAGCCCCAGCTGAGGAACTGCTCGTCGGTGGTCAGGCTGCTGATCAGCGATACCAGCCCGGTGGAGAGCAGCAGGCCGACGCCGTAGCCTACCTGCACCCCGCTGCTGTAAAAGGCTTTTTTCCCCTGCGGGGCGTTCTCCACCGAGAGCAGCGCCGCGCCGCCCCATTCCCCGCCGACGGCAAACCCCTGAACGGCCCGCAGGAACACCAGCAGCGCCGGCGCCCACCAGCCGATCTTGCTGAACGAGGGGAGCAGGCCGATGCAGGCGGTGGCGATACCCATCATCCAGACGGTCATCATCAGCATCCGTTTACGCCCGAGGCGGTCGCCGAAGTGGCCAAAGATAATCCCGCCGAGCGGGCGAAAGAGAAACCCGACGCCGAAGGTGGCAAAGGCGGCAAGCGTCCCCATCGCCGGGCCGATCTGCGGGAAAAACTCGCGGTTAAACACCAGCGCGGCGGTAATGCCATAGAGAAGAAAATCGTACCAGTCGACCACCGCGCCGGCAAAACTGCCCCATGCCGCCCGCCGGGCGCGAAGCAGTGAATCTGGCGCCTCGGCGGGCTGCACGCTTATTGTTGAATCCATACCCTGTCCTGTCTGTCACATAATTTGTCGTTATTGGAATGAGACGCTTTTACTGTTGCGTCAGCGTTGAGACTACCGCGCAGCGGCCGTGGAGGAAAGTAGTTTGCCTGCTAAGCGGGGAGATGGCGCAAAAAAGAAGCGACGGGAAAGGCGGGCTAAATCACACCCTGTACTAAACAATCTGGCAATTTGCCAGCCAGCTTATACTTTTAATTAAATCAACGGATAACAAAGAGGGACACCTTTTAAGAATTGACGTAAATGGTTTACACTTAACATGTCTCCTTCTCTGGAATGGTGAGTTAAATGCGTCTACTTCTTGCAGTGTTATTTTGTTCTGTCATGTTGCCTTCCGCTTACGCTGAAAAACTGCCTGCGCCGACAGGAAAACCTGTACTGACCATTTCCGGAAAAATCGGGAATACGAACGTCGGTGACAAAGCCGTTTTTGACCTCGCGGCGCTGGAAAAACTGGGGATGAAAACGGTGGAAACCACCACCCCCTGGTACACCGGTAAGGTTCGTTTCGATGGCATTCCCCTTAATAAACTCATGGATTTAGTCGGCGCTAAGGGCAAATCCGCGCGCGTGCTGGCGCTTAACGACTACACCACCATTATCCCGATTGATGATTTTTATAAATTCCCGGTCATTATGGCCTTAAAAATGAACGGCGAATATATGCGCGTTCGTGATAAAGGTCCATTATTTATCGTCTACCCTTACGACAGCAGCACTGAATTACAAAACCAGATCTATTATTCCCGATCGGCCTGGCAAGTTTCTAAGATTATTATAGAGTAAGGGTTGGATCTTGAATCGAATACTCACGGCTATTATTTTGTCGTTATTTATTGTTACCGGATATATTACCTATCTGGTGCATGAGCGACAAAGTGAGTTGCAAAAATTTACCCGCTATACAGACTCGTGGTCAATGTCGCAGATGGTGTCGGAATATATGCGACTGGAGTCTCGTCTGGCGGGAATGGCGATCGGGGCCGAAGGGGCGGACCACGATGAGGTGCGCCTGCGCCTGGAGATCATGATGAGCCAGATCGAACTCCTGCAGCAGGGCGATCTGGGTAAATTTATTAATAAAAGCGAACAGCGGAAGACGGTGGTCGCGACGCTGATTCGTAATCTTCATCTGCTTGATAAACAAGTTGATACCATGACGCCTGAGCAGGTCAAACAGATCCTGCCGGTGTTGAGTGAACTGGATGGCCCCCTGACCTCAATGGCCGCCGCCACCCTGACGCAAGATATTAATATCGTTAATATCACGCATGATAAAATCCAGCATCTTTATTATATCTACTCGGTGATCTCCATTCTGCTGATCGCCATGTGTATTACCCTCGGCCTGTTGATGCTCCGGCAGAATAATAACCTGCGTCGCGCCCATGTGCGCATGAAGACGCTGGCCAACGATCTGCAGGCCTCGAAAGAGAAGTTGCAGGTACAGAACCGCCGACTGCAGTACGATGCCTACCATGACTCGCTGACCGGTATGCCGAATCGTCTCTCTTTCTGGCAGCGGTTGCAGGAGATTGTCAACCAGGTGCGCCCCTATCAGGGGTGCGCGGTGGTGATGCTGTTCGACCTTGACAGCTTTAAGGATGTGAACGATACCCTCGGCCATGATGCTGGCGATAAGCTGCTGCAGGATCTGGCCAGTCGTCTCTCTTTTTTCCGCAAAACCTCCGAGACGCTGTATCGCCTCGGCGGCGATGAGTTCGCGATGCTCTCTTACGATCTGACTGAAGAGATGGCTCTCGAGCGCGCCAATGTTATCCGGGAGAAGATCAGCCAGCCCTATCAGATCTACGATGCGCAGATTAATATTGACGCCTGCATCGGGATCGTTATCTCTGACGGCGAAAGCCGGACCGATTATCTGTACAAGTGTGCCGACCTTGCGCTGTACGAGGCGAAAAAAGAGGGCAGCGGTCATGTGCAAATTTTCCGGCCGGGCATGCTGCAGCGCCTGCAGGAGAATAAATCATTTGAAGATGACCTGCTGCAGGCGCTGGCTCATGACGAATTTAAAGTCTACTACCAGCCGATCGCCGATACCGTCACGCGCGAAATCTACGGTTATGAAGCGCTGGTTCGCTGGTTCCATCCCGTGCGCGGCGCTGTGCCGCCAACGGTGTTTATTCCCGTCGCGGAGAAAATCGGCCTGATCAATACCCTCGGCGAGTGGGTGCTGAAAACCGCCTGCGCCGAAGCGGCCAGTTGGGCGACGCCGCTAAAAGTCTCGGTCAACGTTTCGCCGATTCAACTGATGAACACGTCGTTGACCGATACCATTATCGGCGTGCTGCAGCAGACCGGCCTCGATCCGCGACGCCTGGATCTGGAGATCACCGAGTCGGACGTGTTCAATGAGAATACCCGTTCGCTGGAAATTCTCAGCCAGCTGCGCGAGCAGGGCATTCAGATTTCCATTGATGACTTTGGTACCGGCTATTCTTCCCTGTCCCGTTTAAGCTACTTCCCGTTCGATAAAATCAAAATTGACCGCTCGTTTGTTATCAATATTCCGGAGCAAAAAGACGATTTGGATATCGTTCGCCTGATTATCAGTATGGGAAAGAGTCTGCATATGCGTATTGTGGCGGAAGGCGTGGAAACCGAAGAGCAGTTGACCTCGCTGCAGGCGCTGGGGTGCGACCTGGTCCAGGGGTATTTAATCGGCAAGCCGAGTCCGCTGCGCTAACAAATTTTTAACGCGTTTACTTTTATTCTCCCGGGCGATTTCAGGATCCTGAAATCGCCTTTTTTATTTTACCGCGTCGCTAATCCCTGAGAGGTATAAAAAGGAGTAGACGGTAAAAGCAGCAACAAAATAATATCCTTAGCGTTTAAAAGGGGTATATGATATGCATCATATAGGCTATTTCTGAACGTCGCATTTGAGACGGTAAAGTGAGGCACCATCATGCAGCGAATCATTATTCCCACCCATTACGTTCACACCCGCAGCACGCCGCTGTGGACCAGGGAGACCGCCCCGGCCTCTATCTGGCGTCGCCATCTGGATGCCGGCACCCGGCAGGGCGTCTATCCTCGTCTCTCGGTGATGCAGGGGGCGATCCGCTATCTCGGCTATGCCGATGAAACCAGCCCCGAGCCTGTTGAAACGCTGACCATTGAAGCCGGGCAGTTTGGCGTGTTTCCGCCGGAGAAATGGCACTGTATTGAGGCGCTCAGCGAGGACACGGTTTTTAATGTCGACTTTTACGTCGATCCGAAAATTCTCATCGAGGGATAACAAGAGATGAACAGCGAAAATAAAGGCTATGCCTTGGCAGTTGAGAATGGCCAGCGTCAGGAAAAACGCGAAAAAATATATCTCAAACCGATGGCGCTTTATATTCCGCAGCACGCGGTGGAGGCGGTAAATAGTCTGCTGGATGACCTGCCAGCTGCTAATGAAGAAGAGGAGTGGGTGTTAACCGTCACCAATAATAATAACGGCGTCTCGGTTGATAAAACCTTTTCCTCGCTGGCGGCGCTGCGCGACCCGCTCACCGCCGCTGATACGGTGAAGGATCTGATCAATATCGTTCGCGGCTACGAGTCCGATGAAGAGACCAACGTTTGCGGCTGGTAAGCCCGCTACTCTTCCGCCGGATGGCGACCGTCACCTAATACCATCTGGCCGACCAGCCACTCCCGCAGAGCGATAATATCCGCGCGCTGCGCCGCAGCCTCGGTGGTGACCAGGTAGTAGCAGGCGCCCGGTAATGCACAGCTAAACGGCGCGGACAACACCCCGCGCTGCAGCAGATCCCGCGCCAGCAGTTCGCTGGCGATCACCACCCCCTGGCCGGCCACCGCCGCCTGCAGGGCATGGGTCTCATCGCTAAAGGTTAACCCCGCATCAATATTCAGCGTCGACGGCCCATAGCGGCGGCGCCAGTTCTCCCAGTTTGGCGAGTCGGCCGGCACGCGGCGGTTGGCGACGTGAAACAACGTCACCCGCTGCAGATCTTCAGGCCGGGCGAGGCCCAGGGACGGGCTGGCGACCACGATAAAACGATCCTCATACAGCAGCGTACAGCACAGGTCTGGTTCCGGCGTTTCACGATAGCGAATCGCGGCGTCCACGGTACCCAACTGTAGATCCACCCGTTCGACGCTGGTGTGCAGACGCAGGTCGATAGCCGGAAAGCGAGCGGTAAAGTCCGCCAGCCGTGGCACCAGCCAGTGGGTGAGAAAATTGGAGGTGGTGGTGACGGTTAAGGATGGTGGCTGACGGGCATGAGCGATCTGGACGACGGCCTGTTCCAGGGCGCTAAAAGCGCGCTGCGTGGCGGCGTAGAGGATCTCGCCATCGGCAGTCAGACTAACGCCCTGTGCGCTGCGTTCGCACACCCGGCACTCCAGCACCGACTCCAGCAGTTTAATCTGATGGCTGACCGCCGTCGCGCTGACGCCGAGCGCCCCGGCGGCCTGTTTAAAACTGCGGTGGCGGGCGACGGCATGAAAGGCGCGCAGCGCCCCCAGCGGCGGTAGACGGGGTGTTCTCATGGCTGAGTTTTTCTCATCTATGGCTGAAAACTATGCGTTTGTGTAAGGCAATATAGTGGCGCTAGGCTACGGGCATGTAAAGACAGTGGCATGAATTAAATTCATGCTGCTTCGCCTGTCAGGAGTCAATTATGCACGTTGTAAGCCGCTACACCGCCGCGGACGCGGCGGGGATTATCGAGCCGCGTGGCCGCGCCATCGCCCTGAGCGTGGCTTTTGCCGCCGGAGCCTTGCTGTTAAACATGGTTCCCGTTATCGGAGTGACCGGCACGCTGAGTCTGCTGACGGCACTGAGCGCCGCCTGCGGCGCCGGGTGGGGATCCACACGCGGGCATTCCTGGCTTTATCGCTCGCCCCTGGCGGCGACGCGCTGGGCCTTTCTGCTGTCGGCGGCCGGCTGGCTGCTGGCACTGGTGGCCTGGTATGGCGGGCAGGACTGGCCCGCCATGCTGCCGGGCGTGGCGTGTGGCGGGGCGGGGGCGGCTGTCGCCTGGCGGATTGCGGCGGGACGGTCGATGCAGTGTGGGCCCAGACTCGGTGGCGCAACGCTGCTGAGCGTGGTCGTTGTCATCGCGGCGACGCTGTTGGCCCAACACACTGCCGGGGCCGGGCGCAGCGGCGTGTGCTTCGCCTTCGCCGTGCTGCTGGACCTGTCGCTGCTCGGCGCGCTGATCGTGCGCATCAGGCAGCTGGAGAGTGCGGCGTAAGTGAGTCCGGGAGGCAAATGAAACGAGACGGGGTAAGTCACCCGGCGTGGTGACAAATTTCTTCTACACTGTTACAGGCATCACATTCCTGTGCGGTCGGCACTCCTGCCGGCCGCCGTCGGCGTTCAGCCCAGGCACGGGCCTGCAGGCTGGTTATCCTGAAAGAGGAGTCTGTAACATGGCATTTGTCACCACCCAAGACGGCGTCAACATTTACTTCAAAGACTGGGGTCCAAAGGAAGCTCAGCCGATTGTCTTTCATCACGGCTGGCCCCTGAGCGCCGACGACTGGGATAACCAGATGTTGTTTTTCCTTGCCGAAGGTTTTCGGGTCATCGCTATCGACCGTCGGGGTCATGGCCGCTCCGATCAGGTTAGCGAGGGGCACGATATGGACCATTACGCGGCGGACGTTTCGGCGGTGGTGGAACATCTGGATCTGCACAATGCGGTCCACGTCGGGCACTCCACTGGCGGCGGCCAGGTTGCCCGCTACGTCGCCCGCTACGGCCAGCCGCAGGGGCGGGTGGCGAAAGCGGTGTTAATTAGCGCCGTCCCGCCGCTGATGGTGAAAACCGAGCAGAATCCGGGCGGTACGCCGATCGAGGTGTTTGATGGTTTCCGCAAAGCGCTGGCGGCGAACCGCGCCCAGTTCTATCTCGACGTCGCCTCTGGCCCGTTCTATGGCTTCAATCGTGACGGGGCAGAAGTGTCGCAGGGGACGATCCAGAACTGGTGGCGACAGGGAATGATCGGCAGCGCCAAGGCCCATTATGAAGGTATCAAGGCGTTTTCAGAGACTGACCAGACGGAAGACCTTAAGTCGATCACCTTGCCGGTGCTGGTGATGCAGGGGGATGACGACCAGGTGGTTCCCTATAAAAATGCGGCCATTCTGCAGGACAAACTGCTGCCGAACAGCCAGCTAATCATTTATCCTGGCTTCCCGCACGGGATGCACACCTCCCACGCCGATACCATCAACGCCGATCTGCTGGCGTTTATCCGCGCCTGATCTTCCCCCTTTGCCGGGCAGAGTGCCGTTAATGGCATTCCGCCAGCGCCCTGGTCGCCAGTCGCCGGGGCGCGCTGGTTGACGAGCAGGGGAAATCTGCTTAACTCATGGGATACCTGACGACTATTTTCCCCCTGGCAGGATAAAACGCCGGGTTTCTCTGTGGAAACCCGGCAGAATTCTGCGCAAGAGACAAGAGAGAGACAATGAAATTAGCCGGACTTCATCCCGACGAGCAGCGTCGCCTGCAATCGCTACGCTCTTCCGGGCTGTTGAATAGCGGAAAAGAAGAACGCTTCGATCGCCTGACCAGGCTTGCCCGTTCGCTGTATAACCTGCCGGTGGCGTCCATCAGTCTGGTGGGGGAAGATCTCCTGCATATCAAGTCCTGTGCCGGCCTCGATGTGGACACGGTGCCGAGAGATATTTCATTTTGCGCCCATACCATCCTGCAAACCGACCCGCTTATCGTCAACGACATGCAGCAGGACGAGCGCTTTCACGATAACCCGCTGGTCATTGCGGCGCCGTTTATCCGTTTTTACGCCGGGTATCCGGTGCAACTGCCGGATGGCGCGACCGTCGGGTCTTTTTGTCTGATGGACCACCAGCCGCGTTCATTTTCCGCCCATGAAATGCAGATCTTAAGCGATCTGGCGGCGATCGTGGAGGATGAGTTCAAGGTGCTGGATGCGGCAACCTCGGATGAGCTGACGGGACTGTTTAATCGCCGGGGGTTCCTCACCCTGGCGGAGTATGCCCTGCTGACGGCCCAGCGCCGCCAGGAGCCGGTAAGCCTCGCCTTTGTCGACCTCGACCGCTTCAAGCACATCAATGATACCTGGGGGCATGAAGAGGGTGACCGCGCGCTGATCGCCATCGCCGATTTGATGAAAGCGGCCTTCCGTGAGTCCGATATCCTCGCCAGGCAGGGTGGGGACGAATTTATCATTCTGTTCGCCAATACCAGCCGCCACGATGCCGCGACAGCGATGGAGACGCTCAGTCACAACGTGGCCCGTTTCAACCAGCAGGCGGCTCACCCCTGGCAGCTGGCGTTCTCCTGGGGCTGCGTCGAGTACGATCCCGCCAGCCATCCCAGTCTCAACGCGCTGGTGGCCACCGCTGACCGGCTGATGTACCAGGCGAAGCAGAAGCAGGGTCGCGAGCGTCGCTAACCTGGCGTGGAGGCGTTCTGCAGGTACCGCTGCGCCAGCTGCCGCTTCTGCGCATAGCTGCTGAGCAGCGCCTGCTGTGATTTGCCTTCGTTATCGTAAAACAGACCGCCTTCGTCGGCGATAAAGCGATAATGCTGTTCCAGCTGGCCTATCACCCAGTCGATACGTTGCAGAGTGAGTAAGGTACACGACTGGCCATGCAGATCGTCTTCGATATCCAGCACGTGGGAGCGGAAAGCCTCCACGGCAAATAACCGGCGCAGCGCGGCTGGGTCCGCCAGCGCCGACGCCCAGCGCGCCGTTATCTGCTGAAAATGGGCCTGCACCTGCGGGGCGGCCTGTCGGGCGCGGAGCCAGGCGAGCTTGCGCCGGTAGCTTTCGAGCGCCAGCCGCTTCAGATCGCGATAGTGCGCCAGCTGCTGCTCCGCGCCGGGAACCTGGGTCATCAGCCAGCTAAAAAAGAAGCGGGTCTCAAAGCGCTCGACAAAGTGGAACAGCGGATCGGCCAGACCGTTGCTGTTGAATTCCCTGAGCGGATCGAAGGGATACATGTAGCCAAAATCGAACAGCCACAGCTGCTCCTGATGGTCCACCAGCAGATTTCCACGACAGAGATCCCACTCCATCAGCCCCTGTTCTTCGCAGGCTTCCAGGGTCGTAAATAGCTGGGCGATCAGCGGCGGGGTCAGCTGGTGAATCAGCTCGCCATCGATCCACGGCGAGAGCAGGATGCCGAGGCGATAATCGGCATACAGCGTTGGGACGATGTGGGTGAAGCGCGGGGCGGTGACCGGGTTATCCTTCAGCCGCTGCAACGCTTGCCGGCGCTGCACTTCATTTAAAAACGACAGCTGGCCGTTGAGGTTGGCGACGCCGGCGACGGCGCGTCGTTTTTTTAAATTGTACTCCTTGCCAGCGATGCGCAGCCGGTAAACCTCGCCGGTCAGGCCTGAGCCGTATACCTGCACCACATAAGGGGAATCGGGGCCCAGTACGGCGAGGGTTTCTGGTGGCAGCGGGCAGTGGCTGATGTCGCCGACGATAAGGGGTTCTCCGCTGCGATCGAACGCCTGCTGTTGCTGTTGTCTGAGGTTCATGGTGCCTCCGGGTATAACGTTAGATAGCGTGGATAATCCACGCTATCTCACCCGCAAGCGGTAGTGAATTCATCCTACTGGCGGGGGCTTTTTCAGGCTGAGCTGGGGGGCGTTCACGGAGGATACACGGGGCGTAGGGAGGCGGCAGGGAAAGGCAAGCACCTGAGCAAATCTGTCCTTCGCGCTATCGCTGATGTTCCTCCAGCGCAACCCGGATATGGAAGCTGCGCCGCATTTTGTTTATCTGATTCGCCATAATCCTTTGAACCCCAGAATCAGTTTTCTATTATCGCCTTCTTACAAGGAACTCAGTTCTCGCCTGCACACAATGCTTCCTGACCTGCAAGAAGTGCCCGATGTATCAGGATGGTCGCCGTTTTACAGGTCATCACACCGCTGAAAACAGCCGGATCTGTCGTTCGATGGATGACGGTTTATTACGCTAAGGAAATCACATGAGTCTGATGAGTAATTGTGCACAATCCACCCTGGATGTTATATTAAAATATAATATTCGGAGGTCCTCTATGTACAAAACTCGCCTGAAAAAGGTTGGCGGATCCATCATGCTGGCGGTTCCTCCCGCCGTGCTGAAAGCGCTGGAGCTGTCGACAGACAGCGAAGTGGGTATGACTATAGATAATGGCTGCCTGATTATTGAACCGCAGAAACGGCCCCATTATTCGCTTGAGGAACTGTTGGCGCAGTGCGATCCGCACGCCGAAATGAGCGAAGAGGATCGGGAATGGATTGATGCGCCTGCGGTGGGCAAGGAGATTCTGTAAAAGGACAGAGGGGAAATCTGGCTTGTTTCACTGGATCCGATTGCTGGCCACGAGCAAAGTGGAAAACGTCCGGTCCTCATTGTATCGAAGGCATCGTTTAACAAGCTGACCCGGCTACCGGTCGTGGTTCCCGTCACCAGCGGCGGAAACTTTGCACGTACAGCAGGCTTCACGGTTTCACTGGAAGAGGCGGGGACCAAAACAACAGGCGTTATTCGCTGCGACCAGCCCAGAACTATCGATATGGCGGCCCGGAACGGCAAGCGTCTGGAACGCATACCTGACGCCGTTGTCAATGAAGTGCTTGCCAGGCTGGATGCGATTCTCAGTTAACGTCAGCGACGCAAAAAAGCAAAAAGCCTGCTCGAAAGCAGGCTTTTTAAATTTGGCTCCTCTGACTGGACTCGAACCAGTGACATACGGATTAACAGTCCGCCGTTCTACCGACTGAACTACAGAGGAATCGTGTGGAGTCGTATCTTAGCGGCGAAAAATCTTTTGTCAAACATCAATTCGCCTGTTCAGGTGCAACTGCCGCTTCCATCAACAATTTGTTGTCATTTCCGACAATTATTCAGGAAAAATACTTTGCAGGATATCCATTTCTCAATCATCATTTGAAATGTTGTTTCAACATCTCTCACTAAGGTCTCTCTTGAACGTCACCTCCGCCGTACGCCAGGCCGTCGAACGGACATCCTGGTTTAAAAAACGTCAGCGTTATCGTGTGCTGTACTGGCGCGAAATCAGCCCTCTCGCTGTCCCCATTCTGCTGGAAAATGCCTGTGTGCTGTTGATGGGGGTATTGAGCACCTTCCTTGTCAGCTGGCTGGGAAAAGAGGCCATGGCCGGGGTGGGGCTGGCCGATAGCTTTAACATGGTGATCATGTCGTTCTTTGCCGCCATCGATCTTGGCACCACGGTGGTGGTGGCTTTTAGCCTTGGCAAGCGCGATCGGCGGCGGGCGAGAGCGGCCGCGCGTCAGTCGCTGGCCATTATGACGCTGTTTTCCATTTTGCTGGCGGGAGTGATCCATGCCTTTGGGCAGGAGATTATTGATTTTGTCGCCGGTGACGCCACTGCGCAGGTCAAGGCCCTGGCCCTGACCTATCTGGAGCTGACGGCGCTGAGCTATCCGGCGGCGGCGATTGCGCTGATCGGTAGCGGTGCACTGCGCGGCGCCGGAACCACCAAAATCCCGCTGCTGATCAATGGCGGGATGAATATCCTCAACATCTTAATCAGCAGCGTGCTCATCTACGGCATCTTCTCCTGGCCGGGGCTGGGGTTTGTCGGCGCCGGTCTTGGGCTGACCATTGCCCGCTATATTGGCGCGATAGCCACGATCTGGGTGCTGATGGTGGGTCTCAATCCGGCGCTGAGGCTGTCGCTGAAGGGCTACTTCAAACCCTTTAACTTCGCCATTATCTGGGAGGTGATGGGGATCGGCATCCCGGCCAGTATCGAATCGGTCCTGTTCAATGGCGGCAAGCTGCTGACCCAAATGTTTGTCGCCGGGATGGGTACCAACGTTATCGCCGGCAACTTTATCGCTTTTTCAGTGGCCTCGCTGATTAACCTGCCGGGCAACGCCCTCGGCTCCGCCTCGACGATCATCACCGGTAAGCGGCTGGGAAAAGGGCAGATTGGTCAGGCTGAATTCCAGGCCTGGCACGTATTTTGGCTGTCGACGATCATTCTGACGCTGATCGCCTGGGGCAGCGCCCCGTTCGCCGGCTTCATTGCCTCGTTCTATACCCATGAAGACGACGTGAAAGAGGTGGTGAAGCAGCTCCTGTGGCTCAACGCCCTGTTTATGCCAATCTGGTCGCTGTCGTGGACCTTACCCTGCGCGTTTAAGGGGGCCCGCGACGTTCGCTATACCATGTGGGTGTCGATGCTGGGCATGTGGGGCTGCCGGGTGGTGGCGGGCTATACGCTGGGTATCGTGCTGGGGATGGGCGTGATAGGCGTGTGGTTGGGGATGGTGCTCGACTGGGCGGTGCGCGGCGTGCTGTTTTACTTCCGCATGGTGAGCGGTCGCTGGCTGTGGAAGTACCCGCGCGTGAAGGCCACGTCGGAGGAAACCTGAGCCGTTTGCGGGGATGAACGCCATTTTTTGCGCAAAGTGAAGAATAATTCGGCAAACGATTCATTTTATTGAAAACAGGCTTTGACAGCGCCGGGCGTCATCGATAATATGCGCCCCGTTCACACGATTCCTCTGTAGTTCAGTCGGTAGAACGGCGGACTGTTAATCCGTATGTCACTGGTTCGAGTCCAGTCAGAGGAGCCAAATTTAAGAAGCCTGCTTTCGAGCAGGCTTTTTGCTTTTCTGCGCGCCACGCTTCCCTGTGGACGCACATCCAAAGTTCTCGCCGGGCCGTTCGTTTCGCTCATCCCGGCACTGACGATCCCCTGCGGGGAACGCCAGCGTGTTTCCTTTTTATCTCTGCGTCACCGGTTAGCGGAACGGCGGTTCGTTGAAGGTACGCAGCTTACGCGAGTGCATGTGATCTCCCTCGGCGCGCAGCAGGTCGATCGCCCGGATGCCTATCTGCAGATGCTCGGAGATAGCCCCCTCGTAGAAGCGGTTGGCCTGGCCCGGTAGCTTGATTTCACCGTGCAGCGGCTTGTCCGAGACGCAGAGTAGCGTGCCGTAAGGCACGCGGAAGCGATAGCCCTGGGCGGCGATGGTCGCGCTCTCCATATCGATAGCCACCGCGCGGCTGAGATTAAAGCGCAGCGCCGAAGCAGAATAGCGCAGCTCCCAGTTACGGTCGTCGGTGGTGACCACCGTTCCGGTACGCAGCCGCTGCTTCACCTCCTCGCCGGGCATCCCGCTCACCTGCTTGGTGGCGTCGTACAGCGCACGCTGCACTTCGGCAATGCTGGGGATCGGAATATCTGGCGGCAGTACCGCATCCAGCACATGGTCGTCGCGCAGATAGGCGTGGGCCAGCACATAGTCGCCGATAGCCTGGCTTTCACGCAGGCCGCCGCAGTGGCCTATCATCAGCCAGACATCGGGGCGCAGTACCGCCAGATGGTCACAAATGGTTTTGGCGTTAGCCGGGCCGACGCCAATGTTAATCAGGGTGATCCCTTTGCCGTCGTGGGTGATCAGATGCCAGGCTGGCATCTGGTGCTTCTTCCACGCCAGATCGGAAATGGCCTGTTCCGGCGCTTCCGTTTCCGCGGTGATCCAGATCCCGCCGGCGCAGGAGAGGGCGATATAGGGGCTGTCGGGATCGAGGATCTGGCTGCAGCCCCAGCTGACGAACTCATCCACATAGCGGGTATAGTTGGTGAACAGCACGTAGGGCTGGAAGTGTTCCGCCGGCGTGCCGGTGTAGTGACGCAGACGCGCCAGCGAAAAATCGACGCGGCGGGCGTCAAAGTGCGACAGCGGATAGAACTCGGTAGGGTGGAACAGGCCATCCGCGGTCTCATCGCCAATCTGTGACAGCTCGGTGGTGGGAAAATAGCGCGTCAGACCAGCGCTCATCGAGCGGTCGAGGGTCAGGGTGGAGCCATCTATCACATAAGGATAGGGGATCTCATGCTGCGACAGCTCGACGCTGATATGCGCGCCATAGTCCTGATACAGCAGGGTCAGCTGTTCCAGCAAATAGTTGCGGAACAGTTTCGGATTCGTAATGGTGGTGGTATAGCAACCGGCATGGGTGAAACGTCCCCAGGCGCGCGTTTTGAGGGCTTTATGATCGGCGCCGTCCCAGGAGACCGACAGCTGCGGGTAGACAAAAAGGCCTTCCGCACGGGCTTCGGTATCAGGGAGCGTATTATGGTCGATATAGTCGCCGATGGCCTTGCGTAACGCCGTGACCGAGGCTTCATAGCGCGCTTCCAGCTCGGCAAGCGCTTGTTCCGGGGTCAGACTGGCGGCCTTGTGATTCATTATTCGCTCCTTGTTTCAGGTCTGCTGACATTCCCGATAGTATGTCACAGCGTGAAAAGGACGAAGGGGAATTTATATATTGGATGCGAAGATACTGAGACTATAACTGGCTAAGGGCCGGACGTGCTCTTTATCCGCCGAGTTTGGCCCAGCGCTCACTGCTATAATGAGTGGCTTTGAGGATCTTCAACGTCTGCGCCGGGTTATTATTCAGACAATAACGAGCATTGGCCAGCGGAGTGAGTTTATCGCCTTCCTGCAGGTGGAGGCGACAAGCTTCAATTTCCGCAATCATCTCCAGCGCACCGCTCTGCAGCACGACGCAGCAGGAGCTGGTCATTGAATTTTTTCGTACTTTTTTTACCCACCACTCCATCTATATCTTCCTGTCCTGTTTGCGTCCCTGCCGATAATTCATGTTTCCTCAAGGTCTGACAATAAGATTATCCCCTTGGTTTATACAGTGTTTAAAAATACGCGACCGAACGTTGATCTCATCGGTAGGCTTTTTTTCACCGAACATGAATGATCTGCCGGGTTTAATTTGCCGGAACCGATGACTATGCTGAGAAGCAGACAGTGAAAATAGCCTGTCAGGAATAGGGCAGATGAGTTCGGCTACGCGAAAAATATAAGAGGGAGCGTCATGAAGCATGTTTTACGCCACTGGCGAACGTCGGGCGCCGTGATTGGCTCACTGCTAAAAAAAGGGATCATTGCGGTACTGGTGCTGCTGGTGGTCTTTCTCGCCGGGCGGATCTATGAGTCCCAGCGTGGCCCGGCCCTGCATCGCTGGCATACCTGGAGCGCCAACGAGATGTCGGCCGAAGAGATCGACCAGGCGACCTTTGCCCAGTATCTGGCGCGGGAGAAGACGATTTTCGCCGATCTCCAGCGCGAGGTGACAGAGGCTTTGCCGGAGGAAGATAAAACCCCGGTCAACCGCTTTTATCGTCACAGCCGGGTCTGGCCGGGGCAGTTTAAGCAGGACTGGAATCGTTCTTTTGTGCTGTTGCCGCAGGGCAAGCCGCGCGGCAGCGTGGTGCTGCTCCATGGCCTGACTGATTCGCCCTACAGCGTGCGCTATCTGGCGCAACTCTGGCAGCAGCGGGGTTATGTGGCGGTGGTGCCGCGTTTGCCGGGACACGGCACCGCGCCGGGGGCGTTAACGGCGGTGGACTGGGAGACCTGGCTGGCGGCGACGCGTCTGGCAGTGCGCGAAGCGACGCGCCTGGCCGGGGCGGACGTGCCGCTGCATCTGGTCGGTTACTCTAACGGCGGCGCACTGGCGCTCAAGTATGCTCTTGATAGCCTGGAAGACAATCACTTGCGCCAGCCGCAGCAGATTATCCTGCTGTCGCCGATGATCGGTGTGACCGCGTTTGCCCGTTTCGCTGGCCTCGCCGGGCTGCCGTCCATCTTCCCGGCGTTCGCCCGCGCGGCCTGGCTGAACGTGGCGCCTGAGTTTAATCCCTTCAAGTACAACTCCTTTCCGGTCAAGGCGGCAAGACAGTCCTGGTTATTGAGCCAGGCGCTGCAGCAGCAGATTATCCGCGCGTCCCGTCAGGGCGAGCTGAAAGCGCTGCCGCCGGTCCTGACCTTTCAGTCGGTGATGGATTCCACGGTCAGCACCCGCGCGGTGGTGGAGTCCCTGTATCGTTACCTGCCGGATAACGGCAGCGAGCTGGTGGTGTTCGACATTAACCAGGCGGCGGATCTCCGGGTCCTGTTCCGTCCCGCGCTCTATGCGGCAGTCAATACGCTGCTGCCCCCGGCGCCGCGGGCCTATACCACTACGGTGGTGACCAACGCGACGGCGCACACGCTGCAGACCATCGCCCGTACCACGCTGGCGCAGGAGCGGGATGAGCATCGTTATCCGTTGCATCTCGCCTGGCCGGCGGATATGTACTCTCTGTCGCATGTGGCGGTGCCGTTTCCCCTGAGCGACTCGCTGTACGGTCGCGAGCCGGACGAGAAGAACCGCTACGGCATCAGCCTGGGCACCATTTCACTGCGAGGGGAAACCGGAACGCTGAGCGTGGGGCTGGAGACGTTAATGCGCGTCACCTCCAATCCTTTCTTTCCGTGGATGCTGGCGCGCGTCGATGAGCATATCACCTGCGGCGAGCAGGCGGCGGTGGCGGCCTGCCTGAAAGCGCAGGCCAGAGCAGAGGCGTTAAAACAGGATCAGGTGCAGAACGGTACGCAGCAGGATGCCGACGATCGCCGCGGGAACGACAAAGCGAAACAGGCGCACAAACCGTGAGCTGACGCCGAGAAAAATACCGATACCGGGGAGGTCAAAGGTCTGGATCAGCAGGCCGGCCGAGGCGTTGACCTGGCTGACGGTGACTTTGCCCTGCTGGATCAGCTCAGAAATGACGCCAAAGTAGGCGGTGCCCCCGGCGACGCACTTCACCAGCGCCGGCAGCACAAAGTTCTGCGGGATATGCAGCCAGCCAAGTACCGGCTTCAGCGCCTGCTGTAGCAGGTCAATGGCCCCGGCGCCCTGCAGCAGTCCGACGATGGTTAACGACAGGATCAGCATCGGGACTGCGCCGAGCGCCAGGCGGATGGCGTCGGAGCCGGCGCTGTTGATCACCGCCAGTATGCCCTGGCTGTTTTGCTCGGCGTTAGGTAACGCTTCCGCGCGGGGATTTTCGGCGACCGATAAGCGCCGTCCGGTGACGTGCCAGGCGACGGCGGCCGCGCACAGCCCGCCGATCACCGAGATAACGATCGAGGCCAGCCAGTGCAGACCAAAAGGGGTGAGGGGATAAAAGACGTTGCCTTGCCCCATGGCGAACACCATGGCCAGCGTGGCGGTCATTTGCCGGTCCGAGACGCCGCGTTTGTCCATAATCGACAACGTCGCAAGCGGGGCGGCAAAGCTAACAAAGTTAATCTGGATCAGGGCGAAGGCGCTCATCCCGGTTAAGCCGAAGGGCTTCAGCAGCGGGGCAACCCAGCGAACAATCACATCGAGGATGCCGCGGACCTCCAGATATTTCATGATGATCAGCATGATCACCATAATCGGCAACAGCGTATACAGTGCAACGTCAACGGATGATTTACCCGCCGCCATAATGATGCTTATGACATCCATTTACTTTTTTACCACTCGCAAAGGCATCGGTTCGCGTCATCATAATCCCGTGGGGAAGGAAATGATATGCCTTGATCCTCTCGAAGTCCGGCGCCCCACGGGCGCCGGGAGAAGAGGATTACTGGCCGATATTGACCAGCGTCCGGCCGTGAATCGTGTTGCTGAGAAAATCTGCGGCATACGCTGGCGCCTGCTCCAGCGTGATTTCGGTGGCCGCCTGCTGGTAGTAGCTTTCCGGCAGGAGCTGGGCCAGACGCTGCCAGACGGCGTCGCGTTCAGCGGTCGGCACCATCACCGAGTCCACCCCCTGCAGGCGCACGTTGCGCAGAATAAACGGCATCACGGTGGTCGGTAGATCGAAGCCCCCGGCCAGACCGCAGGCGGCGACGCAGCCGCGGTATTGCGTCTGCGCCAGCACTTTGGCCAGCATCGTGCCGCCAACGGTATCCACCGCGCCCGCCCACAGCTGTTTCTCCAGCGGACGGGTCTCCGCGAAGTCGCTGCGCGGCAGGATCGCATCGGCGCCCAGCTGACGCAGGTAATCGTGCGTCGATTCCCGGCCCGATACCGCCGTCACCCGGTAGCCCAGCGCTTTCAGCAACACCACGGCGGTGCTGCCGACCCCGCCGCTGGCGCCGGTAACCAGGATATCCCCGCTTTCCGGAGTGACGCCCGCATTGACGAGGGCATCAACGCACAGCATTGCGGTAAAGCCGGCGGTGCCGATGATCATCGCCTGGCGCGCGCTGAGCGCCGCCGGCTGGGCAACCAGCCAGTCGCCTTTGACGCAGGCTTCGGTGGCCAGGCCACCCCAGTGGTTTTCGCCTACGCCCCAACCGGTCAGGATCACGTCCTGACCGGGAACAAAGCGCGGATCGCGGCTTTCACTCACCCGTCCCGCAAAATCGATGCCAGGCACCATCGGGAACTGACGGATGATTTTGCCTTTGCCGGTGATCGCCAGGGCATCTTTATAGTTGAGACTCGACCAGTCGATAGCGACCCGAACATCGCCTTCGGCAAGGGCGGGCAGGTCGATCGCTTTGATGGCGGCGACGGTGCGGTTGTCGATCTGGTCCAGAACTAATGCTTTCATGACAGAGTATTCCTCGTCGGAAGGGGGTTATCGGCGCTAACGCCGTCCTGTGCAGGTGTTTTTGTTGTCATACTGTGCGCAAAAAATTCCCAGTACTGGTGAAGCGGTGCGGCGGACTGGCACAGCCTGGCGCGCATCACCGCGCCTTCCCAGCCGATCCAGAAGACCTGGGCCAGCGCGTCCGGTGAGGCGTCGCGGGCGATCGCTCCGGCAGCCTGCGCCTCGTGCAGGCAGCGGGCCACGCGCGACTCCCATGCCGTCAGGATCGCTTTTAATCGCCCGGGAAAGGTGTCGGGTAACAGCGGGGCTTCCTGCAGCAGGTTACCCACCAGGCAGCCGCGGCGAAACTGGTATTTCTCCATACCCTGGCCGGCATGACGCACAAAAGCCGCCATCCGTTCCAGCGGCGGCACGGCGTAGTCCAGCAGGAATTTATCTAATTTATGCGCAAAAAAGTCGCCATAGGCGCTAAGCACGGCCAGGCCAAAAGCCTCTTTGCTTTTAAAGCAGTGATAAAACGATCCCTTGGGCACATCGATATTCCTGATAACGGCCTCGATACCTGCCGCGAGATAGCCCGTTTCGGTCAGCACTTCAAGGCCTGAGCGAATCAGCGCCTGGCGCGTATCGTCAAACTGGCGATCGACCTTGGGTGGACGGCCGCGGCGGGGCTTCAGGACGGCGGAGGTATCGGGATTCATCATTTAGACCGTGTGGTTTAATTGTCGGTCAGGGTACGCCCAAACCCGGGATGGGGCAAGCGCAGCGTGGCGGAGGAGAGGGATGTCGAAAACCAGGGTCAGGAAGGCGGCCTGGCATGAGCATGTTCTGGCACTGTACGCCGATAACCGTTGTTTTCGGCAGTGAAATATTACTCTGCGAATTCTATTATGTTGCCTGGTAATATCCGTATTCGAAATACGATAAGAAGAACTAATAATATAAAAATATATTGATCCGTGATTACCATCAGGTGGGATAGACGAGCGCCAGAGATACCTGCATTGCGCTGTCGCAGACGCGGATTGTCAATTATTTGCAGACGATGGCGGATTGACAAAGGCGGTACGATAAAACACATTGTCACCCCTGGTTCGGCATGAGGCGCACCGTAGTTTAAATAACATCGCCATCATACAGAGATTGCTGACCTCTATTATCGGCGTCTGAAGCAATAAACCGGCGATGAAACAACACCTGCAAGGAAAGGAATAAAAGCGTGATGTACAGAATGAGTATTGCCGTCAGAGGAGGGGGCGAATGTCGCTAATTACTATTGTGTTGGTCTTTATGATGGCCATCGTCGTGACCGTGTTCGTGTCTCATCTTCTGCCCGTTAAGGTGCCGCTGCCGCTGATCCAGATCGCCGCAGGCGCTGCGCTGGCCGCCGGCGGATTTCAGGTCGATTTCGATCCGCATATCTTTTTGCTGCTGTTTATTCCGCCGCTGCTTTTCCTCGATGGCTGGCGGATCCCCAAAGACGCCTTTTTCAGGGATATGAAGCCGATTCTGTCGCTGGCGATAGGCCTGGTGATGGTGACGATCCTCGGCATTGGTCTGTTTATACACTGGCTGATCCCGGCTATCACCGTGGCCGCGGGGTTCGCCCTCGCGGCTATTCTGTCACCCACCGATCCGGTGGCGGTATCGGCAATGACCGCCAGCTCACCGCTTCCCTCAAGGATGGCGCATATTCTCGAAGGGGAGTCGCTGTTAAACGATGCTTCAGGCCTTGTCGCCTTTAACTTCGCCATCGCCGCGGTGCTGACCGGCAGCTTCTCGCCGGGAGACGCAGTGGTGAAGTTTTTCCTGATGGCGTTTGGGGGGATCCTCAGTGGCCTCGTGGTGGTGTGGGTCACCGGCAAATGCAACAACTTTCTCGTGCGGCGCACCCGCGAGGAGCCGGCAATTCAGATCCTGATAAGCCTGCTTATCCCCTTCGCTGCCTATTTGCTGGCCGAGGCGTTCCATGTCTCAGGCATTCTTGCTGCGGTGGCCGCCGGCATTGCGATGCACTATGAGCAGCTGTCGGGGCCCCGACTGCCGGCGACGCGTATGAAAAGCAGCGCGGTGTGGACCATGCTGCAGACCACCCTCAACGGCATGATTTTTCTCATGCTGGGCGAGCAGCTGCCGCGCATGCTGAAAACGCTTCCTGCGGTGGCCAGTCAGGCCGGCGTCTCGTCTCCCTGGTATCTGCTGCTGTACGCGGTGGCCATCACCTTGGCGCTTGGCCTGATGCGCTTTGCCTGGGTATGGCTGTCGATGACCCTGACGATTTTCCGCCGTAAGCGCCGGGGCAAGGCTATCACTATTCGTCCGCGATTCAGCATTATGGCCGTCATGGCGCTGGCGGGGGTAAAAGGTTCCGTCACCCTTGCCGGTATCCTGACACTACCGGTATTGCTGGCGGATGGCTCGCCGTTTCCGGGGCGGGAACTGCTGATCTTTCTCTCAATGGCGGTGATCCTGATGTCGCTCATCGTGGCGGCCGTCGGCCTGCCGTACATGACCCAGTATCTGGCCGATGATTTACCCCATGACACCGGAAAGGACAATATCGGTGCGGTGATGACCGAAGTGGCGATTAACCGCCTGAATGCGCTGCTGGACGAGTCGGTGGACGATCCGAATGAGCAGGCTTTGCGGGTCGATGCGGGCAATATGCTGCTGGAAACGTACCAGCGGCGGCTGCACTATAACGACAGTGACGAGGAGCAGGACGTCGGGCTGGAGCTGGCGAAGCGCGCCAGGCTGGAGAAGTATATGCAAAGGGAGGTCATTATCGCTCAGCGCCAGGAGCTGTTCCGGCTGCGGCGCGCCCATAACATCAGTGATACGACCTTTTATGAAGTGCTGCGGGAGATAGACCTCAAGGAAGAAAGCTTGCGCTAACAAACATGGCCGGAAGGCCGGGGCGTAAGCGCTGAAAGGGGCTGGTTCGCCTTCCGGAAGAGGTGTTCTGCCGCGGTATAAAACAAAGCCTGCTGGAAAAGCAGGCTTTTTTTATGTTGGCGGCCTGGACTGGCGAACAGTGGCAGATGGGGCGAGTTGCTCTGAAAGCAAACCTCTGGCTCTACTTATTGCAAGGAACCTGCTTTTCCCCATCTCACTGGGGTTTGACGCCTACAATGCTTGACCAGGCGGGACGCGATGTCACGACTGAGCGAGGTGAGGGGGGAAGAATACCTTGATTTTTAACTATTTATTCTTTTCAGCTATTTAAAGTCAATAAGGTTATTTGTTTTTAATGTGGGTAATGCATAAAAGTGAGGTAACGCCAAAAAGAATTTTATCGATGTGCTTTTATGAAGGATATTATTATGCCGGAAGCGGGTGAATTGTATCTCTTGCCGAAAAGAGAAAATAACTGGCATTTAAATAATGTCGTCAATGAATTGCGTCGCGTTCGCCAGGCGTGGCGCGATGAGCACGCGAAGAATAATTATCGTAATAAACGGAGTTTACCTTCCCGGGAAAGCGTTAATTCCGTCGCGGATACATTGATAAAAGTGCTTTATCCGATGCGCTTAGGCGACGTGGACTTACGCAAAGAGGGGGAAGATTATTACGTCGGCCATTTGCTGGGCACCGCGCTGGACAGGCTCACCGAAGAAGCACTTCTGGAACTCTATTATCAGTCGGATGAGCAGGCGGAAAATGAGGTCCTGTTGCAGGAGGCGGTCAGACGCGTTCAGCAGTTTGCCAACCGTTTACCGGTGATTCGTCAGCGTCTTGACGGTGATATCCTCGCCGCTTATCAGGGCGATCCTTCCGCGCGCAGCATGGATGATGTGCTGCTCTGCTACCCGGGAATTCATGCGGTGATGCACTATCGGCTGGCCCATGAGCTGCATCAGCTCGACCTTCCGCTGCTGGCGCGCATCATCACGGAAAAGGCGCATAGCCAGACCGGTATCGATATTCATCCCGGTGCGCAGATTGATGATGGATTCTTTATCGATCACGGAACCGGTGTGGTCATTGGTGAAACCGCCATCGTCGGTAAACGAGTGCGTATTTATCAAGCCGTCACCCTGGGAGCCAAACGTTTTCTCGTCGGTGAGGATGGACAATTGCAAAAAAATTATCCTCGCCACCCTATTATTGAAGATGACGTTGTGATTTATGCCGGCGCGACAATCCTCGGGAGAATTACCATTGGGGCGCGCTCCAGCATCGGAGGAAATATCTGGCTAACTCGTGATGTGCCACCGGACAGTAATGTTCAACAGGCGCGAATACAGCAGAGACATTTCAGCGACGGCGACGGCATTTAATCATTACAAGAATAAATAAACCTATCGTTCCCGTACCATTAAAATAGCAGCGTGATCATTATTATGAAGTTACTTGAAACGATTGGCGAGACGCCTTTAATAGCCTTGCCCTCTTTTTCTGCAGAATTATCGGGTGTCACGCTGCTGGCGAAAGCTGAATTTATGAATCCCAGCGGCTCGGTGAAAGACCGCGCGGCAAAAGCGATGGTACTGGACGGAATTGCGCGGGGGTTATTGACGCCGGATAAAACTATTATTGATGCGACCAGCGGTAATACCGGAATTGCTTACGCGATGATCGGCGCCGCGCTGGGGTATCACGTTCGGCTGTATCTCCCGCAGAATACCAGCCCGGAGCGTAAAAAAATAATTCGTCAGTATGGCGCCACGATTGTGGAGACTGATCCGCTTGAAGGTTCCGATGGCGCTTATCTTGAAGTCCAGGCCCAGGTCGCCGCACACCCGGAGCGCTATTTTTATCCCGACCAGTATAACAACCCCGTTAATCCGCAAACGCATTTCGCGACCACCGGGAAAGAGATCTGGGAGCAAAGCGGAAAGCAAGTCACCCATTTTGTCGCCGGGATGGGCACGTCAGGCAGTTTTGTTGGCACCGCCCGGCGGCTGAAGTTTGAGGATCCGCGGGTGAAAACCCTCGCCGTTCAGCCCGCTTCGCCATTCCATGGCATTGAAGGGACTAAGCATATGGGCAGCAGTATTAAACCCGGCATTCTCGACGAAACCCTGTTTGATGATGTGATTTCCGTCACCACCGAGGAGGCCTATGCGAGTGCGCGACGCCTCGCCCGGCGGGACGGCATTTTTGTCGGTATTTCATCTGGCGCCAATGTTGCCGCCGCCGCACGGCTGGCCCGCACGCTGCCGGCTGGTTCGGTGGTGGTCACGCTGCTGTGCGATGTGGGCTCCCGCTATTTGACCGACCCTTTCTGGAATGAAACCCATGATTGAATTGACTCGTGAAATCGCCAGACAGATTGGCGCTGAAGGGGAAAAGACCTATCCCAATGAATGCTGTGGTGCGCTTTTTGGTCATTTATCTGCGCAGGGCGATGGCCGCGTGACGGCGATTTTCCCCATCGTCAACGCGCGGGAATCGGAAGAGCAGTACCACCGCTTTGTTATCACCGCCGACGACGCCTTGCGGGCGGAGCGTGCTGCGCTGGCGGAAGGTGTGGATGTCATCGGCTATTACCATTCGCACCCCGATCATCCGGCCATTCCATCGGAATTTGACCGTGAACATGCCCTGCCGTTTTACGCCTACATCATCGTGGCGGTCGCGCAGCGGCAGGCGGGGGCGCTGACCAGCTGGCGGCTCACGCAGGACCGCCTGCGCTTTTTGCAGGAGGAAGTGCACATCGTTTCATGACGTGAATAACAGGCACAACGTTGCCGGAAACCAGAGCAAAACACGGAGAGATTATCACTATGGCATCGACATTACTGATCCCCACTGCGCTACGCGCGTTCACCGACGGTCAGGGGAAGGTGACCCTCGAAGGTCACACCGTTGGGCAACTGGTCGCGGCGCTGGCGGCGCGATATCCGGACATTCAGCCGCATCTGTATGACGACGCAGGCGCGTTGCGCAGCTTTATCAATCTGTATGTGGGTGAGCACAATATTAAAACTACCGGTGGGCTGGAGACGCCGGTTAGCGATGGGGCGGAAGTGTTGCTGGTTCCCGCCATTGCCGGTGGCGTCGGGAAGGCGATATGAGCAGACCGAGCATTATCCCGGACGACCGTCTGTCGGCGCTGACGCATGCTGAGATTGCCCGCTACAGCCGCCACTTGCTGCTGCCGGAAGTCGGGCTTGAGGGGCAAAAGCGTCTGAAGGCCGCCCGCGTGTTACTTATTGGCACCGGCGGGTTGGGGGCGCCAGTGGCGCTTTATCTGGCCGCGGCGGGGGTTGGTAAGCTGGGGATTGTCGACTTTGATTTTGTCGATATCTCCAACCTGCAAAGGCAGATTATTCACAGCACCAAAGATATTAACCGCCCCAAAGTCGCTTCGGCGAAAGACAAGATTAAAGCAATTAACCCCGAGATTCAGGTGGAAACCTATAACACCACCCTGAGTAGTAAAAACGCGCTCGAGATCATCCGCGAATACGACCTGGTGGTCGATGGCACGGACAATTATCCCACCCGGTATCTGATCAACGATGCCTGCGTGTTACTGGGTAAGCCGCTGGTCTACGGCTCCATCTTCCAGTTTGAAGGGCAGGCCAGCGTTTTTCATGCCGGGCAAGGGCCCTGCTACCGCTGCCTTTATCCCGAGCCACCGCCACCGGGGCTGGTGCCCTCCTGCGCGGAAGGCGGCGTGGTCGGTGTGTTGCCGGGCATTATTGGCACTATTCAGGCCGCGGAAGCCATCAAGCTTATCGTCGGCGGCAGCGAGAGCCTGATCGGCCGTCTGCTGCTCTTTGATGTGTGGCAGATGAAGCAACGTGAACTGCGGCTGGAGAGGGACCCGGGCTGCCCGGTCTGCGGTGAGCATCCGTCGATCCATGCGCTCATCGACTATGAGGAGTTTTGCGGACTGAAACCCGATGAGTCAGAAGCACCCATTGAAAGCGTCACGGCGCTTGAGCTTCATGCGTGGATAGAGGAGGGAAAACCCCTGCAACTGATCGACATTCGTGAGCCCCACGAAAGAGCGATCGCAAAATTTCCGCAGGCCAAAGTGATGCCGCTGGGCCAGATAGTCAGACGTATCGATGAATTCGATCCGACGGTCGATGCGGTGTTTCTGTGCAAGATAGGGCAGCGCAGTATTTTCGCCATTCGGGCACTCCAGCGCGCAGGTTATCAGGGGCGCGTGATGAATTTAAAAGATGGCCTAAACGCCTGGGCGCGGGATGTCGATACCCGTTTACCGCAGTACTAACTTTCAGCTCCACTCTTTCAAACACTAAGGACTTATCATGGCAGAACAAAAAAGCATTAATGCACTGGGGCGTGAAGCCGCGTATCAGTTAGCGAATGTGACCAAAACGGCGCCGCAATTTGCGGCAATTACTCCGCGCTGGGTCAGTCGTTTTCTCGATTATAAAGGGCTGGAGTCGGGCATTTATCGCGTCAACAAGGTCGTGGAGGGGGAGACGCCGCTGGACGTATTATGCAGCCAGGACCCTTCACGCGTAGAGATACCACAGGGCTATATTGAGTATCAGACCACACCGCGTGAATATCAGCTGGATTCGATCTCGACCATTATTAACGTTGATACCAAAATTGCCGATCTCTACAGTTCGCCCTATGACCAGGCGTCAGAGCAAATTGCGCTGGCGATCGAAAGCCTGCGTGAACGCCAGGAAAGCCAGCTTATTAATAACGATGAATATGGACTGCTGAAAAATATCGATGACTCACAGCGCATTCAGACCCGCAACGGCCGGCCGACGCCGGATGATCTGGATGAGTTGTTGTCAAAAGTGTGGAAAGAGCCTTCCTTCTTCCTCGCCCATCCGCGGGCCATTGCCGCCTTTCAGCGTGAAGCCACGCGACGCGGTGTGCCGCCGGTCACCGTGAACCTGCATGGCGGGACTTTTATTCTGTGGCGCGGTATTCCGCTGATCCCTTCCGATAAACTGTTTGTCGACGGACTGAAGAACCCAAAAAGCCAGGGCGGGAAAACCAATATTCTGCTGATTCGCTCCGGGGAAAGTAAACGCGGCGTGCTGGGGCTTTATCAGGAAGGGCTGCCAAACGAGCAGTCTCGCGGGCTGTCGGTGCGCTTCCGCGGGATCGATGATAACGGCGTGGCCTCTTATTTACTCTCACTTTATTGCTCCGCCGCGATCCTGGCCGATGATGCCATTGCTGTGCTGGAAGATGTTGAAGTGGGTGAATATTATGACTACGAGTAATTTATTCACGCTTCCCTTTGCGCCGGGCGGATGGCCCGGCGAGGCGGATGACGCCCCCTCTGCACGCGATTATGGTCTGCCCGACGCGCGGGATCTGCAAGGGTTGCTGAGCGATACGCCCGCCCGTCCGCGCGGAGTGGAGACGGCCTACGCGCCGCGGGTGGTGCCACTGGGCCAGGAGAGCAGGGCGGATATCGCCCCTCGCGGGATTGCAACATTGCCTGCTTTCGGCTCCCGGCCTGCGCCAGCGGCGCGGGTTGGGCAGATCCCCGTTGAGCGGATCCGTGCAGATTTTCCGATCCTTGCCGAACAGGTGGAGGGGCATCCGCTGGTGTGGCTGGATAATGCCGCGACGACCCAGCGCCCGAAGCAGGTTATCGATCGCATCAGCCATTATTATTTGCACGAAAACTCGAACGTTCATCGGGCGGCGCATACGCTTGCCGCTCGTTCCACCGATGCTTATGAAGCCGCGCGGGAGAAAGTATCGCGTTTTATTGGCGCCCGCGGCCCGGAGAATATTATCTTCGTGCGCGGCACCACGGAGGGACTCAATCTTATCGCGCACAGTTACGTGAAGCCGCTGCTACGCCCTGGGGATGAAATTATCCTCACACAGCTTGAGCATCACGCCAACATTGTGCCGTGGCAACTTATTGCGCAGGAGACGGGCGCGACGATCCGCGTTGCGCCGGTTGATGAGCACGGACAGCTGATCGTCGAGGAGTATATTCGGTTATTCAACGATAAAACCCGTTTTGTGTCCGCCACTCACGTTTCCAACGCCCTGGGGACCGTGACGCCGGTTCAGGAACTGGTGCAGATCGCCCATCGTTTTGGCGTACGTATCGCCATCGACGGCGCGCAGTCTATCTCACATATTCCGACCAACGTCACGGCGCTGGATGCCGATTTCTTTGTCTTCTCCGGGCATAAAATTTTTGGACCTACCGGGATCGGCGTCGTCTATGGCAAGCAGGAGGTACTGGAAGCGGCGCGCCCGTATCAGGGCGGCGGGAACATGATTGCCGACGTGACCTTTGAGCTGACGCGCTATCAGCCTTCGCCGAATAAGTTTGAGGCGGGAACGGGCAATATTGCCGATGCCGTCGGGCTGGGGGCGGCCATCGACTATGTGACCTCACTGGGGATCGAAAATATTGCGCAGTATGAGCATGCCTTACTGGAGTATGGGATTGCGAAGCTGTCGGCTATTCCGGGCCTGACGTTGGTCGGCACCGCGGCGAACAAAACCAGCGTCTTGTCTTTTGTGCTGGCGGGGTATGAAAATGAAGCCGTGGGGCGCTATCTCAGTCAGGTTGGCATCGCTGTGCGGTCCGGGCATCACTGTGCGCAACCGATCCTGCGTCGTTTGGGCTATGAGAGTACCGTCCGGCCTTCGCTGGCTTTTTATAACACGCCGCAGGAAATCGATTTTCTCGCCGAACAGGTTGCCCGATTTGCCGCGCGGCAATGACGCCGTAAACCGCGTAAGGCCGCATGAAAACCGAAAAGCAAAAAGCCTGCTCGAAAGCAGGCTTTTTAAATTTGGCTCCTCTGACTGGACTCGAACCAGTGACATACGGATTAACAGTCCGCCGTTCTACCGACTGAACTACAGAGGAATCGTGTGAACGGGGCGCATATTAACGATGCCATCCGGCCTTGTCAAAGCCTGATTCAAAGAATTGCGTTCAACTGCTGACAATTTCAACAACCCCTGGCTGGGCGCCGCTTTTTTCACCATTACGCACCGTTGCGGTGCAAAAATACCCCTAATGGGGCATACCACAATCTGCTTACCGGGCAAATAAAAGCTGGATTGTTATCACTATCCCTTATAACACGGCTTCTGGCGGGCAGCGGCAGCGCAATTGAAAAGCTGGCAAGCAAATTGCAAAACCAGTTACATCATACTTCCAGCGTTGACGCTGGCGTTCCTTACAGGAGGCAAAATGAACTTAAGACGACTGAAATATTTTGTGAAAATCGTCGATATCGGCAGTCTGACCCAGGCCGCTGAAGTCTTGCACATCGCACAACCGGCCCTGAGCCAGCAGGTCGCGACCCTGGAAGGTGAAATGGACCAGCAGTTGCTGATACGCACCAAGCGAGGGGTCACGCCAACGGAAGCCGGTAAAATACTCTACACCCATGCGCGAACCATCCTGCGCCAGTGTGAGCAGGCGCAGCTGGCGGTCAATAACGTCGGCCAGACGCTGCGTGGTCAGGTCTCGATTGGCCTGGCGCCGGGCACGGCAGCTTCTGCCATTACCATGCCGTTGCTGCAGACGGTGCGTAATGAGTTGCCCGAGGTGATGGTCTATCTGCAGGAGAGCAGCGGCACTGCGCTGAATGACAAGCTGCTGGCGGGTCAGCTGGATATGGCGGTGCTGTATGAGCGTTCGCCAGTGGCCGGTATCGTCAGCCAGCCGCTGCTGAAAGAGGATCTCTACCTGGTGGGTACCCGCGACTGCCCGGGACAGAGCGTGGATCTCACGGCGGTGGCGGAGATGAACCTGTTCCTGCCGCGGGATTACAGCGCGGTACGGGCGCGGGTCACCGAGGCGTTCACCCTGCGTCGTCTGTCGGCGAAAATTATCGGCGAGATCGAATCCATTACCACCCTGACTGCGGCTATCGCCAGCGGCATGGGGGCGACGGTCCTGCCGGAATCCGCTGCCCGCTCCCTGTGCGGCGCGGCAAACGGCTGGATGGCGCGGATTAGCACGCCGTCGATGAGCCTGTCGCTGTCGCTGAATATGTCGGCACGCGGCAGTCTGTCGCCGCAGGCGCAGGCGGTGAAAGAGATCCTGCTGTCTCTGGTGAGCCGCCCGTCGCTGGAGAACCGTGAACTGCAGCTGGTTAGTTAGGCTATATTCTCTTAAGGAATAAGTTGCTGGTTTTTATTATTTGTTACCTGGGACAACAGACTTTAACAATAGCAGATACGTTAAGTCCATTGGCCCGGAGGAAAGGGTGAACTTCCAGCAACTGAAAATTATCCGTGAGGCGGCCCGTCAGGATTACAACCTGACGGAAGTCGCGAATATGCTCTATACCTCGCAGTCAGGCGTCAGCCGCCATATCCGGGAACTGGAAGAGGAGCTGGGGATTGAGATCTTTATCCGTCGCGGTAAGCGCCTGTTAGGCATGACCGAGCCGGGTAAAGCGCTGTTATCCATTGCCGAGCGCATCCTCAATGAAGCCAGCAACGTCCGGCGGCTGGCGGATCTCTTTACCAATGATGCCTCCGGCGTCTTAACCATCGCCACCACCCACACCCAGGCGCGCTACAGCCTGCCGCCGGTGATTAAAGCCTTCCGCGAGCTGTTCTCAGATGTTCGCGTCGAGCTGGTGCAGGGCACCCCGCAGGAAATCGAAGCGCTGCTGCATAACGGCGGGGCGGATATCGGTATCGCCAGCGAGCGCCTGAGCAACGACCCGACGCTGGCGGCTTTCCCCTGGTTCCGCTGGCATCACAGCCTGCTGGTGCCGAAGGATCATCCTTTGACGCAGGTTTCTCCTCTGACGCTTGAGGCAATAGCCCGCTGGCCGTTAATCACCTACCGCCAGGGGATCACTGGCCGTTCGCGAATCGATGAGGCCTTCAACCGCAAGGGGTTGATGCCGGATATCGTGCTGAGCGCGCAGGATTCCGATGTCATCAAGACCTATGTCGAGCTGGGGCTGGGCGTCGGGCTGGTTGCCGAGCAGTCCGGAGATGCCAGGGAAGCGGACACCTTTACGCGTCTCGATACTCGCCATCTGTTCGATGCCAATACCGTGTGGCTGGGGTTGAAGCGGGGCCAGCTCCAGCGTAACTACGTCTGGCGCTTTATCGAACTGTGCAATGCCGGACTGTCGCTGGATGAAATTAAGCGTCAGGCGATGGAGCCGGAAGAGGCCGCTATCGACTATCAGATTTAAGCCATCGTGGTCAGCGGATCGAGGCGAGGAAATAACGCTATAATTCACACACGAGAGTCGCGACTGAGGAAGGGAAAATGACGATGCGGCGTGTGAAATTACTTTGTTCTGCGCTGATGCTGCTCGCCAGCCACGGCGCGCTGGCCGTCAGTTATCCGCTGCCGCCGGAGGGAAGTCGTCTGGTGGGCAGCGCATTTACCATCGCCGTGCCGGAGAACAACACCCAACCGCTGGAAAGTTTTGCTGCCCAGTACGGCCAGGGGTTGAGCAATATGCTGGAGGCCAACCCCGGCGTCGATGTCTATTTGCCGCACTCCGGTTCGACGCTGATTATTCCGCAACAGTTGATCCTGCCTGACACCGTGCGCGAAGGGATCGTCATCAACGTCGCCGAAATGCGTCTCTATTATTACCCGCCGCTGGGCAATAGTGTGGAAGTGCTGCCAATCGGCATTGGCCAGGCCGGACGCGAAACCCCGCGTAACTGGGTGACGGCGGTAGAGCGCAAGCAGGAGGGACCGACCTGGGTTCCGACCGCCAATACCCGGCGCGAGTATGCGAAAGAGGGCAAAACCCTGCCGGCGCTGGTGCCGCCCGGGCCTGATAATCCGATGGGGCTGTATGCGATCTACATCGGCAGGCTGTACGCCATCCACGGCACCAACGCTAACTTTGGCATTGGGCTGCGCGTCAGCCAGGGATGCATTCGCCTGCGCAATGACGATATTAAATTCCTGTTTGATAACGTACCGGTGGGGACGCGCGTCCAGCTAATCGATCAGCCGGTGAAGTACACCGTGGAGCCGGACGGCAGCCATTGGCTGGAGGTGCACGAGCCGCTGTCGCGCAACCGGGCGGAATTTGAATCCGACCGAAAGGTCCCGCTACCGATGACCTCGGCGCTGCGCGAGTTTACTCAGGGGCCGGGAGTGAGTCCTTCGCAGGCCGAGCAAACCCTGCAGCGCCGCTCCGGCATGCCGGTGAATATCAGCGCTGCAGCGGTGCAGGGGAGTTTGTAAGTGTCGAACGACTGGCTGTCCCTGGCGGGCTGACCGCCCTCTGCTTAGTTCGCTTCCATAAAGTTGGGTAAGTCGGGGACAGGCAGCACGGAAAGCACTTTTAAGCGCTGAAGGGTCCGGGATTGCGCGCGTTCAAGGTGATCTTTCAGGCAGGCGGCCGCCAGCGCCCAGTTTCCTTTCAGCAACATGTCATACACCAGAGCGTGTTCTTCCAGGGTGGCGGTTTCTACCGGAATGGCCAGTAAATCATAGAAGATACGCGTGATGATGAAAGGAGACTGATGCTGGCGCAGGATCTGCATCATCAGCTTATTACCTGCGGGCTCGAGGCAGCGGATGTGAAGATCTTCTTCCAGTAACTCCAGTTCCGCGGCAGTCAATTGTCGACCTTTATAACCTTGCGTCTTTTGCAGCATGGACGCCAGCCACGCCGACGAAAGGTGAGGTCCAGCCTTGCACAACGCTGCGGGTTCGAGGCTGGCGCGGATCTCGAAGTGATCGGCGATTTCGCGCGCGGTAAGCGGGCCGGTCAACCACTGTGAGTAAGGCTCTTTTTCTACCAGTCCCTTGTCGCGCAAACGCATCAGACTTTCACGGATTACCGAGCGGCTAACATTATAATATTGTGCCGCTTTTTGCTCATTTACCGAATAACAGCCAAATACCATGGCTGTTGAGAGTACAACCTGCAGGTTCTCCAGCACCTTTTCACCACTGGTGCGGGTATCCACCAATGGCTGCTGTTCATCAAGGCCGAAGAGCTCCCTGGTCAAGGCGAGGCGCAATGGCTCGACCTCTTCGTCAGGCTGTGCCACGATAAAACCACGCCCCTCGAAGCGGGTAATTAACCCTTCTTCATGTAACAGACTGAGCGCCCGACGCACCGGCACCCGGCTGGTACCGAATAGTTGTGCTAACGGACCCTCCAGAAGTACCAGCCCCTTTGGCACTCGCTGGGCAACCAGAATATGACGTAAAAACTGACGAATAACTTCATAGCGCGCAGCGGCGGTATCTTCCGTTGCCGCATGCGAAGGGTTTGTCTGCATGACCATATTTTCGATCCTTACCTCATCAAACTTACCTTATCACATCCTGAGCGGTGTCATACCAACCCCCATCATTAGCACCGCGGTAGTGCAGGCTGCCCATTAATGGATCATTACATAAAATATACATTTATAACTCCTGTTCATGATGCTCTTCTACACTTGTTATCTCATTACCCTACCCGCTTATATCTTCTTGAAATTACTGCAATAAAACAAAATTAATACGATGTGATCACATTTTAGACACTTTGTTGTCATTCTTCTGGCACTTGTTTTGCTATGTTTAAATGGATTTTTATTTAAATATACATTTAAGGGTGATATGAACGCGAATACGATTCGCCTGCAATTTCAGCGGGGCCAGATTGATGCCTGTGCCATTGCGGCGTTGTTTGCCAGAGGTCAGCTTTCGCCACTTGCGTTTACGGAAGCCTGCCTGACGGCGGCCAAAGAGACCCAGGGGATTTTTATTACGCTGACTCCCGAACGCGCCCGTCAGGAGGCTGCCGCCTCGACGCAGCGCTGGCGCGAGGGCGCGCCGCTGAGCCCATTGGATGGTATTCCGGTCTGCTGGAAAGATTTATTCGATATCGCCGGGACCCGAACCACTGCAGGATCCGCAACCCGCCTGGATGCGCCTCTCGCGACACACGATGCCGGAATGGTGGCGCGCCTGACGCAGGCGGGAATGGTGACTATCGGCAAAACCAATCTGAGTGAGTTTGCCTTTTCCGGTCTGGGTATTAACCCAACGTTTACCACGCCGGCATTACTGGCAACCGATGGCGAGGAACATGTTCCTGGCGGCTCTTCCAGCGGCGCGGCGCGAGCGGTTGCTCAAGGGGTGGCCTGCATTGCAATAGGAACGGACACCGCGGGTTCCGTGCGCATCCCTGCTGCGTTTAGCGGAGTGATCGGTTTTCGCGCCAGCCGTCATCGCTATGACGCGAGCGGAGTGTTTCCCCTGGCGGCGTCTCTCGATACGCTCGGGCCTCTTTGTCGCAGCGTCCGTGATGCTTACGCCCTTGATGTCATTCTCTGTGGCGAGGAGACGTCGTCGTCGACGGTGTCACGGTTAATTGTCGATCCGGAAATTCTCAATGCCGCTGATATTAGCGTCCGTGACAACAGTGCTTCGTTGCTGTCCCGATTAGCGGCGTCAGGCGTCGTTGTTGAATATCGGCGCCTGCCAGCCTTATATGAAGCACTTAACTGGATTGCTCACCATGGCTGGCCAGGGGCGATTGAAGCCTTTCAGTTACATGCCTCTCTGCTGGCGTCACCGGCAGCAACAGCGATGGATCCCCTCATTCGCCGCCGACTGCTGGCCTCCGGCACGATTGATCCGGCGGTGCTCACCACCTTTTTGCGTCTACGTCCGATCTGGCAGCAGGCACTGGCTGAAGAACTCAATGGCGCGATTTTGGTGACACCAACGGTCGCGCATACCGCGCCGCGGCTGGCGCCCTTGCAGGCGGATGCCGAGGCATTTGCCTTCGCCAATAGCGCCACGCTGCGCTTAACCATGCCAGGCAGTTTACTGGATATGCCCGGTCTCGCTGTGCCAAGCGGTACGACCGCGAACGGCCTGTATACCAGTCTGCTTTTCTCTTCACCGAACGGTGAAGATCGCTCGCTTTTAAGCGCTGCCTGTGCGGTAGCGCATCTGCTGGCGCCTTCCAAAGGTGATGGCGCTAATTCGTTATCCCTCAACTCAAAAGGAAAATAAACATGGCCAAAGAAATCCTTTGCGCATTTGGTGTGGACGTTGATGCCGTTGCCGGCTGGCTGGGGTCATACGGTGGCGAAGATTCTCCGGATGATATTTCACGCGGCTTGTTTGCCGGGGAAGTGGGCGCGCCGCGGCTGCTGAAACTGTTCGCGGAGCAGCAATTACGTACGACGTGGTTTATTCCCGGGCATTCGATAGAAACCTTTCCGGAGCAGATGAAAGCGGTTGTGGAGGCAGGACATGAGGTGGGGATCCATGGTTATAGCCATGAGAACCCGATTGCCATGACACCTGCCCAGGAGGAAGCGGTGCTGGATCGTAGCATCGAACTGGTGACGCAGTTAGCCGGTAAACGCCCAACCGGGTATGTGGCGCCGTGGTGGGAGTTTAGCAATGTGACTAACGAGCTGCTGTTAAAAAAGGGCATTAAATACGACCACAGTCTGATGCACAACGACTTCCATCCGTACTATGTCAGGGTTGGCGACAGCTGGACAAAAATCGACTACAGCAAGCATCCCGATGCGTGGATGAAACCATTGCAGCGCGGACAGGAGACGGATCTGGTTGAAATTCCAGCCAACTGGTACCTCGACGATCTACCACCGATGATGTTTATCAAAAAATCCCCTAATAGCCATGGCTTCGTTAACCCTCGTCATCTGGAGGAGATGTGGCGCGACCAGTTCGACTGGGTCTATCGCGAAAATGAGTACGCCGTCTTCACCATGACTATCCATCCCGATGTTTCCGGCCGTCCTCAGGTGTTGTTAATGCTTGAACGCCTGATTCAGTACATCCGTAGCCACGATGGCGTTCGCTTCGTGACCTTTGACGAAATTGCAGATGATTTTAAAGCGCGCAAACCGCGCTCGGCATAATGTCATTTACCCCCTGACAGAGGGATTACGCTATGAGCATTTTTAACAAAACTTCCGTAAACGGCTGGCAGCCGCAGCAGTTAACCATCAAGGATGTGAAATTTGCCACCTGGATTGCCTTTTTTGCCTGGGTTTTCGCTGTCTACGATTTCATCCTTTTTGGCACATTATTGCCGGAAATCGGTCTCCATTTTGGCTGGGATGAGGTAGAGCAAGCGGAAATCGCCACCTGGGTGGCGGTTGGCGGCGCAGTGATTGCGCTGGCGATTGGTCCGCTGGTCGATCGTCTGGGACGCCGGATGGGGATTGTCATTACCGTTGGCGGTGCCGCGTTGTGCTCATTATTGACCGCTGTGGGCGGTGCATGGGGGAAAGGGGCGCTGACGGCCATTCGCTCTGTCGCGGGGTTGGGCTACGCGGAACAAACGGTGAACGCTACCTATTTATCAGAACTGTATACCGCGCTCGACGATCCAAAACTCAATAAACGTAAAGGGTTTGTCTACAGTCTTGTGCAAGGTGGTTGGCCGGTCGGTGCACTAGTCGCTTCAGCGCTGACCGCCATTTTAATGCCCATCATCGGCTGGCAGGGCAGCTTCATTTTTGCAGCATTACCCTCACTGGTTATCGCTGTGCTGGCGCTAAAACTTAAAGAAACACCTCAATTCCAGGTACAAAAGAAAATCCAACATTTGCGTGAACAAGGGCAGATCGCCGAAGCCCGTCAGGTAGCCCAGGATTATCAGATTTCATGGGAGGAACATCACCGCGGTGGGATTGCCGCAGCGTTTCGAGGCACATCGCTGCGCGCCACCCTGGTACTGGGGGCGGCGGTACTGATCAACTGGTTTGCCATTCAGATTTTTAGCGTGCTCGGTACGACGGTCATCACCAAAACCCATGATGTTTCTTTTAACAACTCGTTGCTTATCTTAATCCTGTCCAATCTGGTGGGCTATTGCGGTTACCTGGCCCATGGCTGGCTGGGCGACCGGATTGGGCGTCGTAATACTATCGCGGTCGGCTGGATGCTGGGGGGGGTGGCGTTTGCTGGCATGCTCTACTGCCCGGACAACTTTGCCACTATCGTCACGCTCTACAGTATTGGTTTGTTCTTCCTGATTGGTCCCTACGCTGCAGCGCTGTTTTTCATTAGTGAAAGCTTTCCTACCGCCATCCGTGCTACGGCAGGGGCGTTGATTGGCGCGATGGGACCGGTCGGGGCGATCATCGCCAGCGTTGGTACCACCGCAGTGTTAAGCCATGGAGGGCACTGGCAGGATGCTGCGCTGTGGTTTGGCGCCATACCCTGCTTTATCTCAGGTGTGGTGATGTGGCTGGCGCGTGGCGATGTCCAGCGCGCGTCAGGGATGAACAAGACCGTTAACACACAACCTCAGGCGTAAGGAGCGATGATGGAAACCACAAACATCAGTCAGCGAGTAGCGGCAATCAGTGGTGCGGCAAGCGGCATTGGTCTGGCGCTGGCCACCCTGTATGCCCGCCGCGGAATACGGGTGATCGCCGGTTACTACCCGGACGATCCGCATGACCCTACTGTCGCTGCTGCACAGGTTGAGGAGGCTGGTGGCGATGCACTCTGGCTGCCGCTGAATGTCGCCGATACGGCGTCGGTTGATACGTTTATAACGCAAGGCGTCGCTCATTATGGCCGTCTTGATTATGTCATCGCCAATGCGGGGATCTTACGCTGCGCGTCTATTGAAGAGATGAACGACGACCGCTGGAACGAAATGCTTAATGTGGACCTCACCGGCGTGATGCGGTGTTTCCGGGCGGCTACGCCACGACTGGTCAGCGGTGGGAGTTTGGTCGCAATCTCATCGATTGCCGGGGGCGTCTATGGCTGGCAGGAGCACGCCCACTACGCGGCGGCGAAAGCCGCAGTCCCAGGGATTTGTCGCTCACTGGCCGTTGAGCTTGCACCGCGAGGTATTCGCTGTAACGCCGTGATCCCCGGATTGATTGAAACCCCACAGTCGCTGGATAAGCAGAACTCTCTGGGGCCGGAGGGGCTGGCAAAAGCAGCCAGATCGATTCCACTGGGACGGGTTGGCTGTCCGGATGATATCGCTCGCGTAGTGGCTTTTCTCACCAGCGACGAAAGCCGCTATCTGACCGGGCAAAGCCTTATTGTCGACGGTGGTTTGACCGTCCGCTGGCCGGATTAAGGAGCCACTATGCAGTTGCAAAACAGACGTTGTGTTGTGACGGGCGCGGCAAGTGGTATCGGCGAGGCTATCGCACTGCTTTTTGCCGGCGAAGGGGCACGACTGATACTCACCGACCGGGACCGTAATAAACTGGAAGAGGTGGTACAGCGTTGTCGGTTAATTGGGGCGCATTGCTATGGCGTGGTGGCTGATGTCGGCGAGGTCGACGGGGCAACGGCTGGCGTGGATGCCAGCCTGGGGCACTATGAAGGGATTGATGTGCTGGTCAACAACGCAGGCATGCTTACCCAGGCTCCCTGCACCGATATCACTCTGGATATGTGGGAAACCATGATGGCCGTCGATCTGCGCAGCGTGTTTCTGGCCTGCCAGCGAGCTCTGCCAGTGATGTTAAGCCAACGCTGGGGACGCATTATCAATATCGCTTCCCAACTGGGCATCAAAGGTGGGGCAGAGCTGTGTCACTATGCGGCCGCTAAGGCTGGCGTGATCGGCCTGACGAAATCTCTGGCGCTGGAAGTCTCCAGCCGAAATGTGCTGGTTAACGCTATCGCCCCAGGACCGATTGAAACCCCGCTTATTGAGGGGATTCACCAGGCGTGGAAAACGGCCAAAACGGCGGAGCTGCCGCTGGGGCGCTTTGGGCGAGCAGAAGAAGTGGCGCCGGTGGCGCTGCTGCTGGCCAGCGAGCCTGGGGGTAACCTGTTCGTTGGCCAGACGCTGGGGCCAAATTCGGGTGATGTGATGCCTTGAGGAGTGGATGATGTGCGGAGTGTGCGGCCTGCTTGATAACGGGCCGCAGTGGAGCGATCCGCTGCGGCAGGATATTCCCCTACGCCAGCTGCGTCTGCGGCAGCTGGCATTACTAAACCGTACGCTGAAGCCTTGGCGCCTCTCGCTGACGGAGTTTCATGGTCAATGGCTACTGGCCAGCCCGACGGGACAACAGGTGCTGGTCCACTCCCTGGATCGGTTGTGGAAAGAAGCCGAGAACATGCTGCATCAGGCGATTGATCCGCTCGATGATGCCTGGTTAGCCTCGCTTGAGGCCAAAGGGGAAAACGATGCCTGCTGAAGAGAAATTACCCCTCCATGTGCTGAGCGGGTTCCTGGGTAGCGGTAAAACAACGCTGCTGAAAAACTGGCTCGCCCGGCAGAACGTGAACGATATTGCTCTGCTGGTGAATGAGTTTGGCGAGGTGGGGATCGACCATCACCTGCTTCACGCAGTCGCGCCGGATACTGTGTTATTGCCGAGCGGTTGCGTATGCTGTCAGATTCGTGGGGAATTGCAGGCCGCTCTGCTGGCGCTTTATGAACGGCGGGCGCGCGGCCTGATCCCGGCGTTTCGCTACGTCGTTCTGGAAACCAGCGGGCTGGCCGATCCGGCTCCCATCTTATCGACACTTCTCCACGATCGTCAGTTGCAGAGCCATTTCACGCCAGGGACGCTGGTCACACTCGTCGATGCGGAACATGCCCACCGTCAAGCCGATCTTCAGCCCGAGTGGCTTGCGCAGGTGACGGCGGCGGACAAACTGCTGGTGAGTAAAAGCGATCGCGTTGCCCCCGAGGAGACGGTGACGCTCGAGCAGTGGCTGCGTCAGCTTAATCCGCTGGCGGAAGTGAGCACTACGCGGCTGGCGCAGGATACCCCGGACTGGCTGTTCCGAAGTGAAGTATTTCGCGGCTCTTATGAACAGCGTTTCCGCTGGTTAGGCTCATGTGTTGACAACACGTTTTCGTTGGTGCCAAAGCGCGATGGCGGGGCGCATCCCACGACAGAAACATGCGTGATTTCGCTTGAGCAGTCGTTAAACTGGCCCGCTTTTGCTATCTGGTTATCCATGCTATTACATTGCCATGGTAACGCGGTGCTGAGAATGAAAGGCATTTTGCGTGTAAGCGACAGTGAGACTCCGGTGGTTATTCATGGTGTACAGCACACGTTGCATCCTCCGGTGCATTTGGATGACTGGCCTGGAGCCTTAAGCCATTCAACGTTGGTATTTATCTTACGTGGACTGGAGGCGCATCGCTTGCAGCAAGCCTTTAGCCGCTTTATGCAAGTATCACAGGAGTCCTGAAGGGATGAGTTCTGCGGCGATTATTTCTCCTCCATTAACGCTTCGGGTGTTGGGCACGTCGGTGACATTACTGGAGATATTGCGTGTTCGCGCTGAGCAGGAGCTGGGGATTAAGATCGAATACCTGCTGCATAGCGTGGAAGATGCCCAGCGCATCGCGGTTATGCAACCTGACAGTTACGATCTCTATGACCAGTGGTTTCATAATATCGATTTTGTCTGGCCGGCCCGTGCTATTCAGCCGCTGGAGGTGAAGCGGCTGAAATATTGGGACGAGGTGAACGAACTGGCGAAGCAGGGCACCCTGAACGGCGTTGTGGCCGATGGCAGCGTACCGTCCCAGCGCTTGTACGTTCAACGGGATCGCCATTTAAGCAGCCAGCCGAGCGATCTCATCAGCATGCTGCCATTGACGCATAATGCCGATAGCTTTGCTTATCATGTCGACCGTCTTCCCGAGGCGCTTCAGCAGGAAGAAGAGAGTTGGGGATGGTTGCTGCATAGCGCGCTTACTGGCGCGGTCGCCCTGCAAGAGGATGCAGCTATGGGAGGGATCGATGCCGCTCTGGCCATGCAGGGCGCGGGGATGGCGCAGTTTGCCGATATTGGCAATTTGACGTTGGAAGAGATCGATGTTTTGACACAAGGATTAGCCCATCTTAATCGCCAGGGACACTTTGCCGCATTCTGGTCGTCCCAGGAGCAGGCATGCGATTTAATCGATAATCGATGCGTTGAGGTCCAGAGCTTATGGGCTCCCATCTATTTCCGGCACCATTTCCATCAGCGAGGCTATAAAATGGCGCGCCCGCGTGAAGGCTATCGGGCGTGGTATGGCGGCATGTCGCTGTCTCGCTGCGTGACTGGGAAGGTAAAAGAAGCGGCCTATGATTACCTTAACTGGTGGCAGTCTGGTTGGCCCGGCGCAGTAATGGCCCGGCAGGGGTATTATATTTCCAACCCTCAGCGAAGCCGCGCTTGTCTGTCTCAGGCCGAATGGGACTATTGGTATGCAGGAAAACCGGCAGCTGAATTACTCCTCGATGCCTCTGGCGCGCCGCTTATTCCTGCGGGTGAGCGTCGGGATGGTGGAAGCTACGAGCAGCGGATGGGACATATTGCGGTATGGAATTCGGTGATGGATGAACATAACTATCTGACGCGACGCTGGCAGGAGGCGCTGATGCGCCGCTAGCTCTTATGCGGCTGGGCCGGACAGAACTGAGGCAGACCTGACGGAAGCTAAAAAGCAAAAAGCAAAAAGCCTGCTCGAAAGCAGGCTTTTTTAAATTTGGCTCCTCTGACTGGACTCGAACCAGTGACATACGGATTAACAGTCCGCCGTTCTACCGACTGAACTACAGAGGAATCGTGTGAACGAGGCGCATACTACTGGCCTCGCATTTTTGTGTCAACACTAAAATTAACCTGCTGATTCAACTGGCTAAATTTAGCTCAAGGCGTTGTTTTAGTGAACAATGCGCCGATTGTCTTCATCCTGCAGGCCATTCTCACGTATCCGCTGCAGCGGATCCTGCTGGTAGAAGTGGCAAAAACGCTGCCACAGGGCGGGGAAGCGGGGCGCGAACAACTCGGGCGCGCTGAAAAAATATTCCGAGAGGACGGCAAAGCACTCCGCGGGGTCGGTGGCGGCATAGGCGTCAATGCTGGCGGCGCTTTCCCCCACCAGGTCTATCTCATCCTGAATATTGTTCATTGCCGCGTGGAGATCGTGCTCCCAGCCGGCAACCTCGCGTAATGGGATAAGCGGCACGCCGCTGGCCCGATCGCCATTCCTCGCATCCAGCTTATGCGCCACCTCGTGCACCACGAGGTTAAAGCCTGACGCATCAAAGGAGTCCTGAATATCCAGCCAGTTCAGCACTACAGGCCCCTGCTGCCAGCTTTGTCCCGATTGCACCACTCGCTGGTTATGGACCAGACCAATATCATCTTCCCATTCATCATCCACGACGAACGGGGCTGGGTAGATCAGCACTTCATGGAAACCGTCCAGCCACTCTATTCCCAGCTCAAGCACTGGCAGACAAAAGAGCAGGGCAATGCGTGCCTGATGCAGCGGGGTGAGCTCCAGCCCCTGCAGTGCCACCAGACGTTTTTGCTGTAAGAAACGGGCAGCCAACTGAGTAAGCTTGCGCTGCTCAGTGGGAGAAAGATGGGCTAAAACCGGAATGGCAAGCGCTTGCTCCCAGGGCATCTCTGCGTTGCCGGACTCATCATCTGCTTTCCAGGGCCATTTAAACATCATATTGCTCGCAAAGTCGTCACTTGAACACGATTACCGAAACGGGAGCTATTAAAATGCCAAAGATCCTGGCATTATAGCAACCACAACAGCGGAGAGATGCCGGAGCGGCTGAACGGACCGGTCTCGAAAACCGGAGTAGGGGCAACTCTACCGGGGGTTCAAATCCCCCTCTCTCCGCCACTTTTCTCTTAATGACCATTCCCCTTCAATCACACCGTTAGCTTCAGGTATAACGCCTGCGCTGGGGTATCGCCATCATCATCGTCCTGGTTTCAGCGTAGAGACGCGGTAGCGCGCTTTATCCTTTTAGGACCTTATCGCCGCTTTTTGCCCGAACGAGCTTAAACGCATCATAAAGAGGGAAGGTACGCCTGGAAAGCGGCAATGTCGAAAAGAGTGATCTCAACGGAGCGGGAACATAAAAAAGCCCGCTGAACGCGGGCTTTGACGGGGATCAGAACTGATAGACCAGGCCGAGGGCGACGATGTCATCGGTCGCGATACCGCTGTTTTTGTAGAAGCGGTCGTCTTCATCCAGCAGGTTGATTTTGTAATCCACATAGGTGGACATATTTTTGTTGAAGTAGTAGGTCATGCCCACGTCGACATACTTGACCAGATCCTTGTCGCCGTAGCGAGAATAGGTGTAGAGATCTTTACCTTTCGACTGCAGATAGGCGACAGACGGACGCAGCGGTAAATTAAAGTCGTCAAACTGATACTGCGCGACCACTTCGAAGTTCTGCGTTTTGTTGGCAATCCCACCAAAACTATCGTTGCCGTAGAAGGTCATGTTGCGGGTTTCAGCATACATGGCGGCCAGATAGATGTTGTTGGCGTCATATTTCGCGCCGACGGTCCAGGCGTCGGCTTTATCGCCATTGGCGTAGCGCTGGCTGCTACGAGCCTCTGCCTGCTGGTTATGGGTACGGTCAGAAGACGAATACGCTGCCCCTACGCTGATCCCCATATCAAGATCGTAGTAGCTGGAGATACCGAAACCGTCGCCATTTTCCCGCGCCAGCTTACGTTTGCCGCCGTTATTAGTGCCTTCGCCAGAACCGGCGTTTTCATTATTACCCTGATACTGCAGAGCGAAATGCAGACCGTCGACGAGGCCGAAGAAGTCGCTGTTACGGTAGGTTGCCACGCCGTTGGTACGGCCGGTCATGTAGACGTCGGTCTGGGTGTAGGTATCGCCGCCGAATTCCGGCAGCATATCGGTCCAGGATTCAATGTCGTACACCACGCCGTAGTTACGACCGTAATCCAGTGAGCCGTAGTCGGCAAACTTCAGACCAGCGAAGGCCAGACGGGTCCAGGAGTTTGCGCCTTCTTTTTCAGTGGTATTTGCCTGAATGTTGTATTCCCACTGACCGTAGCCGGTTAACTCGGAAGCGATCTGCGTTTCGCCTTTTATACCAAAGCGAGCATAGGTCTGATCGCCATCCTCTGAAGTGTCGTCAGAGAAGTAGTGCAGGCCGTCAACTTTTCCGTAAAGGTCCAGTTTGTTGCCGTTGTTGTTATAGATTTCCGCGGCATTAACGGCATTGGCCATTAATAATGCCGGTACCATGAGTGCCAGTACTTTTCTTTTCATTATATATTCCCTTTTAATAATAATTTCTATGAATTATGACAATCCCTCCGGAATGACTATCAGATACTAACGACTAAGTTCATTTTTATTTAAAATAAAATATGTAAATAAATAATGTAAAATATTTCAATTTATTTCTATTTGATTCTTTATATTTTTTATGAATGATTTTGAGTGAGATATTATTTTCTTATATAGCAATAGGATATGACTTTCTTTGATGGATTTTGTTAACTTAATGAAATGGGTTGTATGAATTAACACCAAGGCATCATTCATCACGAAAATTGCTTTTTGGCCGGCAAAAATAATCAATAGATTATCAATGCAACACGCGACCTCCCGCGCCGGAATAAACTTTTTGCATGGGGCGAAGAATAAATAAAACACTTCAGCGCCCGCTCACCGGCAGCATAAGTCGCAGGTTGACGCAGAAGATGGGGATGAAACTGCTGCCTGCTGCACAGGTTGGCGGTATAATGTGATGCTTGTCACGTTTTGAGTGGCGGTAGTGTGTTGTGTCACGGAGAGGAATGAGATGGAAGAGCAGGCAAAACGTAGCCCCGGAGGGAAGCTCGCGTTATGGGCGTTGTATGCTTTTTGCGGATATTGTGTCTGGGTCATCGTGCGTTACTGGTGGGTGGTCGGAAAAATTCACAGCGTTCCCGGCGCCAGCGTGGAGGGCGATTTGGGAACCACAGCGGGAAAATGGCTTGGTGCGCTGTTGGGGATGTTAGTCCTTGCGGGCATTGGCGCGATCCTCGGGGCGGTTGTCTGGTATACCCGGCCGTCTCGCGGCGAGCGGGATCATCAGCGGTAAAGTTGCTATGCTCGAGGCTGACCTTCACATAAAGGAAAGCCTATGAACCTGGTTGACTGGCAGCAACGATATGAGCACTGGATACTGACGCACCACGCGCAGGATGATGCCGCACACGATCTGTCCCATTTTCGTCGCGTCTGGGCCACGGCTACCCTGTTGGCCGCCGGGGAGGAGGTCGACCGACTGGTACTCCTCACGGCCTGCTATTTTCATGACATCGTCAGCTTGCCGAAGAATCATCCGGAGCGAAGCCGTTCCTCGATGATGGCCGCCGAGAAAACCCTCGCGATCCTACAGTCCTCTTTTGCCGATTTTCCCGTGGAGCGTTACGCGGCGGTCAGCCATGCCATCGAGGCGCACAGCTTCAGCGCGGCGATCCCGCCACGCACGCTGGAGGCGAAAATCGTCCAGGATGCCGACCGTCTTGAGTCGCTGGGGGCGATTGGTCTGGCGCGCGTCTTCGCCGTCGCCGGCGCCCTGAATACCATCTTGTTTGATGCTGAAGATCCATTTGCTGACCGGCGGGCGCTGGATGACCGCAGATATGCCCTTGACCATTTCCAGTGCAAACTCCTGCGCCTGCCGGAGACCATGCAGACGACCAGAGGAAAAGAGATGGCGCAGCACAATGCCCGCTTCCTCGTCGAATTTATGGCCAAGCTTAGCGCGGAGCTGCAGGGGGAGCCGCTGGCGCTGGATGAAGCGGTTTTACGCCGCTTTGCACCGCAGGCGTCAACCGACCGGTGATTTATGGTACTCTCTGCAAAAATCGTCCGCGCTGGTTGAGGATATGCCGCAAAAGTTAATTAAGGAAAACAGGTCGTTGCCGCTGGCTGAGCAGGCCGGGGAAGAGGCTCAGGCGCTGCTGCGTCAGCTGATGACGATCTATGATGTGAAAACGCTGGTCGCCGAACTGGTAAGCGTCGGCGAACAGCACTGGAGCGCGGCGATCCTCAAGCGCGTGGCGGCGCTCTCCCGCGCGGCGGGGCGTTTGCGTCCGCAGGAGATCGCCCATCTGGCGACGCTGCTGCCGGCGCCGCCAGCTCATCACCCGCATTATGCGTTCCGCTTTGTCGATTTGTTTGCCGGTATCGGCGGGATCCGCAACGGTTTTGAAGCCATCGGCGGGCAGTGCGTCTTTACCAGCGAGTGGAACAAGCACGCGGTGCGTACCTACAAGGCCAACTGGTACTGTGATCCGCAACAGCATCGTTTTAATGAAGATATCCGCGATGTCACGCTCAGCCACCGCCCCGATGTCAGCGATGAAGAAGCGGCGCAGCATATCCGCGAGACGATTCCTCAGCATGATGTCTTACTGGCCGGCTTTCCCTGCCAGCCTTTCTCACTCGCTGGCGTCTCCAAAAAAAATGCCATGGGGCGCGCGCACGGCTTTGCCTGCGAAACCCAGGGGACGCTATTTTTTGATGTCGTGAGAATTATCGCCGCGCGTCAGCCGGCGATTTTTGTGCTGGAGAATGTCAAAAACCTCAAAAGCCACGATCAGGGACGCACCTTCCGCATCATCATGCAGACGCTGGATGAGCTAGGGTATGAGGTGGCCGATGCCGGGCATACCGGGCCGGATGACCCTAAGGTCATCGACGGGCGCCATTTCTTACCACAGCACCGGGAGCGCATCGTGCTGGTGGGTTTCCGCCGCGACCTGCAGCTGCATGAAGGATTTACGCTGCGCGATATCGCTGCGCTCTATCCGGCGGTGCGGCCGACGTTTGGCGAGCTGCTGGAGCCGACGGTGGATGCCAAATTTATCCTTACGCCGGTGTTGTGGAAATATCTCTATCGTTATGCCCGCAAGCATCAGGCGCGGGGTAATGGCTTTGGTTATGGCCTGGTAGACCCCGGTAATCCCCACAGCGTGGCTCGAACACTCTCTGCCCGCTACTATAAAGACGGTGCCGAAATTCTCGTCGACCGCGGCTGGGACCGGCCGTTGGGCGAGCAGCATTTTGACGATCCACAGAACCAACAGCGGCGGCCTCGCCGGTTGACGCCGCGCGAATGCGCCCGGCTGATGGGCTTTGAATCGCCCCAGGGTTCACGGTTCCGCATTCCAGTGTCGGATACCCAAGCCTATCGTCAGTTCGGCAACTCGGTGGTGGTTCCGGTCTTCGCCGCGGTGGCGAAGCTCCTGGCGCCACGTATCGCCCAGGCGGTGGCGCGTCGCGAAGCGGATGATAACGATGGCGGATGTTCACGATAAAGCCACGCGCAGTAAAAATATGCGGGCTATCGCCACGCGCGATACGGCGATTGAAAAGCGGATAGCGGCGCTGCTGACCGGGGCGGGATTCACCTTTGTCGCCCAGGATCGCGCGCTGCCAGGACGCCCCGATTTCGCCTTACCCGACTACCGCTGCGTTATCTTTACTCACGGCTGTTTCTGGCATCACCATGACTGTTATCTGTTTAAGGTGCCGGCCACCCGGACGGCTTTCTGGCTGGATAAAATCGCTGGCAACGTGGCGCGTGACGCCCGCGACCGGCAACAGCTGGCTGAGCAGGGCTGGCGGGTGCTTATCATCTGGGAATGCGCCCTGCGCGGCCGGTTGAAACTAAATGATGAGGCGCTCACCGAGCGTCTGGAAGAGTGGATCTGCGGCGCCGGGCACGACGCGCAGATCGATACGCAGGGGATCCGCGAGCTGGCGTTTACTTCGCCGCCTTACAAGGAGTAGCCTCGCTGCGGGCGGGGAAGAGATATTTTCCCAGCGTCACCAGCACTACGGCGAAAATAATCACTGCCAGCGCCAGCCATTCAATGAGCGACAGGCTTTCACCGCCAAACCCGGTGCCGAGCAAGACGGCCACCACCGGGTTAACATAGGCATAGCTGGTGGCTACCGCCGGGGTGACGTTGCGGATCAAAAACATGTAGGCGTTGATGGCGATTAGCGAGCCAAAGATAGCCAGGTAGGCCAGGGCGGCGATCCCGGACCACGAGGGGACATGGGTTAACGTCTCACCGGTCAGCCATGACGAGACCAGCAGGACGATCCCGGCGGCGAGCATCTCGATAGCCCCCGCCATCATGCCGGTCGGCAGCTCAATCCGCGACCCGTAAACCGAGCCGAACGCCCAGCTTAGCGAACCAATCAGGATCAGCAGCGCGCCCCAGGGGTTGCCGTTCAGGTTGCCACCGCTGTTGAGCATGACGATACCTGCCAGGCCAATGGCAATGCCCAGCCACTCCAGTTTACGGGTGGCGATGCCGAAAAAGCGGCTGAAACATAGCGTGAACAGCGGCACGGTGGCGACCATCACCGCCGCGATCCCTGACGGAACGTGCTGATGTTCGGCGAGAGTGACGAAGCCGTTGCCGACGGCAAGCAGCAAGACCCCAATCAGCGCGGCGTTAAGCAGCGGCCGGCGGGCTGGCAGCTTATGGCCGGTGACCAGCAGCCAGCCCAGCAGTAGCACGCCGGCTGAGAGAAAGCGAATACCGGCCATCATCAGCGGCGGCCAGCTGGCGACGCCGACGGCGATGGCAAAATAGGTAGAGCCCCAAATGATATACAGCGCAAACAGCGCCCCGATAAGCGGTAACAGCTGACGGGTAGACATACTTCCTCACGACGGTGCAGAGATAGAAAGGGGACATATAGTAAACGTGAAAACTATCGCGCTGGCGAGCGCTTAATTTGCCCGAGTTTGTTAAATTTATATTGACTAATTGTACCTTGGGCACCGGCCGTTTTTTAACGCATACTCGAGGGAGACATTGATGAAAAGAGAAGGAAATTATTTTGGCAGGAAGTAGTCTTTTAACATTACTCGATGATATCGCCACGCTGCTGGACGATATTTCCGTGATGGGCAAGCTGGCGGCGAAAAAAACAGCCGGGGTATTGGGCGACGATCTGTCGCTCAATGCTCAGCAGGTGACCGGCGTGCGAGCGAATCGTGAACTGCCGGTCGTCTGGGGCGTGGCGAAAGGTTCGTTCATTAATAAAGTGATCCTCGTGCCGCTGGCGCTATTGATCAGTGCTTTTATCCCCTGGGCGATTACGCCGTTGCTGATGCTGGGAGGCGCATTCCTCTGTTTTGAAGGGGTGGAGAAGGTCCTTCACAGCCTGGAGGCGCGTAAGCACAAGGAAGACCCTGCGCAACGGCAGCAGCGTCTTCAGGCGCTGGCGGAACGTGACCCGCTGGCCTTTGAGCGTGACAAAGTGAAAGGGGCGATTCGCACCGATTTTATTTTGTCCGCGGAAATTGTCGCCATCACCCTCGGCATTGTGGCGGAAGCGCCGCTGCTCAATCAGATCCTGATCCTCTCGGGGATCGCGATTCTGGTCACCATCGGGGTCTATGGCCTGGTGGGGGTGATCGTTAAGCTGGACGACATGGGCTACTGGCTGGCAGAGAAACGCGCTGCGCTGGCGCAATGGCTGGGCAAAGGATTGTTAGTGGTAGCCCCCTGGCTGATGAAAGTGCTCTCCATCGTTGGGACGCTGGCGATGTTCCTTGTCGGCGGCGGGATTGTGGTTCACGGCATTGCGCCACTGCATCATGCCATTGAGCACTGGAGCGCGGGGCTGGGCGGGATATTGGCTTCCCTGCTGCCGGTCATTGCCAACCTGGTGCTGGGTTTTATCATTGGCGCAGTGGTGCTGGCGGGCGTGAAAGTGGTGAGCAGTCTGCGCCGGTCGGTGAAGTAGAGTGGCTGCACGCAGCGTGACGGCGCTGCGTCGTCTACGCTAAAAGCGCGCCCGGCGTCGACACCAGCCGGGGCGCTGATGTCGTCAGGTTTGCGCAACGTACTGCGAGATAATGATGGATAAGCCACTTCGGTTGAAGATAAACAAGCTCCGCCACCTGACTCGCCCGGCGCATGTGGTTAACGTTTGTTTTATTGTGGTGCTTTTTTTCTCCACGTTACTGATCTGGCGTGAAATCAACGTTCTGGAAGAGGCTTATGTGGCCAACCAGCGCAATAATCTGGCTAATGTCGCCCATGAAATGGATGGGGTGCTGCAGTTCAATATTGACCGGATGATGTTTTTTCGCCACGGCATGCAGTCTGCTCTTGAGCAGCCGCTCGATATCGACGTATTGCGTAGTGCCAGTCAGCGCTATCTGAGCCAGCGTCACCAGGAGGCCTGGCGAGTGGCGCTGCCGAATCGTCGTACGCTGCCGGTGTTTGGCGTCTCGGGGAGCGTCGTCGGTAACAACCCTATGCTGCTGAAGGACGATCCGCTCGCGGCTGATGAGTTGATGGCGACGCTGGAGCTGGGGTATCTGTTGAATCTGACGCAACATGACCGCGATTTCGCCGAGCGGATGCAGTATATCTCTCGCAGCGGCTTTTTCACCTCGACCCTGCCGCTGCGGGACGAGTCGCAGGTGATGACCCACTATTCGCAAGCCATCAGCGCCCTCTGGTTTACCCGACAGAGCCAGCGGAATAATCCGGGGCGGGGCGTTATCTGGCAAACCTTTCCTGACGATGACCCGCAGCTGGAAGAGCAGGTGGTCACCGCTTCGATACCGCTGGATTTCGCCGGTTACTGGCGCGGGGTGCTGGCGATGGATTTCTCAGTCAGTGAAATAAAAGCGTTTTTGGTCAGCGCCATGCAGGGCGGTCAGGAGGGGGAGTACCAGCTTTATGATAGCCATTTGAACCTGCTGGCCTCTTCCGCGCCGGGGAATGTCCTGACGCTATTGTCCCCCAGGGAACAGGAACTGCTCAGCCGCGCGTTTGTCCATGATAACCAGGGGGGACTGCGCTTGCTGACACGCTATATCAGCTGGGCCAAACTGCGCAATTTTGATGGCGTGTTGCTGCGGATCCACACCCTGCGGGAAGGCGTGCGGGGCAATTTTGGCACCATCACCATCGCCCTGACCCTGATGTGGGTCCTCTTCACCTTGATGCTGTTGCTCTCCTGGCTGGTGATCCGCCGCATGGTCCGCAATATGAGCGTCCTGCAAACCTCCCTTGAATGGCAGGCATGGCATGATGCCTTAACCCGTCTGCTCAATCGCGGGGCGCTGTTTGAACAGGCGATGGCGGTAGCCAGCGCCTGCCAGCGCAGTGGACGGCCGCTGGCGGTGATCCAGCTCGATCTGGATCACTTCAAGCGCATCAACGATCGCTATGGCCATCAGGCGGGTGACAGAGTGCTGTCGACGGTGGCCAGTACCCTTGCCAGCACCGTTCGTGAGGGTGACTTGCTGGGCCGCGTGGGCGGGGAGGAGTTTTGTGTCGTGCTGCCGAATACCACGCTACAGGACGCGGTGGCGGTGGCAGAGCGGCTACGCCTGCGAATTCAGGGCCGGGAGGTCTTTTTACATAACAATGTGACGCTGCGGGTCAGTGCCTCACTGGGGGTCAGTACCAGCGAAGAGCAGGGGGAGTATCAGTTTGAAGCCTTACAGTCGGTTGCCGATCGTCGTCTCTATCTGGCAAAGCAGAACGGCCGCAATCAGGTCTGTTTTCGCAGCGAAGCGTGAGCAAAACGTTTCGCCCGAATCAGGCAAAATGAGATTTTTCTTAAAGTGTTCGACGGGGATCGCGCTATCGAATGAAACCGGTTTGCGGCGAAGCCTTCTCGCATCAGCCCTGCAGCCCTGCTCAAAGCAAAGCGCTAACATTCTCAATAATTTGCGTCATGAATATCGCTTGTCATGCAAAATAATTGAGGATAATGTTTTAACGCATCGGATTTCCCGGTGTAACGAATTTTCAAGTGCTTCTTGCATTAGCAAGTTTGATCCCGACTCCTGCGAGTCGGGATTTTTTTCGCCTGCCGTTAGCGGTTAACTTCACTGGCGCTGAAATCGTGAATGTCGAGCTCAAATGCCTCCGCCAGTTCGCGCCAGGTATGTGACCCGCGGCCATCAATGCTGGCGCGCTGTGGGTCGTCCAGAGTGCGATGGATTTCACTTTCGCTAATCTCATTAATCGCTGCCAGTAGCGCATCCACGTTGACATCAACGTCATTTCCGGCTTGGCCAGTCAATCGATTCTTCATCATTACCCCCTCGCTGAGCGTCGCTCAAGCCTCTTTAAGTATAGTCGGTCTAAAAAAACACCAGTCATGGGCCGCGACGCTGCGAGTTGCGTGGTTTTGTTCTACACTGGCTGAAAAATAGAGGAGAGTGAATATGCAGGTGAACGATCGTGTCACGGTGAAGACCGACGGTGGCCCACGTCGATCGGGGGTAGTGCTGGCAATTGAGTCGTTTAGTGAAGGGACGATGTATCTGGTTTCGCTGGAAGACTATCCTTTAGGGATCTGGTTTTTCAACGAAATAGGGCATCCGGATGGGATCTTCGTCGAAAAAGAAGCCTCATAAAACGGGACTGGCGGTACCACCGCCAGTCTGTTTTAACGCAGATTCACCTGAATACCTGACGTTACGTTTTCGGTCAGCCGAACGATATGGTAAATCACCTGCTTATTGTGCGTTTGTATTTTCTTTTTAATATTGCCTTTATGCGATGATACCGTCTTCGCTTTGATGTTCATTTGCGTTGAAATTTGTGACGTGCCGTGCCCGGCCATCCACATTTGCAGCATATTTGATTCTGTTTTACTCAGCGACAACGTCGGTAAATTTAATTGCCCCAGACTGCTATTTTTGTATTTTAGATAATTAACCAGAATAACATCAAGGTCTTTTGGCGTTATCGATTTCGAACTGATCAGCAGGTTTTTCCGTACCCGCAAATAGCGGTCAAAATGAATGTTTGCCAGCGACATAAAGATAACAAACAGCGTCGCCGGGTTTTGCGTAATGATCTGGCGAATAATGCCATTACTTTCATCATCATGCACGAAGCAGTCTTCATTAAGAAACACCACTGCCGGACAACACGACGCGCAATGTTTTTGCAAATCTGTCGCGCAATGGACCTCAACGATTTCCTGTTTTTTTATTCCCCGACTGGTCAGATAACCCGTTAAGCCTAACCGGGTATAACTGCACAAATCCATAATCATCGTTGACATGACCCATCCTCAATCAACACGTAACGATATTCTCTTCACACGCATTGTGCGAAGCAGTCCTTGCGAGCAGTAATAGTAGGTTTACGAAAGAACCTATTAGTTCCGTTAAACTATTCCGCATCTATGCATATAATTTGCCAGGAAAACTCTTAAAGTAAAGTCGAGAACCGGTAGTGTGAGCGGATTAAAAACAAAAAGTGCCCATAGATGCTATGGTTACGCCCCAAACATTATTTTATTTTCGGAATTTCCTTATTTCAAATGAAGGCGGTGCTGCCCGTTCCTGTTTTGCCCGGTTTTTCCGCCGGGAGCGGGGGTGGAAGGCTTAACGCTTTAATGCCACAATACTTTTTTATCGGCTTGTGGGATGAATGATGAAACAGTTAGTTTTTGCGGGCATGGTGGTGGCGCTGGCCGGATGTGTGCAGGTTGATCATTACGATGACGTCGTTAAAGCACCGGCGCCGGCTGGCCTTGAGGGCTACTGGCAATCGAAAGGGCCGCAGAGTGAAATGATGAGCCCTGACGCGATCGCCAGCCTGATCGTCACTAAAGAAGGGGATACCTTCGACTGCCGCCAGTGGCAGCGCGTGATCGCGCAGCCGGGTAAACTGATGAACCGCGATAACCAGATCTACAACGTTACCGCTTCCCTGGATATCTATCCAATCGAGCGTGAGGGCAATACCCTCTCCTACGATCGTATGACGTTGACTCGCGTTGAACGCCTCACCCCTGAGTGCGAAAAGGCGTGGGCCAAAGCGCGTACGACAGGGGCCGTCAGCGCGCCGGCTTCCGTGCGCTGAGGTTCCGGCGGGCCCGTTCCGGCCCGCCAGGTACATCGCCAGCTGACTACAGCACGGCTTCCATCACCCACACGCTCACGCTACCCCCGTTGCAGGTAAAGATCGCGCTACCCTCAGCGTCGGTTTCGACAATCTCTTCCCGGTTGCCGAGAAAATCCCGCCAGCGTTTATTGCCATAGTTCTCGCCCAGCGTCAGGGTTTTTTCTCCCTCATCGCCGTTGGACATCACCACCACGCAGCCGGGATCCTCGTCGGTGCCGCTACGGCTGAAGGCAATACAGTTGGGGTGATCGAACCACAGCGTTTGCACGCCATGGGCAAAGCGCTGACGGGCGTCGATCAGTTCATGCAGTTGTTCGATAACGGGCATCTCAATGGCGTAGGTTTGTCCATCGCCGCCGGTATCTTCATAGGATGCGCCGAAAAGATCGGCATAAAAGACCGACGGCACACCATTTTCACGCAGCAGGATCAGCGCATAGGCCAGCGGCTTGAACCAGGGTTCAACCGGCGCCTCGAGGGCCTGCAGCGGCTGCGTATCGTGGTTTGTCACCAGCGTCACGGCGTGAAAAGGGTCGGCTTCCACCAGCGTGCCGCTGAATATCTGGCTCATGTCATAATCGCGCCCCTGGCGTGAGGCTTCATGAAATTTCATCTGCAGCGGGGCATCGAACAGCATCGTCTTGCCCTCGACCAGGTCGATATACTGCTGGAGCTTTTCCACTTCATGGGACCAGTATTCCGCGACAATAAACAGCGGCTGCGGCGCCACCTCCTGGACGTGCTCGATCCACGCTTTGTAAAACCAGGCGGGGATATGCTTCACGGCGTCAAGACGAAAACCATCGCAGCCGGTCTGCTCCATGACCCAGCGCGCCCAGTATTTGATCTCCTCGGTGACGGCGTGATTACGAAAATCAATGTTGGCGCCCATCAGGTAGTCGAAGTTACCAAGCTCATCGTCGACCTGCTCGTTCCAGCCTTCACCGGTGTAATCGTTGACGATTTTAAACACACCGTCTTCCGTCGGATTCTCAATGTGGTCGATGCCGCTAAAGCATTTGTAGTCCCAAACAAATTGCGAATACTGCCCGGCCCGCACCGGAAAGGTATAGCGAGTCCATGCCTCACACTCAATGATCTCCTCGGCAATCTGGGTGCGATCGTGCTCATCGACGCGCTGCACCTGCAGAGTTTCTTTTTCATCGGCGCCCATTTTGTGGTTCACCACCACATCCAGCAGCACGGCGATATCATGCTCTTTCAGAGCCTTTATCGCCGCCAGCAGCTGCGCTTTATCGCCATATTTGGTGGCGACTGAGCCCTTTTGATCAAACTCACCAAGGTCGAAGAGATCATAGGTGTCATAGCCGACGGAATAACCGCCCGAGGCGCCTTTATAGGCGGGCGGCAACCAGACCATATTGATGCCGATTTCATTCAGGCTGGGGGCTAGCGCTTCGACTTCACGCCATAGCTCGCCGCCGGCGGGGTAGTACCAGTGAAAACATTGCAACAAAGTGGGGTTTTTCATCTTCCATGCTCCAGACGTCAACAGGCTGACCTTTGCAGTATGGGAGATATCCCGCAAAACGGGAGAGGAAAGCCCTGATTTTCGCTATACCCTAAACGGGATCATATATAATAAATTGGCATAAGATGTAGCGTAACGATGTTGGTGCCGGGCCGTTAAGCGCCTTACACTACAGGAAAATCCTAACCTTCGGGGTATCTATGAAATTAGCACTTCTGGGTCGTCAGGCGCTGATGGGCGCGATGGCCGTTGTTTTGATGGCTGGCGTTAGCGTGAAAACTTTTGCAGCGGAAAACCTGCTCAATCAGGTTAAAGAGCGCGGTACCCTGCGCGTGGGCCTCGAAGGCACCTATCCTCCTTTCAGCTTCCAGGGCGATGACGGCAAGCTGACCGGATTTGAAGTGGAGTTTGCCAACGAGCTGGCGAAACATCTTGGCGTGAAAGCCGATCTCAAACCGACCAAATGGGACGGTATGCTGGCCTCGCTGGACTCCAAACGCATTGACGTGGTGATTAACCAGGTCACTATCTCCGATGAGCGTAAGAAGAAATACGATTTCTCAACCCCGTACACTATCTCCGGTGTGCAGGCGCTGGTGAAGAAAGGTAACGAAGGCGCGATTAAAACCGCGGCGGATCTGAAAGGCAAAAAAGTCGGCGTCGGGCTGGGCACTAACTATGAAGAGTGGCTGCGTCAGAACGTCCAGGGCGTTGATGTTCGCACCTATGATGATGACCCGACTAAATACCAGGATCTGCGTGTAGGCCGTATTGACGCCATTCTGGTTGACCGTCTGGCCGCGCTGGATCTGGTGAAGAAAACTAACAATACGCTGGCAGTAACCGGTGAAGCGTTCTCCCGTCAGGAGGCCGGCGTGGCGCTGCGCAAAGGCAACGACGATCTGCTGAAAGCGATTGACGCCGCGATCGCGGATATGCAGAAAGATGGCACCCTGAAGTCGCTGTCAGAGAAATGGTTTGGCGCTGACGTGACGAAATAACGGTCAGTGGTGAAAAAAGGCGCTCCTGGAAGCGCCTTTTTTTATTTAGCGCGTAACTGTGTGCATAATGAAGCATAACTGAGTCAGGAGGGGCCATGTCACTGCAAAATTTAACCCGCTTTCCGCGTCTGGAATTGATTGGCGCGCCGACGCCGCTGGAGTATCTGCCGCGTTTGTCGGATCACCTTGGGCGCGAGATTTTTATCAAACGCGATGATACAACGCCGCTGGCGATGGGAGGCAATAAACTGCGCAAGCTGGAGTTTCTCGCCGCCGATGCGCTGCGGGAAGGGGCAGATACCTTAATCACCGCCGGCGCGATCCAGTCCAACCATGTGCGTCAGACGGCGGCGGTCGCCGCGAAGCTGGGGCTGCACTGCGTGGCGCTACTGGAAAACCCCATTGGCACCGGGGCGGAGAACTATCTGAGCAATGGCAACCGCCTGCTGCTGGATCTGTTTAATACCCAGGTTGAGATGTGCGATGCCCTGACCAATCCTGCCGAACAGCTCGACGAGCTGGCGACCCGCATCGAGGCGCAGGGCTATCGCCCCTACGTCATCCCGGTCGGCGGATCCAATGCGCTCGGGGCGTTAGGCTATGTGGAAAGCGCGCTGGAAATCGCCCAGCAGTGTGAAGGCGCGGTGGAGATCTCATCGGTGGTGGTGGCTTCCGGTAGCGCCGGTACGCATGCCGGGCTGGCTGTGGGACTCGAACAGCTGATGCCGCAGGCGGAACTGATTGGCGTGACGGTATCGCGCTCCGTCGCTGACCAGCTGCCAAAAGTGGTGGCGCTGCAGCAGGCCGTGGCCAACAGCCTCGAGCTGCAGGCGAAAGCCGACATCACCCTCTGGGATGATTACTTTGCCCCGGGCTACGGTACGCCGAACGAGGAAGGCATGGCCGCCGTGAAGCTACTGGCGCAACTGGAAGGTATTTTGCTCGATCCGGTCTATACCGGCAAAGCGATGGCCGGGCTTATCGACGGCATTACGCAGAAGCGTTTTAAGGATGAAGGACCGATTTTGTTCGTCCATACCGGCGGGGCGCCGGCGCTGTTTGCCTATCATCCTCACCTTTAATACAGAAACGACAGCATGCAAGAAAGTATCCAACTGGTCATCGATTCCGCTCCTTTTCTGCTCAAAGGGGCCGTCTTTACGCTGCAGCTGAGCATTGGCGGGATGTTTTTCGGCCTGGTGCTGGGCTTTATCCTGGCGCTGATGCGCATGTCGCCCCTCTGGCCGGTAAAATGGCTGGCGCGCATGTATATCTCCATTTTTCGCGGCACGCCGCTTATCGCCCAGCTGTTTATGATCTACTACGGCTTGCCGCAGTTTGGCATCGAGCTTGACCCGATTCCGGCGGCGATGATCGGCCTGTCGCTCAATACGGCGGCCTACGCGGCGGAAACCCTGCGCGCGGCCATCGCCTCGATCGACAAAGGGCAATGGGAAGCGGCGGCCAGTATCGGCATGACGCCGTGGCAGACGATGCGCCGGGCCATCTTACCCCAGGCGGCACGGGTCGCTTTGCCGCCGCTGTCCAACAGTTTTATCAGCCTGGTCAAAGATACCTCGCTGGCGGCGACGATCCAGGTGCCAGAGCTGTTCCGTCAGGCGCAGCTTATCACCTCGCGAACCCTTGAGGTCTTCACCATGTATCTCGCGGCCTCGTTGATCTACTGGGTGATGGCGACCGTCCTCTCCTCGCTGCAGAACTATTTTGAAAACCAGCTGAACCGCCAGGAGCGTGATCCGAAATGAGTGCGATAGAAGTGAAAAGCCTGGTGAAGAAATTCCATGGCCAGACGGTGCTCCACGGTATCGACCTGGAGGTACAGAAAGGGGAAGTCGTGGCGATCATCGGCCCCAGCGGCTCGGGTAAAACCACTCTGCTGCGCAGCATCAACTTGCTGGAGCAACCGGAGAGCGGCACCATCCGCGTTGGCGATGTGACCATCGACGCCGGTCGCAGCCTGGGGCCGCAGAAAGGACTCATTCGCCAGCTGCGCCAGCATGTCGGCTTTGTCTTCCAGAACTTTAATCTGTTTCCCCACCGTACGGTGCTGGAGAACATTATTGAGGGGCCGGTCATCGTAAAAGGTGAAGATAAGCAGGAGTCGATTGTGCGGGCGCGCGATCTGCTGGCGAAAGTGGGTCTCAGCGGTAAAGAGAATAGCTATCCGCGTCGCCTCTCCGGCGGTCAGCAGCAGCGGGTGGCTATTGCTCGCGCGCTGGCCATGCGTCCGGACGTGATCCTGTTTGATGAGCCAACCTCGGCCCTCGATCCTGAGCTGGTGGGGGAGGTGCTCAACACCATCCGCCAGCTGGCGCAGGAAAAACGCACGATGGTTATCGTGACCCATGAAATGAGTTTCGCCCGCGACGTTGCCGATCGGGCCATCTTTATGGATCAAGGACGCATTGTCGAGCAGGGAGAAGCGAAAGCATTGTTCGCCTCCCCGCAGCAGCCGCGTACTCGCCAGTTCCTCGAAAAATTTCTGATGCAGTAAACCATGCGCTGACGTGGCGGCTTTCCCGGGGGAGGGCCGCCGCGTACAGCCTGTCTTCCCTGCGGCGCGCCACGCTCCTCGTCACCTCTTTGTGCTATTTCTCCCTGTGGCCGTATACACCGCTTCCCATCCCCCCTTGTAGGGTGTAGAAAATGACGGGAAAGTGAGCACGAGGTTCTGCGCTGAGAACGGGAAAAAGGCAAGCCTTCAGACTAATAAATGCGACACCGACAATATTTTATACATATAAATAAGATTTATGTGTTAGTTTTCTGTATTTATAATAATGATTATCAATCAGGAGTTATTTGCACAGCTATGAGGGACAATGATTTTTTCAGCTGGCGGCGGGATATGCTGCATCAATTTCAGTCCGTGGCCGCTGGTGAGGAGGTTTATAATCTCCTGCAACGAGAAACCGAAGCGCTGGAATATGATTACTACACGCTTTGTGTACGCCACCCGGTGCCTTTCACTCGCCCCCGCGTCACCTTCCAGTCGACTTATCCCCGCGCATGGATGTCGCACTACCAGGCCGAGAATTATTTCGCGATAGATCCGGTATTACGCCCGGAGAATTTTATGCGTGGCCATCTGCCATGGGAGGATGGGCTGTTTCGCGATGCGGCGGCATTATGGGACGGCGCCCGCGATCATGGTCTGAAAAAAGGGGTGACCCAGTGCCTGACGTTGCCCAACCATGCGCAGGGTTTTCTCTCCGTCTCCGCGAATAACCGTTTACCGGGCTCTTATCCTGATGATGAACTGGAGATGCGCCTGCGCATGCTGACGGAGCTAAGCTTGTTGGCGCTCCTGCGTCTGGAAGATGAGATGGTCATGCCGCCGGAGATGAAGTTCAGCCGCCGTGAACTGGAAATTCTGAAATGGACCGCGGAAGGGAAGACCTCGGCGGAGGTGGCGATGATTCTTTCTATTTCGGAAAATACGGTGAATTTCCACCAGAAGAATATGCAACGGAAATTCAATGCGCCGAACAAAACGCAGATAGCCTGTTACGCGGTGGCGACAGGGTTAATCTGAGAGCGCCTGTCGTTCTGCGTGCCAGACGTGACACCGGCTGTCAGGGATACTTTCAGCCGGTACAGGATTACTGACGGTAAGCTTGTTTAATTTGCTTAACGGTGCTGGAGAATACGGCAGCCTGAGCCTCATCTTCCATCTGCGCGATCTGCTTTTCCATTTTAATAATCACGCGACCCGCATCCGCCTGGCCCATCGCCTGCAGCATCAGCGTTATCATCGCTTTCAGGCAGGAGACTTCCTGCGCCAGTTCTTGATTATTTTCTGCAGTGGAAAAATCTGGTGTGCTCATCGATATCCTCGTTTACTCGCTGCGCTAATGCGCCTTACCCAATGTGAAGGCCGCGCAGTATACCACAAGCGACGGGAAAAAAAGGAGTGCTTAATTTCTGTTCTCTCATCTGAGCTGTGAATGATTCAGTGCTTCGGATAATACGTAATAGCCGCCAGGCCGCCATTAATTTATTCCATCTATTTAGCACGTTAATATTTGTTACATATTTTGCTGCGTATTTATGCGCTACGTAATCTGTTGTGTTTTTTGTGCTTTCTGTATGAGGATTGTTAAAAAATAAGACGACGGCAACTGACTGTTCTCAATGACTTTCCACTATGTGTGCACAGACATTGCCATAAATGAGCGGCAAATCGAGGTGAGGGCATTTTTTTGCCTTTTAAATTAGCAATAAAACCCGGTAATATGTGGGAGATAAAGTATCAGTAGCGTTATCCCTCATTCTGGAGATTATTCCTTTGATCAACGTTCTTCTTGTTGATGACCACGAACTGGTGCGCGCAGGGATACGACGCATTCTGGAAGATATAAAAGGGATTAAAGTCGCTGGCGAAGCCTGTTGCGGCGAGGACGCCGTGAAGTGGTGCCGGGCTAATTCCGCAGATGTCGTCCTGATGGACATGAACATGCCCGGGATCGGTGGTCTTGAAGCCACGCGCAAAATCGCGCGCTCCGTGGCGGGCACGAAAGTGATCATGCTCACCGTGCATACCGAGAATCCTCTACCTGCCAAGGTCATGCAGGCGGGGGCGGCGGGCTATCTTAGCAAGGGTGCTGCACCGCAGGAAGTGGTGAATGCGATCCGCTGCGTGGCGTCCGGACAACGTTACATTGCCTCCGATATTGCTCAGCAAATGGCGCTAAGTCAGATTGAACCGGAAAAAACGGAATCGCCGTTTGCCAGTTTGTCTGAACGCGAATTGCAGATTATGCTGATGATCACCAAAGGTCAGAAGGTGAATGAGATCTCAGAGCAGCTCAATCTGAGTCCCAAAACGGTTAACAGCTATCGCTACCGAATGTTCAGCAAATTAAACATTCATGGCGATGTGGAGCTGACCCACCTGGCAATTCGCCATGGCCTGTGTAATGCGGAGTCGTTAGCAAGCCAGTGAGTGATGTTTTTGACGCAAAAGCTTTCCTGAAAACGGTGACCAGCCAGCCCGGTGTGTATCGGATGTATGATGCTGGCGGGACCGTCATCTATGTTGGCAAAGCCAAAGATCTGAAAAAGCGGCTCAGCAGCTATTTCCGCAGCAATCTCGCGTCGCGTAAAACCGAAGCGCTGGTGGCGCTGATTGCGCAGATTGACGTGACCGTCACTCACACCGAGACGGAAGCGCTGCTGCTGGAGCACAACTATATCAAGCTGTACCAGCCGCGTTACAACGTGCTGTTGCGCGATGATAAGTCTTATCCTTTTATTTTCCTCAGCGGTGATACTCATCCACGTCTGGCGATGCATCGCGGCGCCAAACATGCGAAAGGTGAGTACTTTGGTCCTTTCCCCAACGGCTATGCCGTGCGGGAGACCCTGGCGCTGCTGCAGAAAATTTTTCCTGTTCGCCAGTGCGAAAATAGCGTCTATCGCAACCGCTCGCGTCCCTGCCTGCAGTATCAGATTGGCCGCTGTCTGGGGCCGTGCGTGGCGGGGCTGGTCAGCGAAGAAGAGTATGCTCAGCAGGTTGAGTATGTACGGCTGTTCCTTGCCGGCAAGGACGATCAGGTCCTGACCCAGCTCATCGCCAGAATGGAGAAAGCGAGCCAAAGTCTGGAGTTTGAAGAGGCCGCGCGCATTCGCGACCAGATTCAGGCGGTCCGCCGGGTGACGGAGAAACAGTTTGTTTCTAATACCGGCGACGATCTTGACGTTATCGGCGTCGCCTTTGAGGCCGGAATGGCCTGCGTCCATGTGCTGTTTATCCGCCAGGGCAAAGTGCTGGGCAGCCGGAGCTACTTCCCGAAAGTGCCGGGCGGCACTGAGCTGGGAGAGGTCGTGGAGACCTTTGTCGGTCAGTTCTACCTGCAGGGTAGCCAGATGCGTACCCTGCCGGGGGAGATTTTGCTCGACTTCAGCCTTGGTGATAAGACGCTGCTGGCCGAGTCGCTGTCGGAGCTGGCGGGACGCCGAATCAATGTGCAGACTAAACCGCGCGGCGACAGAGCGCGTTACCTTAAGCTGGCGCGCACCAACGCTGCGACGGCGTTAACCACGAAATTGGCTCAGCAGTCGACCATTCATCAGCGCCTGCAGGCGCTGGCCACCGTGCTGGAACTGCCGGCCGTGAAGCGGATGGAGTGCTTTGACATCAGCCACACCATGGGCGAGCAGACCGTGGCGTCCTGCGTGGTGTTTGACAGCAATGGTCCGCTGCGTGCGGAGTACCGGCGCTATAATATCACCGGCATCACCCCTGGCGATGACTACGCGGCGATGAATCAGGTCCTGCGCCGTCGCTATGGTAAAGCGATTGATGAAAATAAAATTCCGGATGTGATCCTGATAGATGGCGGAAAGGGGCAGCTGGCGCAGGCGAAAGCGGTGTTTGCCGAACTGGATGTTCCCTGGGATAAACATCATCCGCTGCTGCTGGGCGTGGCGAAAGGCAGCGATCGTAAAGCCGGCCTGGAAACGTTATTCTTTGAACCGGAAGGCGAGGGGTTTAGCCTGCCGCCGGATTCGCCCGCTCTGCACGTAATCCAGCACATCCGCGATGAATCGCACGATCATGCGATTTCCGGACATCGTAAAAAACGGGCGAAAGTGAAGAGCACCAGCTCGCTTGAGACTATCGAGGGAGTAGGGCCGAAGCGTCGCCAGATGCTGCTGAAGTATATGGGTGGGCTGCAGGGGCTGCAGCAGGCCAGCGTCGAGGAAATTGCTAAAGTACCGGGCATCTCTCACGGTCTGGCAGAAAAGATCTTCTACTCGTTGAAACATTAGGGGCTCTGTAGCAACATAGGGCTAATTTTTACTTACAACAGATAGTTACCCGTCACTATGCAATTTAATATCCCTACGTTGCTTACTCTGTTTCGCGTCATCCTCATCCCGTTCTTTGTGCTGGCGTTTTATCTCCCCTTTAGCTGGGCGCCGTTTGCCTGCGCGTTAATTTTCTTTGTCGCCGCCGTGACCGACTGGTTTGATGGTTTTCTGGCTCGTCGCTGGAATCAGAGCACCCGGTTTGGCGCCTTCCTGGACCCGGTGGCGGATAAAGTCATGGTGGCTATCGCCATGGTGCTGGTTGCCGAGCACTATCACACCTGGTGGGTCACGCTGCCGGCGGCGACCATGATCGCGCGTGAAATAATTATTTCGGCACTGCGCGAATGGATGGCTGAGCTCGGGAAACGCAGCAGCGTGGCGGTCTCGTGGATTGGCAAAGTTAAAACGACCGCACAGATGGCCGCCCTGGTATGGATGCTGTGGCGTCCTTATCCGTGGGTAGAGTGGGCCGGGATCGCGCTTTTCCTCGTGGCGGCGGTGCTGACGCTGTGGTCGATGCTGCAGTATCTGAACGCGGCGCGCGGCGATTTGCTTGATCAGTGATCGTTTCGCCGTTATTTTCAGCAAACGATGCAAAGTTGCGAAAAATACCGTTGACTCACCGCGAGAGATAAGTAGAATGCAACGCATCGAACGGCGGCACAGTCTTCCAGACGATAACAAAATCAAGTGATTAGCAAATAACTTGATAATGCGGGAATAGCTCAGTTGGTAGAGCACGACCTTGCCAAGGTCGGGGTCGCGAGTTCGAGTCTCGTTTCCCGCTCCAGATTAACAGCATCGGCAGTAGCGGGTGCTTCAGTATTAAAGGCGCGTTAGCAAAGCGGTTATGTAGCGGATTGCAAATCCGTCTAGTCCGGTTCGACTCCGGAACGCGCCTCCACTTTCTATCCCGAGCCCGGATGGTGGAATCGGTAGACACAAGGGATTTAAAATCCCTCGGCGTTCGCGCTGTGTGGGTTCAAGTCCCACTCCGGGTACCATTGGGATAAAAGCAGAATAATCAAAGCAATAAGCAGTGTCGTGAAACCACCTACGGGTGGTTTTTTTGTTTCAAAACCACCCATTTCATAATATCACTTCATACTAGTTTTCTTGTCCACCTTGCTCTTCCCCCAGGATAACCGCACCCGGCTAAACCGTCGCGCCTCGTGGAATAATGTCGTTGGGATGATTTCGCTCCCCCAAACCGGCAGGGGGAGGCAAATCGATACTCTGCGTGCCAGAGGCCGGAGGTGAAACCGTCTCTAGAGTTCGAGGTTGAACGAAAGGACTTTAGATATAATTACCATCTCATCCGTAAGCGAGGAGAATTTTCCGGTAAATCTTTCTTCAGACTCAGGTGTCAAACTATATAGTGAATAATTTTCACCCGAAGATATACGCTCCAGTTGAAGATAGGCGGGTTTCTGCAAGGCAAAAGCCAACAGATAGAAATTAGTCGTGTGGTGAGAAAGTTCAGTGACTAATTCAGGGAGTTGCTTTGCTATATCTATTTCCTCTCTACAGCAAATCACAAAAAGCTTCCCTTCTTTGCTTTTTAATATGTTTCTGAATCTTTTAACCGCGCGGACGTAATACTCATAATCAGCAGGAGTATTTGGGTCGCGATGCGTGAATATATCATTCAGACGATATTTTTCTTTGTATTTATTGTGGTGTGCTCCGGGTTCTCGCGACTGGCGACGTAATGAGCTGTACTCATTTTTATCTAAAAATGAGGTAAAATCATCCCTCAGGCAGTCGATAATCATCGCCGGACAGGAAAATAGCCAGTCAAAAGGCAGTGATATCTTTTTCAGGTTGAATTTTTTCAATGTCCATGAAGTTAAACAATGGCTGCCCAGGGAGACAATATGTTTGACGTGCATTGAATCATCAGGAGCACTCTCTGTTAACGCTTGTGGTGTGTAACTGAATTTATCAGATGACATTCTGGATTTCGTGAAAGCAATAAACTCGTCGCTATGCATCAGCGATGAGTTAAGAAGTTCTGCTGATTCTGCAAGTGACTTATTAGCAATGGCGTTGAGGTAGTTTTTCAGACCATCGCTATCTGCCGGTCGACCGAGTAGCATTTTATAGGTTGTTTTTATTAGATGTATTTTTAGGTATTTTTCTTTAATGTCATATCTCATTTTTTATCCAATTGAAGCTGTAGTCTTTCTTTATTTTATTGCTGCTAAAACAGGTAGGCATACAAATTGTATGGGATTATGTCAAATAGACAGGATATTGGCAATCGAGGAAATACGGGCGGCTACAGAGGACGCGGTTATTGAAGACGCTCGCCAGAATCTACGGATCCTGATGCCTGAACTGACAGGGAAAATATCCCGGAGGAGAGCATCGCACGCAGGCGAATGAATACATCACGCTCAGCGGCGATCATTCATTTGTCCCAGGACAAAACGATCTCTCCTTGCTACTATCAACCGGACTTTTATCCCAGCCTGCCGGAGGCATCATGTTCACAGGGCTTTGCGCATTTCCGTTGACGCCGCTGCATCAGCAGCATCTTGATGAAAAGGCGTTTATCCGTATTCTCTCTCGTCTTACCGATACCGGAGTCGACTCTCTGGGCATCTTAGGCTCGACCGGCAGCTACGCGTATCTGAATCGTGAGCAGCGCAAGCGGGTGGTGCAGGTGGCGAAAGCGCATGTTGGGTCGATCCCGATGATGGTTGGCGTCGGCGCCATCGCTACCAGCGAGGTGCTGCGCCTGGTGGAGGATGCCCAGCAGGCCGGGGCGGATGCGTTATTACTGCCGATGATGTCCTATCAGCCGCTTTCTGCGGAGGAGATCTTTGCCTTCTACGAAGAGGTCTGTCGGCACGTCTCGGTTCCGGTTTGCCTGTATGACAATCCCCGCACCACTCACGTCACGCTGGCGGATGAGCTGCAGGGGCGCATCGCTGCCTTGCCGGCCATCGCCTCGATTAAAATTCCCGGCTTGCCTGAGCCGCAGGCGAGTGAGCGGGTGGCAACGCTACGCCGTCATCTTCCTGCCCGCGTTACGCTTGGCGCCAGCGGCGATGCCCTGGCGACGGCGGGATTGCAGGCCGGTTGCCAAGTCTGGTACTCGGTTTGCGGCGGGCTCTTTCCCCAGCTTTCAGGGGCGCTGGTAAGGGCGATTCGTTCTGGTGACGCGGCACGGGTTGCGGCGCTGAATGCGCAGCTGGCCCCTCTCTGGCGATGCTTTGACCGCTATGGCGGCAGCCTGCGGGTAATCGCCAGCGCGGCGGCCATTCTGGGGCTGTGCGACCCTGACTGCCTTCCCCGCCCCTTGCTGCCGTTAGGGGAGGAGGCCATTCGCGACGTGGCGGCGGCGCTGCACGGCCTGGCCTGATGGGCATGGGCCGTGCAGCGCCTGGTGGCTTTCTGTCGGCAATTCGGCTACTGTAGGCCCGATTTTTACCATGCGAGCCTGTGAATGAATACCGGACCTTTAAACGAAAACGAACTGGAATGGCTGGACGAGACGCTGGCGAAATACGCCACCGAAGGCGCTATTCTGGATGTGTCTGAACTGGATGGCCTGCTGACGGCTATTCTCTCTGCGCCGACCGATATCGAACCAGCTCAGTGGCTGGTGGCGATCTGGGGCGGGGCGGATAATGTGCCGCGCTGGGCCAACGACCGCGAGCGCGATCGCTTTGTCGATCTGACGCTGCAGCATATGAGCGACATCGCTGAACGCCTGGAGTCCTATCCCGATCAGTTCGAACCGCTGTTTGGCACCCGCGAAGCGGAAGGTCAGGAGCTGACGATCGTCGAAGAGTGGTGCTTTGGCTACCTGCGCGGCGTAGCGCTGAGCGACTGGTCGATGCTGCCCGCTGAACTTCAGCCGGCGCTGGACGCTATCGCGCTCCACGGCAGCGAAGCGCAGTTTACCGCGCTGGATAATCTGACGGCGGATGAGTTTATCGACAGCATCGAGCGTATCACGCCGGCGGCGCTGGCGCTTTACCAGTACTGGATGGCGAATCCCCAGCCGGTGGTGGTTCCGCAGCCGGTCAGAAATGAGGCGAAGGTCGGACGCAACGATCCCTGCCCGTGCGGGAGCGGAAAAAAGTATAAGCAGTGCTGCTTAGCAAAATAAAACCTGGGGGCCAGCCGGCCCCTTTTTTATCCCACCGCAGGCAGCAGTCCGGCGACGATACTGAACTGAATCGCCACAATACCGATCCCGCACAGCAGAACCAGCCACAGCGCCGGCGCGCCGCCGACCACCCGCCAGGCAGCCTGCGGATGTTGTCGGCGGCTCTTCATTGCCAGCAGGGCAGGCAACATCAGGGCCAGCACGGCGAGTGCCACCCCGGCGTAGCCCAGGGCCATAACAAAACCGCGGGGATAGAACAGGGCGAACGCCACCGGCGGCAGGAAGGTGATCGCGCCGCTCTGCAGACGTCCGCTGACGCTGTTTTTGCGTTGAAACACATCGGCCAGGTAATCAAACAAGCCGAGCGAGACGCCGAGGAATGAGGTCGCCAGCGCGAGGTCGGCAAACAGGTGTACGGCCAGCTCCACGTGCGGCGACGCCACCACTTCGCGGATCGCCTCCAGCAGACCGTTCAGACCGGCGTTTTTGGCCAGCAGCGCGGTAAAAGCGGGAGGGTTGATACTCCCCAGCGTCGCCAGCTGCCAGAAAATATAAGCCACCAGCGGAATAAAGCTGCCGATAATAAATACCCGGCGCAGTTTACGGATATCGCCGCCAAGATAGCTGACGATGCTCGGCACACTGCCGTGAAAACCAAAGGAGGTAAAGATCACCGGAATGGCGGACAGGGCCAGGCCTTGCTCAACCGGCAGCGTCAACAGATTGACCTGATGAATATGCGGCATCAGTAGCGCCAGCATAATCACCAGAAAGATGATTTTGGCGCTGAACAGGAAGCGATTGAATAAGTCGACCAGCGAGGTACCGATGCACACCACCGCCCCGCCCAGCGCCGTAAACAAAAGTACGCCGGCCGCCGGCGGCAGCTGCCAGTCCAGCCACTGGTTGAGGCTGGAGGCGAGCAATTCACCGGCGCCACTGATATAGGCCGCCGTGAGGGCATACAGCAGAAACAGCATGCAGAACCCGGTAACCCACTGCCCGTAACGGCCCAGATAGCGTGCGGCCAGGGAACCGAGCCCCATGTCGGCAGGCACGTGCTGGTAGACTTCCAGCAGCAACAGGGCGGTATAGCACATCAACGCCCACAAGGTGAAAAGTAAACCCAGCGTGACGGCAAACCCGACGCCGGCGGCGGCCAAGGGCATCGCCAACATTCCTGCACCGATAGTGGTGCCAGCTACGATTAAAATACTGCCCAGAGTGCGGTTTTTCACGCTTTTCGCTATCCCTACAGCTAATAACAATAAATTATGCCGCGCAGAGTAGGGGATATTACAGCATTCGTCAAATGAGGGTTACAAGTACTGCAATTTTATCTTTACGCATTTAAGGGTGCGAAAGCCTGCGCTGGCGCAAGGCGCCGATGGCATGGCTGGCCTAAGCTGGTGGTTTTCAGGAGGGGTTATGTCTTCTATTCATGGTCATGAAGTTTTACAGATGATGCTCGCCTCGGGTGAGTCCTGGACGGTCGCCTCGCTGGAGGCCGCCATTCGCCGCCGCTTTGGCGAAGAGGCGCGGTTTCACACCTGTTCAGCAGAGCATCTAAGCGCCGCAGAGCTGGTGGCGTTTTTAGAGAAAAAAGGCAAATTTATTGCCAGAGAGGAAGGTTTTACTACCGCAGAAAATAAGATTTGCCGGCATTAAAATGGCCGCGACACGGGGGTGTCGCGGCGCGGAAGATTAATTCTGTGTGTCGAGGGTCGCCAGTTCTTTATCGATAAAGTACAGACCTTCGCCACTTTTTCCAACGAGGGTCAGTTTATCAATCACCGATTTAAATAATTTCTCTTCTTCGTGCTGTTCAGCGACATACCACTGCAGGAAATTAAAGGTCGGGTAATCCTGACTGGTCATGGCGGCGTGCGCCAGTTCATTAATTTTTTGCGTGATCAGCTGCTCGTGCTCATAGGTCTGGCGGAACAGCTCGTCCAGTGAGGCATATTCGGCAAACGGGGAGGCGATCGCGTTGATGCGCGGCAGGCTACCGGTGTCGGTCAGGTAGTCGAACAGGCGCTGCATATGGGTCATCTCTTCCTGGGCATGGCGACGCAGGAAGGCCGCAGCCCCTTCAAAACTGTGGTAACTGCACCAGGCGCTCATCTGCTGATAAAGAAGAGAAGAATAAAGTTCAAGATTCATCTGTTCATTCAGTTTGTCGATCATTTCCGTTTTCAGCATTGTCGCGCTCCTGGAATTAAAAAATAGATGTTATCGGCTGCCACTATAATTTGTTATTTAATTATTTGCAAAAAGTAAATTTAAAAATGTTTTATTTAAAATGCTAATGGGAATAACACGCATTGGCAATTTAATAATAAATGAGAATGGTTTTAATTTATTATTAATTGTGGTGGAAAATGGTATGACCGGCCAACGGGCTGCGAGGTAGAGCGCGCGAGGTGAGGGGGGCATGCCTGGGGGCGGGGACCTGGCGACTGGACTGGCGGAGAGGGCGAAAGTGTGAAGCGCTGCGTAATTTTTAAAACAACTTTTCATAAAATTTGAAAGTTTGTTTTCCAGGTAGTAGAGTGCAGTCAACGCCAATGACATTCTGCGGGCAGGCCCGCACAGCATTCAGGAGAGTAAACCATGAAGATTGCACTGATGATGGAGAACAGCCAGGCGAACAAAAACGCCATCATCCTTAAGGAGCTTAGCGCCGTTGCTGACGAAAAAGGATTCCCGGTGTTCAACGTCGGCATGAGCGATGAGCACGATCATCATCTGACCTACATTCACCTCGGGATCATGGCCAGCATCCTGCTGAATTCGAAAGCGGTCGACTTCGTGGTCACCGGCTGCGGTACCGGTCAGGGGGCGCTGATGTCGCTGAATATTCACCCGGGCGTGGTCTGCGGCTACTGTATCGATCCGGCGGACGCGTTCCTGTTTGCTCAGATCAACAATGGTAATGCGCTGTCGCTGCCGTTTGCCAAAGGTTTCGGCTGGGGCGCGGAGCTGAATGTACGCTTTATCTTTGAAAAAGCGTTTACCGGCCGCAACGGCGAAGGCTATCCGCCGGAGCGCAAAGAGCCGCAGGTACGAAATGCCGGGATCCTCAACCAGGTTAAAGCGGCAGTGGTAAAAGAAAACTATCTCGACACCCTGCGCGCCATCGATCCGGAGCTGGTGAAAACCGCGGTATCCGGCCCACGCTTCCAGCAGTGCTTCTTCGAAAACTGTCAGGATAAAGCCATCGAAGCCTTCGTTCGCCAGATCGTCGGTTAACCGTCATCAGGGCCAGCGCCGCTGGCCCTTCCATCATTATTTCTTCTTCTCCGACACGCTGCTGCCGGCCGTTTTGGCCAGATGCAGGCTGTCGATCATCCCTACCAGACAGATCACCGCGATAAAGACAAACGACAGACGAAAGCTGATCCCCGGTAGCGTGGAAAGGTGCAGCCAGTCGCCGACCTGCTCGCCCAGGCGAATGCCAATCGCCCCGAGCGTGATCCCCAGCCCCACCGCCAGCTGCGACGCGGTACTGAACAGCGTATTGGCATCACTCATCTGCGCGGCGGGGACATCGGCAAAGGCCAGCGTGCTTACGCCCGTAAACTGGATCGAGCGAAATACCCCGCCGAGATAAAGGATTAACATGATGGCCCAGACCGGCGTCTGCGGCGTGAGCAGCGCACAGGCCAGCAGTGAACAGACGTTCAGTGCACCGTTGATCAACAGCAGTCGGCGAAAGCCCAGCCAGCGGATCAGCGGCGTGGTGGCGGGTTTGATGGTCAAATTGCCGACAAACACCGCCAGCACCAGCAGGCCGGAGTGGAAGGGATCCATGCCGAACCCTACCTGAAACAGCAGCGGCAGCAGAAAGGGGACCGCGCTGATGGAGGAGCGGAACAGCGAGCCGCCATACATCGTCACCCGGAACGTTGGCACCTGCAGGGCGTCGAGACGAACCATGGGCGCCGTCGCCCGGCGGAAGTGGCGTATAGCATATGTCAGACAGCCGAAGCCAAGCACGGCGAGAGCCAGCGTCGGCCAGATCTGCGGCTGGCGATCGCCGAGCCGTTCCATCGCGGTGACCAGACTGACCATCGCGACTGCGGTGGTGATAAAGCCGGTGAGATCGAAGGAGCGCCGTTCCGTTTCGCGAATATCAGGGATAATGCGCAGCGCAAGGATGATGGCTGCGAGGCCCAGCGGGACATTGATAAAGAAGATCCAGTGCCAGCTGGCGTAGCGGGTGATAAAGCCGCCCAAAGGCGGGCCGATAATGGGGGCCACCAGCGCCGGCCAGGTGAGGGTAGCGATGGCTTTGATCAGCAGATGTTTCGGCGTGGTTCGCAGTACCGCCAGGCGACCGACAGGGACCATCAGCGCGCCTCCGATCCCCTGCAGGATACGCATGGCGACAAAAGTATGCACCTCGGTGGAGAGGCCGCAGAAGACCGAGGCAAGGGTAAAGATCGCCAGGGCGAGGGTAAAAATAGCGCGGGCGCCGAAGCGATCGGCGATCCAACCGCTGGCCGGGATCAGTACCGCTAGGGTGATCAGATAGGCGCTGATGCCGATATTCAGCTCGACCGCGGTGACTCCAAAATCTTTCGCCATATCGGGCAGCGCGGTGGCGATCACCGTCCCGTCGAGAAACTCCATAAAAAAAGCACCGGCCACCAGCAGCGCAGGCGCTGAAAAAGCACGTTCGTCTCTGGAAGAGATCGCGGTATTCATGTTGTCACTGCCATCAAGAATGTGAGCCTGAGCAAAGCGGCAGGAGAAGTTCCGCCAGCCAGTAGGGTAGATAAAAAAACCTGCGACGGCAGGTTTTTTTATCTGTGAAAATTTAGGGTACTATTACGCTCCTGAAAAAAGGAGTAATTAATGTCTCAACATCTTACCGAACACGATGAGCTGGTTTCCGATGTGGTTGCTTGCCAGCTGGTTATCAAACAGATCCTCGATGTCATTGACGTCATTGCGCCCGTGGAAGTGCGTGAAAAAATGACTACTCAGTTGAAAGCTATCGACTTCGCCAGCCATCCGGCCTCTGCCGATCCGGTGACCCTTCGCGCGGTGCAAAAAGCGATCGCATTGATTGAGCTGAAGTTTACCCCGCAGGAAGAGACGCATTAATAACAGGCCTCGCCGTTTACCGGCGGGGCCTTCTTCTTTAATGGGAAACGACGGTCTGCGCAGGCGCAGGGGCAGCATCTTTGAACAACTTGCTGTTGCCCCAACACTCTTCGTAGCGATGACCGACCAGATCCTCCACGATAACTCGTACATCCGGCGCGATATCGCTGATTTTTCCGCCCGCTTTGATCCGCGCGACTTCCTGCAGCACCACCAGATGAGCTTTACGATCCAGCTTCATCTGCTTGCTGAAGACGATGGCGGCCAACGCTAACGCGATCACCCCGACGCAGAATACCACCGCGATAGCGGTCACCGCGCTTTCCGGTTGGCTGTGCGCTTTTGACTGGAAACCGTAGAAGCTCAGGATCGCCCCCATCGAGAACACCACAATCGAGCGCAGAATTTTCCCTGAGAAGGTCATGGCGCCGGCATAGATCCCTTCCCGACGGCGTCCGGTGTAGATCTCATCGACATCGGCCAGGAAGGTGTAAACGGTCCAGGGAATGTAGTAAACCCCGCCGGTACCCAGGCCGAACAGCACGGTAATGCCGAACATCAGCACCGTCGCCAGGCCTGATGGCAGATGGAAGAACCACAGCGAGGTATACAGCAGGACCGCGAAAATCACGATCCCCAGCGCCAGAATATAGGGTTTACTGAAGCCTTTTTTTACGCACAGGCCGATAAACAGCGCTGTAGAGATCAGTTGCAGAATCGAGTTCAGGCTATTCAGTCCGGCGACCATCGCCGGGTCGTGCTGAAGAACGAATATCACGAAATAGGTAAAGATGGAGGCAAACAGCCATTCAGCGCCAAACCCGCACAGGTACATACCAAGATGTTTGCGGAATACGCGCAGATAAAAGGTGGAACGCATGTCTTTTGCCAGCGACAGCAGGGTGCTCAGCAGCCCTTTCCTGGCGCTGGTTTCTATCTCTTCCTCGCGCTTTCGTTCCCAGCTGCAAAGCCACAGGCAGGAAATCGCGACGATGAGGATAACGCCGTAGGTCAGACCGGTGAGGAAGAAAGGGGTGGCAGAATCTTTGCCATACAGCAGAATGAACTGTCCGGGAATAAACGCCGCAAGGAAGTTGGCTAGCTTGCCGAAAATGGCTTTATAGCCGGTCAGTTTTGAGCGCAGCGAGAAATCATCGGTCATCTCTGTCGCCAGCGTTTCATAAGGTACCATGATAGAGGTGTAGATGATCTCAAACACCACATAGGTGCAGAGGTAGTACCAGAAACTCAGGCCTTCCACCCACAGCAGCGGGTAGAACATCATCAAGGGGATCCCGATCAGCAGAAAGAAACGCCGGCGGCCAAAGCGCTTGCCTAAGCGCGTTTTGCCAAAGTTATCGGTGAGATAGCCCATCAGCGGGTTGCTGATAGCATCGATGATGCTGGCGACGGAGAAGATAAATGAGGCCTCGATCAGCGTCAGGCCGCAAAAAGTCGTATAAAAATAGAGCAGCCAGGCGCCGCTTATCGCCAGCGCGCCACTCCCCAACAGATTACCACCGCCGTAAGCTAACTGATGGCGTAACAAGATCGGTCTTCCCTGCAGCCCTTCAGGGGCTGAAGCCGTGTATCTAGCCATAAAAAATAAACCTCGTGTTTTATATTTTTGAAACACTGTTTTTATATTTCTTTGTGGCTTGATAAAAAGTGACCGCGCTCACTAATCCCTGAGAAGGGGTAACGGTGACGAGGGAATGCGATCGCGTTAAAACTTTTTTATTCTATTGGGGAATAAATGAGGTGGAAAAATTGACATAACTGATTTAAAGCGAGAGACGGGGCAGCGTGGGCACGCTCCCCCTGACAGAGCGAAAATGGCTGACTAATGCGGCTTCCGTGGTTCTCCGACCAATGCCATCAGACGCCGATCGGTCTGCTCCATTCCGAGACCAGCTTTATCGGCATTGCGGATTTCCTCAAGCACGCTTTGCAACAGCAGACCATCCTGTTGCTGCTCTTCCGCCAGCAGCGTCAGAAATCGCCAGGTGTTGTCGTCGCTTTGTGCCCTGGCTTCTTCGGCAAGACCGCTCAGCATACTGCTTCGCTGTTGGTAATCGTTCAGGGTTTGGGTAAACAGATCTTCCAGCGAGGTGCATTCGGGATTACAGGCGCGGTCGGGATTCACTATCGGCCAGCTGCCGGCTTTTTTCAGATAGTCAAATACGCGCATGGTGAGGGTAATGCTGCTTTGCGCGCGGGTGCGCAAAAATGTCGCGGCGCCGTCGAAGCGATGCCGGGCACACCACTCGCTTAAGTTCAGGTAAACGTTAGAGGCGTGAAACTCAAGATTCATCTGGGTGTTTAGCTTTTGTGCCATTCCTGGAACTGCCATAAAAAAATATCCTTATTAACCGGGAAGGGGTTACTGATGCGTGTCGACAGATCCTGCGGATAACCACAAGATAAAATAGTGACACGCGGCACTGTTGCAGAATAATAAAACTCTACACATTCCGTATGAGTCGGGTATTTTTTCCATTTGCCGACGATTTAAGAATACTCGCTCAACGGAATTAAGAAAACTCTCAATCGCGGTAATTTACGTTTTGTTACACCATTATTTTTAGAGGGTATCTGGACTGAAATCATGTGCCGTTGGCCGGGGCTTGCTGGCATCGCGTTAGTGATAAGTTATAGGTATTTGACTACGAAATTTGTCGTAGAACAGAGCGGAATAAGTTATTTCAAGCGTAATGTTTCTGGCTAATGATCATTATTTTTATTTTTTGTTGCAGGCTTTTATTTGAAGCGGAATATTTTTTCAATTCGGTATTAATTACGGAAAAGATCCGTTTTTTCGCGATATTAAGCGGTCCCGGTCGCCCGGCGATACGGGGCTGTTGTCACTTAAGAGGCACAGAGGCGAACGCCCTTTACGAGGCCGGCAATCGCCGGGGATAACAGCGCTGTAACCCTCTGTTAAACATCCTCTGACATCACAAGGATAAGTCTGCTGGTGGTATAGATGATCCTGCTATAGCCCGGTAAAATTGTATGACAATTGTGTCATTTTTTATGTCATTTTTTGCTAAATGTATGCACGCAATTACTGTAATTCCGCGATGTGATAATGCTCTCGTATGGAGAAATAATTTCCGGGTATTACTACTCTAACAACGGCAGTGGGGAATGCGATTTTTCTAATGCCTTGTTTTGATGCCGATAAAATTGTTAATTCCGATTTTTCCCTACATGAAAGCGAATTAAAGCTGGAGTTTACCATGCACAAATTTACTAAAGCGCTGGCGGCCATTGGTCTCGCTGCGGTTATGTCACAATCAGCTATGGCGGAAAATTTGAAACTGGGTTTTCTGGTGAAGCAGCCGGAAGAGCCATGGTTCCAGACTGAGTGGAAATTTGCTGATAAAGCAGGAAAAGATTTAGGGTTTGACGTCATTAAAATTGCGGTTCCGGATGGTGAGAAAACCCTCAACGCAATCGACAGCCTGGCAGCCAGCGGCGCGAAGGGCTTTGTCATCTGTACCCCCGATCCCAAGCTCGGGTCGGCGATTGTCGCCAAAGCGCGCGGCTATGACATGAAGGTCATTACCGTCGATGACCAGTTCGTCAATGCGAAAGGCAAACCGATGGAGAGCGTACCGCTGGTGATGATGGCGGCCAGCGAAATCGGCGCCCGCCAGGGGCAGGAACTCTATAAAGAGATGCAAAAACGCGGCTGGGATGTTAAAGACACCGCGGTGATGGCTATCACCGCCGATGAGCTGGACACCGCCCGTCGTCGCACCACCGGCTCCATCGATGCCCTGAAGGCAGCCGGCTTCCCGGACGCGCAAATCTACCGCGTGCCGACAAAATCTAACGATATCCCGGGGGCGTTTGACGCCGGTAACTCCATGCTGGTCCAGCACCCGCAGGTGAAACACTGGCTGATCGTGGGGATGAACGACAACACCGTGCTCGGCGGCGTGCGTGCCACTGAAGGCCAGGGCTTTAAAGCACCGGATGTGATTGGCATCGGCATCAACGGTGTGGATGCGGTCAACGAACTGTCGAAGGCGCAACCGACCGGCTTCTATGGTTCCCTGCTGCCAAGCCCGGATATTCATGGCTATAAAACCAGCGAAATGCTCTACAACTGGGTCACTAAGGGCGTTGAGCCGCCGAAGTTCACGGCGGTGACCGATGTGGTGCTGATTACCCGCGATAACTTCAAAGAAGAGCTGGCGAAAAAAGGGCTGTAACAGCCCGGTTGAACTGGCCCCCGCCGCGGCGGGGGCTGAGTGCTGAAGAGCGGAGTCGTTATGCAACAGTCTACCCCTTATCTCTCATTTCGCGGCATCACCATGACGTTCCCTGGCGTAAAGGCTTTGTCCGATATCAGTTTTGACTGCTACCCCGGACAGATCCACGCGCTGATGGGTGAAAATGGCGCAGGCAAATCGACGCTGCTGAAAATTCTCAGCGGCAACTATATTCCGACCGCTGGCCACCTGCAGATCGGCGGCCAGCAGATGGCGTTCAGCAATACCATGGAGGCGCTGAACGCCGGCGTGGCGATTATCTACCAGGAGCTGCATCTGATCCCGGAGATGACCGTCGCCGAAAATATCTATCTTGGCCAGCTACCGCACAGAGGCGGTATCGTCAACCGATCGTTGCTCAACTATGAGGCCCGCCTGCAGCTGGAACATCTGGGGCTGGATATCGATCCGGAGACGCCGCTGAAGTATCTCTCTATAGGCCAGTGGCAGATGGTGGAGATTGCCAAAGCGCTGGCGCGCAATGCCAAGATCATCGCTTTCGATGAACCGACCAGTTCGCTCTCCGCCCGCGAGATAGACAATCTGTTTCGCGTTATCCGCGAACTGCGGGAGGAGGGGCGAGTCATCATCTATGTTTCGCACCGGATGGAAGAAATTTTTGCCCTCAGCGATGCCATCACCGTCTTTAAGGATGGCCGCTATGTCTGCACTTTTGACGATATGCCGAGCGTCAGTCATGACGCCCTGGTTCAGGCGATGGTGGGGCGCAATCTGGGCGATATATACGGCTGGAAACCTCGCCCCTATGGCGAAGAGCGGCTGCGTCTGGAGGAGGTCAAAGCACCGGGCGTGCGTACGCCGGTCAGCCTCTCGGTACGCAGTGGCGAAATCGTCGGCCTGTTCGGGCTGGTGGGCGCCGGGCGCAGCGAACTGATGAAAGGCTTATTTGGCGGCACCCGGATCACCGGCGGTCAGGTGTATATCGATGGCCAGCCCGTCGACATTCGTAAACCGGCCCAGGCCATCCAGGCCGGGATGATGCTGTGCCCGGAAGATCGCAAAGCAGAGGGGATTATTCCGGTTCACTCCGTACGCGACAATATCAATATCAGCGCCCGGCGCAAGCATATTCACGCTGGCTGCCTGATCAACAACGCCTGGGAGGCAGACAATGCCGATCAGCATATCCAGTCGCTGAACATTAAAACGCCTGGCCCGGAACAGCTGATCATGAACCTGTCGGGCGGCAACCAGCAGAAAGCGATCCTTGGCCGCTGGCTGTCGGAAGAGATGAAGGTGATCCTGCTCGATGAGCCCACCCGCGGCATCGACGTCGGCGCCAAACATGAAATTTACAACGTGATATATGGCCTCGCCGCCTCAGGTGTTGCCGTGGTGTTTGCCTCCAGCGACCTGCCGGAAGTGCTGGGCGTCGCTGACCGCATCGTGGTGATGCGCGAGGGGCAAATCGCCGGCGAACTGCTGCATGACGAAGCCAATGAACAGCAGGCGTTAAGCCTTGCGATGCCAAAAGTGAGTCAGGCTGTCGCCTGAGTAAGGAGTAAATGATGTCATCTGTGACTACGTCTGGCGCTACCCGCTCTGCCTTTAGCTTTGCCCGCATTTGGGATCAGTTTGGCATGCTGGTGGTGTTTGCTGTGCTGTTTATCGGCTGCGTAATTTTTGTGCCCAACTTTGCCTCATTCGTCAATATGAAGGGGCTGGGGCTGGCGATCTCGATGTCCGGAATGGTGGCCTGCGGCATGCTCTTCTGCCTGGCCTCCGGCGATTTTGACCTGTCGGTGGCGTCGGTTATCGCCTGTGCCGGGGTCACTACCGCAGTGGTGATTAACCTGAGCGAAAGCCTGTGGCTGGGGATTGCCGCCGGCCTGCTGCTGGGCGCGGTCAGTGGTCTGGTCAACGGCTTTGTCATTGCGCGCCTGAAGATTAACGCCCTGATCACCACCCTCGCGACGATGCAAATCGTCCGGGGCCTGGCCTACATTATCTCCGACGGGAAAGCGGTGGGGATCGAAGATGAGCGCTTCTTCACTCTCGGCTACGCCAACTGGTTTGGTCTGCCGGCGCCAATCTGGCTGACGGTCGCCTGCCTGGTGGTTTTCGGATTATTACTAAACAAAACCACCTTTGGCCGTAATACGCTGGCTATTGGCGGCAATGAAGAGGCGGCGCGTCTGGCCGGGGTCCCGGTGGTGCGCACCAAGATTATTATCTTTGTGCTCTCCGGTCTGGTATCGGCCGCCGCGGGGATCATTCTGGCGTCGCGGATGACCAGCGGCCAGCCGATGACCTCCATTGGCTATGAGCTGATTGTTATTTCAGCCTGCGTGCTGGGCGGGGTATCGCTGAAGGGCGGGATCGGCAAGATCTCCTACGTGGTCGCCGGGATCCTGATCCTCGGGACCGTGGAGAACGCGATGAACCTGCTGAACATCTCGCCTTTCTCACAATACGTCGTGCGCGGTGTGATCCTGCTGGCGGCGGTGATTTTTGACCGCTACAAACAAAAAGCCAAACGCGCGGCCTGATTTCAGGCATAACTTTTAAGTCTACAGAGTAATTACCGCCAGCGCCCGTTTCGCTGGCGGTAACTATCAAAAATGGCGAGGTTGGTCACACTGTCTATACTTACATGGCTAACATATAATTAACAACCAGCTTCGGCTGGCCATGATAAGGAGGAAACAGGGTGGATAACCAGATATCTGTACCGCCTGCGCTAACCGGAAACTACGCTTTTTTCTTTGACCTCGACGGTACTCTTGCCGATATCCAACCGCACCCCGATCAGGTGGTGATACCCGACAACACGCTGCAGGCGCTCAACGCGCTGGCCCAGCAGCAGGGTGGGGCGGTGGCATTGATTTCAGGGCGCTCAATGGCTGAACTTGACGCGCTAACCCATCCCTGGCGGCTACCGCTGGCCGGCGTTCACGGGGCAGAACGCCGTGATATCAATGGTAAAACCTATATCGTTTCTCTGCCGTCGGCGCTGCGCGATGAAATCGCGACTGAGCTGACCTCGGCGCTGCAGGGGCTCCCCGGCTGCGAGCTGGAGAGTAAGGAGATGGCCTTCGCGCTGCACTACCGCCAGGCTCCGCAGCAGCAGAGCGCAGTACTGGAGCTGGCTCAGCGCATCGTTCAGCGCTACCCGCTGCTGGCACTGCAGCTGGGTAAATGTGTGGTGGAGATTAAACCCCGCGGAGTGAACAAAGGGGAGGCGATCAGCGCCTTCATGCAGGAGGCGCCGTTTGCCGGCCGCGAACCGGTTTTTGTCGGCGATGATTTGACCGATGAGGCGGGATTTAGCGTGGTTAATCAACTGCAGGGAATGTCGGTAAAAGTCGGCGCCGGGGAAACTCAGGCGCACTGGCGGTTGGCGGATGCCGCCGCTGTAAGGACGTGGTTGCAACATTTGGCGTATGACGCGCAAACCGAAAGGAGGGATGACCATGAGTCGTTTAGTCGTAGTCTCTAACCGTATCGCCTTACCGGACGATAAAAAATCGAGCGCTGGCGGTCTGGCCGTCGGCATCCTGGGGGCACTGAAAGCGGCGGGGGGTCTGTGGTTTGGCTGGAGCGGCGAAATTGGCGATGACCAGCAGCCGCTGAAGCAGGTCTCCCGCGGAAATATCTCCTGGGCGTCGTTCAACCTGAATGAACGGGACCATGATGAATATTACAACCAGTTTTCCAACGCCGTGCTGTGGCCGGCCTTCCACTATCGTCTTGACCTGGTCAGCTTCCAGCGCGAAGCCTGGGAGGGATATCTGCGGGTCAACGCGATGCTGGCCGACAAGCTTCTGCCGCTGATCGAGCCAGACGATACGCTGTGGATCCATGATTACCATCTGCTGCCGTTCGCCAGTGAACTGCGTAAGCGCGGAGTGAACAACCGGATCGGCTTTTTTTTGCATATTCCATTCCCGACGCCGGAGATTTTTAACGCGCTACCGCCGCATGCCGAGCTGCTGGAGCAACTGTGCGATTACGATCTGCTGGGCTTCCAGACCGAAAGCGACAGAACCGCCTTTCTTGACAGCATTGCCATGCAGACCCGGCTCTCCGATCTCGGGGACAAACGCTATCAGGCATGGGGTAAGGCGTTCAGTACCGAGGTTTATCCGATTGGGATCGATCCGGACGAAATTACGCGCAACGCCAAAGGCCCGCTGCCGCCGAAGCTGGCCCAGCTGAAGAATGAGCTGAAAAATGTGAAGAATATCTTCTCCGTGGAGCGGCTTGACTACTCGAAAGGGTTGCCGGAGCGATTCCTCGCCTATGAGACGCTGCTTGAGAAGTACCCTCAACATCATGGCAAGATCCGTTATACCCAGATCGCGCCCACTTCCCGTGGCGATGTACAGGCCTATCAGGATATTCGTCACCAGCTGGAAACGGCAGCCGGACGCATCAATGGCCAGTTTGGCCAGCTTGGCTGGACCCCGCTCTACTACCTGAACCAGCATTTTGACCGTAAGCTGCTGATGAAGGTCTTCCGCTACTCTGACGTCGGGCTGGTGACGCCGCTGCGTGATGGCATGAACCTGGTGGCGAAAGAATACGTCGCAGCGCAGGATCCGGATAACCCCGGGGTGCTGGTCCTGTCGCAGTTTGCCGGGGCGGCGCAGGAGCTGACCAGCGCGCTGATCGTCAACCCTTACGATCGCGATGAGGTTGCCACCGCGCTGGATCGTGCTCTCAGCATGCCGCTGCCGGAACGTATCGCCCGTCATTCCGCGATGCTGGACGTGATCAGAGAGAATGATATTCATAACTGGCAGGCGCGTTTTGTCGACGATCTGCAGCATATTTCGCCGCGCAGCGAGGAGAGCCGCCTGCGGGGGAAGATAGCCACCTTCCCTAAACTGGCCTAGTTCAGGAAAAGGGCTAACCGGCGTTAGCCCTTTTCAAGGGAAACCAGCAGAACATCGACGCCGCTACTGCCGACGATATTTTTCGCCGAGCAGGTGGCGCGCGAGAAAAGCGAGTGGTTGTGATTGCCGCAGATCACCAGATCAACCTTGTGCGACTGGCAAAAGTCTTTGACATGGTGACCCAGTTCGCCGCAGGCGATGGTCATTTTTTCTATCGGATAGTCCGCCTGACGTGCCAGCTCATTGAGAAACTCCCGCGTTTCTTCCTGCATCAGCTCACGCAGATTTTCCATCATCGGTGCGGCGAACTGGTTATACATTTCCGGATCCGTGGCGAAGGTAATAAAGCTCACTTTCGCGTTAACGGGGCGGGCAATCGACACCGCTTTTTTAATTAATATCTGACTCTCCGGCGTTGGCGCGACGGCAACCAGCAGATGTGAATAAGGCATCTGGCCTCCTTGAGATACGCGGAATAACCCTTCTTTCTTTACTCCTGTTTCCCCAGCGGCGCAAGGGTTGCTCCCGTGATTTGCGACGCTCTTCGCCAGTCCGTGTTTTCCTCACAAGATCACATAAATGAACCTACCTTTTTATTTAAAAGAAATGCTGTTTTATAAATGAGTGAAGTAGAGGCATCGTCTCTTTGTCATTTTGCCACCGGCAGTTGTTCCGTGGCAAAAACACAAAGGTAACGTCGTTTCACTGCTTTTAGTGTAGCCAGGTACCCACTCCCTTCCGGTGGCAAATCCGGAACGATTGTCGGCGTTCTTTTAATAAAAGACACAGGATCACGGCGATGAAAACACGAAAAATTGGACTGGCTAACTACCTGGCCTACGGCGCGGGCGATTTTCTCGGCGCCGGCACGACAGCACTAACTGCCGCATGGCTACTCTACTTTTACACGACCTTCTGCGGACTGACCCCAATTGAGGCCACGCTTATTTTTGCTGCTGCCCGCGTGCTGGATGCGGTGGTGAGCCCGCTGATGGGCTTTCTCACCGATAACTTCGGCACCACCTGGCTCGGAAAGCGCTTCGGCCGCAGAAAATTCTTTATTCTGCTCGGCATTCCGTGCGTATTCAGCTATTCAGCGATGTGGGTCGGCGAGATGGGCTTCTGGTACTACCTCGTCACCTATCTGCTGTTTGATATGGTTTACACCATGATTCTGGTGCCCTACGAAACGCTGGTGCCAGAGATGACCGATGACTTTAAACAGAAAACCAAATTTTCCGGCGCGCGCATCTCGATGGCGCAAATGTCGGCGATTTTAGCCTCCTTTCTGCCGGGGATCCTCCTCACCTGGCTCGGGAAAGACAATGCCAGCTCATTCTTTTATGCCAGTCTGGTGTTCTCGGTCCTGTGCGCGGTGATGCTGACCTTCGTCTGGTGCTTCACGTGGGAACGGCCGCGTGAGGCGTGGTCAGAGGCGGCGCTGCGGGCGGAAGCGGAAAAACAAAACTTAACCCTCGCTCAGAGCCTCAATCGCCTGGTGATTGAGCTAAGCTCCACGCTGCGGATAAAAATTTTCCGCCAGCACCTCGGCATGTATCTGGGGGGCTATATCGCCCAGGACGTCTTCAATGCCGTGTTTACCTACTACGTGGTCTTTGTCCTGATGCAGGAAGCCTCTGTCGCCTCGAATCTGCTCGGGACGATGGCCATCTTCCAGTTTATTGCGGTGATCGCCATGATCCCGTTGTGCATTCGCTTTGGCCCCGCGCCGTCCTACCGCATGGTGGTGGTCCTGTTTGGCCTGAGCTCGCTCTCGTATGCGCTGCTCTATTACGCCGGACTGAGCGACGTCTATTCCTTACTGCTGCTCATCTCTGCTGTCGCCGGACTGGGACGCGGCGGGATTAACTACGTACCGTGGAATACCTACACCTATATTGCCGACGTCGACGAGGCGATCACCGGCCAGCGCCGCGAAGGAATTTTTGCCGGCATCATGACGCTGACCCGCAAAGCCTCGCAGGCGGGGGCGGTCATGCTGGTGGGTATCATCATGCAGCTGTCAGGGTTTGTCTCCGGGCAAAAAATACAACCGCCAGGCGTGAGCCATACCATTTTACTGATCCTCAGCGTCGGCACCCTGGTGGTGTTAGCCTGCGGCTTCCTCGTCTCGCTACGCTTCAAGCTCAACCTGCACACCCACAGCATCCTGCGCAGTGAAACCCTCAGAATGCGCGATCTCGGCTGTGCCCAGCCGGAACAGACCATTGCGGAACACCGCGCGGTGGTCGAGATGCTGGCGGGGATGCCTTACGACTGCCTGTGGGGCAATAACAATATTGGCTATCTGAATCGTCATAAACCTGCTGCCCCGGGGCTCACCCAGGGCGGCGCTTTGAATTCGACATACACCCGAGGTTAACAACATGAAAGTTTGGCCAGTCAAACATAGCCCATTACTGTGTCAGCCTGAGCGTTTTATCGCCCGCAGCGAACTGCAGGCACTGATCCGCAACGTGACGCAAAACCTGGTGAACATTAAGGATGAGAGCGGGCAATTTTTACTGCGCCTCGATGACGGGCGCGTGATCGATACCAAAGGCTGGGCCGGCTGGGAGTGGACCCACGGCGTTGGGCTGTACGGCATCTATCAGTATTATCAGCAAACCGGCGATATCGAGATGCGCGATATCATCGACCGCTGGTTTGCCGACCGCTTCGCCGAGGGGGCAACGACCAAAAACGTCAATACGATGGCCCCGTTCCTGACCCTGGCATACCGCTTTGAAGAGACCGGCCGGATGGCGTATCTGCCGTGGCTGGAGAGCTGGGCGGAGTGGGCGATGCATGAGATGCCGCGCACCGAGCAGGGCGGCATGCAGCACATGACTCTGGCGGAGGAGAACCATCAGCAAATGTGGGATGACACGCTGATGATGACCGTGTTGCCGTTAGCCAAAATTGGCAAGCTGCTTCACCGCCCACAGTATGTGGAGGAGGCGACCTACCAGTTCCTGCTCCATGTGCAGAACCTGATGGACCGGGAGACCGGGCTGTGGTTTCACGGCTGGAACTATGAGGGACGGCACAACTTTGCCCGGGCGCGCTGGGCGCGGGGCAACAGCTGGCTCACCATGGTGATCCCGGATTTTCTGGAGCTGGTGGATCTCCCCGAGGGGAACGCGGTACGGCGTTATCTGATGACGGTACTCGACGCACAGATTGCCGCCTTAGCAAAATGCCAGGACGACAGCGGCCTGTGGCATACCCTGCTGGACGATCCGCACTCTTATCTTGAGGCCTCCGCGACCGCCGGCTTTGCCTACGGCATTCTCAAAGCGGTGCGCAAGCGTTACGCCGGGCAGCACTATGCCGGGGTGGCTGAAAAAGCGATTCGCGGGATTGTGCAGAATATTTCGCCGCAGGGGGAGCTGCTGCAGACCTCGTTTGGCACCGGAATGGGGGCAGACCTTGATTTTTATCGCCAGATCCCGCTTACCTCTATGCCCTATGGCCAGGCGATGGCGATCCTTTGTCTGACGGAGTATCTGCGCAAGTATTTCTGAGCAGGGGCCCCGCTGACGGGGCGCCGAATAAAACTAACCCGGCTTTCGCCGGGTTGTTTGTTACATACGCTCTACGGTTTCGATACCCAGGGTATCGAGACCCAGCTTGAGGGTTTTCGCCGTCAACAGCGCCAGCTTCAGGCGGCTGTTGCGGGTCTCTTCGCTTTCCGCGCTGAGGATCGGGCAATGCTCGTAGAAGCCGGAGAATAGCCCCGCCAGATCGTACAGGTAAGCGCACATCACGTGCGGCGTCCCTTCGCGAGCGACCACGGAGAGGGTCTCTTCAAACTGCAGCAGGCGCGCGGCCAGCTGGGCTTCGCGATCTTCGGCGATGACCACCGGTGCATCGTTCATCGCGTTTTCGTCGATGCCGGCTTTGCGGAACACGGAGAGCACGCGGGTATAGGCATACTGCATATACGGCGCGGTGTTGCCTTCGAACGCCAGCATATTATCCCAGTCAAAAACGTAATCGGTGGTGCGGTTTTTCGACAGATCGGCATATTTCACCGCGCCGATACCGACCACTTTCGCCAGATTTTCCAGCTCGTCAGCCGACATGTCCGGGTTCTTCTCCGCTACCAGGCGACGGGCGCGCTCCAGCGCTTCGTCCAGCAGATCGGCCAGCTTCACGGTACCGCCGGCGCGGGTTTTAAACGGCTTGCCGTCTTTCCCCAGCATCATACCGAACATATGGTGCTCCAGCGGCACAGAGTCCGGCACGTAGCCTGCTTTACGCACGATGGTCCACGCCTGCATCAGGTGCTGGTGCTGACGAGAGTCGATGTAATAGAGCACGCGGTCGGCGTGCAGCGTTTCATAGCGATACTTCGCGCAGGCGATATCGGTGGTGGTGTAAAGGTAGCCGCCATCTTTTTTCTGGATGATGACGCCCATCGGTTCGCCTTCCTTGTTTTTGTACTCATCAAGGAACACCACGGTGGCGCCTTCGCTCTCGACGGCCAGCCCTTTGGCTTTCAGATCGGCGACGATCCCCGGCAGCATCGGGTTGTACAGGCTCTCACCCATTACGTCATCGCGGGTCAGCGTCACATTCAGGCGATCATAGGTGATCTGGTTTTGCGACATGGTGATGTCGACCAGCTTACGCCACATCTGCAGGAAGTACTGATCGCCGCCCTGCAGTTTAACCACGTAGCTACGTGCGCGCTCGGCAAAGGCTTCGTCTTCATCGTAGTGCTTTTTCGCTTCGCGATAGAAACCTTCGAGGTCGGCCAGGGCCATCTCACCGGCGTTTTCCTGCTGCTGTTTTTCCAGATACGCGATCAGCATACCGAACTGGGTGCCCCAGTCGCCGACGTGGTTGGCGCGGATCACCTTATGACCCAGGAACTCCAGGGTACGGACTGAAGCATCGCCAATGATGGTCGAACGCAGATGGCCAACGTGCATCTCTTTCGCTACGTTGGGTGCCGAGTAGTCGACGACGATAGTCTGCGCCTGCGGTTTCGTGACGCCCAGGCGCTCAGACTGCAGCGCGCGGTTGACGTTGTCCGCCAGAAAAGCAGGATCGAGGAAAATATTGATAAAGCCCGGCCCGGCGATTTCAACCTTGTTGGCAATGCCGTTGAGGTCAAGATGAGACAGTACCTGCTCTGCAAGTTGTCGCGGCGCCATGCCCAGTTTTTTGGCGACAGCCATCACGCCGTTGGCCTGATAGTCACCGAACTGAACTTTTGCTGACTGGCGGACCTGAGGTTCGCAATCGGCAGGCGCGCCTGCCGCGATCAGGGCCTGGCTGACTTTTTCTGAGAGAAGAGCCTGAATATTCACCGGAATACCTTACGTGTAATGCGCCTGCCCCCGAGGGAGGCAGCGCCATAATGTGGACAAATTAGGGCGGGAGTATACTGCATTTGTCCCCGTCCGTCAGCATTGCGCGCGGCGCGGCGGCGTGCGCAATCCATCGCCGTTCAGTTGCCCATCAGCAGGGTGGCGGTTGGTCCGCAGACCGAAACACGGTAAATTACCTTTTCATTACTGACGAGCATCATTGACGAGCAAACCCATGGCAAACTGGCAGCAAATTGAACAACTGGCCGATATTACGGCGGATCTCCCGCGATTTTCCGATGCGCTTCAGCGCTTCACTGCGCGACTGGGACTGGAGATCGCCGGGCTCGACGCCGACCATATCTCCCTGCGCTGTCATCAGAATACCACTGCGGAACGCTGGCGCCGCGGTCTGGAACAGTGCGGAACCCTGCTGTCGGAGAATATGATCAACGGCCGGCCTATCTGCCTGTTCAAGCTGGCGGAGCCGGTCTGCGTGGCGCACTGGCGCTTCCATATCATTGAGCTGCCGTGGCCGGGTGAAAAGCGTTATCCCCATGAAGGATGGGAGCATATTGAAATTGTCCTGCCTGGCGATCCGGCAACCTTAAATGCCCGCGCGCTGGCGCTGCTGGCCGATGATGGACTCAGCCAGCCGGGGATCGTCGTCAAAACCAGCTCGCCGAAAGGGCAGCATGAGCGTCTGCCGAATCCCACCCTGGCGGTGACCGACGGCAGCGTGACGGTGAAATTTCATCCGTGGTCGATTGAACAAATCGTCGCCAGCGAGCAAGCTGATACGTAACAGTGTGAAGCCGCGCGGCGTCTGCCGCGTGAAATCATGACATGCTGCAAAGGTTGTCTGGATCAGGGAGAGAGGAATGGCGGTACTGGAAGTGTGTTGCTACAGCATGGCGTGCGCTCGGGAGGCTGAGCGCTGCGGCGCCGATCGTATTGAACTCTGCGCCGCGCCGCAGGAAGGGGGATTAACACCCTCTTATGGGGTGCTGGTCTCGGTCCGCGAGGCGATTACCCTCCCGGTGCATCCGATCGTTCGCCCGCGCGGCGGCGATTTCTGCTACACCGAAGAGGAGTTCGCCGCGATGCTTAGCGATATCTGCATGGTGCGGGAGCTCGGCTTTCCCGGGGTGGTGACCGGCGTACTGAATGCCGATGGCCAGGTCGATATCCCGCGGATGAAAAAAATAATGGCCGCGGCCGGGCCGCTGGCGGTGACCTTTCATCGCGCGTTCGATCTGTGTGCCGACCCGCGTCAGGCCTGGAAGACGCTGGGTGAGCTGGGGGTTAAACGTATCCTGACTTCCGGTCAGCAATCCTCGGCGGAGAAAGGTATTTCATTAATTACGGAACTTATTGCCGCAGGGGATACTCCAATCATTATGGCCGGTGCGGGAGTGCGCGCCGCGAACTTGCCGCTGTTGCTGCAGGCGGGGGTGAAAGAGGTTCATAGCTCTGCAGGCCAGTGGTTGCCATCGGAGATGCGCTTTCGTCATCCAGGCGTTTCGATGTCAGCCGATCCCGATGCGGACGAATACAGGCGCTACGCCGTCAATGGCGAAGCGGTGGCGGAGATGAAAGGGATTATCTCCGCCTGGAGAAGTTAAACGGTTTTTTGCTGCACATCATGTCGCCCAATATGATGATTGCCCGTACCAGGCCCCTGCCCATTAAACAGGGGCCTTTTTTTATCTCGCTTTTTTTGCCAGCGACTGCTGCGTTTCCGGTTTGGTGGCGATAATCACCGCGCGCAGCGGAGCCGGATACCCCTCCACGGTTTTGCGCTGATCCTGCGGGTCGAGGAAATCGGCCAGCGATTCACTGGTCATCCATTCGGTGCGCCGCTGCTCATCGGTCGAGGTGACGCAGGCATCGACGATGCGCACATCGATAAACCCGCACTTCTCCAGCCACATTTTCAGGGCCGCCGCCGAGGGAATAAAATAGACGTTGCGCATCTGCGCATAGCGGTCGCCCGGAACCAGCACCGTATTTTCATCCCCTTCGACCACCAGCGTCTCCAGCACCAGCTCGCCTCCCGGCGCCAGCTGATCTTTCAGCTGCCACAGATGGTCCAGCGGCGAGCGGCGATGGTAGAGCACGCCCATCGAGAACACGGTGTCGAAGGCCTCCAGCGCCGGCAGCTGCTCGATGCCCAGCGGCAGGAGATGCGCCCGCTGGTCGTTGCCGAGCAGCTTACGCACCGCTTCAAACTGGCACAGGAACAGCTGGGTGGGATCGATGCCGACCGCCAGATGCGCGCCGGCGCCGATCATTCGCCACATGTGATAGCCGCTGCCGCAGCCCACGTCGAGGATAGTCCGCCCGGTAAGATCGGACAGGTGCGGCAGGACGCGCTCCCATTTCCAGTCGGATCGCCATTCGGTATCGATGTTGATGCCGTACAGCGAATAAGGCCCTTTGCGCCACGGCATCAGGTTTTTAAGCAGGTTTTCTACCCGCAGCTGATGACCTTCGCTGAGCGGCGTTTCGCTCTCGGCGGTGACGCTGTGCAGGAGATCCAGACGCCACGGCGTTAATTCCGGAAGAAACTCAACGGCGCGCTCCCATTCGCGAAACTTGCCGTGCAGGGCCTCGCGCTGCCAGGCGGCTACCTGAGCTGGCAAGGTTTCCAGCCAGTGAGACAGCGGGCTTTTGGCGATCAGCTGATAGAAGTTACTGAAGTCGATCATGCCTGCTCCCCGGATTTTACTGCCACCAGCGAGCCAAAGTTAAAGCACTGGAACCACAGTTCGGCATGTTCAAACCCAGCCTGACGCAGGCGAGCTTTATGGGTTTCCACGGAGTCCGTCAGCATCACGTTTTCCAGCATGCTGCGTTTCTGGCTGATCTCCAGCTCGCTGTAGCCGTTCGCGCGTTTAAAGTCATGATGCATATTGAACAGCAGCTCGCCGACGTGGGCGTCTTCGAAGCTGAATTTCTCCGAGAGCACCAGCGCGCCGCCCGGATTAAGCCCCTGATAGACTTTATTGAGGATCGCCTGGCGATCGCCCGGCTCAAGGAACTGAATGGTAAAGTTCAGGATCACCAGCGAGGCGTTTTCAATGGCCACATCGCGGATATCCCCTTCAATGACCTCGACCGGCGTCGGCGCTTTATAGGCGTCAATATGGCGACGGCAGCGCTCTACCATCGCGGGAGAGTTGTCGATGGCGATAATGCGACAGCCCGGATGACTAATATTGCGGCGCACAGAGAGGGTGGCGGCGCCCAGCGAACAGCCAAGATCGTAAACCTGGGTGTTGGGCTGAACGAAGCGCTCGGCCAGCATGCCGATCATCGAGATGATATTGGAATAGCCGGGCACAGAGCGCTGGATCATATCCGGGAAGACTTCAGCAACCCGTTCATCAAAGGTCCAGTCGCCGAGGCTGGCAATCGGCGCGGAAAAAAGCGTATCGCGGTGAGACATAACGTTAAACCCGAAAAAACGAAAACGGCGTATTGTGCGCTAACGGAGGGAGAAAACCAACTCCCAGGGCATATACCAGAGGTTGGCCAGCACCATCAGCAACAACGCGCACCAGGTGGCGCTCATGCCGGAGCGGCGCCAGTGGTAGACGCGGTGATGAAAACCCCAGGAGTGCATCAGTCGCCCGACAATCAATAAAATGCCGCAAACGTGCACCATCCAGGTCTGGGCGCCGTTCATCTCCATAAATAACAGCAAAATGAGGCCAATCGGCACATATTCGACGGCATTACCGTGAACGCGGATGGCGACCTGTAGCTCGCTAAAGCCGCCGTCACCGTAGCCTACATGGTATTGGGTGCGTAACCGCACCACGTCGAACGAGAACTTCACTAACAATAACGCACCTAAAACGGCATACAGCGCGCTGACCATACGAAAACTCCCTTTAACTCTGGCAGATGGCTCCGATTATGATAGCAGGATATCAGAAAAGGGAGGATTGCTGCGGAATCGACGGCGCATTTCCTGCCGCCGGCAGGGCGGTGCGCAGATCGCTCCACAGCGTATCGACCAGCGTCGGCGCGTAAGCAATGTCTGGGGTATGCAGGAACAGCCACGGGGTGCCAGACTGATGCCACTTCGGCAGGGTCTGCAGCCAGACGCGAAACAGTTCCCGGTTGTGGGCCATGTCGTCACCGCCGATAAAGCGTACCATCGGCTGCCGGGCGGTCATCACCGCATGTACCGGCACTTTGGGTTTCTTTTTCTGCGCGTCGATCATCGCCGGACTGGTGGCCGCAGCGCTGTGGACCGGGCGGCTATCGAGGATCACGCGGTTAACGTTGCGCTCGTGCAGCCCGCGGTTGAGCTGCTGTTCCGCTTCGCCTTTGGCGAAGAATTCGGGGTGACGAACCTCGACGCCGTAGGTGAAATCCTTCGGCAGCCCGTCGAGAAAATGCCATAGCGCGGGGAGATCGCGAGGACCGAAGGTCGCCGGCAGCTGCAGCCAGTACTGGCCGATGCGCGAGGCCAGCGGCGCCAGGCGGGCAAAAAATTCACTGCTTAAATCGTCGCAATGACGCAGGGCGGCCTGGTGCGAGATGGTGGCCGGGAATTTAAAGCAGAAGCGGAAGTCATCATGGGTTTGTTCATACCAGCGGGTGACAATCTCCGGCTTCGGTAGCGCATACAGGGTGGTGTTACCCTCCACGCAATTGAAGTGGCGGGCGTACTCTTCAAGGCTGGTGATGCCAAGGCGCACCCATTTCGGGTGCGACCACTGGGGAAGCCCAATATAAATCATAGCGCGGCGAGGATCTCCTCGGTGCTGCGCACCCGACCGATGCGCGGGAAAATATGCGTCATGCTGCCCTGATGCTGCTCGGCGGAGGCGGCGCTGCAGGCATCTTCGGCGATGACCAGGTTAAAACCCAGCTCCCAGGCGTTGCGGGCGGTGGATTCGACGCCGATGTTGGTGGAGATACCGCAGAGAATAATGGTGTCGATACCGCGGCGGCGCAGCTGAAGCTCAAGGTCGGTGCCATAGAACGCGCCCCACTGGCGTTTGGTCACTTCGATATCGCTCTCCTGCTTACCCAGCGTGGCCGGGTAGGTCCACCAGTTTTCAGGCAGCGTATGCGCCCCGGCCTGAGCGTCGACAGGCTGTTTCAGCGCTTCGGCGAAATCGGACGACCAGCCGACGCGGACCATGATGACCGGTGAACCCTGTTGTCGACACTTGTCTGCCAGGCGAGCGGCACGCGCCACCACCTCGTCAGCCCGATGTGGTCCGCCGGCAAAAGGCAGAATGCCTTCCTGCAGATCGATCACCACCAGCGCCGTTTTTTTTGCATTGAGTTCTAACATGGTATCCCCGTATCTTCTTCTGTTGTCAGGCGGCTACAATACCTGCGCGGCTTCAGCAAAAGGGTAACAAATATTGTTAATTTATGTGAGTGTAGACGTTAAGCGCGCAGCAAAGCAGCGTACATCGTGCGTCGGACTTATCGAACGACAGAATTTCCAGTATAATAGCCGCCTTTTTTCATTCAGTTGTGACATCAGCTAAAGCTGCGACCTCGTCGCCTGCAGGGCAGACGACAATCCGCCGACGGCTAAGTTAAGGGATATCTCATGCGTACAGAATATTGCGGACAGCTTCGACAGTCCCACGTTGGGCAGCAGGTGACTCTGTGTGGTTGGGTCAACCGCCGTCGCGATCTCGGTAGCCTCATTTTTATCGATATGCGCGACCGCGAAGGCATCGTTCAGGTGTTTTTCGACCCGGATCGTGCGGATGCGTTGAAATTAGCCTCTGAACTGCGTAATGAGTTCTGCATTCAGGTCACTGGCACCGTCCGCGCGCGTGAAGAGAAAAACATCAACGCGGACATGGCCACCGGCGCCATCGAAGTGCTGGCCTCCGATCTGACGATTATTAACCGTTCAGAATCGCTGCCGCTGGACTCCAATCACGTCAACACCGAAGAAGCGCGTCTGAAATACCGCTACCTCGACCTGCGTCGTCCGGAAATGGCGCAGCGTCTGAAAACCCGCGCGAAAATCACCAGCTTTGTGCGCCGCTTTATGGACGACCATGGCTTCCTCGACATCGAAACTCCGATGCTGACCAAAGCCACCCCGGAAGGCGCTCGCGATTACCTCGTGCCTTCCCGCGTGCATAAAGGCAAATTTTACGCGCTGCCGCAGTCTCCGCAGCTGTTCAAACAGCTGCTGATGATGTCCGGGTTCGATCGCTATTATCAGATCGTTAAATGTTTCCGCGATGAAGACCTGCGTGCCGACCGTCAGCCTGAATTTACCCAGATCGATGTGGAAACCTCCTTTATGACCGCGCCGCAGGTGCGTGAGATCATGGAAGCAATGGTGCGTCAGCTGTGGCTGGAAATTAAAGGCGTCGACCTGGGTGATTTCCCGATCATGACCTTCGCCGAAGCCGAACGTCGCTATGGCTCCGATAAACCGGATCTGCGTAACCCGATGGAGCTGGTGGACGTCGCCGACCTGCTGAAGTCCGTCGAATTCGCGGTCTTTGCCGGCCCGGCCAACGATCCGAAAGGGCGCGTGGCGGCGCTGCGCGTCCCGGGCGGTGCCTCTCTGACCCGCAAGCTGATTGACGAATACGGCAACTTTGTGAAGATCTACGGCGCGAAGGGACTGGCCTATATTAAAGTGACCGAGCGTGCGAAAGGCATGGACGGGATCAACAGCCCGGTGGCGAAATTCCTCACCGCTGAGATCGTGGAAGCGATCCTCGAACGCACCGGCGCGCAGGACGGCGATATGATCTTCTTCGGCGCCGACAACAAGAAAGTGGTGGCGGACGCGCTGGGCGCGCTGCGTCTGAAGCTCGGTAAAGACCTGAGCCTGACTGACGAGAGCAAATGGGCGCCGCTGTGGGTGATCGACTTCCCGATGTTCGAAGACGACGGCGAAGGCGGCCTGACGGCGATGCACCATCCGTTCACTTCGCCAAAAGATATGACCGCGAACGAGCTGAAAGCTGCGCCGGAAGAGGCCGTAGCGAACGCCTATGATATGGTCATTAACGGTTATGAAGTCGGCGGCGGTTCTGTTCGTATTCACCGTGGCGACATGCAGCAGACCGTATTTGGTATTCTGGGCATTAATGAACAAGAGCAGCGTGAAAAATTCGGCTTCCTGCTGGATGCGCTGAAATACGGTACGCCGCCGCACGCGGGTCTGGCGTTCGGTCTTGACCGTCTGACCATGCTGCTGACCGGTACCGATAACATCCGCGACGTTATCGCCTTCCCGAAAACCACCGCCGCGGCCTGTCTGATGACCGAAGCGCCAAGCTTCGCCAATCCGGCTGCGCTCGGTGAACTGGGTATTCAGGTTGTGGAGAAAGAGGCGAAAGCGTCTCTGGAGAACAAGTAATATGTCATTTAAGCTGCCCGTTTCGGTGCTGGTGGTGATTTACGCCGAAGATACGAAACGGGTGCTGATGTTACAGCGGCGCGACGATCCCGCGTTCTGGCAGTCGGTGACCGGCAGCCTGGAAGCAGGAGAGACCGCGCTGCAGGCCGCCGCGCGTGAAGTAAAGGAAGAGGTCGCCATTGATGTTGCCTGCGAGCAACTGACCTTAATTGACTGTCAGCGCACGGTGGAGTTCGAGATATTTTCTCATTTGCGTCATCGCTATGCGCCGGGTGTAGAGCGCAATACAGAATTCTGGTTCTGTCTTGCGCTGCCTCATGAGCGGGAGATTACCTTCACCGAACATCTGGCCTACCGCTGGGTCAGCGCGACGGAAGCCGCTGCGCTGACCAAGTCGTGGAGCAACCGGCAGGCGATTGAAGAATTTGTAATTAACGCCGCCTGAAAGGGCGCGCTTTTTGGAGAGTTTTTTATGGCAGGTCATAGTAAATGGGCCAACACCAAACACCGCAAAGCGGCACAGGATGCTAAACGCGGTAAAATCTTTACGAAAATCATTCGCGAGCTGGTGACTGCGGCGCGTCTGGGCGGCGGCGATCCGGCTTCCAACCCGCGCCTGCGTGCGGCCGTTGATAAAGCGCTGTCTAACAACATGACGCGCGACACCCTGAACCGCGCCATCGCGCGCGGCGTCGGCGGTGATGAAGACGCGAACATGGAAACCATCATTTACGAAGGCTATGGCCCTGGCGGTACCGCGGTAATGGTGGAATGTCTGTCCGACAACCGTAACCGTACCGTTGCGGAAGTGCGTCACGCTTTCACCAAAACCGGTGGTAACCTCGGTACCGACGGCTCCGTGTCCTACCTGTTCAGCAAGAAAGGCGTCATCTCCTTCGAGAAAGGCGATGAAGACACCATTATGGAAGCGGCGCTGGAAGCTGGCGCAGAAGACGTGGTGACCTATGACGACGGCGCCATCGACGTCTACACCGCGTGGGAAGAGATGGGCGCTGTGCGCGACGCGCTGGAAGCCGCTGGCCTGAAAGCCGACGCTGCCGAAGTCTCGATGATCCCGTCCACCAAAGCGGATATGGATGCCGAGACGGCGCCGAAGCTGCTGCGTCTGATCGATATGCTGGAAGACTGCGACGACGTGCAGGAAGTGTACCATAACGGCGAGATCTCCGACGAGGTCGCGGCCACCCTGTGATGCAGTCGCATCCACGGTTAACTGGAGGCGCGTGATGGCTATTATTCTCGGCATTGACCCGGGGTCGCGCGTCACCGGTTATGGCGTGATCCGCCAGGTTGGACGGCAGTTGAGCTACCTTGGCAGCGGATGCATCCGCACCAAAGTGGACGATCTGCCGTCGCGGCTGAAGCTGATCTACGCCGGGGTGACGGAAATCATCACCCAGTTTCAGCCCGACTATTTCGCCATTGAGCAGGTCTTTATGGCGAAGAACGCCGATTCGGCGTTAAAGCTTGGGCAGGCGCGGGGAGTGGCGATCGTTGCAGCGACCAATCAGTCGCTGCCGGTGTTTGAATACGCCGCCCGTCAGGTCAAGCAGACCGTTGTCGGGATCGGCAGCGCCGAAAAGAGCCAGGTTCAGCACATGGTGCGCACCTTGCTCAAACTGCCTGCCAATCCGCAAGCGGATGCGGCGGATGCGCTGGCGATTGCCATCACCCATTGCCATATCAGCCAGAATGTTGCTCAGGTCAGCGAGACCCGGCTCAATCTGGCGCGAGGGCGCTTACGATAATCGCAAATCAGGCTGGATATCTATCCAGCCTTTTTTTATGATACCGCCAGATACTTAGACCATAACGCAGGAGCCCCACGTGATAGGCAGACTCAGAGGCATCATTCTCGAAAAACAACCCCCGCTGGTGTTGCTGGAAACGGCGGGCGTCGGCTATGAAGTGCATATGCCAATGACCTGCTTCTATGAGCTGCCGGAGGCCGGTCAGGAGGCGATAGTCTTTACCCACTTTGTGGTGCGTGAAGATGCCCAGCTGCTGTATGGTTTTAACAACAAACAGGAACGTACGCTGTTTAAAGAGCTGATTAAAACCAACGGTGTGGGGCCAAAGCTGGCGCTGGCGATCCTCTCCGGCATGTCGGCGCAGCAGTTCGTCAATGCCGTTGAGCGGGAAGAAGTCGCCTCGCTGGTGAAGCTGCCGGGGATTGGCAAAAAAACCGCAGAACGCCTGATCGTCGAGATGAAAGACCGTTTCAAAGGGCTGCACGGCGACCTGTTCACTCCGGCGGCCGATCTGGTGCTGACCTCGCCGGCAGGCCCGACGGCAGATGATGCCGAACAGGAAGCGGTTGCCGCGCTGGTCGCGCTGGGCTATAAACCGCAGGAGGCCAGCCGGATGGTAAGCAAGATTGCCCGTCCGGACGCCAACAGTGAAACGCTAATCCGCGAAGCGCTGCGCGCCGCGTTGTGAGGTAAGGGATGATTGAAGCAGACCGGCTGGTATCGGCAGACAGCAGCGGCGCAGAAGAGGCCGTTGACCGCGCCATCCGCCCAAAATTGCTGGCAGAGTATGTCGGCCAGCCGCAGGTGCGCTCCCAGATGGAGATCTTTATCCAGGCGGCGAAACTGCGCGGCGACGCCCTCGATCACCTGCTGATTTTTGGCCCGCCTGGGTTGGGGAAAACCACCCTGGCGAACATTGTCGCCAATGAGATGGGGGTGAATCTGCGCACCACCTCCGGCCCGGTGCTGGAGAAAGCGGGCGATCTCGCCGCGATGCTCACCAACCTCGAACCGCACGACGTGCTGTTTATCGATGAGATCCATCGCCTCTCGCCGGTGGTGGAAGAGGTGCTCTACCCGGCGATGGAAGACTATCAGCTGGATATTATGATTGGCGAAGGTCCGGCGGCGCGCTCCATCAAAATCGATCTGCCGCCGTTTACCCTGATCGGCGCCACCACCCGGGCCGGTTCATTGACCTCGCCGCTGCGCGACCGCTTTGGCATCGTGCAGCGTCTGGAGTTCTATCAAATACCCGATCTGCAGCATATCGTCAGCCGCAGCGCCCGCCATATGGGGCTGGAGATGAGCGACGAAGGCGCGCTGGAAGTGGCCCGTCGTTCACGCGGCACGCCGCGTATTGCCAACCGTCTGCTGCGCCGGGTGCGCGACTTCGCGGAAGTGCGCCACGACGGCAGCATCTCTGCCGACATTGCTGCCCAGGCGCTGGATATGCTGAATGTCGATGCGGAAGGGTTCGACTATATGGACCGTAAACTACTGCTGGCGGTGATAGATAAATTCTTTGGTGGGCCGGTGGGGCTGGATAACCTCGCCGCCGCGATCGGCGAAGAGCGGGAAACCATTGAAGATGTGCTGGAGCCCTACTTAATTCAGCAGGGTTTTCTGCAGCGTACGCCACGGGGAAGAATGGCGACGGTGCGCGCCTGGAATCATTTCGGGATCACGCCGCCGGAAATGCCGTAGTTCGCGACGGATGTGTCGTTCATTATGAGGCCCGGTCAGCAGCGCGACCGGGCTTTTTCATTTTCAGCTGGCGGCTTTTTTTGTCATGCTGAGAATAAACAGCACGGCGGCGCACAGCACCACCGACGGCCCGGCCGGGGTGTCGTAGAAGGCCGAGAAGGTTAACCCGCCGGTAACGGCCAGCATGCCCACGCCCACTGCCACGGCGGCCATCTGCTCCGGCGTGCGGGCAAAACGGCGGGCGGTGGCGGCCGGGATAATCAGCAGGGAAGTGATGATCAGCGCGCCGACGAACTTCATCGCCACGCCGATAGTCAGAGCGGTGACCAGCATCAACAGCAACTTCACGCGCTGCAGCTTCACGCCATCGACAAACGCCAGATCCGGACTGATGGTCATCGCCAGCAGCGGTCGCCACTGCCAGAGCAGGATACCAATCACAATCACTACGCCAATGGCGATGGCAATCAAATCCTGCGGCGTCACTGCCAGCAGATCGCCGAACAGGTACGCCATCAGATCGACGCGGACGTTAGACATCAGACTGACCACCACCAGCCCCAGCGACAGTGCGCTGTGCGCCATGATGCCCAGCAGGGTATCGATCGCCAGATGGGGGCGTTTTTCCAGCCACACCAGCCCGCCGGCCAGCAGCAAAGTCACGGCGATCACCGCATAAAACGGATTGATGTTAAGTAATAAGCCAAAAGCGACGCCGAGCAGCGACGCATGCGCCAGCGTGTCGCCGAAATAGGACATGCGGCGCCAGACCACAAAGGAGCCCAGCGGACCGGCGGCGCAGGCCAGCATCATCCCGGCCAGCCAGCCAGGTAACAGAAGTTCAATCATTAGCGGCTGTTTCCCCGACGCAGTACAATTCGCCCCTGAAGGTCGTGGCGGTGATTATGGTGGTGGCGGTAAATCCCCAGCTGTTCCGCGCCGCGCGGGCCGAACATGGAGATAAACTCCGGATGCATGGAGACCACCTCCGGCGCGCCGGAGCAGCAGATATGCTGGTTCAGGCACAGGACTTCGTCGGTTTTGGCCATCACCAGATGCAGGTCGTGCGATACCATCAGCACTGCGCAGTCCAGTTCATGGCGCAGCTGGTCGATAAGATCGTAAAGCGCCACCTGGCCATTGACGTCAACACCCTGGGTCGGTTCATCCAGCACCAGCAGCTGTGGGCGGTTGAGCAGGGCGCGGGCCAGCAGTACGCGCTGGGTTTCGCCGCCGGAGAGTTTTTGCATCGGCGCGTCGATCAGATGCCCGGCCTGCACACGTTTCAGTGCCGGCAGGATGTCGTCTTTGCGGGTACCCGGGCGCAAACGCAGGAAGCGGCTGACGGTCAGCGGCAACGTGGCGTCAAGATGCAGCTTCTGCGGCACGTAGCCAATCCGCAGGCGGTCTTCCCGCTTGATGACACCCTCTGTTGGTGCTACCAGCCCCAGAACCACTCGCACAAGGGTCGATTTACCGGCGCCGTTCGGGCCCAGCAGGGTTAATATTTTGCCTGGCGTGAGTGCCAGCGAAATGTCAGACAGCACGCGGCGTTGGCCAAAGGCCACCGACACATTTTCCAGCGTAACAAGGTTTGTCATAGTAATTTAGGGTTGCACAAGCTAGTGAATGTTATAATATCACATCACATTCACTCGTTTCGATGACTAGACGCATTATGTTACATAAAAATACGCTTCTTTGCGCTGGACTTGGCGCTGTTTTTTTGTTCGCGCAGGTTCCGCTGGCCAGCGCCGCCGTAGTGACTTCCATGAAACCGCTGGGCTTTATCGCAGCCGCCATCGCCGATGGGGTGACAGATACTCAGGTGCTATTGCCCGACGGCGCCTCAGAGCATGACTATTCACTGCGGCCTTCTGATGTAAAACGCTTACAGAACGCAGACTTAGTGGTATGGATTGGGCCGGAAATGGAAGCCTTTATGGATAGGTCGACGCAAAGCATTGCGGCGAATAAAAAGGTGACCATCGCGGAGCTGGAAGGGGTGAAGCCGCTGCTGATGACCGGGGCGGATGACGATGACGATCATGATGGTCATGACCACGGCGCAGCAGAAAAAAGTGACGGCGATCACCATCACGGTATTTACAATATGCATCTGTGGTTATCCCCAGAGATAGCGCGGCTTTCGGCGGTTGCAATCCACGATAAATTATTAGAACTTATGCCGCAGAGTCGAGCCAAACTCGACAGCAACCTGCAGCAGTTCGAGGCCGCGCTGGCGGCGACTGACAAGCAGGTTAGCAATGAGCTGGCACCGCTGAAAGGGAAGGGCTATTTCGTTTTTCATGACGCCTACGGTTACTTTGAAAAACACTACGGTTTGACCTCGCTGGGGCACTTTACCGTCAACCCTGAAATACAGCCTGGTGCGCAGCGTTTACACGAAATCAGAACACAACTGGTTGAGCAGAAGGCCACGTGCGTTTTTGCTGAGCCACAGTTCAGGCCAGCGGTTATCGAAGCTGTTGCCCGGGGCACGTCTGTGCGCATGGGAACCCTGGATCCGCTGGGTACTGGAATTACGTTGGGTAAAGCGAGTTACCCGCAATTCCTGACCCAGCTGGCGAATCAGTATTCGAGCTGCCTGAAAGGAGATTAACGAGGAAGTGAATACGTGCAACAGATAGCCCGCGCTGTCACTCAGGCATTCAACAATCTGCCACGACCTCATCGCGTCATGTTGGGGTCGCTTAGCGTTCTTACCTTAGCGGTCGCCGTCTGGCGACCCTACATTTACCACCCGGAATCCGCCCCCATCGTCAGAACCATTGAACTGGAAAAAAGCGAGATCCGTTCCCTGCTGCCGGAAGCCTCCGAGCCGATCGACCAGGCCCCGCAGGAAGAAGAAGCCATTCCTCAGGATGAACTCGACGAGAAGGCCGATACCGATGCCGGCGGTCATGAATATGTGGTGTCGACTGGCGATACGCTCAGCAGCATCCTGAACCAGTACGGTATCGATATGGGCGATATCGCCCAGCTTTCCTCCGCCGATAAAGAGCTGCGTAATCTGAAGATTGGCCAGCAGCTCTCCTGGACCCTGACCGCGGACGGCGATCTGCAGAGCCTGACCTGGGAGATGTCCCGCCGCGAAACCCGCACTTATACCCGTGTGGACAACGGTTTTAAAATGAGCAGCGAGCTGCAGAAAGGCGACTGGGTCAACAATGTGCTGAAGGGCACCGTCGGCGCCAGCTTTGTCTCCAGCGCGCGCGATGCCGGCCTGACCAGTACCGAAATCAGCGCGGTGATCAAGGCCATGCAGTGGCAGATGGATTTCCGTAAGCTGAAAAAAGGCGACGAGTTCTCGGTATTGATGTCGCGCGAAATGCTCGACGGCAAGCGCGAGCAAAGTCAGCTGCTGGGCGTGCGTTTGCGCTCCGACGGTAAGGATTACTATGCTATCCGTGCCGAAGACGGCAAATTCTACGATCGTAACGGGACGGGGCTGGCGAAAGGCTTTATGCGCTTCCCGACGGCGCGTCAGTTCCGCGTTTCCTCTAACTTTAACCCGCGTCGTCTGAATCCGGTCACCGGGCGCGTCGCGCCGCATCGTGGCGTCGATTTCGCGATGCCGCAGGGGACGCCGGTGCTGGCAGTGGGTGATGGCGAAGTGGTAGTGGCCAAGCGCAGCGGCGCTGCCGGGTATTATGTTGCTATCCGCCACGGTCGCACCTATACCACCCGCTATATGCACCTGCGTAAGCTGCTGGTGAAACCGGGGCAGAAAGTGAAGCGCGGCGATCGTATCGCGCTGTCGGGGAATACCGGCCGTTCTACCGGGCCGCACCTGCACTATGAAGTGTGGATCAACCAGCAGGCGGTCAACCCGCTGACGGCTAAGCTGCCGCGTACCGAAGGGCTGAGCGGTTCCGACCGTACCGATTACCTGGCGCAGGTCAAAGAGGTCGTCCCGCAGCTGCGGTTTGACTAACCACCGGTCAGTGGAAAGCCGGTGCCCCAGGGCGCCGGCTTTTTCTTTTGTAGGTTACCTAACGTCTCGCTACACTATCCCATTATCTTGATTAAGCAGTCGACCTGCGGATTGGGCATGGAAACGAAAAAAAATAATATTGAGTTTATCCCTAAGTTTGAGAAATCCTTTTTACTGCCGCGCTACTGGGGCGCGTGGCTGGGCGTCTTTGCCTTCGCAGGCATCGCGCTGACGCCGCCTTCCTTTCGCGATCCGATCCTCGGAAAACTCGGCCGCTTCGTAGGGCGTTTGGCGAAAAGCTCGCGGCGCCGGGCGCAGATTAATTTGCTCTACTGTTTTCCGGAAAAAAGCGAGCACGAACGGGAAGCGATCATCGACGCCATGTATGCCTCGGCGCCGCAGGCGATGGTGATGATGGCCGAGCTGGGCCTGCGCGATCCGCAGAAAATCCTTGCCCGCGTCGACTGGCAGGGGAAAGAGATCATCGACGAGATGCAGCGTAATAACGAGAAAGTGATTTTCCTCGTTCCGCATGCCTGGGGCGTGGATATCCCGGCGATGCTGATGGCCTCCGGTGGGCAGAAGATGGCGGCGATGTTCCACAACCAGGGTAACCCGGTCTTTGATTACGTGTGGAATACCGTGCGCCGTCGTTTTGGCGGGCGTATGCACGCGCGCAACGACGGGATCAAACCGTTTATTCAGTCGGTGCGCCAGGGCTACTGGGGTTACTATCTGCCCGATCAGGATCACGGCGCTGAGCACAGTGAATTTGTGGATTTCTTTGCCACCTACAAGGCGACGCTGCCCGCGATTGGCCGTTTAATGAAGGTATGCCGCGCCCGCGTCGTACCGCTGTTTCCGGTCTATGATGGCCAAACGCATCGCCTGACGGTGCTGGTCCGCCCGCCGATGGACGACCTGCTGGACGCAGACGATACGACGATCGCCCGGCGGATGAACGAAGAAGTGGAAGTGTTTGTTAAGCCGCACACCGAGCAGTACACCTGGATCCTGAAGCTGCTGAAAACGCGCAAGCCGGGTGAAATCGAGCCCTACAAACGCAAAGAGCTGTTCCCAAAGAAGTAGTCTAAAAGAGAGCCAGTGGGCGTTCCTGGCTCACTGGCTATATTGCGTCAGTAACATCAGGTTCTCGACGACAAGCCGGTAGCGATACTCCGGGCGGCCAGTGATACCGTAGTGATTGGTCGTGAAGAGCACGTTTATCTGCTCCAGCCAAATCAGGTATTTACGGCATGACACCCTGGATATCTGCAGCGCCGCCGCCAGCTCGTTGGTCGAAAAATCGCGCGCCTGATGGTCGTCAATCCACTGGCACACCAGGCGAAGGGTTTGCGGCGTCAGCCCTTTCGGCAGGCGGCGGGCGCTTTCCTGTTGCGGGATCCCGCGGCGCAGCAGGGTGTCGATATCCGCCTGGGCATAACAGGATTTCGCCTGCGTCACCTCACGCTTTTTGCGCCATGCCTGCAGGGCCTCCTCAAAGCGCGGAAACTGAAACGGTTTAATCAGGTAATCCACCACGCCATAGTGCAGCGCCGTTTGTAGCGTGAGCGTATCGGCGGCAGACGTCATCATGATGACGTCAATATTCCGCCCATCTGCGCGAAGCGCCGGCAGCAGGTCCAGGCCATTCTCCTGTTGCATATAGACATCCAGCAGCAGTAGATCGACCTGCGCCAGATGGCTTAGCATCGCTTTGGCGTCGCCGATCGTCGCCGCCACCCCGCAGCAGTGAAAATCAGCTACCCGGCTGATAAACAGCCGGTTCAGGTCGGCTACCATGGGATCATCATCGACGATCAGCACATTGAACATGCGTGGTTCCCCGGTGTGGCGGGAAGCCAGCCGGCTTCCCGCAAGATGAGTTGAGGAATGACGATCAGAATGACGATCGTTTATAGGCGGTGTAGCGCGCTCGCCAGAAGGTTTTATCGATATTCGCCGCCAGCTGTGCCTCGTCAATCTGCGGCGCAACGCCGTCCCGCTGCGCGGCGCGAGCGACCTCTGCGGCAATAGCCCGGGAAATCATTTCGATCTCTTCAACCGGCGGCAGTAAAGCACCGGTTTCACGGCTCGCCAAAGGCGAGTGGGCTGCCAGGGTTTTACTGCAGGTGATCAGCATCGCTTCCGTGACGCGCTGCGCTTTACTGGCGAGGATCCCCAGCCCCAGACCGGGAAAAATATAGGCGTTGTTGCACTGAGCGATATCGTAGGTTTTGCCGTCGTAGAAGACGGGTTCGAACGGGCTGCCGGTGGCGATCAGCGCGCTTCCCCGGGTCCACTCCAGCAAATCCTTCGGCTGGGCTTCGGCCCGGGAGGTGGGGTTAGAGAGCGGCATAATAATCGGACGCGGGCAGTGCCGATGCATCTCCTTCACTATCTCTTCGCTAAATAACCCCGGCTGGCCAGACACGCCAATCAGTACGGTAGGGTGGACGTTGCGTACGACATCCATCAGCGACAGTTGGGCGGACTCGGTATTCCAGTGGGCAATACTGGCTCGCGGCGTGACGAGGTCGCGCTGAAAATCGAGCAGATTGGGCATCTCATCCGTCAGCAGGCCAAAGCGGTCAACCATAAAGATACGGCGGCGTGCTTCCTCCTGCGAAAGCCCATCATCCACCATCAGCGCAATGATTTTTTCCGCAATGCCGCATCCGGCCGAACCGCCGCCAAGGAAAACTACCCGCTGGTCGCGGATCGGCGTCCCGGCCGCGGCCGCAGCGGCGATCAGCGTCCCTGAGGTCACGGCGGCGGTGCCCTGGATATCATCGTTAAAACAGCACAGCTGGTGACGATAACGGTTGAGCAGTCGCGTGGCATTCTTTTGGGCAAAGTCTTCAAACTGAAGTAATACATTCGGCCAACGTTGCTGAATGGCATGGACAAACATGTCCATAAACTCCAGGTACTGCTCGTCGCTGATGCGCGGATGGCGCCAGCCCATATACAGCGGATCCTCCAGATGCTGCGGGTTGTTGGTGCCGACATCTAGCATGATAGGCAGCGTGGATGCCGGGTGAATGCCCCCGCAGGCGGTATATAACGAGAGTTTGCCAATGGGGATCCCCATGCCACCAATCCCCTGGTCGCCCAGCCCCAGAATGCGCTCGCCATCGGTCACGACAATGACTTTGATATCATTGCGGGAAAATCCCTGCAGCATTTCGTCAATCTGGTGACGGTTGGGCCAGGAAATAAACAAACCGCGTCCCCGGCGATATATTTCTGAGAAATGTTCACACGCTTCACCCACCGTCGGGGTATAGATCACCGGCAGCGTTTCTTTCATATGACTACGCAGCAGGTTATAGAATAATGTCTCGTTAGTATCCTGAATATTCCTGAGATAGATATGGCGCGAAATACTCTTTTTGAACTGGCAAAACTGGCCCCATGCGCGCTCGGTTTGTTCTTCAATGGTTTCAACATTATGGGGTAACAGTCCCTGAAGATTAAATGCCGTGCGTTCACTTTCGGTAAAAGCAAGGCCTTTATTTAATAACGGATTTTCCAGCAGGACGGCACCGTTATAGGGAGTGTATAAGGTTTCTGTGGCTAACATTGGATGACTCCTGAATATCAAATTAAAACATTGCCTGATGTCTTGGTGTTTTATTTCCGTGATTACGAAATGAGATAAATCATGATGCCTTCGGTGACGACGCCGATGGCGGTACCCAGCAAAATAGAGGATGAGGCCGGCTCAATATAGGTATCGCTGCGCAGCGCAAACATCCCTGCCGCGATGGCGGAAGGCGTCGCGCCGATGATAATAACCTGTTGCATTAAGGTATGACTGAGCCCAAAGGCCAGTCCGGCCAGGGCCATCATTGCCGGTTGGATCAGATTTTTGATACTGATATTGGTACAGGTTTGAATATTGACCGTCGGGCGTTCGCCGTAAAACAGCAGTCCCAGGGCGAACAGTGACAGACCGCCGGCGATTTTACCCACCATTTCAATAGGCATACTGAGCATAGGTGGCAGCTGGACTCCCGCCAGGCTGAGCAATACGCCGGAAATTGGGATCCAGACGATGGGGTTTCTCACGGCCTTCAGTAGGTTTTGCAGGATCAGCTGCCCGGCGTGAAGCTGGGGTTCATCCGCGCTCCGGTGCTTGTCTCCCATGCGAATCAGGATAATAGTCAGGGGGATCATCAATACGCTGGTCACCAGGTTTCCGATAAGCACGCCGAGAAAACCCTCCGGACCTATCAGTACCGCCAGCACGGGCGCGCCAAAGTAGGCCATATCGGGGAAGGCGCAAACCAGCGACTGAATCGCGCTGGTTTTAATATCATGACGGAAAACATAGCGTGAGATCAGCAGCGTGAGAAAATAGGACCCCATCAGGCCAATGACTAACACCGCCATAAAGGTGAAGTTTTTAATTTTATCGGGATGGGTATTTAACGCGCCGATAAAAAGATGGAACGGAAGCGCAAAGCGGATCACCACCGTGGCCAGAACGGAGGCATCCTCGCGCCGGGTATAGCCTAGTTTACCGCTAAGCCATCCCAGCAGCATGATAAATACCAATGGGAAAAGAGATTGTAAGAGTAGTGAAGGCATAAGATGTCCTGACATATTTTATCGGGTTGTTGTGTCGCCAATCTAGCGATCCCGTAATATTTAAAAGGTGATAGTCATCACAGTCGCCTGCCTTTAAATAATTTCGTCTCGGATACTTTACTTACAAATAAAGAAAACAGGGTTAAATCATGGGGTTGTATCTATGGCATTTAAATTTCACTATTGATGAAAACTTTAGCTTTATGACGATAAATTAAATTACTTAAAATCAATTTTATAGTTTAGTCACAAAGCCAACAGAAGAAATCCGTTTGTCATTTTTTGTTTTAAACGCCTGTGCTACCGTTTTGAGTGTATTTTGGTGAGCCGGTGTTTAGTGCTATTTCATTTATGTTGCTACGCAAATTTTAATATTGCGTTACTACCCTACGCTACCTCCTTATCATTCAGGTAAAAATATGGAAAATAATTCACTCAACCACCCGATAGATAAAACGCAACCGAACGGCCAATCGACACGACTTTTATCCAATATCGACGTTGGTGCCGTACCGTTAACGCTCTTTATTGGTATCGCTGCGATCGTCGCGCTCTCTGCGAGCGCGGGCCTGCTGCCGAAAAATATGATTGGCGGACTGGCGGTCATTATGACCCTGGGATTCGCGCTGGCTAAGATTGGCCGCATGGTGCCAGTACTAAAAGACATTGGCGGGCCGGCCATATTGTGTCTGATGATGCCCTCAGTATTGGTCTACTTTGGCGTGTTTGAAGCTCATACGCTCGATACTGTGCACTTGCTGATGAAAGAGGCCAATCTCCTCTATTTCGTCATCGCCTGTCTGGTTGTCGGGAGTATTCTGGGAATGAACCGCACTATTCTGATCCAGGGGATGGTGCGTATGTTTGTCCCGCTGGTGGCCGGGACCGGGGCGGCAATATTAACCGGCCTGCTGGTGGGCAGCTTATTTGGCTACAGTATTTACCACACCTTCTTTTTTATCATCGTGCCGATTATCGGCGGCGGCATCGGCGAAGGGATCCTGCCTTTGTCGCTGGCTTATTCGGCCATTCTCGGGCAAACACCTGATGTCTATGTTGCCCAGCTGGCGCCGGCCGCGGTGGTTGGGAATATTTTCGCCATTATCTGCGCTGGTTTTCTGGCGCGCATGGGCGCACGTCGTCCGGCGCTCTCCGGCAATGGGATGCTGATCCGCAGCCATGACGATAATAGCGTCTTTGCGCAGCATCAGAGTACCCAGCCCACCGATTTTCAGCTGATGGGCGCCGGGTTGCTGATGATTTGTGCATTTTTCATCGTCGGTGGTCTGCTGGAGAAGGTAGTGCATATTCCCGGGCCGGTGCTGATGATTCTGGCGGCCGTCTTCTGCAAATATACCAACGTTATCCCGGCGGCGATGGAGCTGGGGGCGCATAGCTGCTACAAGTTTGTCTCCGCCGCGCTGGTGTGGCCGCTGATGATCGGCCTGGGCATGCTGTATGTGCCGCTGGAGAGCGTGGTCTCGGTCTTCTCCATTGGCTACGTCGTGGTTTGCGGCTCCATCGTTATTGCCATGGCGCTGAGCGGTTTCTTTATCGCTACTCGCCTGAATATGTATCCGGTGGAAGCCGCTATCGTGACCAGCTGCCATAGCGGCCTTGGAGGAACCGGAGATGTGGCCATCCTCTCGGCGTCAAACAGGATGGGGTTGATGCCGTTTGCCCAGATTGCGACGCGGATCGGCGGGGCGTCGACGGTGATCGCCGCGACGCTGTTGTTGAGCTGGGTGGTGTAATCTGCCAGATAGTGGGCAAAAAAAACCTGCCAGCGCATCGCTGGCAGGTCGACACCGAGGCTTACTCGACGGTGAGGATACGGGTGGTGTTGGTGCTGCCGATGGTGCTCATCACGTCACCCTGGGTAACGACCACAAGGTCACCAGAGACCAGGTAGCCTTTGTCCCGCAGCAGATTGACGGCATCGTGCGCAGCGGCTACCCCGTCATTCTGGCTGTCGAAGAACACCGGGGTCACCCCGCGGTAGAGTGCGGTCAGGTTCAGGGTGCGCTCGTGGCGGGAAAGGGCGAAAATCGGCAGACCGGAGCTGATGCGCGAGGTCATCAGCGCGGTGCGGCCCGATTCGGTCATGGTGATGATGGCCGTGATGCCTTTCAGGTGGTTGGCGGCATACATCGCCGACATGGCAATCGCTTCTTCCACGTTGTCGAACTGGACGTCCAGACGGTGTTTGGAAACGTTGAGGCTGGGGATTTTTTCGGCGCCCAGACACACGCGCGCCATCGCGGCCACGGTTTCCGACGGATACTGACCGGCAGCGGTTTCCGCAGAGAGCATCACCGCATCGGTGCCATCCAGCACGGCGTTGGCCACGTCCATCACTTCCGCACGAGTCGGCATCGGGTTGGTGATCATCGACTCCATCATCTGGGTGGCGGTAATGACGGAACGGTTCAGCTGACGGGCACGACGAATCAGCGCTTTCTGGATACCCACCAGCTCTGGATCGCCGATTTCGACGCCGAGGTCGCCGCGCGCAACCATGACCACATCGGAGGCGAGGATCACGTCGTCCATCGCATCCTGATCGCAGACCGCTTCCGCACGCTCAACTTTGGCGACGATTTTCGCATCGCAGCCGGCATCGCGCGCCAGGCGACGGGCGTAGTTCAGGTCTTCGCCGCAGCGCGGGAAAGAGACCGCCAGGTAGTCGACGCCGATTTTGGCGGCGGTGACGATATCAGCCTTGTCTTTGTCGGTCAGCGCTTCGGCAGACAGACCGCCGCCCAGCTTGTTGATCCCTTTGTTGTTAGACAACGGACCGCCGACGGTCACTTCAGTAAACACTTTCATTCCCTGAACTTCGAGGACTTTCAGCTGCACGCGACCATCGTCGAGCAGCAGGATATCGCCCGGCACGACATCCGCCGGCAGGCCTTTGTAGTCGATCCCGACTTTCTCTTTGTCGCCTTCACCTTTACCAAGGTTAGCGTCGAGCAGGAATTTATCGCCGACGTTGAGGAAAATTTTGCCTTCTTTGAAGGTCGATACGCGAATTTTTGGTCCCTGGAGGTCGCCGAGGATGGCCACGTGACGGCCCAGTTTTGCCGCAATCTCACGCACTTTGTCGGCACGGAGCTGATGATCTTCCGGGGTGCCGTGAGAGAAGTTCATACGCACTACGTTTGCGCCCGCGGCGATAACTTTTTCCAGGTTGTTATCGCGGTCAGTTGCTGGGCCTAAGGTAGTAACGATTTTGGTTCTGCGAAGCCTTCTGGACATGTAATACTCCGTTGACTGATACAACTTTGGTGTTGCGTGAACATGGATTCGGTAGCGCCAGCCTGCAACGTCGCACAGCCGGATCGTTATCGAAGGTGTAATGGGGTACTGCTTGTTATCAACTTTTATTGATTATCACTGGGTACGAACGGTTCTTTATCAAAACGCGATTCCTTCAGCGCTTCCTTGACCCTCTTCAAGTTATCTCTGAATTTTGCCCCTCGACGCAGCGTAAACCCCGTCGCCAATACGTCGATGACGGTCAGCTGGGCGAGACGGGAGACCATCGGCATATAGATGTCGGTATCTTCCGGGACATCGAGGGTGATGGCGAGCGTGGCTTCCCGGGCCAGGGGGGTACCGGCGGAGGTGAGGGCGATCACCATGGCATCGTTTTCACGGGCCAGCTGCGCCAGCTCCACCAGGCTCTTGGTTCTTCCGGTATGCGAGATAATCACCACCACATCATCGTCATCGCAATTCATACAGCTCATGCGTTGCAGGACAATGTCGTCGGAATAGATGACCGGCACGTTAAAGCGGAAAAATTTGTTCATCGCATCATGGGCGACCGCCGCCGAGGAACCGAGGCCGAAAAAGGCGATTTTTTTGGCCTGAGTCAGCAGATCCACCGCGCGATTCACCGCCGACATGTCGAGAGAATGGTGGACCTGATCTAAACTCGCCATGGCCGATTCGAATATTTTTCCCGTGTATGACTCAACGCTGTCGTCTTCATCAACATTCCGGTTAACATAGAGCGTGCCGTGCGCGAGGCTCTGGGCAAGGTGCAGTTTAAAATCAGGAAACCCGCGGGTTTCGAGACTGCGGCAGAAGCGATTGACGGTCGGTTCGCTCACCCCGGCCTCAAGGGCGAGGGCGGCGATGCTCGAATGAATGGCCTGCGCGGGGGTGGCGAGGATCACTTCCGCCACTTTGCGTTCAGATTTGCTAAGGTGTTCCAGTCGGGACTGGATTTTTTCCAGCATGTTCATTAGTAACAGGGCGCTCATCAATGGAAACGATTTCATTAATGGGTGAAATCATCGGGCGTTTTAGCAAGAATATACCCCTCCGCAAGCGCAAGCGGTGAGGAATGACGTGAAATAATGTTGTTTTTTTTCATTACATGATCAGAGTCGTATTTTACTGACCTGAAACAGGTACAAACAACGAACAATATCAGCCAGATGCCCAAATCATCGCCGAATGTTTTCACCCTGTGCGGTTTTACCGCCGCAAACGAAGGGGAAGGCTTTCGGGAAATACGTAAACACAGTACAGTGCAGTGTAAGAAAATTACAAATATAGCCTGGCAGAAGCACCAGACTATCAACTGAGGAGAATGACATGGCGGTAACGCAAACGGCCCAGGCATGCGACCTGGTCATTTTCGGCGCGAAGGGCGACCTGGCGCGACGTAAATTGTTGCCTTCCCTGTATCAGCTTGAAAAAGCGGGCCAGATCCACGCCGACACCCGCATCATTGGCGTCGGCCGTGCCGATTGGGATAAAGCGGCTTACACCAAAGTCGTGCGCGAAGCGCTGGAAACCTTCATGAAGGAAAAAATTGATGAGGGTTTGTGGGATTCCCTGAGCGGACGCCTGGAGTTCTGTAATCTTGACGTCAATGACACCAGCGGCTTCACGCGTCTGGGTGAGATGCTGGATCAACAGAACCGTGTCACCATCAACTATTTCGCCATGCCGCCGAGCACCTTTGGCGCGATCTGCAAAGGTCTGGGCGAAGCGAAGCTCAATGCCAAGCCTGCGCGCGTGGTGATGGAAAAACCGCTGGGTACCTCGCTGGAAACCTCGCGTGAAATCAACGACCAGGTCGGCGAGTTTTTTGAAGAGTGCCAGGTCTACCGTATCGACCACTACCTCGGTAAAGAGACGGTCCTCAACCTGCTGGCGCTGCGCTTTGCCAACTCTCTGTTCGTCAATAACTGGGACTGCCGCACTATCGACCATGTCGAAATCACCGTCGCGGAAGAGGTGGGTATTGAAGGGCGCTGGGGTTACTTCGACCAGGCCGGGCAGATGCGCGACATGATCCAGAACCACCTGCTGCAGATCCTCTGCATGATTGCCATGTCACCGCCGTCCGATCTCAGCGCCGACAGCATCCGTGATGAAAAGGTCAAGGTCCTGAAATCCCTGCGCCGCATTGATCGCTCCAACGTGCGTGAGAAAACCGTTCGCGGCCAGTACACCGCCGGCTTTGCCCAGGGCAAAAAAGTGCCGGGCTACCTGGAAGAAGAGGGCGCCAACAAAACCAGTAACACCGAAACCTTCGTGGCTATCCGCGTCGATATCGATAACTGGCGCTGGGCCGGCGTACCGTTCTATCTGCGCACCGGCAAACGTCTGCCGACCAAATGCTCTGAGGTCGTGGTTTACTTCAAAACTCCGGAGCTGAACCTGTTTAAAGAGACCTGGCAGGAGCTGCCGCAGAACAAGCTGACCATTCGTCTGCAGCCGGACGAAGGGGTGGATATCCAGGTGCTGAACAAAGTGCCGGGCCTCGACCATAAGCATAATCTGCAGATCACCAAGCTGGATCTGAGCTACTCCGAGACCTTCAACCAGACGCACCTGGCCGATGCTTATGAGCGTCTGCTGCTGGAGACCATGCGCGGTATCCAGGCGCTGTTCGTCCGCCGTGATGAAGTGGAAGAGGCGTGGAAATGGGTGGATTCCATCACCGAAGCCTGGGCTGCCGACCGCGATGCGCCGAAACCGTATCAGGCAGGGACCTGGGGACCGGTTGCGTCGGTGGCGATGATCACCCGTGACGGCCGCTCATGGAACGAGTTCGAGTAAGCTCGCCGCCTAATCCGTCAGGGTTATTTTACCGGTAACATGATCTGACGCAGAAAGTCGCACGCTTTTTAATCTTTTAAGCCCCGTGAGGATTCACCCACGGGGCTTTTTTTATTACACTGCTTTCAGACATTTTGCCCCTGAGCGCTGGTGTTGGTGGCCTTTAGCACAAAAATACGTCATCACGCAGCGGCCGGACAGATACAAATTTGAGGAGCCTTTATGAATTCGACAATGTTACGGGTAACAAATCGCATTATCGAACGGTCGCGTGACACCCGCGCGGCTTACCTCGCAAGGATTAACCAGGCCAAAACCGACACCGTGCATCGTGCGCAACTGGCCTGCGGCAATCTGGCTCACGGTTTCGCGGCCTGTCAGGCTGACGACAAAGCCTCTCTGAAAAGCATGTTGCGCAACAATATCGCCATCATTACCTCCTACAACGATATGTTGTCCGCTCACCAGCCCTACGAACACTATCCGGACATCATCCGTAAAGCGCTGCATAGCGCCAATGCGGTCGGCCAGGTGGCCGGCGGCGTGCCGGCAATGTGCGACGGCGTAACCCAGGGGCAGGACGGTATGGAGCTCTCATTGCTGAGCCGCGAAGTGATCGCCATGTCCGCCGCTATCGGTCTGTCGCATAACATGTTCGACGGCGCGCTATACCTCGGGGTATGCGATAAAATTGTTCCTGGCCTGACCATGGCGGCACTCTCTTTCGGCCATCTGCCGTCGGTCTTTATTCCCTCCGGCCCAATGGCCAGCGGCCTGGCTAATAAAGAGAAGGTCCGCATTCGCCAGCTGTACGCGGAAGGTAAAGTGGATCGTATGGCCCTGCTGGAGTCTGAAGCTGCCTCGTACCACGCGCCGGGAACCTGTACTTTCTACGGGACGGCGAACACCAACCAGATGGTGGTTGAGTTTATGGGCATGCAGCTGCCGGGCTCCTCTTTTGTCCATCCGGATGCCCCGCTGCGGGACGCGCTGACCGCCGCCGCCGCGCGCCAGGTCACCCGCATGACCGGCAATGGCAACGAGTGGATGCCGCTGGGGAAAATGTTCGACGAAAAAGTGGTGGTCAACGGCATCGTGGCGCTGCTGGCGACCGGTGGCTCCACCAACCATACCATGCACCTGGTGGCGATGGCCCGCGCGGCGGGGATCATCATTAACTGGGACGATTTCTCCGACCTGTCAGACGTGGTGCCGCTGCTGGCGCGCCTCTATCCCAACGGCCCGGCGGATATCAACCACTTCCAGGCGGCGGGCGGCGTTCCGGTACTGGTGCGCGAGCTGCTGAAAGGCGGCCTGCTGCATGAGGATGTTCACACCGTCGCTGGCTTTGGTCTGTCGCGTTATACCCTGGAGCCGTGGCTCAACAACGGCGAGCTGGACTGGCGTGAAGGGGCGACAGCGCCGCTTGACGATCAGGTCATCGCGACCTTCGAGAAACCGTTCTCCCGCCACGGCGGCACCAAGGTGCTGAGCGGCAACCTGGGGCGCGCGGTAATGAAAACCTCGGCTGTCCCGGTGGAGAATCAGGTGATCGAAGCGCCGGCGGTGGTGTTCGAGAGCCAACACGACGTATTGCCGGCCTTTGAAGCGGGCCTGCTGGATAAAGATTGTGTGGTGGTGGTCCGTCATCAGGGGCCAAAAGCGAACGGGATGCCAGAATTACATAAACTTATGCCGCCACTTGGTGTATTATTGGACCGCCGTTTCAAAATAGCGCTGGTGACCGATGGCCGACTCTCTGGCGCCTCCGGTAAAGTCCCGTCAGCTATCCATGTCACGCCTGAAGCCTATGATGGTGGGTTGCTGGCGAAAGTGCGCGATGGCGATGTGATTCGCGTGAACGGGCAGACGGGGGAACTGACGCTGCTGGTGGACGATGCCGAACTGGCGGCGCGTCAGCCGCATATCCCTGACCTCAGCGCGTCGCGCGTGGGAACTGGTCGGGAGATGTTTGGGGCGCTGCGTGAGAAGCTCTCTGGCGCGGAGCAGGGCGCAACCTGCATCACTTTTTAAGACGATTTTATTTCTAGATCTGGCGAGAGAAAATCCTGATGAAAAACTGGAAAACAACAGCAGAAGCAATCCTCACCTCCGGTCCGGTTGTCCCGGTTATCGTGGTGAAAAAGCTGGAGCATGCGGTACCGATGGCGAAAGCGCTGGTCGCGGGCGGCGTGCGCGTGCTGGAAGTCACCCTGCGCACCGAGTGCGCCCTGGAAGCGATCCGCGCGATTGCTAAAGAAGTGCCGGACGCGATTGTCGGCGCGGGCACGGTCACCAACGTCGAGCAACTGAAAGCGGTAACGGAAGCTGGCGCGCAGTTCGCTATCAGCCCGGGACTGACCGAATCCCTGCTGAAAGCGGCGACCGAAGACGGCACCATTCCGCTGATCCCGGGGATCAGCACGGTTTCCGAGCTGATGCTGGGTATGCAGTATGGTCTGAAAGAGTTTAAATTCTTCCCGGCGGAAGCCAACGGCGGCGTGAAAGCCCTGCAGGCGATTGCTGGTCCGTTCGGCCACATTCGTTTCTGCCCGACCGGCGGTATTTCTCCGGCCAACTACCGTGACTACCTGGCGCTGAATAGCGTGCTGTGCATCGGCGGTTCCTGGCTGGTGCCAGCCGACGCGCTGGAGGCCGGCGACTACGATCGCATCACCACCCTGGCGCGTGAAGCGGTGGAAGGCGCGAAGTAAACCGCGCCTCAGGGTCGACAACCCGGTCAGCGGCAACGCGACCGGGTTTTTTTGTCTTTAGCCTTCGACGATGACCGCAGCGGCGGCGGTTTTAGCCCGCGCTACGGCCTCTTCAACCGAATCGGCAACGGCGAGGGTCACCCCCAGGCGGCGGGTACCGTCAATCTCGGGCTTGCCGAACAGTCGCAGCTGCAGGCCAGCCCCGACGGCCGATTGCAGCTGGCCAAAGCTGACGTTCTGACTGGTCAGCTGCGGAAGGATCACTGCGGAAGCGGCCGGACCATACTGGCGGATAGCGCCGACGGGCAGTCCAAGAAAGGCACGAACGTGCAGGGCGAATTCCGAGAGATCCTGCGAGATCAGCGTTACCATGCCGGTGTCGTGTGGGCGCGGGGAAACTTCGCTGAAGATCACCTCGTCGCCGCATACGAACAGTTCCACGCCAAACAGGCCATGACCCCCCAGCGCCAGCACTACCTTGCGGGCGATGGCCTGGGCACGTTCGAGGGCCAGGTCGCTCATCTGCTGCGGTTGCCAGGACTCACGGTAATCGCCGTCTTCCTGGCGATGGCCAACCGGGGCGCAGAAATGCACGCCGTCGACGGCGCTGACGGTGAGCAGGGTGATTTCGAAATCGAAATTCACCACCCCCTCGACGATCACCCGCCCGGCGCCGGCGCGGCCGCCCTGCTGCGCATAGCGCCAGGCTTCGCTGAGCTGGTCAGCCGAGCGGATAAAGCTCTGACCTTTGCCGGAGGAGCTCATCACTGGTTTGACGATGCACGGCAAACCGATGTCGGTGACCGCCGCGCGGAAGCCTTCTTCGCTGTCGGCAAAGCGATAGCTGGAGGTGGGGAGCTGCAGCTCTTCTGCCGCCAGGCGGCGAATGCCTTCGCGGTTCATGGTGAGCTTAGCCGCCCGCGCCGTGGGGACTACTTTCTGCCCGGCCTGTTCCAGTTCAACCAGGGTATCGGTAGCAATAGCTTCGATCTCCGGCACGATGTAATCGGGTTTTTCCTGTTCAATCAGAGCGCGCAGGCTCTCGCTGTGCAGCATATTGATGACATGGGCGCGGTGGGCGACCTGCATCGCCGGGGCATCGGGGTAGCGGTCGACGGCGATAGTTTCAATGCCCAGACGCTGACATTCAATAGCGACTTCTTTGCCCAGCTCGCCGGAACCTAACAGCATTACTTTGGTGGCTGCCGGGCGCAGCGCGGTGCCTAATACAGTCATAACTCTCTTCCGCAGTAAAAAAAGATGCTGCCGATTATAAACGAAAACGTTTGCGTCTGTCTTTACGCGCGTGAGTTGAGTCCGGAAAGGAAATTTGTTATACTGTATAAAAATACAGTATTGAGAGGCTGCAGCATGGCGGTTGAAATTAAATATGTTGTGATCCGCGAAGGTGAGGAAAAAATGTCTTTTGCCAGCAAAAAAGAGGCCGACGCTTACGACAAAATGCTCGATCTGGCAGAGGTGCTGAATGACTGGCTGGTGGCATCGCCGCTGGAGATGGATGACGCCCAGCGTGACACCATGGCGATGTGGCTGGCAGAGCGAAAAGAGGCGCTGCAGCATATCCTGCGCGTCGGCCGATTGCCGGAGCAGGATGCGTCCGCGCACGACTCACCCGCGCCGTCGGCGGCAGAAGAGGCTTCTCCAGCGGAAGACGCCGCGGCGCCAGCGACCAAAGCGCGTAAGGCGAAAGTGGCCTGACTGGCGGCAGCCAGCTATGGCCTGGCTGGGCAGGGATTTGTCTGCCGCGCCCACCTTTGCGCATCTTTAGCCAGATCTAACATTTCCTGACATCGCGTCGTTTAGGCTGATAGCAGTGTTTTATCACCTGAGAGGAAAACCATGGCTAACTGGCTTAATCAACTGCAGTCGCTGCTCGGGCAGCAGGGCGCGTCATCGACAGGCGAGTCGTCAAAAGGGAGCGCACTGCTGCCCGGCGCGATTGGCGGGCTGGCCGGGTTGCTGGTGGCCAGTAAATCCTCACGCAAACTGCTGGCGAAGTACGGCACCAGCGCGCTGCTGGCTGGCGGTGGGGCGGTGGCGGGTACGGTGTTATGGAACAAGTATCAGCAGAAGATGCGCGCTCAAAACGCGCCTGTCCCCGGGGCGAACACGCCGGCTGCCGTGCCGGCGGACGTTGATCCGCGCAGCGTGCGACTGATCACCGCGCTGGTTTTTGCCGCCAGGAGCGATGGTCATATAGATGACCACGAACGGGCTAATATTGAAGCCCAGCTGCGGGCGGCCAATATCGACGTTCAGGCCCGGGTGCTGATCGACCAGGCGCTGGCCCAACCGCTGGATCCTCAGCGTCTGGCGGAGGGCATCGTTGATCCGCAGGAGGCACTGGAGATCTACTACGTCAGCTGCGCGGTCATTGATATCGACCACTTTATGGAACGCAGTTATCTGAACGCGCTGGGAGACGCTTTGTCACTGCCAAAGGATGTCCGGGCCGATATAGAACAGGATATCCAGTCACAAAAACAAGCGCTAAGCGTCTAAATTATCACGTTTCGCTTGCATCGCCCGCGTCTTTTGCCACCCTTATAGACACGTCATCATTCAGGCGCCGCCGTGTGACCTGAATGCTCTTGTGTCACGATAAAGCAGCAGAAGAACAACATGCCACCTAAAGCCAAACGGATCCCTCACGCCATGACCTTGCATGGCGATACACGCATCGATAACTATTACTGGCTGCGCGACGATGAGCGCGCGCGACCTGACGTGCTGGAGTACCTGCACGCGGAGAACGCCTATGGCAAGCGGGTGATGGATTCGCAGCTCAGCCTGCAGGAACGTCTGCTGAAAGAAATTATCGACCGCATTCCGCAACGGGAAGTCTCCGCCCCTTACAGTAAAAATGGTTTTCGCTACCGTCAGGTTTACGAGCCGGGCTGTGAATACGCCATCTATCAGCGCCAGTCGGTGCTCAAAGAGGAGTGGGACGAGTGGGAGATCCTGCTCGACGGCAACCTGCGGGCGGCGAAGAGTGAGTTCTACACCCTTGGCGGACTGGGCGTCGCGCCGAATAACCAATTGATGGCGGTGGCGGAGGATTATCTTTCCCGCCGCCAGTATGGCCTGCGCTTCTGCAACCTTAGCAGCGGTGAATGGTACCCGGAGATCCTGGAAAATGTTACCTCCGGGTTTGCCTGGAGCAATGATTCCCGCTTTGTGTGGTACGTGCGTAAACATCCCACCACACTGCTGCCTTATCAGGTCTGGCGCCACACGGTGGGTACCGCGGCGCAGAGTGATGTGCTGGTCTATGAAGAAAAAGATGAGACCTTCTACGTCAGCGTACATAAGACCACTTCCCAGCAGTTCGTGGTGATTTATCTCTCCAGCGCCACCACCAGTGAAGCATTACTGCTCAACGCCGAACTCCCTGACGCCGAGCCGGTCTGCTTCCTGCCGCGGCGGAAAGATCACGAATACAGCCTCGATCACTATCAGCACGCGTTCTATCTGCGATCCAACCGCGAGGGGAAGAATTTTGGCCTCTACCGTACTGTGCTGCGCGATGAAGATCAGTGGACCACGCTGATCCCGCCGCGTCACGACGTGATGCTCGAAGGATTTACCCTGTTTACTGACTGGCTGGTCGTCGAGGAGCGCCAGCGCGGCCTGACCAGCCTGCGGCAAATTAACCGCAAGACCCGGGAGGTGGTAGGGATCGCCTTTGACGATCCGGCCTATGTCACCTGGCTTGCCTATAATCCGGAACCTGAAACGTCGCGCCTGCGCTACGGGTATTCCTCCATGACTACGCCAGACACCCTGTTTGAACTGGACATGGATACCGGCGAGCGGCGGGTTATCAAGCAGCAGGAGGTGAAGGGGTTGGACACGAGCTGCTACCAGAGCGAACACCTGTGGGTGACCGCCCGCGATGGCGTCGAGGTTCCGGTATCGCTGGTCTACCATCGCGACCATTTCCGCAAAGGGAGCAATCCGCTGCTGGTCTATGGCTACGGCTCGTATGGCGAGAGTATCGATGCCGATTTCAGCGCCAGCCGGCTGAGCCTGCTCAACCGCGGCTTTGTCTACGCCATCGCCCATGTCCGCGGCGGGGGCGAGCTGGGGCAGCAGTGGTATGAGGACGGCAAATTTCTGTGTAAGAAAAATACCTTCAACGACTATCTGGACGTCTGTGACGCGCTGCTGGCCCAGGGGTACGGCGATCCGCAGCTCTGCTATGGCATGGGGGGCAGCGCCGGCGGGATGCTGATGGGCGTGGCCGTTAACGAACGTCCTGAGCTGTTTCATGGCGTGATAGCCCAGGTGCCGTTCGTCGATGTGGTGACCACCATGTTGGACGAATCTATTCCACTGACCACCGGGGAATTTGAAGAGTGGGGGAATCCACAGGATGAAACCTATTACCACTACATGAAAAGCTACAGCCCCTACGACGGCGTCCGGGCGCAGGCTTATCCGCATATGCTGGTCACCACCGGACTGCACGATTCCCAGGTGCAATACTGGGAGCCGGCGAAATGGGTGGCCAAACTGCGGGAACTGAAAACCGACGATAACCTGCTGCTGCTCTGTACCGATATGGATTCCGGCCATGGCGGCAAATCCGGGCGCTTTAAAAGCTATGAAGGGGTGGCCCTGGAGTATGCCTTTTTCATTGCCCTGGCGCAGGGGACACTGCCGGGAAAAGCGGCTGTGTGACGATTATTCCCCGAGGTAGTGTTTGAGGGTCAGACGCAGTTCGGGGCTCATCCGGTCGAGATTGTTGAATAACCAGCGCAGGTAGCCGGGGTCGTTTTCAGCAATTTCGGCCACCGCTTTACCCCGGTATTTGCCGAAGGTAAAGGTGGTGAGCAGCGCCGGGCGGCCGGTGATATCGGCCATTTCGTCAGGCGTCCAGCCGGAAACGTTGATGATATCCAGCAGCAGCGCGGCGGTGATATAGCAGTCATACAGCGCGCGGTGGTGATGCAGCCCCGGCGGGGTCGCCACATTCAGCTTACGTGATTTATATAACCCCATATTGCTGTATTTGATCCCCGGCCACAGGCGGCGGGCCAGCTTCATGGTACAAATCCACTCGCCGCTCATCTCCGGTAGCACCCGGCGGTCAAAGCTGGCGTTGTGCGCGACATACCAGGGGCTGCCAAGATAATGCGGAATAATCTCTTCAATCCACGGCTTATCGGCGACCATCTCTTCCGTTATACGGTGGATAGCCATCGCCTGCGGCGTGATGGGCCGATCAGGACGCACCAGATGGCTCATCGGGTTAGTGATTCGCCCGTCGACAATATCGACCGAGGCGATTTCGACGATGCCCCCCTGCAGGCCGCAGGTTTCGGTATCAATGACGCGCAGCATGGCTCGCTCCAGAGCAAAACAACAAGCGTAAAGGAATTGGGTGGTCTTGCCAACCGATGGGGAGCAGGCGGGCGCGCATTATTTCTGCTTCGGCTCCCAGGGCAGTCGGGAAAGCGAGACAGAGGCCAGCCGATGGGCGATCAGTCGTTCGCGGAACCAGTCGCGCAGATGGGCGGGCTGCTCACGCTCGACCAAATCAGCGACCACCGGCATGTTGTATCGCTCCTTAAAGGCGACGCCGGCGGCGGCGAGATCGACGTTGACCTTATCCATCTCAGCTTGCGAAATTTTGGCCAGATTTCTTTCCATTATTAACTCCAGTGTGCTGGTAAACCCGGTCGAGGCGCTGACGCTTAGCTCGACTCTGCCATTATACAGGGTTATTCTCTGTCCTACAGACATAACAAAAGGGAATGACGAATATGCGACTCCTCGCTGGACGCGCGTTGCGCCTCTCCGTTGCGTTTGCCGGTATATTAACCGCGGCAGGCGCCTTCGCCCATGCTCACCTGCAACAGCAGATCCCCGCCGCGGGTGCCCAACTGACCGCGCCCCCTCAGACGCTGACGCTCAGTTTCTCCGAAGGGATCGAACCGGCCTTCAGCGGCGTGACCGTCACCGGTCCGCAGCAGCACGCGGTAGCCGCCGGTAAACTGACCCGCAGCGCTGACAACCCCGCTCAGGTCACCTTACCCCTGGCGGAAACGTTGCCTCCGGGGGAGTACACCGTAGCATGGCATGTGGTCTCGGTTGACGGCCATAAAACCAAAGGGCAATACACTTTTAGCGTGAAGTGATCGATGTTGACCGGGCTCTATATCACGCTGCGTTTTGGGCACTTTATCACCCTGATGTTGGCTTTTGGCTGCGTGCTGTATGGCGCCTGGTGGGCGCCGGTACCGCTGAGGCGCGTGCTGATGCACCGCTTTTATCCGCTATTGCGCCCCCTGATGTTGATTGGCGCGCTCTCAACCGTGGCGCTGTATCTGCTGCAGGGGGGGATAATGGGCGACGGCTGGGCGGATGTCTGGCAGCCCGCCGTTTGGCAGGCGGTAGCGGGAACCCGCTTCGGCGGGGTGTGGATCTGGCAGATCCTGCTGGCGTTGACTGCTCTCGCCGTGGTGTGGATCCGCCCCCATCACGGCGCCAGGCAACTGATGGCCCTGCTGGCGGCCCAGCTGCTGCTTTCCGCCGGGGTTGGGCATGCTGCTATGCACGATGGCTTACTCGGCGCCCTGCAGCGGACTAATCATGCCGTCCACCTCTTCTGCGTCGCCAGCTGGTTCGGCGGCCTGTTGCCCTTCATCTACTGCCTGCGTCTGGCGCAGGGGCGCTGGCGTCAGGCTGCGGTCTATACCATGGCGCGCTTTTCGCGTTATGGACATCTGGCGGTGGCCGGCACCCTTGCCAGCGGCGTGGTCAATGCGCTGTTGATCCAGGGGGCGGTGATCGGAACCTCGCCCTGGGGACGCATGCTGTTGATCAAATGTGCGCTGGTCGCCGGGATGGTGGTAATTGCCTTAGTGAACAGGTATGTTCTGGTACCGCGCATGTCGGCAAGCGGTTCGCGGGCGGAAAGCCTGATCCTGCGAACCACGCAGGCTGAGATAGGGCTGGGCGCGCTGGCGCTGCTGGCCGTCAGTCTGTTTGCCACCTGGGAACCTTATTGAATTAACTGGCAAAATCATGAAAAAAATTGTTCTGACCATGTTGTTACTGGCAAGCTCCGGGGCTGCTCTGGCGGCGCCGCAAATTATCACCGTGAGCCGCTTTGAAGTGGGGAAGGAGAGTTGGGCGTTCAACCGTGAAGAGGTGATGTTGACCTGCCGTCCGGGTAACGCGCTTTACGCCATCAACCCGAGTACGCTGGTCCAGTATCCGCTCAATGACGTCGCGGAACAGCAGGTTAAAGCCGGCAAGACGACCGCGCAACCGATCTCGGTGATCCAGATCGACGATCCGCAGCACCCGGGACAAAAAATGAGCCTTGCGCCATTTATCGAGCGAGCGCAGAAGCTCTGCTAGCGTTCCGCGTTATCTTACTGTAATAGCATAAAAAAAACCGCCCTTGCCGGATAACGGCAGTGGCGGTTTTTTACTGGCTGACAGCCGTTTCCCAGGAATTATACGACCACATTGGCCACGGACTGGAAAAGCTGACGCGTTAAACTATTCTTATAGTGCAAGGCGACTTAGCCTGCATTAATGCCAACTTTTAGCGCACGGCTCTCTCCCAAGAGCCATTTCCCTGGACCGAATACAGGAATCGTATTCGGTCTCTTTTTATCGGTAACCTTCTGCTTTCGCAATAGCCAGCGACATCATGTCAGTCAAACCCCAGGCTGGCCTCTGGATGTCCCGTTATAGCACACCGTTTTTAGCATACACAATCCATTTACACACAAATCGCATCCTGAGGAAGGGTTGCGTCGGGAAGGAGAGATCTGAAGCTGGGGTGGAAAGAGAAAAGAAAAAACCTGCACCTAACCAGGCCCGGCGTGCAGGTTAACTGGCGGGCCAACATCGGAAGGCTGCTAGTATACACATTTGTATGACAAATAAAATAAGCAAAGTCTAATAGGTTTGGCAATTCATGCGATTAGCTATCAATGAACGACCGTATCGCTAAAAATAATAAGCGAATGCGCCGCTATTTACAGCGGCTAAAATTATTCAGGGACGCTAAAGGTGGGATATATTTTACTTTCGAGATAGCAGAGCAAAAGCCAAATTTCATCACTAAAAACAAACCATACGCAGCCCAGCAGAATGACCGCAAGAATAATCAGCAGGAAAATTTCGGTTTTACTCATCATGCCAACCACTATCCAATGGCGCCAGGGGCCATGATAGTAGCGAAATAACGACCGAATAAGCAAACGCCGCGTGTCAGCGCGGCGCTATCCGCAGCGACATTTACGCACCATGGCGCGGTTGCGTCAGGATGTCCACCTGCTCAGCCAGCTGATCCAGCAGCTGGAACCGACGCCGGTATTCGGCCCGTTTTTTGCTGGCGATACTCTCCAGTGATTTTCGTTCCAGACGCTGCGGCAGCCGCCAGCGCCACGCGCTTTCCGGCTTACCATCGATGGACTGCCAGAACTCGTCGTAGCTGGCGTGGAAATGGCGGCCCTTGCTCAGACGATAGCGCAGGGCACGGAACACATGGCCGTTATCGCTGACGCCATAAATCGACTCGATAGCGCTGCGAGCGGCCAGCAGCCAAATGAACTCCAGCAGCAGGCGCTTCGGGAACAGGCCGAAGCAGGCGCGAGTGGCCTGCTTAATCACCTCATGGGAAACGTGGCGCCGTGGCCCCTGCAGGCCGCCGATGACAAGTTGCCAGGCTTCACCGTCCCAGGTCACGCTAAAGGTTGCGCTGGCCAACAGGGTGTGATCGCCGTCGCGTAGCCATAATGTGGTTTCGCCCTCGCGCTCAGCCTTCCCGGCTGAGGAGGCGGAGAGAGTGAACGGGCTGTCGTCTTTTCCGTTCAGCGTCAGCAGCGGGACCTCGCTCACCGCGGTCATGGCATGCGCCAGCAGCGACCCTTGCAGGGTATCGATGTAGCGATAATGACTTATCACCGCCATCGCCCGCTGCCAGGCGTTAAGATCGCGCGTCAGGTACTGACGGTGCACTTTTCCCGGCAAGGTCGCCTGCGCGGTCAGAAGCTGATTAAAATCGTCACGGGCGCTAAGCGACTCAAGCATTGCTTTGGTGGGGCTATAAAATAACGCCGTACGCAGCAGAAATTTAAGGCGAAAATTTTTCTGCCGCCAGATAGGTGCAGGTATTAGTCTGCCCATCACCAGATCGGCAATAAGATGCGAGCGCGGCGCAAGCACGCTGGTTGAATGCAGGCTATTGTCTGTCACGATAAACACCTCGTTGTTATTTCCTCCTATTTTAAAGCGAGCTTCTGATAAGCTTAATCCTCTGGCCGACTATATTTCCCGTTTGTTTAAAATCGATTGAGGTGTAAATAAAAATCACGGGGATTCGGCGCAATTACCTATAATTACAGCAGAGAGGTAATTATATGTATCAACGTATTAATGGTAGCGACTGGCGTAATATCTGGCTGATGGGCGATCTGCATGGTTGCTTTGCGCTACTGATGGGCCGCCTGCGTCAGCTGCGCTTTGATCCTTGGGCCGATCTGCTCATTTCCGTGGGCGATCTGATCGATCGCGGACCGCAGAGCGCTGACTGCCTCGGCCTGCTGCGCTGCCGCTGGTTCAGGGCCGTTCGGGGGAATCATGAACAGATGGCGCTGGAGGCGCTGGAGAGCGGGGATATGGCACTCTGGCAGATGAATGGCGGCGACTGGTATGGCCGGGGCACCGCGCAGCAGCGGGCCGAAGCCGACCGGCTGTTAGCGCGTTGTCAGCGGCTACCGTTGATTATTGAAGTTGGGTGTGCAGATGCCCGGCATGTGATCGCCCATGCCGATTATCCGGCGCCAGTCTATCGCTGGCAGCAGCCGGTGGATCCCCAGCGGGTGTTATGGAGCCGTCATCGCCTGAGCGAACATCTGGCGGGACGTCATGGCGCCATCGCCGGAGCAGACCATTTCTGGTTTGGCCATACGCCGCTTCGCACGCCTTATGAACGCGATAATCAACACTATATTGATACGGGCGCCGTGTTTGGCGGAACGCTGACGCTGGTGGCGCTACAATCGGCAGGTTAAAAATCGCTGTATTCGCTGGCGGGTTGCCAGAAGCCATCAATAAAATCTTCTATCGGATAGCAGCCGCCGTGGCGGATCCGCTGATCCTCCATCGCCACTAAGCACTGCGTTTCCTCGCGGTAGACGTCAACCACAATGTCCTCGCAGCCGCCATCCAGATAGCAAATAAACAACACCAAGGCAAACATCCTGGCCTCATGCTCGGGTTCACATACTCTTTAGTGTAGGGGATGACGGCGGGACGGGGAAATAAATAACCCGTCTCAGGCGACGGGTTCATTTGAGTCAGGCAAGGCGCATGACCCAGGCATCAGACTGGCGGTCGTAATGTTTACGGTAGAGCACGGAATGTTCGCCATTGAGAATAGCGGGCACGCTGGTATCGGCATCCCAGGCGTCAAGCTGCATACATAAATCTGGATCGGATTTGCAGGGAATACTTAACGTTCGCTCTCCCTGATGTTCACCGTGCAGTTCGGCATCGTCTATCTCAAACGCGCCGATACGGACATTGGTTTTACTCATCGCTTCACCCCATTTTTCAGCTGAGTTGTGGTACGACCAGTTGAGGCCGTCATTTTTCAGCGTAGTCAATGGGGTGAAAACCGCCAGTCAAAAAGTGCGCATTTTTTGCGCGGCGTCACACCTTGCCGGCAAAAAGTTTCCCATCGCGCACCAGTTCGCGCGGGTAGCTATTCTTCAGACGGGAGCCGACGCGCTTGGCCAGACCCAGCGGGACACCCTGGAAGGTCACGATGGCCTCATCCTGCTGCGGCGCGGTCTGCGGATAGACGTCGCGTCCGCGATACCATTCCTCCGCTTCCTCCTGGGTCAGCTCGAAGGCGCGCTGCGGCGCGGCAAAGGCGATAACCGCCTCATGCTGCCAGCGGTACCCCTTATTGTGCACCTCTGCCAGGCGTACGCCGATGCGTGAAAAACGCACCTGACCAAACAGGGGCTCCATAGCCTGCGGGAACAGCCACAGCTCTTTATCCCGCTGCCACAGCGTATGACCTGCGTCCCACACCAGGCCAACAGCGCTGGCGGCGGCAGTTACCGCGGCGGCCTCCCGGCTCTTCAGCGGCGTAAACGGGAATTTGCCGACCTTATAGCCTGGCGCCGGGAGCGGATCGATCGCCGCGGTCTTGCGCAGGCGAGCGACAAAGAAGCCTTCGCAATCGTAGATCTGCGGGAACACGTGCAAAAATCCTTCTGCGGTTAAGGCATCGGCCGCGCCGGAAAACAGATCTCCCAGCGGCAGGATCTCCACCGCCTGCGGATAACGGGACAGCAGCCACTGAACAACCGACTGGTTTTCCTCGCGATTCAGGGTACAGGTCGAATACACCAACGTCCCGCCAGGACGCAGGGCATGGAAGGCGCTGTCGATAAGTTCGCGCTGGGTGGCGGCAATGTCGAGGTTGCTCTCCGGCGACCAGTTTTTCAGTGCGTCAGCATCTTTACGCACCACGCCTTCGCCCGAACAGGGGGCATCAAGCAGAATGGCATCGAAGGTTTCGGGCAAGGCCGCGCCGAAAACCCGGCCGTCGAAGTGAGTCAGGGCGACGTTATTGATGCCGCAGCGGCTGATGTTGGCATGCAGCACCTTCACCCGGCTGGCGGAGAACTCATTGGCCAGAATGCCGCCCGCGTTACCCATTCGGGCGGCAATCTGGGTGGTCTTAGACCCCGGCGCGGCGGCAACATCCATCACCCGTTCAGGCTGCGGGTTATCGGCGAACAGAGCGGCGACCGGCAGCATCGAGCTTGCCTCCTGAATATAGAACAGCCCGCTGAGATGTTCGGCGGTGCTGCCCAGCGGCAGGGCATCGTCGCCGTCCCGCTCGATCCAGAATCCCTCTTCACACCAGGGGACCGGCGTCAGCTGCCAGCCATACGGGGCGACCAGAGAGAGAAAATCGGCCACACTGATTTTCAGCGTGTTGACGCGAATACTGCGGCGTAGCGGGCGCTGGCAGGCGGCGATAAAGTCGTCGAAAGAGAGATGCGCGGGCATTGCCGCACGCATTTGAGCGAGAAACGCTTCAGGGAAATAGACAGTATTTTCAGCCACAGGCAGCGCACCACAGAAAAAAAAGGGTGCGCAGTTTAGCACAAACGCCCCGGTGCAGGACACCGGGGCGTGCGGTGAGTCATCTTCCCGCCCCCGGCGTTGGCCGGTGCGGGAAAAGCGTTACGAGGGTTACTGCGGCAGGGCGGTGCCCCATTCCCGCCACTCTTTCGGCTCGCTCTCCTGCAGCAGGAAGTGCTTGCCATCCTGGGCCTTCGGCGCCAGCGGTGTCCCCGGCGGCGTGGCGAAGGCGATCCCGCCGCGGATAAACTGGTTGAAGGTCCCGGTTTTCACCACGCCGCCAATCAGGCCGAAGTCGAGGCTGTAACCTGAGGCCAGCCAGAACACCGAGTTATTGCGTACCAGATACTGGTAGCGCTTGCTGATGCGCAGTTTCACCATCACCCGATCGGACATTGACCCCAGCGACAGGCCAGTGACCGTCCCCACCTCAAGGCCGCGGAACAGGACCGGCGTACCGATGCCAAGCGACCCCGCCTCCGGCGCTTCCACCACGATGTTCAGGCCGTCGATATAACGTGAGTCGCTGATCGTCGTATCCTGGATCTCAAAGTCGCGGCGCGCCGGCCCGCGTCCGGGCTCAACGTTAATATAGGACTGGAACAGGGTGTCCAGATGCTCGACGCCCGCGGCGGAGATTTGCGGGGTGATCACCGAGAAGCGGGTCCCGGCCCGGGCGAAGGTACCGACGTATTCCGGGTAGAGCACCGCTTTCGCCTGCACTTCGTTTTTGGCGGTGATCAGCTCCAGGGACTGGATCTGACCGATATCGATGCCGAGATAACGAATCGGCATCCCGGCCGCCATCTTCCCGGCGTCAAACGCGTGCAGGGTGATCTGGCCGCCCACGGCGCGCGCCGCCGTTTCCGAAGCGTAAAGGATACGTTTGTTATTCAGCCGCGCGTTGGCGCTGCTGCCATTGAGGTTATCGAAACTGATCGCCCCTTTAATGGCGCGCGCCAGCGGCGAGGCCTGAACGGTGAGTCCGTTGCCGTCAAGTTTGACCTTCGCCCCCCCTTCGGCCCAGAAGACGCTGTTGTTGCTCAGCAGGTAGCGGTACTCCGGCTTGATATGCAAATCGATATCGAAAGCGTCTTTGCGCGGTTTGACGGCGATGATCTCGCCGACGGCGAATTTACGATACAGCACCACCGAGCCGGCCTGAACGTCAGGCAGGGTCTCGGCTGAGAGGCTTAAGGTCGTGGTCGGCACTTCGCTCAGGCTGTTTTCCTGGGCCTTTTCGAGGTTGGCGTATAGCGGGTAGCTGCTCTGCATTTCGCCTTTTTCTCCCGGAATGACCCGGATCCCGCCATTAACCCATTCGCTGGCGCTGGCCCCCAGCACCTGCACGCCATCGAGTCCGACTTTGACATCCAGACGGCTGTTAACCACAAACTTACTGTCACCGCGAATGAGATCGCGGTATTCGGGGGCAATCGCGACCTGGAAGGTCACCCCTTTGGCCGTCAGTTTGCGCTCCAGCACCTGGCCGACTTTTACTCCGTGCAGCACCAGCGGTTGGCCGCCGTCAATCCCGTAGCTTTCCGGCGCCGAGAGCGTGACGGTGGCGACGTTGGGCTCCTCCAGCAGCGCTTTATCTGCTGGCATGACGGAGAAGTGGTTGCGCGGCTCGCCTTCACCGGGTACCAGTTCAAAGGTATTGCCGGTGAGCAGGGCGCTGACGCTGGGGTTATCGAGGGAAATCTTCGGCTTCTTCATCTGAATCAGCGTCTTCTCACGCAGCAGCGTCACCACGCTCGGGTCGACGGTCATCTCGCCGGTCACTTTGCCGCCGGGGTTAAGATTCAGCTTACTTAACTGACCCACTTCCAGCCCCTGATACATCAGCGGCGTCGAGCCTGCTTTCAGCCCATCGCCGTCGGGCAGGTCGAGGGTGACCAGCACACCGCGCTGGCTATGCGCCAGATCTTCGTACAGATGATAGTCATCGTTTTGCGCCGCAACCTGCGAATCGGCAGGTGAATCGAAGGCGATAGCGCCGTTCACCAGCGCAGAAAGGTTCTCCAGCTGCACTTTTGCCCCACTCAGGCCGACGTCGGCTTTGATCCCGGAGACGTTCCAGAATCGGCTGCCTTTTTTCACCAGGTTGGTAAACCGGCGCTCGATCAGGACATCGATGGTGACCCCCTGATTATTGGCATTCAGGGTGAAATCATACACGCGCCCGACCGGGATCTTGCGGAAATAGACCAGCGAGCCGCTGTTCAGGGAGCCAAGGTCCGGCGCCTGCAGGTGGATCATCAGCTCGCCGTTGTTGATGCGGTATTTCGGCTGAGTGTCGAGGGCCACGAAGTGATCTTCGGGCTCACCTTTGCCAGGCATCATGCCAATGTAGTTCCCGCCCACCAGCGCATCCAGCCCGGAGACCCCCGCCAGAGAGGCTTTTGGGGTGACCAGCCAGAACTGGGTCTCTTTGCGCAGCGCATCTTTCATATCGCGTTTGATGCTGGCGGAAACCTCAATCTTACTCAGATCTTTACTGAGGCTAATATCCTGGACGGTGCCGACCTCGACCCCCTGATAACGGATAGGCGTCCGCCCCGGCACAATGCCGTTAGCGGACTGGAAATCGATGGTAATCGTCGATCCGCGGTCGTCAAAGCTGGTCCAGATGAGCCAGGCGGCAATCAGCAGCGCGATGACCGGCAACAGCCAGAATGGCGAAATACGGCGTTTAGTTTTTATTCTGGCTTCAGTCTGCGAAGCGGGCGATTCCTGACTCATGTGCGTCCCAAAGTAAGCGGCTGTCCAGCCATTCAACTGCAAGAATAGTTAAAATTACCGCACCGCCGAAGTAAACCGCCGCCGGCCCCATGGTGAAAGCGAGGAGCTGATCGCGATTGATTAGCGACATGGTGAGTGAAATAACAAACAGATCCAACATCGACCAGCGGCCAATCCAGGTTATCAGCCGCAGCAGCAGGATGCGGGTGCGCAAGCCTTGCTCGCACTTGAATTGTATGCTGACCAATAGGGTAAATAACACTATAACTTTGGTGAATGGCACCAAAATACTGGCGATAAATACCACTCCGGCGATGGCGATATTGCTGCTGGCAAGGGAGATGATCCCGGAAAGGATCGTATCGTCCTGGCGCGCACCGTTAACATAGATGATCGAGATCGGCAGCAGGTTGGCTGGTAAGAGAAATATCAGCGAGGCAATCAGCGCCGCCCAGCTGCGCTGCAGGCTCTGTGGCCTGCGATGATGCAGCGGGGAGTGGCAGCGTCGGCAGCGGCCACGCGCGTCGCGGTAGCCGGTGTAGTGGCAGCCGGTGCACACCTGTAAATTGTTATCGGCGCGGGTCGCTGGCCGTTCAGGATAGAAACGCTCCCACAGCTCTTCGACGTTCATGTGAATAAGCGTCAGGATGCTCAGCAGCGTCAGCGAGATAAACGCCACCAGGCCGATGCCGGGCTGCAGAAAGGCGTAATCCTGCACCTTGATGGAGGCGACGCCAATACCCACCAGATAGATATCCAGCATCACCCACTCTTTGAGCTTGCCGAGCATCAGCAGCACCGGGCGCAGGTTCATCCCCAGCACGTTGCCCAGCCAGAGATAGCTAATCGAGACCACCAGCAGCACCGGGGCGACCACCGCGCAAAACAGCACCATGGCGGCGGTAAGCGGGTCACCCTGCGCGGTCATCTGCCAGATCCCTTGCAGGACGTTGGCGTCGATGCGCACGCCCAGCAGGTGCAGGCGCAGCAGAGGCTCCGACCAGGCAAAAGGCATGAGCAGCAGCATCGCAACGGCCATGCTGCCCAAACGCGTCAGCGACCAGTCGCGCCCATCGCGCACCTTGGCGTTGCAGCGTGGGCACCAGGCGCTTTGGTTGCGCTTAAGCACCGGTAAGCGAAAGAGCATGTCACACTGCGTACAGCGCTGATAATGCGCATAGGGAAGCGGTGTGCTGACGGCATGCACGACCAACTTCTTCGCAGGTTTAATCGTTGGTGTTTTTATCGGCATTTATTACGTACAGGAATGAATGTATCCCACTATCTTAACCTATGAATGAATTCATCTTGAGCCTAAGCGCATTTAATGCTTATTTTAGTAGGCTGTACGTATCAGGCAGTAAGACAACCAAGTGAAGATATAATGAGCAAAACAGAATTTTACGCGGATCTGAACCGCGATTTCCAGGCATTAATGGCAGGTGAAACCAGTTTTCTGGCGATGATCGCCAATACCAGCGCGCTGCTGTTCGAGCGGCTGAGCGAGGTCAACTGGGCCGGTTTCTATCTTCTGGAAGGCGATACCCTGGTACTGGGGCCGTTCCAGGGCAAACTGGCCTGTGTGCGCATTCCGGTTGGTCGCGGCGTCTGCGGCGCCGCGGTGGCGCAAGCCCAGGTCCAGCGCGTAGAGGACGTGCATGCGTTTGATGGTCACATTGCCTGCGATGCGGCCAGTAATTCAGAAATTGTCTTTCCCCTGCGCGTGAACGACCAGATTATCGGCGTGCTGGATATCGACAGCACGGCGTATGGCCGCTTCACAGCTGAAGATGAGCAGGGGTTGCGCACGCTGGTCGAGCAACTGGAAAAACTTATCGCGGCCACTGATTATCAAAAAATCTTTACCCGTGTCGTGGGATAATCAACGGATAACGTAGCATTTAGCGAGGACGTCATTATAATGTCGCCTGTTCATGCCTGCGGCTTGTTGGCTACGTCCGTTGTAATCAGGAAATTTCATGGAAAATCAACCTAAGTTGAATAGCAGTAAAGAAGTTATCGCCTTTCTGGCCGAACGTTTCCCGCAGTGCTTTAGCGCTGAAGGCGAAGCGCGCCCCCTGAAAATTGGTATTTTTCAGGATCTCGTTGAGCGAGTGGGTGGTGAGATGAATCTCAGCAAAACCCAGCTTCGCGCTGCATTACGTCTCTACACGTCCAGCTGGCGTTATCTGTACGGCGTGAAAGCCGGCGCTATCCGCGTTGACCTGGACGGCAACCCGTGCGGCGAACTGGAAGAACAGCACATTGCCCATGCGCGCCAGCAGCTGGAAGAAGCGAAAGCTCGCGTTCAGACGCAGCGCGCTGCCCAGCAGGCGAAAAAACGCGAAGCCGCCGCCGCAGGTCAGCAGGATGAAGGGGTTCGCCGCGAGCGTAAACCACGTCCTCAGCAGCCGCGTCGTAAAGAAGGCGCTGAACAGCGTAAACCGCGTCCTGTTGCGGCCAAAGCCCCGCGTGAAGAGCGTCATACTCCGGTTTCGGATGTTTCCGTTCTGACCGTCGGCCAGGCGCTGAAGGTAAAAGCAGGCAATAACGCAATGGACGCCACCGTTCTGGAAATCACCAAAGATGGCGTTCGTGTACAGCTGACTTCTGGTATGTCAATGATTGTACGCGCAGAACACCTGGTGTTCTGAAACGGAGGCCGGGCCAGGCATGAACACATTTTTTAAAATCACTGCGCTTGCGGGCCTGCTGGCAATAGCAGGCCATGCTTTCGCTGTTGATGAAATAACCCGTGCAGATCAAATACCCGTGCTGAAAGAAGAGCCGCAGCACGCGACGGTGAGCGAGCGCGTGACGTCGCGCTTTACCCGTTCTCACTACCGTCAGTTTGATCTCGACAACGCCTTCTCGGCAAAGATTTTTGACCGTTATCTGAACCTGCTGGACTACAGCCACAATGTGCTGCTGGCCAGCGATGTGGCGAAGTTTGCGGCCAAAAAAGATCAAATCGGCGACGAACTGCGCACCGGGAAACTGGACGTCTTCTACGACCTCTATAACCTGGCGCAGCAGCGTCGCTTTGAGCGCTATCAGTATGCGCTCAAAGTGCTGGAACGTCCGATGGACTTTACCGGCAACGATAATTTTAACCTTGATCGCTCCAAAGCGCCGTGGCCAAAAGATGAGGCCGAGCTGAACACGCTGTGGGACGCCAAGGTGAAGTTTGACCAGTTAAGCCTGAAGCTGGCGGGTAAAGACGATAAAGAGATCCGCGACACCTTAACGCGTCGCTATAAGTTCGCGATCCGTCGTCTGGCGCAAACCAACAGCGAAGATGTCTTCTCGCTGGCGATGACCGCCTTCGCTCGCGAAATCGACCCGCACACCAACTACCTGTCTCCACGTAATACCGAGCAGTTCAACACTGAGATGAGCCTCTCTCTTGAGGGGATCGGCGCTGTCCTGCAAATGGATGATGACTACACCGTCATCAATTCGCTGGTGGCGGGCGGCCCGGCCGCGAAGAGCAAAGCGATCAGCGTCGGCGACCGTATCGTTGGCGTTGGCCAGACCGGGAAGCCGATGGTTGATGTCATCGGCTGGCGTCTGGATGACGTGGTCGCGCTGATTAAAGGACCGAAGGGCAGCAAAGTGCGCCTTGAGATCCTGCCGGCAGGCAAAGGGGCCAAGACGCGTATCGTGACCCTGACCCGCGAGCGGATCCGTCTGGAAGACCGTGCGGTGAAGATGTCGGTGAAAACCGTTGGTAAAGAAAAAGTCGGCGTGCTGGATATTCCGGGCTTTTACGTTGGTCTCACCGATGATGTGAAGGTGCAACTGCAGAAGCTGGAAAAACAGAACGTCAGCAGCATCGTCATTGATCTGCGCAGCAACGGCGGCGGGGCGCTGACCGAGGCGGTATCGCTCTCGGGTCTGTTTATTCCGTCCGGCCCGGTAGTGCAGGTCCGTGATAACAATGGCAAGGTCCGCGAAGACAGCGACAACGATGGCGTGGTCTATTACAAAGGGCCGCTGGTGGTGCTGGTTGACCGCTTTAGCGCCTCGGCGTCTGAAATCTTCGCCGCGGCGATGCAGGATTATGGCCGCGCGCTGATCGTTGGCGAGCCGACCTTCGGTAAAGGGACGGTACAGCAGTATCGCTCGTTGAATCGTATCTACGATCAGATGCTGCGTCCGGACTGGCCGGCGTTAGGTTCCGTCCAGTACACCATCCAGAAGTTCTACCGTATTAACGGCGGCAGTACGCAGCGTAAAGGCGTGACGCCGGATATCATGATGCCAACCGGTAATGAAGATCGTGAGACCGGCGAGCAGTATGAAGACAACGCGCTGCCGTGGGATAGCATCAACGCAGCCACCTACGTGAAGTCCGGGGATCTGACCCCGTTTGGACCGGAACTGCTCAAGCGCCATGATGAGCGTATCGCGCAGGATCCAGAGTTCCAGTACATCATGAAGGATATTGCCCGTTATAACGCGATGAAGGACAAGCGTAACATCGTCTCTCTGAACTACGCCCAGCGTGAGAAAGAGAACGAAGAGGATGATGCGATTCGTCTGGCGCGGATTAACGATCGCCTGAAACGCGAAGGCAAACCGCTGCTGAAAAAACTGGATGACCTGCCGAAGGATTACCAGGAGCCGGATCCGTATCTTGATGAAACGGTCCATATCGCGGTAGACCTGGCGCATCTTGAAAAAGCGCGCCCGGCGGTGGAACCGCCAGCCAGTAAATAAATAACAAACGGGCACCTCAGAGGGTGCCCGTTTTATTTTGTGCTTTTGTCATCACCTTTCAGCTCAACTAACAAAATGTCAACCTGCCCGGCCGCTGTCAGCAAGATGCTACAAAATGTAAAGTTGTGTTTTTATCGTGACTTAGCGGGGGTTGATGGTTGAAAATTGCAGCCTGACCCATACGATGTGGGTAATCGCATAGTGCGTTTTGTTAAATTGAGGTAAAAAGAAAATTATGATGCGAATCGCGCTTTTCCTGCTGACGAACCTGGCAGTAATGGTCGTGTTCGGGCTGGTGTTAAGCCTCACGGGGATCCAATCCAGCAGCATGACCGGTCTGTTGATTATGGCCCTGCTGTTCGGCTTCGGTGGTTCTATCGTTTCGCTGATGATGTCGAAATGGATGGCCCTGAAGTCTGTGGGTGGGGAAGTGATCGAGCAGCCGCGCAACGAAACGGAACGCTGGCTGATGCACACCGTCGCCCAACAGGCGCAGCAGGCGGGCATTGCCATGCCGCAGGTGGCTATCTATCACGCGCCTGATATCAACGCTTTTGCTACCGGCGCGCGTCGCGACGCCTCGCTGGTCGCCGTCAGCACAGGGCTGCTACAAAACATGAGCCGTGATGAAGCGGAAGCGGTCATTGCCCATGAAATCAGCCACATCGCTAATGGCGATATGGTGACCATGACGCTGATTCAGGGGGTGGTGAACACCTTCGTTATCTTTATCTCGCGCGTGATTGCCCAGATTGCGGCCGGTTTCCTCGGCGGCAACCGGGAAGATGAAGGGGAGAGCAGCAATGGTAACCCGCTGATCTACTTCGCTGTCGCCACGGTGCTGGAACTGGTGTTCGGTATTCTGGCCAGCATTATTACCATGTGGTTCTCTCGTCATCGCGAGTTCCACGCTGACGCCGGCTCGGCGCGACTGGTGGGCCGCGAGAAGATGATTGCTGCCCTGCAGCGTCTGAAAACCAGCTATGAGCCACAGGAAGCCAGCAGCATGATGGCGTTCTGCATCAATGGTAAAGCGAAATCCATGAGCGAGCTGTTTATGACTCACCCGCCGCTGGATAAACGTATTGAAGCCCTGCGTAGCGGTGAGTATCTGAAGTAATCCGTCGGTTCGACGCTAAAAATAAAAATCCGCAGCCCGAAAGCTGCGGATTTTTTTTGCCGCCGTTTATCAGGCCGCGCGCGGCTGGGTGACGCGCAGACCGCTAATCAGTGCGGCAACGGTCGCCAGAATGCCGGCCAGCAGCAGGGCGGTATGGGTGCCGCTGTTGCCGAGCAGGTTGAACAGCAGGGCGACCAGCGCCGCGCCAGTGCTCTGACCGAGCAGGCGAGCGGTACCCAGCATCCCGCTGGCGCCACCGCTACGATGGCTCGGAGCCGAGGCGACAATAGTGTGGTTATTCGGCGACTGAAACAGCCCGAAACCGGCGCCGCACAGCGCCATACGCCAGATAATATCCAGATCGGAAGGCGACTCGGGCAGCAGCGCCAGGCCGAACAGGCCGCAGGCCATAACCAGCAGCCCAATGGCCCCCAGCAGTCCCGCATGGCATTTCTCAATCAAATAACCGGCCAGCGGCGCCATCACCATGGTCGCCAGCGGCCACGGCGTCAGCAGCAGGCCGGTCTCCACTTCGCTGCGCCCCATCATCGTCTGCAGGAAGAAGGGCAGGGAGACCATCGCCAGCATCTGCGCACAGAAGGAGCAGATGGAGGTGCAGATAGAGAGTGAGAAGAGCGGGATGCGCAGCAGGTCGACCGGCAGCAGGGGGACGGGCATGCTGAGCTGGCGGCGAACGAAGAAAAAGCCCACCACCAGCATGGCGGCCACTTCCGCCAGCACCAGCTGAACAGACTGTCCCTGGGCGAACCCGCTGAGCGCAGTGATCAGCAGCCCGAAGGTGAGGGCGTTCATGATGGCGCTCGGCAGATCGAAGCGGATAATTTTGCTGCGCGCGTTGTTGGGTGGCAGAAAGCGCATGGCCAGAACAAAAGCGACGATCCCGAGGGGAACGTTAATTAAAAACAGCCATTGCCATGAGGCGAGGGAGAGGATCGCCGCGGCGATCGTCGGGCCTGCCGCCGAAGAGACGGCGACGACAAAGGAGTTGATGCCCATGCCGCGGCCGAGAAAGCGCTGCGGATAAATCAGGCGGATCAACGCGGTGTTCACGCTCATCAGCGCGGCGCCGCCCAGCCCCTGGGCGACGCGGGCGAAGGTCAGCATGTCGAGACTGCGCGACAGGGCGCAGGCCAGCGAGGTAAAGATAAACACCACCAGGCCTATCTTATAGATGCGGCGATAGCCGACCATATCGCCGAGGAAAGAGAGCGGTAGCAGGGCGATGACAATGGCGATTTGGTAGGCGTTAACGATCCAGATTGACGCCGCCGGCGAGGCGTTAAGATCGCTGGCGATGGTCGGGAGCGCGACGTTGGCGATAGCCCCGTCGAGCACGGCCATGGTCAGCCCCAGCACGATGGTCAGAATGGCGCCATAGCGTTGCGGCAGCGGCACGCCATCGGAAGAATTTTTATCCATGGTGAATATAAGTCTTAAATGAAACGGTTTTTTGAATGATGAGTTTAGCATTGATTATTCCGCAGTATGTCGCAGATTTGTAACGAAGTGGCAGAAGAATGATTGCGGCGCAGTGGCGGCGAATTTATAATAAAAACCGGTTCTAAATTTTATAAAACAGTTACGGCGAGGTGATAAATGGCAGGTGCAGATTTGGATAAACAGCCAGATTCTGTCTCTTCGGTATTGAAGGTTTTTGGCATCTTACAGGCGCTGGGTGAAGAGCGTGAAATTGGCATTACCGAACTGTCCCAGCGCGTCATGATGTCGAAAAGCACCGTTTATCGCTTTTTACAGACCATGAAATCACTGGGCTATGTGGCGCAGGAAGGCGAGTCAGAGAAATACTCCCTCACGCTCAAGCTGTTCGAGCTGGGCGCTCGTGCGCTGCAGAACGTCGACCTGGTACGCAGCGCCGATATTCAGATGCGCGAACTCTCCCGGCTGACGAAAGAGACTATTCACCTCGGGGCGCTGGATGAAGACAGCATCGTCTACATCCACAAGATTGACTCGATGTACAATCTGCGGATGTACTCGCGTATCGGCCGTCGCAATCCGCTGTACAGTACCGCGATTGGTAAGGTACTGCTGGCGTGGCGCGATCGCAGCGAAGTGGAGCAGATCCTCGAGGGCGTGGAGTATAAACGCAGCACCGAGCGGACCATCACCAGCACGGAAGCGCTGCTGAAGGTGCTGGATGGCGTACGCGAGCAGGGATATGGCGAAGATAACGAAGAGCAGGAAGAGGGACTACGCTGCATCGGGGTACCGGTGTTCGATCGTTTCGGCGTGGTTATCGCCGGACTGAGCATCTCTTTCCCGACGCTACGTTTCTCAGAAGAACGTTTGCATGAGTATGTGGCGATGCTGCATCAGGCGGCGCGCAAGATTTCTGAGCAAATGGGATACAACGACTACCCGTTCTGACGCGGTAGCTGAAACATCCGGCGAGCGCGGTGCTATTGTCGCGCTCGCCGGAGTGATTTTAACCGTTATCAACCACGGTTGCGCTTTTGCGCAGAATGGGACAGTTACTGACGCCGATCACACCGCTGTTGGAATGCACATAAAGTGCGGTACTGACCCCGCGGGCGGTGAGATACTGACACTTAAGACCCAGACCACCGACGTTTTCTTCACTGTGGAATAATACGCCATAGCCGCTTAATAATACGCCAATCCATAAGATAGCCACGACGACAATAGTACGAATGATTAATCGCATTGATGCCTCATTATTTGTATGATCCTTGCCGTGATTTTGACACGAACACGTTTTGAAACAAGTCGATGATTCCTAAACTTGCCGTTCGTATTACAGTTAGCCGCGGTTTAAGAAGGCCGTGTTATCCTGGTGAGATAAAGTACTAATGCGGAGAGTGGAGTGAAAAAATTACGGTGGGTTTTACTGATAGTCATCATAGCAGGCTGCCTGTTGCTGTGGACTCAGATGCTTAACGTAATGTGCGACCAGGATGTTCAGTTTTTCAGCGGCATTTGCACTATCAATAAATTCATCCCGTGGTAAGACATTTTTCTGACGACTGATTTCCTTCTGCGGTGTGGGTGGTAGAATGAACGCCTTCTCTTTGAGGTGGTGAAATGAGTGAGTTACTAAATCCTGGGATCTTAAATCTGGCTTCGCTGGCTGTATCCGTCGCGTTGCTGCTTGTCGGTCTGTTGTTATGGTTCTTCGTCAACCGCGCCAGTTCGCGGGCGAACGAGCAGATAGAACTGCTGCAGGCGCTGCTGGATCAGCAAAAGCGGCAGAATGCGCTGTTACGTCGCCTTTGCGAAGCTAATGCGCCGGAAAAAGAGGACGTGGCCGAGCCGACCGTCGCAGGCAAGGCGAAAGGAGAGGATGAGTTTATCCGCCTGGTGGCAGAGCGCTAAGTACCTCCACAGGTGTGCATCATAAGATGCGCACCTGCATGATAGCTGGCAGTAATAGCTTATTCTTATTCCATTATTCCTTTCCCCGCGCATTATTCCCTTTTTTACACGCTGTAAATAAAGTCATTCCCGCCGCGTTTATTGCCCTGGAATGTGACACTGTCATCATTTTTTCATTATTAAGGTGCAGAATTAGCTCTATTTTTAGCGTGACGACTAACAGGTTTTATTATCACTACACTGGTACGGCTTTAGCGATTTTTCGTCTGCTGTTATGAGTAATTATGCGCATCAATATTCATCGCCTTCAGCGAAGCGCCGTCAGCATGGCGGTTCGTATACGTACATACCTGGACGAAGCGAAGTTGTTGAGCTATGGTAAAAAAGTTGCAGTAATGAGGCAGCAACCAGGTGATATTAGCGAATGCTATAACGCCTTGCCAGGAGCGGCAAAGACGCATAAATGTGCAGGCGATCAAATGATTACCTTATAATTTGTGCGAACGATCGTGACACGTTTAAAAATGGCTTGCCATTATTTACGTAGTATGTGATAACACGTTTCGGGTTAAACGAGGTACAGTTCTGTTTATGTGTGGCATTTTCAGTAAAGAAGTCCTGAGTAAACACGTTGTCGTTGAATACCGCTTCTCTGCCGAACCTTAAATTAGTGCCTCATGCAGTTATGTGTCAGTTTTATCTATGTAAACGCCAGCAGGCGAAGAAAACAGTCTAAGGAATTTTGCAAATGGCAAAGATTAAAGGTCAAGTTAAGTGGTTCAACGAGTCTAAAGGTTTTGGTTTCATTACTCCGGCTGATGGCAGCAAAGACGTGTTCGTACACTTCTCCGCTATCCAGGGTAACGGCTTCAAAACTCTGGCTGAAGGCCAGAACGTTGAGTTCGAAATTCAGGACGGCCAGAAAGGTCCGGCTGCAGTTAACGTAACTGCTATCTGATACAAGACCACTCTTCTTGTATAAAAGCCTCGCCTGCGCGGGGCTTTTGCGTTTTTATTGCAAAGCATGTCATTTTACCCCCTTCCGTCGCGTCTTGTTGCAAATAGTCAACTTTATTAGCATTGTGTAGCAGTCTGTTTTGCTAATTTTCTGTTAAATCAGATGGTTGCAAAATGATGCCGGAGCTATGGTGCTAAAGAAAAAAATGAAGTCCGCCGCCAGCTTTACCCCGATTCGCTTCGGGTTACTCTGTGTGGCCATTCTTGGTTGTCTGGGACTGCTGTTGGCCCGCGTGGGCTGGCTGCAAATTGTCTCTCCCGATAACCTGGTAAAACAAGAAGACATGCGTTCTCTGCGCGAAGAGCCTGTGGCGGTGGAGCGCGGCATGATTAGCGACCGCGAAGGACGACCGCTGGCGGTGAGCGTACCGGTCAGCGCTATCTGGATCGACCCCCAGACCACCATGGAGAAGGGCGGGGTTGGTTATGGTCCTCGCTGGCAGGCAATGGCCGAAGCACTGCATCTCAACCTCGGGGAGCTGGCCCAACGGGTACAAAGTCATCCTCACGCCCGTTTTCTCTATCTGGCGCGTCAGATCAATCCGGAGCAGGCGGAGTGGATTGATAAACTGCATCTCCCGGGCGTCTATCTGCGCGATGAATCGCGACGTTTCTATCCGGCTGGTCATGTGGCTGCCAATCTGCTGGGCTTTACCAACGTCGATAATCAGGGCATCGAAGGGGTGGAGAAAAGCTTTAATGCCCAGCTGACCGGCAAACCCGGACGACGCCTGGTGCGCAAAGATAAACATGGCAATGTTATTGAAAATATTACCGAAGTGCCGCCAGTCCCGGCGCATAATCTGCAGCTGAGTATTGATGAACGTCTGCAGACGGTGACCGAAGATGCGCTGGATAATGCCGTTCGCTGGAATAAGGCGGAATCCGGGGCGGCGGTATTGATCAAAATTGATACCGGTGAGATTCTGGCGATGGCCAGCTACCCGGACTTCAATCCGAACAATCGCGACAGCGCGACGCTGGATGATTTCCGCAACCGCGCCATCAGCGACACCTTCGAACCCGGGTCGACCGTCAAACCGCTGGTGATCATGACCGCGCTCCAGCAGGGGATTGTCCAGCCGGATAGCGTGGTGGACACCCATCCGTTTGTCCTCGACGGCCACCGCATCCGCGATGTGGGCTATTATCCGGAGCTGAGTCTGACCGGGATCCTGCAAAAATCCAGTGATACCGGCGTGTCGCATCTCTCGCTCGCTATGCCGGTGCAGCATCTGCTTGATACCTATCAGGCATTTGGGTTCGGCGAGCCGACCGGATTGGGATTGACCGGGGAAAGCGCCGGGCTGATGCCGCATCGTCGCTACTGGGGGCAGCTGGATCGCGCTACCTTCGCTTTCGGCTATGGGTTAATGGTGACGCCGCTCCAGCTGGCGCACGTCTACGCGACTATCGGCGGTTTCGGTATTGAACGACCGTTATCGATAACCCGCATCGATCCGCCGGTGATAGGTACGCGGGTGATGCCGGAGAACATCGTGCACAGCGTAGAGCATATGATGGAGAGCGTGGCGCTCCCGGGCGGGGGCGGGACCAAAGCGGCAGTGCGCGACTACCGGGTGGCGGTAAAAACCGGGACGGCGAAGAAAATCGGTCCGGACGGCAAATATATCGATAAATATGTGGCCTACACCGCCGGCGTGGCGCCCGCCAGTCGTCCACAGTTTGCGCTGGTGGTGGTGATGAACGATCCGAGTAATGGCTCCTATTACGGCGGGGCGGTGTCCGCGCCGGTCTTCAGCCAGATCATGGGGGATGTCCTGCGGCTGGAGAACGTCATGCCGGACGGCATGCCGCAAGGGGCGGAGAATCTGATCGTGATGCACGACAGCCATCCGCTGGCGCCGGCGCTGTAACAGTGGTCTGCAGGGGCGAATAGCGCTACACTTTCGCCCTTTAGCAACACCGGAGCCGTCATGTCATACAGTTGCCCCCTTTGCCACGCGCCGTTAAGCCGCGGCGACAACCACTATTCCTGCCCGCAGCGGCACCAGTTCGATCTGGCGAAAGAGGGGTACGTCAATCTGCTACCGGTGCAGTTCAAGCGGTCGCGCGATCCCGGCGATAGCGCTGAGATGATGCAGGCCCGGCGGGCGTTTCTGGATGCGGGTCATTATCAGCCGCTACGGGAGGCGATCGCCGAACGGCTGCGGCACCACGCCCCTGCGGATTTACTGGATATCGGCTGTGGCGAAGGGTATTACACCCACGCGTTTGCCACCATCGCCAGCCATAGCTGGGGGCTGGACGTGTCGAAGCCAGCGATCCGCGCGGCGGCAAAACGCTACCCGCAGGTCAGTTTTTGCGTCGCCTCCAGCCAGCGTCTGCCGTTCTCTGATAACAGCTTCGATGCGGTAGTGCGCATTTACGCCCCCTGCAACGCCGAAGAGCTGGCGCGGGTGGTGCGGCCTGGCGGATGGGTGATCACCGCCACGCCGGGACCCCGCCATCTGTTGGAGCTAAAAGGGCTGATTTACGATGAGGTACGCCTGCATGAGCTGAAGACGGAAGCGATGCCGGGATTCCGCCTGGACGCTCAGCAGCAGCTGGCCTATCCGATGACCCTGACGGGAAGTGAAGCGCAGGCGCTGCTGCAGATGACGCCGTTCGCGTGGCGGGCTAAGCCTGAGGTGCACGCCGCGCTGCGTCAGCAGGCGACGTTTGGCTGCCAGACCGACTTCATGATCCATTGCTGGCAGCGCGAGGCGTAAGGCTTAACCGGCGAAATGGCTCCAGAGGATTTCGCTGCCGATGCCAATCAGCACAATACCGCCGAGGATTTCGGCCCGTTTGCCCAACAGCGGGCCAATAAAGCGACCGACCATGATCCCCAGCGTCGACATAAGAAACGTCGCGCAGCCGATCGCCAGTGCGGTGGTCACAATGCTGACCTGCAGGAAGGCCAGACCCACACCAACGGCCATCGCGTCAAGGCTGGTGGCGAAGGCGGTGGTGACCAGCAGCCAGAAACCATGACGGCGAGGCGCGTCGCACTCCTCGTCGCTGTCGCCGCGAACACCTTCCACGATCATTCGCCCGCCGAGAAACACCAGCAGAATAAAGGCAATCCAGTGGTTCCACTCGAGGACAAACTGGCTGGCCAACATGCCGAGTCCCCAGCCGACCAGCGGGGTCAGGGTTTCAATCACGCCAAAAATCAGCCCGGTGCGGACGGCTTCTGAGAATTTAGGTTTGTGCAGGGTGGCACCCTTGCCGATAGAGGCTGCAAAGGCGTCCATAGACATGCCGAAGGCGAGAAGAATGGTAGCGGATAAATTCATGTGCGTGTCCTGACCGGGGATAATCCATATGACACATCGCTGCCCCCAGTAAATATACGCGGAGCCGCTCAATGGCTGAGCAATACGTACAGCAGTGATGTATCTATGGTCTCGCCTGATTGAATCACTTCAACCCGTACGTGCCACGTTTTGCAACGAGTATGTTGACACGTACATTTCCTGGCAAACAGGAAATCGGCTACTCCCCAACGACGGGCGCAACCTTAACATATTTTTAGAATATAAAACAATAACAGAAGACGGCTATTTTAATAACCAAATGATAACGATTTTCATTTGAATTTATAAGTAAATAAATAGTTAATAAAAAAGGGAAGAGGAGGCAGGGAAATATAGCCATGGCTATATGTTTTTCCAGAGGGAAACTGGAAAATATAGCGCTGGCTATATTTATAACTCATTGAGTTGAAACGAGAAGTTTGTAGATTTTCTCCAGGTCGTCGATATTTCGTACGCGAATAAGCAGCCGCCGTTGCTCTAATTGCATCACCAGCACGCCGTCCTCGGATAAATTCATCTCTTTAATTCGCTGATATTCTATCCACACGTTGGCGAAGAAAAAGCCGCGCGGTTTAAAAATGATTTTCGGCGTACGGATCCAGAATAAATAGAGACCCATCAGCGCCAGGGCAGATAATAGCCAGGTGGTGATCGGGGTGCCGTGCTGGGTAATGTTGTTATAGATCAGAATGGCGGTGAGGCCGACAAAGATCAGACCGTCAACGCGGCTGCGGCGAAGCAGGGGGATGGCCAGCAGCACCGGGCCGTTCCGCCTCGGCATAATGAACTGGTCATACACCGCGTAGGCCAGTAGCGCAAGGATAAACAGGATGATCACCAGGTCCGTGAATGTCATTGCTTTGCGTTCCTCCTGATAAAAAAAAGCCGGGGGCAAGCCCCCGGCGTACAACCTGGAAATTACAGACCCAGCAGGCCGACAGCGTAGCCCGCGATACCGATGACGAAGAAGCCAACGATGATCCACAGTGGGTTAACTTTCTTGCGCAGCAGCCACATACAGGCGAAGGTCAACAGCAGCGGTACCAGGCCCGGCATCAACTGGTCGAGGATGGTTTGCACCGTGGTGACGTGAACCTGTCCGTCAGAACCGGTGATTTTTGACACCACCATCGGAATATTCACGTGCGTCCACTTGTTAACCAAAGCCCCCATGACAAACAGGCCGAGGATTGACGCCCCCTCAGTCAGTTTCTGCAGGAAGCCGCCGCCCATATCTTTAACGATGTCCACGCCTTTGCGGTAACCATAGGCGACGCCATAGTAGCGGGTCAGCAGACGCACTGCGTTGAACAGGATAAAGAACAGCAGAGGACCGAGCAGGCTACCGCTCATCGCGATCCCAGCGCCTAAGGCCGCGAACACAGGACGCACGGTACCCCAGAAGATCGGGTCGCCGACGCCGGCCAGCGGTCCCATCAGACCGACTTTGATGCCGTTGATGGCGCCATCGTCAATCTCTGCGCCATTGGCGCGCTGCTCTTCCATCGCCAGGGTTACGCCCAGTACCGGAGCGGCAACGTAAGGATGGGTGTTGAAGAACTCAAGGTGACGTTTAATCGCCTGCTTACGCGCATCATTGTTCTCCGGGTACAGGCGACGGATTGCCGGAACCATAGAGAAGCAGAAGCCCAGCGCCTGCATACGTTCGAAGTTCCATGACCCCTGGAACAGGTTAGAACGAATGAACACGCCACGAATATCACTCTGAGTGAGTTTTTTCTCGGTGGTATTTTTAGTCATATCAACCATTTCGCTCACCTGTTAGTCCAGTTCGTTATCGAGATCGTTGTTACCAGCCGCCTGAGCCGGCGCACCGGCGACGCGGTTATATTTCGGGCTCAGCTGGATGTAGAGGATAGCCATGACCGCACCAATCACACCCAGGGCTACCAGGTTGAAGTTGGTGAAGGCGGCGGTGACGAAGCCGAGGTAGAAGAACGGCATCAGGTAGCCTGCGCGCATCATGTTGATGACCATCGCATAACCGACAACCACGATCATACCGCCGGCGATGTTCAGACCGCTGGTGACCACTTCAGGGATCGCGTTCAGCAGGCCCTGGACTTCGCTGGTACCGACGGAAATGGCGACGATGACGGCCGGGATAGCGATACGCATCGCCTGCAGGAACAAGGACGAGACGTGCAACCACGACAGGGCGGTCAGGTTGCCATTCTCCGCCGCTTTATCTGCCGCGTGCTGGAAGGCTACGGTGATGGTACGAACGATAATGGTCAGCACCTGGCCTGCCGCCGCCAGCGGGATAGCCAGCGCGATACCGGCACCGATGCTCTGATGGCCGGCAATAACCAGAACGGTGGAAATAATGGACGCCAGCGCGGCATCAGGTGCAACCGCCGCACCGATGTTCATCCAACCCAGAGCGATCATTTCCAGCGTACCGCCGATGATAATACCGGTTTTCATATCGCCGAGAACGGCACCGATCAGCGTACAAGCGACCAGAGGACGGTGGAACTGAAATTCATCAAGCACCGACTCCATACCCGCAATACACGCGACGATGAACACCAGCACAATCTGAAGAAGGGTAATCTCCATTGTACTTCTCCTGTTGATTAAGTCTTAAAGTGAAAACTGGGGCGCGATCGGCCGGGTTATTTATCAACCTTGGCGATCAGATCCATCATTTTCAGTTTCGGGTCGGTGGACACTTTACGTGCCTCCAGCTCGATACCGCGTGCGTTCAGCTTGTTAAACGCCTCAATATCTTTGGCATCGACCGAAATCGCGTTGTTAACCTGGGTTTTGCCCTGGCGGAACGCCATACCACCGATGTTGACGCTGGTGATTTTCACGCCGCCCTCGACGATACGCTCAACGTCGGTCGGGTTAGTAAACAGCAGCATGACGCGCTGCCCGGCGTACATCGGGTTGTTGTAAACGCGGATCATTTTGGCGACGTCCACCACGTGGGCGGTGACGCCCGGTGGTGCAACCTGGGTCAGCAGGGTTTTGCGCACCGTATCCGCGGCCACTTCGTCGCTGACGACGATGATGCGGGTGACGTTGGTCTCTTTGGTCCAGCGGGTGGCGACCTGACCATGGATCAGGCGGTCGTCAATGCGCGCGAGGCCAATCACCATGTAGTCGTTCGGGCCCATCGGTTTGGCCGGCGCGGCGGCTTTTGGCGCCGCGGCAGGGGCTGGCGCGGGAGCCGCTTTTTCCACCGGTTTGGCCTTCAGCGCTTTCACGCCTTCGCTACCGGTCTCCACCGCTAAGGCGACCAGTTCATCAAACGAAGGGTCATCATCGCGGGCCATGAAGGTTTCCACCAGCATCGGGATGTTGACGCCAGCGATAACTTCGTAATGCTCTTTATCGACGACAATGCGGCTCGCAGCGTTGAACGGGCTGCCTCCCCATGTATCGACGAGAAATAGCACGCCTTTACTGGTATCCAGTTTTGCCAACTGGGCATTGTATTTCTCGATCAGCGTTTCGGCGTTTTCACCCGGAACGAAATCGATCCAGCCAACGTTTTCCTGCTCGCCCAACAGCATCTCTGCTGTTTTCAGCAGCTGTTCTGCAGCCCAACCATGTGTGCCTATTACAATAGCAATCGTCACTTGCTACCTCCTTTATTATCGTGAATGCATCATCTGCTTTGATACATCCTGAATCACTCTTGAGGACAAAATCGATTCAGTTAGGGTGTAAGATAGAAAATAGTTACTACCGCGAATTATTTTAGACAGTGAAAAAATAATTAATGTGATGAAGATCCGTTAATCAGGCATCGCCTGGTAATAATTTTGCAGCGCAAAAAATAGCCTTAGTTATTGCAAATTCAGGTAAATTTTTTCCAATTTCGATCTATATTTTGCTATGTTTAACTTCCGTTTAATTACTCAGGAGTATAGGGCATAGCCCGCAGTATGGACCGTCATCGACGTCTTTTCACTTTCTGGCACCTGGTTGCCACCTCCACGCATCACGCTTTTCTCTCAGCACCTATTGTCGCGCCCATGCATGACATGGCGATGACTCAGCTTGCCGCTAACCGGAGTCGTACATGGAATTGTTAATGGATCCCTCAATCTGGGCTGGCCTGTTGACGCTTATCGTTCTGGAGATTGTGCTCGGTATCGACAACCTGGTGTTTATTGCCATCCTGGCGGACAAACTGCCGCCGAAGCAGCGCGATAAAGCGCGACTGATCGGCCTTTCGCTGGCGCTGGTGATGCGCCTGGGGCTGCTGTCGGTGATCTCCTGGATGGTGACCCTGACGAAGCCGCTGATTACTATCGCTGATTTCTCCTTTTCCGGGCGCGACCTTATCATGCTGCTCGGCGGGATCTTCTTGCTGTTTAAGGCGACGACTGAACTGCATGAGCGGCTGGAAAACCGCCAGCACGATAGCGGTCACGGTAAAGGGTATGCCAGTTTCTGGGTGGTGGTACTGCAGATCGTGGTGCTGGACGCCGTCTTCTCTCTGGATGCGGTGATCACGGCGGTCGGGATGGTTAACCATCTGCCGGTGATGATGGCGGCGGTGGTGATCGCCATGATCATGATGCTGCTGGCGTCGAAGCCATTGACGCGCTTTGTCAACCAGCACCCGACGGTGGTGGTGCTCTGTCTGAGCTTCCTGTTGATGATCGGCCTGAGCCTGGTGGCGGAAGGGTTTGGTTTCCATATTCCGAAAGGGTATCTGTACGCGGCGATCGGTTTCTCGATCATCATCGAGTTCTTTAACCAGGTGGCGCGACGCAACTTTGTCCGACATCAGTCGACGCTGCCGCTGCGTGCCCGTACCGCGGATGCGATCCTGCGCCTGATGGGCGGCCGGAAACAGACCTCCGTCAGCCATGACGCCGACAGCCCGGCAGCCATACCGGTGCCGGAAGGGGCGTTTGCCGAAGAAGAACGTTACATGATTAACGGCGTGCTGACGCTGGCCCAGCGCTCCCTGCGCGGTATTATGACCCCGCGCGGTGAAATCAGCTGGGTCGACGCCGAACAGAGTGATGACGAAATTCGTCGTCAGCTGCTCTCGTCGCCGCACAGTCTGTTCCCGGTCTGCCGCGGAGAGCTGGATGAAATCATTGGTATCGTGCGGGCGAAAGAGTTGCTGGTGGCCCTTGAGGCGGGCGAAAACGTTGCGGCGCTGGCCTCCGCCTCCCCGGCGATTGTCGTCCCGGAAACGCTGGACCCGATCAATCTGCTCGGCGTTCTGCGCCGCGCGCGCGGCAGCTTTGTCATCGTGACCAACGAGTTTGGCATGGTGCAGGGGCTGGTGACGCCGCTGGACGTCCTGGAAGCCATCGCCGGTGAATTCCCGGATGCCGATGAGACGCCGGAGATCGTCATTGACGGCGATGGCTGGCTGATCAAAGGCTCGACCGACCTGCATGCGCTGCAGCAGGCGCTTGGACTGGATGCGCTGGTCAATGAAGATGAGGATATTGCCACGGTGGCCGGGTTGGTGATCGCCGTCAATGGCCATATCCCGCGCATTGGCGACACCGTGTCGCTACCGCCGCTGCAGTTTACCGTGGTGGAAGCGAATGATTACCGGGTCGACCTGGTCCGCGCGGTGGTCACCCGTCCGCTGAGCGACGAAGAAGAGTAATTGCCCTGCTCGTCGGCCCCTGTGGCCGGCGAGCTATTCTCCCCCCTCGCTTTTCTGCCCCTCTCTGTCTGCCAGCCACGCCGGAAACGCCTCTATCGGCATCGGCCGGGCATAATAAAATCCCTGCAGCACATCGACGCCGTGGCCCCGGAGATAGCTTTCCTGCTCCAGCGTCTCCACCCCTTCGGCCACGGTAACGATATTCAGACGGTCGGCGAGGGCTATAATAATATCCGTCACCGTGGCATTGACGCTGTCTATCCCGACGGAACTGGTAAACGAGCGGTCGATCTTCAGCACGTCCGGCCGCAGTTTTTCCAGCCACGAGAGCGAGCTGTTACCGGTGCCAAAATCATCTATCGCCAGCTGGACCCCTTTTAAATGCAAATGTTCGGCCATGTGCTGGTCGCCATCCTGCAGGACATCACGTTCGGTGAGTTCAACCACCAGCTGTTGTACCGGATTGACGCTAAACCAGTAATTGTGCAGGTCATGCAGCAGCAAACCGTGTGCAAAGTGACGGGCAGCGACATTAATCGCGATATGAAAATGCGGCTCGCTGGGGAAGGCGTCCAGGCGGCGGGCGGTTTCGGCGATCACATAGCGGGTGAGGGGAATAATCAGATTGTCCCCTTCGGCGATGGGAATAAATACCTCGGGCGAAATCTCGCCGCGGCGGGGGTTGTTCCAGCGCAGCAGGATCTCCACCCCGCAGCAGCGTCCGCTGCGCGCATCCTGCAGCGGCTGGCACCAGAGGGTAAATTCCCGGGCCGTGATGCCGAGACTTATCTCTCGCGAGAAACTCATTCTGCCGGCGGTGGCCAGCCAGGCGATGCCGGTCATCAACAGGCTGAAGATGAGGGCCAGCGGCAGCTCACCGGGCAGCTCCTCCAGCGCGATAGTCGCGGCGCCCGGACCGTTAATATTGATGGTAAAGGGAAATTCTGTAGAGCGCTGGCGATAAATCACCGACGCCTGCGGGGCGTGCGCTTTGTCAATCAGGCCGAGGCCGCTGATAAAATAATGGTCGCCGACCTGCAGGCTGACGTCGCTGATCAGGGGCGATTTTTCCTTGAGAATTAAGGTTCCCAGCAGCTCGATATTGACAATTAACATCACGCCGTCGAAGCCGCTTTCCGAGGCTGGATACCACTGGATCAGCACCGGTGTGCCTTTGAGCAGTGAGTTGTCGGTAGAAAAGAGCAGTAAGGGGTGGTGAGCCGGAAGCGCGGGCTGCAGCTGGTGCAGATCCGCCTGCCGTTGCCCAAAGATACTGGAACAGTAGATCATCCCTGACGCCACCAGCGCGACGGAGCGGACCGTCTGCAGCGAGGCCGCCATTTTGCGCAGTGTGAGATGAATATCCATGCAGGGTTTGTCGACCAGGGAGAGTAGCGTCGCCCGCTCTGCGCTCAGCGGACGCAGGATGTTATCCAGCGCCGTGACCCGCTGGCTGGCGGCAGTGCGAATGTACTCTTCATTTACGCTACGCTGTGAAATAAATCGGATAGCTAAGGTGGTACCCAGGGTTAGCAGGGCTACCAGCAGGCAGACAATAATGCGTTTGCGACGATAGGCCGTAATGACTTTTTGTGCAGTCTGCATGTGCGACACCCTGTCGACAGGACGAGTGGTTAAGCGTGGCTTATTTAATAGAGCAATTGTAGTGGCAGAATATCGCCAGGTATAGAAAAAAGAAAATGCGCCGTTGAAGGCGCATCAGGGAGATTTCAGTCACCAGGGTTATCCCCCTGCGCGCTTTGCGGGCGCAGGGGGGGACGAACAGTTTAGTCACACTGAACTTTAATCGCCAGGCCGCCGCGGGAGGTTTCGCGGTACTTGGCGTTCATGTCTTTACCGGTTTCGTACATGGTCTCGATCACTTTGTCGAGCGAGACGCGCGGTTCGCTGGTACGGCGCATCGCCATTCGCGCGGCGTTGATTGCCTTGACGGAGGCGATGGCGTTACGTTCAATGCATGGCACCTGCACCTGGCCGGCGACCGGGTCGCAGGTCAGGCCGAGGTTGTGTTCCATGCCGATCTCCGCCGCCACGCAAACCTGTTCCGGGCTGGCGCCGAGCAGTTCAGCCAGGCCCGCCGCCGCCATCGAGCAGGCAACGCCCACTTCACCCTGACAGCCGACTTCCGCTCCGGAAATGGAGGCATTCATCTTGTACAGCGCGCCGATCGCCCCGCAGGCCATAAAGTAGCGGATATAAATTTCCGGGCTGACGGATTCGATAAAGTGGTCGTAATAGGCGAGTACCGCCGGAACGATGCCGCAGGCGCCGTTGGTCGGCGCGGTCACCACGCGACCGCCGGCGGCGTTCTCTTCATTGACCGCCAGTGCGAACATATTGACCCAGTCAACGACGTTCATCGGATCGCTGGAGAGCTTATCGCTGGCCACCAGCAGACGACGCAGCGCCGAGGCGCGACGCGGCACGCGCAGCGGACCAGGCAGCACGCCTTCGGTGTTCATCCCGCGGTCGATACAGGCGCGCATGGTCTGCCAGACGTTGGCGAAATAGTCCTCGATCTCTTTTTTGCTGTGCAGCGCCAGCTCGTTTTGCATCACCATCCCGGAGAGCGACAGGCCGGTCTCTTTACAATACGCCAGCATTTCCTGCGCCGATTTAAACGGGTAGGGCACCTGCAATTCGTTGGCGTTTTCTTTGCCGAAGTGCTCTTCATCGACGATAAAGCCGCCGCCAATCGAGTAATAGGTCTTGCAGTAGATCTCTTTCTCGCCGGCCCAGGCATGAATGGTCATGCCGTTTTCGTGCAGCGGCAGGTTGTCGCTGCGAAAACGCATGCCGTCATCCGCCGGGAAGTCGACCTCGTGCTGGCCGTTGGCCAGCAGCAGTCGGCCGCGCGCCTCGACGTCACGGATAAATGCCGGGATCGCGTCAATATCGACCGTATCGGGCTGATTGCCCGCCAGTCCCATGATAATGGCGATGTCCGTATGGTGGCCTTTGCCGGTTAATGACAGCGAGCCGTAGACGTCAACCGCCACACGGGTCACCGCATTAAGCAATCCTTTTTCGACCAGGTCATCGACGAACTGTTTACCGGCCTTCATCGGGCCAACAGTGTGGGAAGATGAGGGACCAATCCCCACCTTGAACATGTCGAATAGACTAATCACGATAATACTCCTGACAGGGTTACCGCGGGTGCGGTAACGATGTAATAACTGCGCATAGTGTAAGAGGGAAGCGCGCTGCCAGTTGAACTATTCACATGAATTAAACTAATGGATAACCGCGATTTTACTAATAGTGAGAGCGCCCTCTCATAATCAGTATAGCTAAGGTCGAGCGCCTATCTGCAACGCCAGCTCGCGAATGATCCCGGCGGTCATTCCCCAGACAAAATAATGCTGGTACCAGGAGAGCCAGACGCGGTGATCGTTGCCCCGACGGTGGATGTCGAGCGGATGGTAGCGCCCCAGACGCAGGGCTTCGGCGAGGGGCATCTCAAATACTGCGGAGACTTCGTCCTGGCTGGCATGATAGTGCAGATTGGGGGGGATAATACCCACCACCGGCGTCACCTGAAAACCGGTGACGCTGTCCACTGGCGGCAGAACGCCGATCACCTCGACGGCTTCCGGGGGGATCGCGACTTCTTCCTGGGCTTCGCGCAGGGCGGCGGCGATAAGCGTCGCATCGGTATTATCTACCGCGCCGCCGGGAAAGGCGACCTGACCGGCGTGCTTGCGCAGCAACGGCGAACGCTGGGTCAGCAGCAGGCCGGGCTGCGGCCGGCGCACGATCGGCACCAGCACCGCCGCCTGCCGCTGATTGAGCGCATGGCGCGAAGGCTGGGGGCGCAGCAGCTGGAAGCGGGACAGAAAATCATCCAGATTGAGGGCGTGGTCCGCCATGGTCTAGTTCTCCAGTTGGTGCAGGATACGATTAACTTTATCAAAAGTTTCCTGATATTCCGCATCTTCCTCGCTGTCCGCGACGATACCGCCTCCAGCGGAGCAATACAGTTGCCCCTGCCAGGCCGTCAGGGTGCGAATGGTGATGCTGGTATCCATATTGCCGCAATAGCTCAGGTAGCCAATGCTCCCGCACCAGGCGTTACGTCGCTGAGGTTCCAGTTCATCGATAATCTCCATCGCCCGGACCTTCGGGGCGCCAGTGATAGATCCCCCGGGGAAGGCGGCGCGCAGCAGATCGCTGGCATGCAGCGTCGCCGGTAAGCGGGCGGTGATGGTGCTGACCAGATGATGGACCGCCGGGAACGGCTCCACCACGAACAGCTCGGGGACCCGCACGCTGCCCGGCACGGCGACGCGGCCGATGTCGTTGCGCATCAGGTCGACAATCATTAAATTCTCGGCGCGGTCTTTCGGGGAGTTCGCCAGCTTCTCAGCCTGCCGCGCATCTTCCTGCGGCGAATCGAGCCGCGGCAGAGTACCTTTTATCGGGCGCGTCTGGATCTCTCCCTGGCGCAACTGAATAAATCGCTCCGGCGACAGGCTTAAAATCGCCCCTTCCTCGAGGCGAATAAAGGCGCTAAAGGGGGCGCGGTTGGCAACGTTCAGCTGGCGGAAGGCCTGCCATTCATCACCGACGTAGCGGGCCTGAAAACGCTGGGCGAGGTTGACCTGATAGCAGTCGCCGCTGTGCAGATAGGCCTGCACCTGGCGAAATTTCTCGCCGTACTGCTGGCGGCTCATATTTGACTGCCAGGCAGAGGTCAGGGTGAAAGGTTTCATCGCCGGACGGGATTGCGCCTGCAGCCACTGCAGGCGCTGCTGCGGATCGTCATAGCTGAGCAGCGAAATTTGCTGGCGCTGATGGTCGACAATCAGCGCCCAGTCATAGATCCCCACCGCCATATCTGGCAGCGCGATATCGGCCTGGGCGTGCGAAGGGAGACGCTCAAAGCGACGGCCCAGATCGTACCCGAATAGTCCCAGCGCGCCGCCAAGAAACGGCAGATCGTCATGGGGCTGCGGCGTGAACGGCTGACGATCCAACTGCTGTTGAAGCAGTTGCAGCGGATCTTCCGCGGAAACAAAAGCGGTTTCGCCGTCATCGACCCACGTCTGTTCACCGCGCGTCAGCAGCGTGGCGCGCGGGGCAGCCACCAGAATATCAAAGCGGTTATGCGGATGGTCGGCAAAGCCGGAATGCAGCAGCATCGCCCAGGGCAGGGCGCTTAACGGCGCAAAATAGTGTTCGGCCGCATCCGGGCGCCAGGGCAGGGTAATAATCGCGGGGGACAACATCTTTCTCGATCCTGAACGTTGCCGTCCCTCTGGCGTAGGCGGGGACGGCGTGAAATAATTACGCCCCACAATGTAGCAGGAGTAAAAGATGTTTGCAGGTTTACCTTCGCTGAGCCACGAGCAACAGCAAAAAGCGGTCGAACGTATCCATGAGCTAATGGCCCAGGGGATGAGCAGCGGCCAGGCGATTGCCCTGGTGGCGGAAGAACTGCGCGCAACGCATACCGGCGAGCAGATCGTCGCGCGCTTTGAAGATGAGGATGAAGATCAAGACGAAGATGAGGACGACTAATTACACCGCGGCGATAATTTTGATCTCAACTTTATACTGCGGGTTCATCAGCGTCGCTTCCACCGTGCAGCGCACCGGGGCGTGACCGGCCACCACCCACGCGTCCCAGGCTTTATTCATCGCCGCAAAGTCGCTTTTATCGGCGAGGAAGATGGTGGCGTCAAGAATACGCGACTTGTCGCTGCCCTGTTTTTCCAGCACCGCGTCAATCTGCGCCAGGGTATTGGCGGTCTGCTCGAAGGCGTCGGCATCAAGATTTGCCGGCACGCCGGTGTAGTACAGGGTCTGGTTGTGGAGCACCACGTCTGACCAACGGGCTTCGGCATCAATACGCGTAATTGTCATTTCTTTTTCCTCTTTGAGCATTCCATTCGGCTGCGGCAAGACTGCCATAATGTTCCGCTCGCGTCACTACCTGGACTGGCGAAACGCCGTCCTCCCTGACATAATCACTGTCCAAATAACCAGGGGGGCAATGTGATCGACGATTTTGCAGCAGACGGCCAGTTAGCCAAAGCCATACCGGGATTTAAGCCGCGCGAGCCGCAGCGCCAGATGGCGAAAGCGGTGAGCGAAGCGATTGAGGCCTCCCGACCGCTGGTGGTGGAAGCGGGGACCGGAACCGGTAAAACCTACGCTTACCTGGCGCCTGCGCTGCGGGCGAAAAAAAAGGTGATTATCTCCACCGGCTCGAAAGCGCTGCAGGATCAGCTCTATAGCCGCGATCTGCCCACCGTCGCCAAGGCGCTCAAATTCACCGGTAAACTGGCGCTGCTTAAAGGGCGCTCCAACTACCTGTGCCTTGAACGTCTTGAGCAGCAGGCGCTGGCGGGCGGCGATCTGCCGGTACAAACCCTCAGCGATGTGATCCTCCTGCGCTCCTGGTCGAATCAAACCCAGGATGGCGATATCAGCACTTGCGCCAGCGTCGCGGAAGACTCCCAGGCCTGGCCGCTGGTCACCAGCACCAACGATAACTGTCTCGGTAGCGACTGCCCACTGTATAAAGATTGCTTCGTGGTGAAGGCGCGTAAAAAAGCGATGGACGCCGACGTGGTGGTGGTCAACCATCACCTGTTCCTGGCCGATATGGTGGTCAAAGAGAGCGGCTTTGCCGAGCTGATCCCCGAGGCGGAAGTGATGATCTTCGATGAAGCCCATCAGTTGCCGGATATCGCCAGTCAGTACTTTGGTCAGTCGCTCTCCAGCCGCCAGCTGCTGGATCTGGCGAAAGACATCACCATTGCCTACCGCACCGAACTGAAAGACACCCAGCAGTTGCAAAAATGCGCCGACCGCCTGGCGCAAAGCGCTCAGGATTTTCGCCTGCAGCTGGGGGATCCCGGCTATCGCGGCAACCTGCGCGAACTGCTGGCGGATAGCCACATTCAGCGCGCGCTGCTGCTGCTCGATGACGCGCTCGAGCTATGCTATGACGTCGCCAAACTTTCGCTGGGCCGCTCGGCGCTGCTCGATGCCGCCTTTGAGCGCGCCACCCTCTATCGCGGGCGCTTAAAGCGGCTGAAAGAGATTAACCAGCCGGGCTACAGCTACTGGTATGAGTGCACCTCGCGCCACTTTACTCTCGCCCTGACGCCGTTGACCGTGGCCGAGAAGTTTAAAGAGGTGATGGCGCAGAAGTCGGGGAGCTGGATCTTTACCTCGGCGACGCTGTCAGTGAACGACGATCTGCATCACTTCACTGCCCGGCTGGGGATCGACGAGGCGCAGTCCCTGTTGCTGCCGAGCCCCTTTGATTATCAACATCAGGCGCTGCTCTGCGTGCCGCGCAATCTGCCGCTGCCGAACCAGCCTGGCGCGGCGCGCCACCTGGCGGCGATGCTCAAGCCGCTGATCGAGGCCAACGACGGTCGCTGCTTTATGCTGTGTACCTCGCACGCCATGATGCGCGATCTGGCGGAGCAGTTCCGCGCCACCATGACGCTACCGGTGTTGCTGCAGGGGGAAACCAGCAAAGGCCAACTGCTGCAGCAATTCGTCAGCGCCGGCAACGCCCTGCTGGTGGCCACCAGCAGCTTCTGGGAAGGGGTCGACGTGCGCGGTGATGCGCTGTCGCTGGTGATTATCGATAAGCTGCCGTTTACTTCGCCGGACGACCCGCTGCTGAAAGCGCGCATGGAAGATTGTCGGCTGCGCGGCGGCGATCCGTTCGATGAAGTACAGCTCCCGGAAGCCGTCATCACCCTCAAACAGGGGGTGGGGCGTCTGATCCGCGATATCGACGATCGCGGGGTGCTGGTGATCTGCGACAACCGGCTGGTGATGCGCCCCTACGGCGCGGTGTTCCTGGCCAGCCTGCCGCCCGCGCCGCGGACCCGCGATATCCGCCGGGCGGTGCGCTTCCTCGCCGTGCCGCCGGCAAGGTAATCCGCACTAAAATGTGTTAAGCTGCGCGCCATTTTGTTAATTAGCGGTTCCCAATAGACTTCGGGCGGTATGGCGGCGGGTTGGCCGTTTGCCGGAAAACAGGCTGCCTGAAGGCCTGAACTATGTAACGAGAGCGTGACCACCCATGCGAATTTTGGCTATCGATACCGCCACAGAGGCCTGCTCCGCGGCGCTGTGGAATGATGGCACCCTTAGTGCTCATTTCGAAATTTGTCCCCGCGAACATACCCAACGTATCCTGCCGCTGGTGCAGGAGGTCCTCACCGAGAGCGGCGCCACGCTGACCGAGCTGGACGCGCTGGCCTTTGGCCGCGGTCCGGGTAGCTTTACCGGCGTGCGCATCGGCATCGGTATCGCTCAGGGGCTGGCGCTGGGCGCTGAGCTGCCAATGATCGGCGTTTCGACGCTGGCCACCATGGCGCAGGGCGCCTGGCGCAAAACCGGCGCCACCCGCGTGCTGGCGGCCATTGACGCACGAATGGGCGAAGTCTACTGGGCCGAGTACCAGCGTGACGAGCAGGGCGTCTGGCATGGCGAAGAGACGGAAGCGGTGCTCAAACCGGAAGCGGTAGCCGAACGGCTGGCACAGCTTTCCGGCGAATGGGCCACCGTCGGCACCGGCTGGCAGGCGTGGCCGGATCTGGCGAAAGCGAGCGGACTGACCTTAAGCAGCGGCGAAATTGAACTGCCGGCGGCGGAGGATATGCTGCCGTTAGCCTGTTACCTGCTGGCGGCGGGGAAAATCGTGGCCGTGGAGAAAGCGGAGCCGGTTTATTTGCGAAACGAGGTGGCGTGGAAGAAACTTCCAGGCCGCGAGTGAATCTCAGTAACAAGAAGACTGAGAAAAGGAGTCGCATCATGGCGGGTCAAAAACAGGGCGTTCGCTGGCTGTTAGCCGCGGCGGTTGCCGTTGCGCTAAGCGGCTGCGTGTCAGTGCCGGATGCCATCAAAGGCACCAGCCCTACGCCGCAGCAGGATTTAGTGCGGGTGATGAACGCCCCGCAGCTGTACGTTGGCCAGGAAGCACGCTTTGGCGGCAAAGTGGTCAATGTGCAGAACCAGCAGGGTAAAACCCGCTTAGAAATCGCCACCGTACCGCTGGACAGCGGCGCACGGCCTGTGCTGGGCGAACCGTCTCGTGGGCGGATCTATGCCGACGTTAACGGCTTCCTCGATCCGGTCGACTACCGCGGCCAGCTGGTCACCGTGGTCGGGCCGATTGCCGGCGTGGTCGACGGCAAAGTGGGCAGCACGCCGTATAAATTTATGCTGATGAACGCCATCGGTTACAAACGCTGGAACGTGGTGCAGCAGGTGGTGATGCCCCCGCAGCCCATCGATCCGTGGATGCTGGGTCCGCGCCCCTGGGGTTACGGCTATGGCGGCTGGGGCTGGTACAACCCCGGCCCTGCTGAGGTGAGAAACGTCGTAACCGAATGATTTTGTTGTTTATGTTAGTTCAAAGAAACAGCGGCCGGTCCGCTGTTTCTTTGTTTTCAGTCGAATAAGAAAAAAAATAGTGACGCGCTTCGCAACCTGCTCATTGCCTAATTAATAAACTGGTACGCTGAGTTAATATAATGTTAACAAAATGTATTTACCAGGGGCTGTGATGACGACGAATAACTATTTCAGAGGTGATGCAGTGAAAAAGGTTTGGCTAAACCGTTATCCCGCAGATGTTCCTGCGGAGATAAACCCTGACCGCTATCAATCCCTGGTTGAACTGTTTGAGCATGCCACCACCCGCTACGCTGACCAACCGGCGTTTATCAATATGGGTGAAGTGATGACCTACCGTAAGCTGGAAGAGCGTAGTCGCGCCTTTGCCGCTTACCTTCAGGAGGGGTTAGGATTACAGAAGGGCGATCGCGTGGCCCTGATGATGCCTAACCTGCTGCAGTATCCGGTGGCTCTGTTTGGCATCCTGCGCGCCGGGATGATCGTGGTTAACGTCAACCCCTTATATACCCCGCGTGAACTGGAGCATCAGCTCAACGACAGCGGCGCGGCGGCGATCGTCATCGTCTCCAACTTTGCCCATACCCTGGAAAAAGTGGTGGCGAAAACTCAGGTTAAGCACGTGATCCTGACGCGCATGGGCGATCAGCTCTCCACCGCCAAAGGCACGCTGGTGAACTTCGTGGTCAAGTACATCAAGCGCCTGGTGCCGAAGTACCACCTGCCGGATGCCATCTCGTTTCGCAGCGCGCTGCAGCATGGCTACCGCATGCAGTACGTGAAGCCGGAGATCGTTGCGGAAGATCTGGCGTTTCTGCAGTACACCGGGGGCACCACCGGCGTGGCCAAAGGGGCGATGCTGACCCACCGCAACATGCTGGCGAACCTCGAGCAGGTCAATGCCACCTACGGCCCGCTGCTGCATCGCGGCAAAGAGTTCGTGGTGACCGCGCTGCCGCTGTATCACATTTTCGCCCTGACCATGAACTGCCTGCTGTTTATCGAACTGGGCGGGCAAAATTTGCTGATCACCAACCCACGCGACATTCCCGGGCTGGTGAAGGAGCTGGCGAAATATCCTTTCACCGCCATGACCGGGGTCAATACCCTGTTCAACGCCTTGCTGAACAACAAAGAGTTTCAGCAGCTTGATTTCTCCTCGCTGCACCTCTCCGCCGGCGGTGGGATGCCGGTGCAGCAGGCGGTGGCCGAGCGCTGGGTAAAACTGACCGGACAATATCTGCTGGAGGGCTACGGCCTGACCGAGTGTTCGCCGCTGGTCAGCGTCAACCCGCACGACATCGACTACCACAGCGGCAGCATTGGCCTGCCGGTGCCTTCCACAGAAGCCAAACTGGTGGACGACGACGATAACGAAGTGGCGCCGGGTCAGCCGGGCGAGCTCTGTATCAAGGGGCCGCAGGTAATGCTTGGCTACTGGCAGCGTCCTGACGCGACGGATGAGATTATCAAAGACGGCTGGTTGCACACCGGGGATATCGCGGTGATGGATGAAGAGGGATTCCTGCGCATCGTTGACCGGAAAAAAGATATGATCCTGGTGTCGGGTTTTAACGTCTATCCGAATGAAATCGAAGATGTGGTTATGCAGCACAGCGGCGTCCTCGAAGTGGCGGCCATCGGCGTGCCGTCCGGCAGCAGCGGTGAAGCGGTGAAGATTTTCGTGGTCAAGAAAGATGCCGCGTTAACCGAAGAGGCGCTGATTACGTTCTGCCGCCGCCATCTCACCGGCTACAAAGTGCCGAAGCTGGTGGAATTCCGTGACGAACTGCCGAAATCCAACGTCGGGAAAATTTTGCGGCGAGAACTGCGTGACGAAGCGCGCGCTAAAGTGGACAATAAAGGCTAAGTAACGAATGAGTCGCCTGACGCCGGCTACGCCGGCGTTTTTTATGGGCGCAAGTTAAGAGAGTATGCTTTGAACTATCAGATGATCACCACCGACGATGGCCTGCGCGCTGTTTGCGAAGCGGCAAGCGCGGCCTCCGCCGTCGCTCTGGATACGGAATTTGTCCGTACCCGTACCTACTATCCGCAGCTGGGCCTGCTGCAGCTGTTCGACGGCACCCAGGTCTCTCTGATCGATCCCTTGACGATTAGCGACTGGGCGCCGATGCGTGAGCTGCTGCTCAACCAGGATGTGACTAAATATCTGCATGCCGGTAGCGAGGATTTAGAAGTCTTCCTCAATGCGTTCAACCTGATGCCGCAGCCGCTGATCGACACCCAGATCCTGGCGGCGTTCTGCGGCCGCCCGATGTCCTGGGGCTTTGCCTCCATGGTGGAAGAGTATTCCGGAGTGGCGCTGGATAAAAGTGAATCCCGCACCGACTGGCTGGCGCGCCCGCTGACCGAGCGTCAGTGTGAATACGCCGCAGCTGACGTCTGGTACCTGTTGCCGATCGCCAGCCAATTAATGGCGGAGACCGACCGCGCAGGCTGGCTATCGGCGGCGCTGGACGAATGTCGTCTGATGCAGCAGCGTCGTCAGGAGGTGGTTGACCCGGCCGAGGCCTGGCGCGACATCGGCAACGCCTGGCAGCTGCGTACCCGCCAGCTGGGCTGCCTGCAGCTGCTGGCAGAGTGGCGTCTGCGCAAAGCGCGTGAGCGCGACCTGGCGGTGAACTTTGTGGTGCGGGAAGAGCATCTGTGGAGCGTGGCGCGCTATATGCCCACCAGCCTCGGCGAGCTCGACAGCCTCGGGTTGTCCGGCAGTGAAATTCGCTTCCACGGCAAAACGTTGATTAGCCTGGTCGAGAAAGCCCAGGCGCTGCCGGAGTCGGCCCTGCCGGCGCCGCTGCAGAACCTCATTGACATGCCGGGTTACCGTAAAGCCTTTAAAGATATTAAAGCGCTGGTGCAGGAAGTGAGCGCCGATAAGGGCGTGAGCGCGGAACTGCTGGCCTCGCGTCGGCAGATCAACCAGTTGCTGAACTGGCACTGGCAGTTGAAAACGCAAGCCGGTGAGCCTGAGCTGATTTCCGGCTGGCGTGGCGAACTGATGGCCGGGCGGCTGAAGTCGCTGTTAAACGACTATCCGCGCTAGCGGGCGGTCTGGTTCAGGCCATTAAAAAACCGGCAGCGCAGGGCGTAGCCGGTTTTTTTTCGGGATGGAACAGCAGGTCAGGGTTTCGACTCTTCCGTTTCGGGTAGGGTCACGTTCAGCTCAAGAATCGAAATATCACCATCCCGCTGCTCCAGCTGCACGCTGACCATCTCCGGGTCGATCTGCACGTATTTACAGATCACTTCCAGAATATCTTTGCGCAACTGCGGCAGGTAGTGCGGCTCCGCGTCGCCGCGGCGACGCTCGGCGACGATGATTTGCAGGCGTTCTTTCGCAATATTAGCCGTGTTCTTTTTTCGCGAGAGAAAAAAGTCGAGTAAAGCCATAATTTATCCTCCGAACAGGCGTTTGAGGAATCCTTTCTTCTCTTCTTCAATGAAGCGGAAAGGGCGTTCTTCTCCGAGCAGACGTTCAACGGTATCGGCATAGGCTTTGCCTGCGTCCGACGCGGCATCCAGAATCACGGGCTCACCCTGGTTGGATGCGCGCAGGACTGACTGGTCTTCCGGGATCACGCCCACCAGGTTGATGCGCAGAATTTCCAGCACGTCTTCCATGCTCAGCATATCGCCTTTATTGACGCGGCCTGGATTGTAGCGGGTCAGCAGTAAATGCTCTTTGATCGGCTCTTCGCCATTTTCCGCACGACGGGATTTCGAAGCGAGAATGCCAAGGATACGGTCGGAGTCGCGAACGGAGGAGACTTCCGGGTTGGTGGTGATGATGGCTTCATCAGCAAAATAGAGCGCCATCAGCGCACCGGTTTCGATACCTGCCGGTGAATCACAGACGATGAAATCGAAGTCCATTTTCTTCAGTTCTTCGAGAACTTTGTCGACGCCTTCGCGGGTCAGGGCGTCTTTATCCCGGGTCTGAGAGGCCGGGAGAATGTAGAGATTTTCCGTACGCTTATCTTTGATCAGCGCCTGGTTCAACGTGGCATCGCCCTGGATGACGTTGACGAAATCATAAACGACGCGACGTTCGCAGCCCATAATCAGATCGAGGTTACGCAGGCCGATGTCGAAGTCGATAACGACGGTTTTCTTTCCCTTCTGGGCCAAACCTGTAGCGATGGCCGCGCTGGAGGTGGTCTTGCCAACGCCCCCTTTACCCGAAGTCACAACAATAATGCGTGCCATAGAAATTCCTTGTTAAAAAGGGATTAATTCAACGGTTGAACTGTCAAAGCGCTTTCACCTAAACGCAGGCGTGCCGCTTTGCCATAAAATTCGGCCGGGATGTTATCGCTCAGCCAATATTCCCCGGCGATGGAGACCAGCTCCGCCGCAAGGTGGGTACAAAATATCTGGGCGTCTCTGTCGCCACCGGCGCCTGCCAGCGCGCGTCCTCGCATCATGCCATATACATGGATATTGCCGTCAGCGATAAGTTCCGCACCGGCACTCACATGATTTGTAACAATAAGATCACAGTGTGGCGCATAAATGCGCTGACCGGAACGTACCGGCTGATCAATCAAACGCGTTTTTGTGATCTGGTTAGCAACTGGCGGCGGCGGAGGGGTGGGTTCGGACGGTGCCGGACGAGGGGCTTTCTCTTTCCCTTCGGTTAATAACGGGATCCCGGCGCGATCGATTTCGGTTTTCAGGCGCGGGATTTTGCATCCGCTGACGCCCATAATGCGTAAACCGGTCGCGGCGATGGCCTCGTTAATGGCGCGCCATTCGACCTCCTCCTCCACGCTGGCGATATTCACCACCACCGGCGCATGGCGTAAAAAGGCGGGAGCCTGGGCGATTTTGTCTTCTAACGCCTGACGAATAACCTCGGGATTTGCATCGTGCAAATGAACGACAGATAACGTGAAGCTACTGCCTTTAAGTTCGATTGGCGTATTTGACATCCTGGCCTTACTCAATTTGCTGTTTATCAACCGCAGAAGTGCGGTGATATTCCGAAGACTAAAAGGCATGTTATAGTCACTCATATATTGAGGCAAGTGACCACGGGTCTAATTCCGAGTAAAACTATGTTTTGTGTGATCTATCGAAGTACTAAACGTGAACAAACCTATTTATACGTCGAAAAAAAAGACGATTTCTCACGCGTTCCTGACGAGCTAATGCGCGGCTTCGGCACGCCGCAAATGGCGATGCTGCTGCCGCTGGATGGGCGCAAAAAGCTGGTTAACGCCGACCTGGAAAAAGTGAAACAGGCGTTGAGCGAGCAGGGCTATTACCTGCAACTTCCCCCGCCATCTGAAAATCTACTAAAGAAACACCTGGCGGAACAGGGGAAACAATCCGATTAACCCACGAGGGAAAATAATGTACCAACATCATAACTGGCAGGGTGCGCTTCTGGATTATCCAGTGAGCAAAGTGGTTTGCGTCGGCAGTAATTATGCAAAACACATCAAGGAAATGGGCAGTGCGACGCCGGAAGAGCCGGTGCTGTTTATTAAACCTGAGACCGCGCTGTGCGATCTCCGTCAGCCGTTGGTGCTTCCTGAAGGGCTGGGCTCAGTGCACCACGAAGTCGAGCTGGCGGTGCTGATCGGCAGCACGCTGCGTCAGGCGACGGAAGAGCATGTGCAGAAAGGGATCGCCGGCTATGGCGTCGCGCTGGATCTCACCCTGCGCGACCTGCAGGCTAAGATGAAAAAGGCCGGGCAACCGTGGGAGAAGGCGAAAGGCTTCGATAACGCCAGTCCAATCTCCGGCTTTATCCCGGCCGCTGAGTTCCACGGCGACCCGCAGAATACGCCGTTAAGCCTGAAGATTAACGGTGAAGTGCGCCAGCAGGGAACCACAGCCGACATGATCCATAAGATTGTGCCGCTGATCGCCTATATGTCGCGCTTCTTTACCCTCAAAGCCGGGGATGTGATCCTCACCGGCACCCCGGAAGGGGTGGGGCCGCTGCATAGCGGTGACGAACTGGAAGTTGGCTTCAACGGCCTGTCGCTCACCACCCGCGTGCTGTAAGCGCTGCTTGCCGCCTCTTGGGGCGGCAAAACTTGCATCGGCGTGCCAGACTGGTTATAAGGTGCACCCTTAACTGGCAACGACGGACACTCCGATGAGCGAACAACCTTTCTGGCAACAAAAAACACTGGATGAAATGACCGACGCGGAGTGGGAATCGCTGTGTGACGGCTGCGGCCAGTGCTGCCTGCACAAGCTGATGGATGAAGACACCGATGAGATCTACTTCACCAACGTCGCCTGCCGTCAGCTTAATATCAAAACCTGCCAGTGCCGTAACTACGAACGTCGCTTCGAGTACGAGCCAGACTGCATCAAGCTTACCCGCGAAAACCTGCCAACCTTCGAATGGCTGCCGCCGACCTGCGCCTATCGCCTGCTGGCGGAGGGCAAATCGCTGCCGGCCTGGCATCCGCTGCTGACCGGCTCAAAAGCGGCGATGCATGGCGAACGCATCTCTGTTCGCCATATTGCGGTGCCCGAGTCCACCGTCGTCGACTGGCAGGATCATATCCTCAATCTGCCTGACAGGGCGCGTTAAGCGCCGGATCACGCTTTCTTCGCGTGAAACAGCCCGTTTTCACCGTCGGTTTCTTCGGCCACCCAGAAGTGAATATTGAAGCGGGCGTCGTCACTGAGTTCGACGCGGTGCCAGTACTGCGGCGGACTGGTGGCAAACTGTCCGGCATGAATGACCACTTTCTTTTCCGGCTCCGTCGCCTGCTCATCGGCAAAACCGTAATAGGTGACCGTTCCCTCCATGACGCACAGCTGACCGAAGACGCCGGCCGCGGTGTTGTGATGGCTCAGCAGGGCGGCGGGGACGTTCTCTTTAGTAAAGAACGGGGTGGAGCGTTTAACTTTCCAGTCTGCGGGGATCAGTAAAGATGACATGTGAGCTCCTGTGGGGCTTTAAAAGATGTATTTAATATGCACCTTTTAGGGGCTGTGGTCAACCACAGGCAGGAAACGATGCAACGATGCGCAGCAGACATAAAAAAACGCCCCGCAGGGCGTTTCATTGTGTGCGGTACTCGCAGCGGCTTAGCGGCCAAACAGATCGCGTTTTTTCGCTTTGAAAGGCTGAGCAATGATCACCAGGATGGCGACCAGCAGATAGGCAGCAAAAATACCGACCAGCCATTGCGGCATCTCCAGCGACAGGAATTGCCACTGACGCACTGAACAGTCGCCGGACGCGACGAAAACCTGCGGCAGCCATTTATCCAGCGGCAGCCAGGTTGGGAAGCGGGCGGCGAAATCACAGGTCTGGAACGGCGAAGGGTGCAGCTGGATCATCGTATGCTCCCACGCCAGCTGCAGTCCACGTATTGCGCTGTACAACCAGATCACCATGGCGACATAGCGCAGCGGCGTTTTGGGGGCGATGGCGCCGACCAGCCCCGCGCCCATGATGCCGAACAGTGCGCAGCGTTCGTAAATACACATCACACACGGCTGCAGCAGCATCACATGCTGGAACCACAGCGCAACGAGTTCGAGAATAAAAGCGGTTAATGCCATCAGGAGCCAGGCACCGCGTCCCCTTGAGCACTGGTTTAAATATTGCAACATAATCATTTCCCTGGAAGATGCTAAATCATGGCAGTGTAAACGAAAACCGAACCGACGCCAGCGGCCCGGCAGAAAATATTACGTAACGGGTTATTGAATGGCCCGGATGAAGCCGGGCCAGGATCGGGTCAGGGCAGCGTGGGCGTGGTCACCCAGCCGTGCGCCAGTAGCCAGTTGGTGACCGGCATCAAGGTGAACTCGACGCACAGCAGGCCGACCAGCGTCAGTACGAGAGTGTAGGGCAGCGCCATCCATACCATGCGGCCATAGGAGAGTCGGATAAGCGGCGCCAGCGCGGAGGTCAGCAGGAACAGGAATGCCGCCTGGCCGTTGGGGGTGGCGACCGACGGCAGGTTGGTGCCGGTATTGATCGCCACCGCCAGCATCTCAAACTGCGGCAGGCTGATAACGCCATGTTCGAGGGCGGTTTTCGCTTCGTTAATGTAGACCGTGCCGACAAAAACGTTATCCGAAATGGACGACAGCAGGCCGTTAAACAGGTAAAAGAGCGACAGCTGCGCGTGCGGCGAGGCCTGCAGCACAAACTCAATGACCGGGGTGAACAGCTGCTGGTCGATGATCACCGCCACAATGGCAAAGAACACCGTCAGCAGCGCGGTGAAGGGCAGCGCCTCGGTGAACGCCTTGCCAATGGCGTGCTCATCAGTCACCCCGGAAAACGTGGTGGCGAGGATGATCACCGACAGACCAATGAGCCCGACTTCGGCCAGATGAAAGGCGAGGGCGACGATCAGCCAGACACCAATCACCGCCTGGGCAATCAGCCGCAACTGCTCCTGACGGCTGCGCTGGGCGCGGCTGCGGTCGTCAAAGTCCTGCAGTACCTTCCGCACCGCGGGCGGCAGCGGTTCGCCGTAGCCAAACAGGCGATACTTTTCGACCAGCAGACAGGTCAACAGCCCACACACCATCACCGGCAAGGTGACGGGCGCCATGCGGATAAAGAACTCGCCAAAATGCCAGCCCGCCGCTTTGGCGATAATCAGGTTTTGCGGTTCGCCAACCATGGTCATGACTCCGCCGAGGGCGGTCCCGACGCCGGCGTGCATCATCAGGCTGCGCAGAAAGCCGCGGAATTGCTCCAGCACCTCGCGGTAGTGCTGCTCGATATGGCTGTCGTCCAGCAGATCGTTATCATCAGGGCGAGCTGAAGCGACGCGGTGGTAGATGCCGTAGAACCCAACGGCGACGCTAATCACCACCGCCACCACGGTAAGCGCATCGAGAAAGGCGGAGAGGAAAGCGGCCGCCAGGCAGAAGGCCAGCGACAGCAGCATCTTGCTGCGGATCCCCAGCAGCAGGCGCGTGAAGACGAACAGCAGCAGTTGTTTCATAAAGTAGATGCCCGCGACCATGAAGATCAGCAGGAGCAGCACTTCAAGGTTGCCGGCGATCTCTTCCCGCACATGCGCCGGGCTGGTCATGCCGATCAGCAGCGCCTCAATGGCCAGCAGGCCGCCCGGCAGCAGCGGATAGCACTTCAGCGCCATGGCGAGGGTAAAGATAAACTCAACCACCAGCAGCCAGCCGGCGACAAACGGCGCCACGGCAAACACCAGCGGGTTTACGATTAAGAAAATGATTAATGCCAGCTTGTACCAGTCCGGCGACTGGCCAAGAAAATTGCGCCACAGCGCGCGGCCATATGAAATTTCCACGACAGAATCCTTCCCCGTCAATTAGTACATGATTTTGTGCGTAACTATTGGCAAGAGTATCAGTTGAGCAAAATGAGAAGCAACTTTCTTCGCACCGCGGCGGCGGTGACGGGAGATAAGGAAAAGCGCAAAGTAAAAACGGAAAATGAAACAGCGATCCCTTTTTAATTCACTTGCGATGCTATCTGCGCTATAGCGGCTCTGGTATGATGAGTGCAATTGCAACAATGTGTAATGGAAATATTATTATGGTCATTAAGGCGCAGAGCCCTGCGGGTTTCGCGGAAGAGTATATCATTGAGAGCATCTGGAATAACCGCTTCCCACCTGGATCGATTCTCCCCGCTGAACGCGAGCTTTCTGAGCTGATCGGTGTCACCCGCACCACTCTGCGCGAAGTGTTGCAGCGTCTGGCGCGTGACGGCTGGTTGACCATTCAGCATGGCAAGCCCACCAAAGTGAATAACTTCTGGGAGACCTCCGGGCTGAATATTCTCGAAACGCTGGCGCGCCTCGATCACGACAGCGTGCCGCAGCTGATTGATAACCTGCTCTCCGTACGCACCAATATTTCCACGATTTTTATTCGCACCGCGTTCCGTCAGCATCCGGATAAAGCGCTGGCGGTACTGGACAGCGCCCGGGAAGTGGAAGATCACGCCGACGCCTTTGCCGACCTCGATTACAATATCTTCCGCGGTCTGGCGTTTGCCTCCGGCAACCCGATTTACGGTCTGATCCTCAACGGCATGAAGGGGCTGTATACCCGCATCGGCCGCCACTATTTCTCCAGCCCGGAAGCGCGCAGCCTGGCGCTGGGCTTTTATCATCAGCTGGCGAAGGTGTGCGAAGGCGGTCTGCACGATCAGGTGTATGAGCTGGTCCGTCGCTACGGTCATGACAGCGGGGAGATCTGGCACCGGATGCAGAAATCGCTGCCCGGCGATTTAGCCATGAATATGCGTTAAGCCGGATATTGGCGATCGATAAACACAATAAGGGGGCCAGTGGCCCCCTTCGTCGTTTTCATCGTCCCGCAATGTTATAGCGCGTTCGGGCGCGCCGGGCAGCGGTCCAGCAGCTCAATGCTGCCGTCGGCGTTCTGCTGCTCCAGCAGCACATCGAATCCCCACAGACGATGCACATGTTTCAGCACTTCGCGCCGGCCTTTGTCCAGCGGGACGCGGTTGTGTGGCACATAGCGCAAGGTCAGCGAGCGGTCGCCGCGCAGGTCAACGTTCCATACCTGGATGTTCGGCTCAAGATTGCTGAGGTTATACTGCGCCGAGAGCTTGTTGCGGATCTCGCGATAGCCCTCTTCGTTGTGGATCGCCGAGATCTCGAGATAATTGTTGTGATCGTCGTCGAGCACGGTAAAGAAGCGGAAATCGCGCATGATCTTCGGCGACAGGAACTGGCTGATAAAGCTCTCGTCCTTGAAATCACGCATCGCGAAATGCAATGTTTCCAGCCAGTCAGAACCGGCGATATCCGGGAACCAGTACTTGTCCTCTTCGGTGGGCGACTGACAGATGCGCTTGATGTCCTGGAACATGGCGAAGCCCAGCGCGTAGGGGTTAATCCCGCTATACCACGGACTGTTGTACGGCGGCTGGAACACCACGTTAGTGTGACTATGGAGAAACTCCAGCATAAAGCGCTCCGTCACTTTCCCTTCATCATAGAGATGGTTGAGGATGGTGTAGTGCCAGAAGGTCGCCCACCCCTCGTTCATCACCTGGGTCTGTTTCTGCGGGTAGAAATACTGGCTGACTTTACGCACGATGCGCAGGATCTCGCGCTGCCACGATTCGAGCAGCGGGGCGTTCTTCTCCATAAAGTACAGCAGGTTCTCCTGCGGTTCGGAAGGGTAGCGACGGGCGGACTCAATCGCTTTTTCTTCCTCGCGCTTCGGCAGGGTGCGCCACAGCATATTCACCTGGCTTTGCAGATACTCTTCCCGGCTTTTCTGCCGCGCTTTCTCCTCCTGCAAGGAGATTTTTTGCGGACGTTTATAGCGGTCGACGCCGTAGTTCATCAGCGCGTGGCAGGAGTCGAGGAGTTTCTCCACTTCGTCGACACCATAGCGCTCTTCACACTCGGTAATGTATTTGCGGGCGAAGATCAGGTAATCGATGATCGAGCTGGCGTCGGTCCAGCTGCGAAACAGATAGTTATTTTTAAAGAATGAGTTGTGCCCATAGCAGGCGTGCGCCATGACCAGCGCCTGCATGGTGATGGTGTTTTCTTCCATCAGGTAGGCGATACAGGGGTTGGAGTTGATGACTATCTCATACGCCAGGCCCTGCTGGCCGTGCTTATAGGCCTGCTCGGTCTCAATGAATTTCTTGCCGAACGACCAGTGCGGATAGTTGATGGGCATGCCGACGCTGGAGTAGGCGTCCATCATCTGCTCGGAAGTAATGACTTCGATCTGGTGCGGGTAGGTGTCAAGACGATAGAGCTTGGCGACCCGGTCCACTTCGGCCAGGTAGGTCTCCAGTAACTCGAACGTCCAGTCGGGTCCATCGCTTAAACGGGTGGTGTCCCTGTTCATGGAGTCAATCGTAGCCATTAGCGCGCCCTCGTTGTTGTTGGTTTTCTCTGAACGGAAAACCTCTAAACAAGCATAGAACACCGGATGGCAAACTGTATCGTCAGACAATTTCTTTTCTTCGCGATTTCCCCATCTCAAAGCCGTTTTTTGCGCTTATTTACAGAATTTAATGCTGGGTAAAAATAAAGCGCAGCATGAGATCGTAAATCTCGCAGCGCAGGGCTGGTGCGGTTTGCTGTGAGTTAAGTCACCATAAATAAAGCGTATGTTGAATAATATTTTCAACTGAGTTATCAATTTGTAATTAGATGATTGTTCTTTAACTGTTACGGAGTCGCTATGCGTGTCGTCATACTGGGAAGTGGAGTGGTTGGGGTAGCCAGCGCGTGGTATTTGAGTCAGGCGGGTCATGAGGTGACGGTTATCGACCGTCAGCCCGGTCCGGCAGAGGAGACCAGCGCGGCCAACGCCGGGCAGATTTCTCCCGGCTATGCGGCGCCCTGGGCGGCGCCGGGGGTGCCGCTGAAGGCGATCAAATGGATGTTTCAGCGCCATGCGCCGCTGGCGATCGGTCTTGACGGCACGTCGTTCCAGCTGAAGTGGATGTGGCAGATGCTGCGTAACTGCGACACCCGCCACTATATGGAGAACAAAGGCCGTATGGTGCGCCTGGCGGAGTACAGCCGCGACTGCCTGAAAGCGCTGCGCGACACCACCGGCATTCAGTATGAAGGGCGTCAGGGCGGGACGCTGCAGCTGTTCCGGACCGCCAAACAGTATGAAAATGCCACCCGCGACATCGCGGTGCTGGAAGACGCCGGCGTGCCGTACCAGCTGCTGGAAGCGAAGCGGCTGGCGGAGGTGGAGCCGGCGCTGGCGGAAGTCAGCCATAAACTGACCGGCGGCCTGCGCCTGCCCAACGATGAAACCGGCGACTGCCAGCTGTTTACCACCCGTCTGGCGGCAATGGCGGAACAGGCCGGGGTCACTTTCCGCTTCAACACCGCAGTGGACGCCCTGCTACAGGAGGGCGATCGCATTGCCGGGGTGAAATGCGGCGATGAGATTATCAAGGGCGATGCCTATGTGATGGCCTTCGGCTCCTACTCAACGGCGATGCTTAAAGGGCTGGTGGATATACCGGTCTATCCCCTGAAAGGCTACTCATTGACCATTCCGATTGCCCAGGAGGACGGCGCGCCGGTTTCCACTATCCTTGATGAAACATACAAAATCGCTATTACCCGCTTCGATCAGCGCATTCGCGTCGGCGGCATGGCCGAGATCGTCGGTTTTAACAAAGCGCTGCTGCAGCCGCGTCGCGAAACCCTGGAGATGGTGGTGCGCGATCTGTTCCCGCGCGGCGGCCACGTGGAGCAGGCGACGTTCTGGACTGGCCTGCGGCCGATGACACCGGACGGCACGCCGGTGGTCGGCCGCACGGCGTATAAAAATCTGTGGCTCAACACCGGCCACGGCACGCTTGGCTGGACCATGGCCTGCGGCTCCGGGCAGCTTATCAGCGATCTGATCTCCGGGCGCACGCCGGCGATCCCTTACGACGATCTGGCGGTCGCCCGCTACAGCCCCGGGTTCACCCCGGCGCGTCCGCAGCATCTGCATGGCGCACACAACTAAGGAGCTTGCATGACCCGTCCGGTAGTGGCCAGCATCGACCTGCTGGCCTTGCGGCAGAATTTACAGATAGTGCGTCGCGCGGCCCCTGGGTCGCGCCTGTGGGCGGTGGTCAAGGCCAACGCCTACGGCCACGGCGTGGCGCGCGTATGGAGTGCGTTAAGCGGGGCGGATGGTTTCGCCTTGCTCAACCTGGAAGAGGCGATCCTGCTGCGCGAGCAGGGCTGGAAAGGTCCGATCCTGCTGCTGGAGGGCTTCTTCCATGCCGATGAGCTGGCGGTGCTCGATCAATATCGCTTAACCACCAGCGTCCACAGCAACTGGCAGATTAAGGCGCTGCAGCAGGCGAAGCTGCGCGCGCCGCTGGATATCTATCTCAAGGTGAACAGCGGTATGAACCGGCTGGGCTTTATGCCGGAGCGGGTGCATACCGTCTGGCAGCAGCTGCGGGCGATAAGCAACGTCGGCGAGATGACGCTGATGTCGCACTTCGCGGAGGCGGAGAACCCGCAGGGGATTGTCGAGCCGATGCGCCGTATCGAACAGGCGGCGGAGGGGCTGGATTGCCCGCGCTCGCTGGCCAACTCGGCGGCGACCCTCTGGCATCCGGAAGCGCATTTTGACTGGGTGCGTCCGGGCATCGTGCTGTATGGCGCGTCGCCTTCCGGGCAGTGGCAGGACATCGCGAACACCGGGCTGAAGCCGGTCATGACGCTGCGCAGCGAAGTCATCGGCGTGCAGAACCTGCGCCCCGGCGAGGCGATTGGCTATGGCGGCCTGTACCGCACCAGCCAGGAGCAGCGGATCGGCATCGTCGCCTGCGGCTATGCCGATGGCTATCCGCGGGTGGCGCCGAGCGGCACGCCGGTGCTGGTGGATGGCGTACGCACCACTACCGTTGGACGCGTATCGATGGATATGCTGGCGGTCGATTTAACGCCTTGTCCGCAGGCCGGGATCGGCGCGCCGGTCGAGCTGTGGGGCAAAGAGATTAAAATCGACGACGTGGCGGCCAGCAGCGGCACCGTCGGCTATGAGCTGATGTGCGCCCTGGCGCCGCGGGTGCCGGTTGTGACCCTGTAACCTATTCCGGGGCGGATCACTCCGCCTCGTCTTCCGCGACCCGCACCCCAACCTTCAGCACGTGATCGTTCTCTTTTTCCGCCACCGTCCACACCATCCCGGCGAACTCCACCTGGTCCCCCACCACCGGCGCCGCGCCCAGCAGCTGCTGCACCACTTCCCCGAGCGACTGCTGATGCTCGCGGAACTCCTCTCCGCCGTCGAGGCCGTAGATTTGCGCCACATCGGCGAAGCGGGCCTCGGCATCAAGAATGAAGTCGCCGAAAAAGCGCTGATCGAGCGCCACCGGCGGCGACTGGCTGAACATTTTACCCAGTGCCGGCAGGTCGTGCTCGCGACCAATGACGCACAGGATATCGCCTTCCCGCAGGCGGGTGCTGCCGGTGGGGTGCAGCAGGGCATTGTTGCGAAACAGCGCCGCAATCCGCGTCTCCGGCGGCATATGCAGATCGCGCAGCGCCGCGCCGATGCACCACTTATCGGCGCCCAGCTGATAGACAAACTGCTCCCACGGGTTTTCCGGGTGAATATCCAGCCCGACGCGGGAGATGGGCCAGCTGATGGGCGGCACCACCACTTTGGCTTTCTTCGCCGCCCACGACAGCGAAGTGCCCTGCAGCAGCAGCGACACCAGCACCACGAAGAAGGCGACATTGAAGAACAAGCGGGCGTTGTCCAGCCCGGCCATCATCGGGAACACCGCGAGAATGATGGGCACCGCGCCGCGCAGGCCAACCCAGCTGATAAACACCCGTTCGCGCAGGTTAAAGCCGCGAAACGGCAGCAGGCCGGCAAACACCGACAGCGGGCGGGCAATGAAAATCATCCACATCGACAGCAGCAGCGCCGGGATGGCGATCGGCAGCAGGTCGGAGGGCGTCACCAGCAGGCCCAGCACCAGGAACATGGCGATCTGCGCCAGCCACGCCAGGCCGTCGAAGTTCTGCAGGATACCGTGTCGGTTGCGGATCGGCCGGTTGCCCAGCAGAAAGCCGCAGAGATAGACGGCAAGGATACCGCTGCCGTCGAGGGTGGTGGTGACGGCAAAAATCATGATCCCGCCGCTCAGCGCCAGCAGTGGATAGAGTCCGGCGGGCAGCACGATGCGGTTAATCATCTGCAGCAGCAGGTAGCCGCCGCCGAGGCCGATGGCGATCCCGAGACCAAACTGCTGGATGATATGCACGGCGAACATCCAGCTGAGGCCGGTCTGGTGCTGCTGGATCATTTCGATCAGGGTGATGGTCAGGAAGACGGCCATAGGGTCGTTACTGCCTGACTCAATCTCCAGCGTTGAGCCGACGCGCTCGTTGAGCCCCTTGCCGCCGAGCAGCGAGAAAACCGCCGCAGCATCGGTGGAGCCGACAATGGCGCCGATCAGCAGGCCTTCGATCATATCCAGCTTGAACAGCCAGGCAGCCATCATCCCGGTCAGCGCCGAGGTGATCAGTACCCCGACCGTCGCCAGCGATAGCGCGGGCCATAGTGCGACGCGAAAGGAGCTGGCCTGGGTGCGCATCCCGCCGTCCAGCAGGATCACCGCCAGCGCCAGGTTACTCACCATATAGGCGAAGGGGTAGTTGTCGAAGGGGATGCCACCGATGCCGTCAATGCCTGCCAGCATCCCGATGGCCAGAAAGATGACCAGAATCGGGATGCCAAGGCGCGATGAAAAGGAGCTCAATAAGATACTGCAGGTTACTAAAACAGAACCCAGAATAAACAGACTAATGACCGCAGCGGCGTCCAATGTTCACGTACTCCCTGACTGGCGTGAAAAAATGGCTAAAAGTGACACTATTTTAACAATTCGCAGGGGATCCGCCTATGCGTCCGGGAAATTTATTCTGTCAGCACCGGGTGGCCGCTGATCGTCAGAGTGGTGGTAGCTGCCTGATTCACCAGTCGCGCGCGGGCGCCCAGCGGCAGGGTCACCGTGCGCTGCTCGTGGCCAAACTCCAGTCCGCTAATCAACGGCAGGGAAAGCTGCTGGCGCAGGTAATCAAAGACCTGCGGCAAATCGTACCCCGCGTCATAGTCGTTTGGCGCGCTGCCGGTGAAGCTGCCGAAGATCACTGCTTTCTGCGCCGCCAGCACGCCGCTGTGCAACAGCTGAAGCAGCATGCGCTCGACGCGGAACGGGTGTTCGTTGATATCCTCCACCACCAGGATGCCGTCGCGGATCGCCGGTAGCCACGGCGTGCCGATAAGCGAGGTCAGCATCGCCAGATTTCCCCCCCACAGGGTGCCTTCTACCTGGCAGTTCGGCCCTTCGCCCGGCCATTCGAGGGTAAATTCCGCCTGGCGTAGCGCCTGCCAGAAATGGTGCTCGGTAAACGGATCGAGGGTCTCCGCGCCGAAGTTGCCCGCGAGCATTGGCCCGCTGAAGGTGATGACGTTGCCCGTAGCCAGCAGGCCCGACTGGATAGCAGTGAAATCGCTGTGGCCGCAAATCAGCAGCGGGTCGCGCTGCTGGCGGGCAATCAGTCCCTGCCAGTCGATATGCGGCAGCAGGCGACTGGCGCCGTAGCCGCCGCGCACCGCGAGGACGATACGGTTGCGCCCGGGCAGCTGGGCCAGCTGGTTAATATCGGCCAGGCGCTCCTGTTCAGTCCCGGCGAAACGCTGCTGCCGGCGGGGAATGACCTGCTGGTGGGCCACCTCATGTCCGGCCTGCTGCAGACGCTCGACGCCGCGGGCTGCCGCCTGCTGGTTAATGCAATAACCCGAAGGCGCGACCAGATAAAACTGAGACATGATAATTCCTTGCTATGAATGAAAGGGTTATGATGCCGCCTGGAATGGCGATTGTCATCTCCAGGTGGCTAACTTCAGTCCGCACCCGTCATCCTTCAGGCTGTCGGCGGGCGGGGGACGTACCGCTGCCGTCGTTCTGCAGCATGATGGCGTTTGGGTAGATAAGGATAGATGTGTGAAATTGAGATGGTTGCTTATTTTAGTCGTTTTTCTGGCCGGTTGTAGTTCGAAACATGATTACACTAACCCGCCGTGGAACCCCGAGGTCCCGGTGAAGCGGGCGATGCAGTGGATGCCGATCAGTGAAAAAGCCGGCGCCGCCTGGGGCGTGGACCCGCAGCTGATCACGGCGATCATCGCCATCGAGTCGGGCGGTAACCCTGCGGTGGTGAGTAAATCCGGCGCCGTCGGGCTGATGCAGCTCAAGCCGTCGACCTCCGGACGCGATGTCTACCGGCGGATGGGCTGGCGCGGCGAGCCGTCGGTCAGTGAGCTGAAAAACCCGGAACGTAATATCTCGATGGGGGCCGCCTATCTGAGCATTCTGGAGAACGGTCCGCTGGCGGGGATCAAAGACCCGCAGGTGATGCGCTACGCGGTGGTGGTCTCCTATGCCAACGGTGCCGGCGCCCTGCTGCGCACCTTCTCGTCGGATCGCCAGGACGCCATCGATGAGATTAACGATCTCGACGCCGATGAGTTCTTCGAGCATGTGGTGAAGAAACACCCGGCACCGCAGGCGCCGCGCTATATCTGGAAACTGCAGAAAGCGCTGGACGCCATGTAGGCCTACGCTCACCCCGCAGGCCTGGCGGGGTGAGTGCTTCTCACTCGCCTAATCCTCGGTACGCAGCGAGGTGATAGCGCTCATCGGCGCAATGAGCGTTTTATAGTCCCGGTAGCGCTCGGGAAGGGATCCTGGGCCGTTCACCGCCACGCAGAGTATGGCTGTCGCGTCATCTTCCTGATCGCCTTTCAGCGCTAACGCTTCTCGTAACGCATCGATGCAGGCATGGGCGTCATGATGTGAGATGCCGCAGATATCGAGACGAATGGTTTTGCTAATGGCTTCTATCCATAACCCGCCCCACAAAGCGCAACCCGTGGGCATGAGCAGGCAACTAAAGATGCTGTACGCGGTGAAGTCGAGCCAGATAAAGGTCTTACTCACAACGATAACGCCGAGGGCGATCGAAGGGATGCTGATGGCCAGCATATTACACCCGCGGCGCAGCGGACTTAAGGCTAAGCCCGCGCTCGCTATCTGTTCCTGCCAGAGGTTACGTCCGGCAATACTCAGGCTGCAGGGCAGATCTTCATGACACGGCTTTCGCACCTCAAAATGGTCAAACAGTATTCTTTCAATGACGTTCATTTCCTGGTTTGCATAGCGTCCGTTGGCCAAAACCTGCCCGGCCTCCGGGATCCACAGATACTTTTTACTGAGTAAGCTGAACATCGCCAGCTGGATCACCCGGGTCCCTTCTCCGGTCAGCCAGGCCAGCAGCCATGGACTGACCTCCGTCGCGTGCGGCTGGGGCTGAGCCGCTGGCCGTGTCACGACGATCGTCGTACCGATAGCAATATAGATACCCGGGACGATAAACATAAATCCGCCAAGAAACAGCAGTGGATGCAGATGCATCATAAAATTCCACATACTGTCCCCTCGTTAATCCAGGCGCTGCAGACAAAAGGGATACTGAATAAGGTTGATGATTTTTACATATTCAGCAAATCTTTCGGGAAGCAGGGTGGTTGTACCAATCGCCACGCAATAATCGGCGTTTTCATCGGTCAGGGTATCTGCGTCAGCAATAAGCGTCTCTTTCAGGGTATCAATATAGTGGTGAAGAATATTAATAGCGATCCCCTCCCGGTCGAGCCGGGTGGCATTTAAGGTGATGCATAATAGCCACAGCCACCACAGTCCGGAAACCATAAACATCACCAGCCAGCTCAATACGCTGGAGTGAATTATCGCCTGATGATCAAATAGTGTTTTCCAGACGAGCACAGCGATTAACAGCAGGGAGGGGGCGGCAATCACTATCATGTTCCACGTTTGGTGCGTTGGGCTTAGCCGTAGCCCACTGCAGTGGGGATCGGTAGCCCAGTGGTTTTGTTCAGCGACGTGCAGAGAAAGCGGGAGATCCTGGTGACAGGATTTTGGCGTAGCGAAATGGTCAAACAGTATTTTTTCCACGCAGGTCATTTTGCATTCGGCATACTGCTGATTGGCGCAGAGCTGAATATCTTCAGCAGAATGGATGAGGGTGACATAGTTTTTTCTTAACAGCCGGAACATGGCCAGCTGAATGACGCGGGTGGCGCGATGACGTAGCCAGGCTAAAAAAGAGGGGGAGATAGAATAGGGCGCCGGGACGGCGGTGGTATTTCCAGCAGGGCGGGTCTTCGCAATAATGATATTCAGCAGAATATATATCACTGTGGTGGATAATACATAATAACCCATAAATGATAACGGATGTAAATTGGCAATATAGCTAATGACGGGGTTCACTTTTATTCCTTGTGAGCGCTATAACCGGTTTGCGCCAGCATAGTAAGCTTTCTCATCCGCGGGGGGCAAGTGAAATAATGGGGTGGCATTTTTAAGTTAATTTCAGCAATAAAAGCGAGATAAAAGTCTTCATGAAAGCCTCCGCCGTCATGGCCGGAGGCTTATATTGCTGCGGTCAGTTAAAAGTCGTAGCCCACGGTGGCCATGACGCTGCGCTCTGCTCCCCAGTAGCAGTTGCCGGTGCCGTAGCAGCCGGAAATATACTCGCGGTCGCCGATATTGTTGGCGTTAACCTGCACATAAGCGCCTTTCAGCGTTGGCGACCAGACACCGAGGTCGGCCCGCATCATGGCATCCATCAGCGTGACCGACGGCAGCCGCGCGGTGTTGGCATCATCCGCCCACTGTTTGCCGATGTAGCGGACGCCAGCGCCCACCGAGATCCCCGCCGGGAACTGATAGCGCGCCCAGAAGGAGGCCATCTGATCCGGGGTCAGCTGCGGCGTGTTGTTATCGGTACCGTCCCTGGTGTCCTGGAAGCGCAGACGATTCCAGGTATACGAGGCGATAGTACTCAGCTGCGGGGTGATCTGGTGGTGTGCTTCCAGCTCAACGCCCTGGGAATGGACCTTACCCGCCGGAATATAGGTGGCGGTGGCGATGTTCGGGTCGCGGGTGGCGACATCCTTTTGCGTCAGGTCGTAAATTGCAATGCTATAGAGGTCGCGGCTGCCCGGCGGCTGGAACTTCAGACCGGCTTCGACCTGCTCGGCGGTGGTCGGTTTCAGCGGTTTGCCGTCCGCGCCCGGCAGCATCGCCGGGGTGATCGCCTGGCTGTAGCTCAGATAAGGCGAAAGGCCATTATCCAGGGCGTACAACAGCGAGGCGCGGCCGCTGATATGGTCGTCTGAACGGCGGTTTGAGGTGCCGAAGGTATCGCTGACCTGCTGGGAAACGATGCGGTCGTAGCGTGCGGAAACATCCACATGCCAGCGGTTCCAGACCATCTCATCCTGCAGATACAGCCCGGTCTGGTAGTAGCGGCGATGATTGTCATCGCTGTAGGTGACGGTATGCCCGGTCTGCGCGGTATAGCCGGTAAACGGGTTTAGCGGCGCCGCACCGCCGGCGCCGGTCCACAGATCGTTGCGGAAGCGATGATATTCGGCGCCGAGGATCAGGGTATGCGCCAGGTCGCCAGTATTGAAATCGGCGCGCAGGCGGTTATCGGTCGACCAGCCGTCCAGCGAACCGCGCGAACCGCTGTAGCCGCGGGTCAGCATGTCGCTGTCATCTATCCAGCCGACCTGGTAGACCTGATCGAGGGAGACGTTGGTGTGGGTGTAGCTCCCGGCGGAATAGACCGACCAGACGTCGGTGAACTGGTGGTCAAACTCGTAGCTGTAGATCTGCTGGCGGCGCTGATAGCCATCTCCCGGATCGCCCTCGTTGGTGCTGGGGGAGAGCTTACGACCATTATGCGCGTAGCGGGTGCCATCCAGCGGCAAAGAGCCGTGGTAGCCGCCGGAAGGATCTTTTTGCAGATAGGTGCGCAGCAGCAGCGAGGTGTCGCTGTCCGGCTGCCATAGCAGGGAAGGCGAAATCGCGTAGCGCTCTTCGCGGGTATGGTCATACTGCGTGTCGCTGCTGCGGGTCATCCCGATCAGCCGCCATGCCCACTGCTCGTTGATGGCGTCGGTGTAATCGAAGGCCGCGCCTTTGGTATTTTGCGTACCGCCGGTCAGGCGGACGTGGCCCTGCTGGCTAAACTGCGGGCGTTTGGAGGTCAGGTTGACCACGCCGCCCGGCACGCTCTGCCCGTAGAGCGCGGAGGAGGGGCCGCGGATCACATCGACGCGTTCGATAAACCACGGGTCGATTTGCACAACGTTATGACTGCCGCCGTCGCTCATCAGGCGCATACCGTCGAGGAACAGGTTATCGACGTCGCCGCCGTGGTAGCCGCGCAGGGAGATAGCGTCGAACCGGGTCGCGCCGCCGCCGAAGCTGGAGTAGACCCCCGGGGTATATTCCAGCGCCTGGCTGATGGTATTCGCCCCCTGGTCCGCCATCTGCTGGCGGGTGACCACCGACACCGACTGGGCGGTGGTGATTAACGGCTGGTCGGTTTTCGTCGCCCCGAGCGAAGTGCTGGCGCTGTAGCCTTCAGTCGGCGCGCTGGCGGACGCCGGCGGGCTGGCAGTGACCACCACGGTCTCTTCAGCTAGCGCGGTGAGGGGAAGGGCGACCACGAGGGCGTACAGCAGCCTCGGGCGTTTTCGGGAAATAGCCACGTTCATAAGATCATCCTGAACCAACGCGGTCTGGTACTCCTGTACGCCGCCGCGGGAAAAACGAATCTGTCATTGTTCGTTAAAAAGTAATGCGAATTATTATTGTTTGTATTTATGTGATCAAGCGAAAGGTGACCGGTTCAGGGCGATGGGGGGAGTGACGTGCTTCCCGCGGGCCGCAGAGCGGGGCTGCACGGGGACGTTGTCAGCAGGGAGACGACTACCCCCTACCGAATTTGGTAGGGGGTGCGTGAAAAGCGTCAGGCGCCGGTTTTTTGCGCTGCCGCCGGTGCGGGGTCGTTGGCGGCTGGCTTGCTCTGCGCGGAAGGGGCCGCCGCCGGGCGCGTGGCGGGCAGGGCATCGCAGGGTTTCTCCTGCGGGCAGATCAGATCCAGCATCTTCAGGGTGACACCGTTGGTCCAGCCAAAGCCATCCTGTAGCGGATATTCGCCACCGCCGCCGCCGGTCCCGGTCGAGCTTACGTCATACTTCTCCACCAGCTTTTGCTTGCTGTCATAGGTATGCTGAACGTTGCTCAGGAAGCGCCAGCTGACCTCCATGGCGATCTTTTGTTGGCCGTAGTTTTGCAGGCCCTCGACCGCCACCCACTGCAGCGGCGCCCAGCCGTTCGGGGCGTCCCACTGCTGACCGCTGTTGACGGTGGTGGTGGTCAGCCCGCCGGGTTTGAGCAGCCGCGACTCAGCGGCGGCGGCCACTTTCGTCGCCCGCTCGCGTGACGCCGCATTGACGTACAGCGGGAACAGCGCCGCCGCGGTCAGCTGATTGCGCACCTTGCGGGTTTTCAGATCGTAATCGGCGTACCATCCCTCTTTATCATTCCACAGATATTTCTCGATGGCCTGCTGGCGGGCATTAGCCAGCGCATCGTACTGCGTAGCGCCGGCGCTGTCCCCGGATGCCTTGCTGGCGCGGGCGAGGGTTTTCTCCAGATGGAACATCAGGGCATTGAGATCGACCGGGACAATCGAGGTGGTGCGAATGGTGGCGAGCTGCTGCGGATTATCCATCCAGCGGGAGCTGAAATCCCAGCCGGAGGCGGCGGCGGAGCGCAGGTCGCGATAGATCTCGGTTGCCGGACGATTCGGGTTGCTTTTGGCGGTTTTGACGTCGTCAAGCCAGGACTCGGGGCGCGGGGTGTCGTTATCGTCCCAGTAGCGGTTGAGCAGCGCGCCGTCCGCCATCCGCACCGCCCGTTTGTCGGCGCTGCCGGGGGCCAACGCGTCCGCTCCGGCCATCCAGTAGCGATACTCCTTCTCCAGCTGCGGCTGGTAGGTTTTCAGTACCTGGTCGCCATCGTGCGTCGCCAGCAGGCTCACCATAAAGGAGAAGAAGGGGGGCTGCGAACGGCTGAGGTAATAGGTGCGGTTGCCGTTGGGGATATGGCCCCAGGTGTCAATTTCCGCGGCGAAGTTGGCGACCATATCTTCGACTTTATCCCAGTGACCGCTTTCGGCAAGACCCAGCATGGTGAAATAGCTGTCCCAGTAATAGACTTCGCGAAAGCGTCCTCCGGGGACCACGTAGGGCTTAGGCAGCGGCAGCAGCGAGTCCCATTTTTCCACCTCGACGGTGCTGCGGGTCAGGACCGGCCACAGGCCATCGATATGTTGACGCAGGGTTTGCCCTTTAGGCGGCACATAGGTGTCATTTTCTTTCGGCAGCGTGAAGTTCAGCTCGACGAAGTGGCGCAGGTCAAAGCTGGCCTGGTTTTTCTGCATCCGGTAATCAGCAAGGATCATCAGCGGATCGCTGTTAGGGATCGCGTCGGCGAAGGTTTTTTGATCGGCAAAGAGCTTCGCACTCTGGACATCATTGAACAACGGGCCCAGCAGAATATCCGGCGAGGGGGGCGGCGCGGTTTTGCCTTCTTCCGCCTGGACATTCAGGCTCATCAGGGCGAGCAGGGCGCCGCCGATCGCCAGGCGCAGGGTACAGGGCAAAGCAGCGGGACGATGTGCATCAGTACTCGTCATGGGGAGTTCTCCTTATCATTATCGACTGCGGGCCACGACGTTTGGCCATCCAGAAACCTTAGACGAATATCTGCCGCTGCGCGTGTCAGGGGTAACATTTTGCGCGAAAACAGAGGATTTACCTGCCAGGTTTTCTGATATAACCACCAGCAAAGCGGTTAGGTTTACAGGCAAGCCAACGCGCCCGGGAGCCAGTCATGAATCGACGTCAATTTCTGCTGTTTAGCGCCGCTGCGCTGTCTGCGGTGCGGGGCGCGGCGGCCACTGCTCCGGCGCTGACGCTGCCGCTGTGGCCGGATCAACCGCCGGGGGGAGGCGGGCCGGGGGGCGAGGCCCGGTTATCCGCCCGCGGCGCGCTGAGCCATATCCCTCGTCCTGTGCTGACGGTCTGGCAACCCGCCCGGGCCACTGGCCACGGAGTGCTGGTGGCGGCCGGCGGCGGATACCAGCGGATCGAGATGGGCAGTGAGGCCTGGCCTGCGGCGCACTGGCTGACGGCGCACGGCTATACCGCCTATGTCCTGAGCTACCGCTTGCCGGGGGAGGGCTGGCAGGCCGGTGCGCTGGCGCCGCTGCAGGATGCGCAGCGGGCCCTGCGGCTGATCCGCGCCCGGGAATCGCAGGTCAGCGTGCTCGGTTTTTCGGCGGGGGGACATCTGCTGGGGATGGCCGCCTGTCGGCCGGCGTTCGCCAGCTACCCGCCGGAGGATGCGCTGGACCACCAGCCCGCCACCGCCGACGGCGCCGCGCTGATCTATCCGGTGATCACGCTCCTGCCGCCCTGGAGCCATACGGCGACCCATCGTCTGCTGGTGGGGCCGCAGGCGAGCGAGGCGGCCGACCGCGCCTGGTCGGTACAAACCTGGGTGACAACGGCCACACCGCCCTGTTTTCTGGTACAGGCGCAGGACGATCCGATTTCCAATCCGCACAATACGCTGTTGATGGCTGACGCCTGCCGCCAGCATCAGGTTCCTGTGCAGCTTTTCCGCTATACCCGCGGTGGCCATGGCTTTGGTATGGGGCGCCCGGGAACGCCGACGACCGCCTGGCCCACGGCCTATGCCGCCTGGCTGAAGGCGCTGGCGTCCACGATGGCGCAAAAATCGTAGCGCTGCCTCACGACGGTGCAACCGCAGCCGGGCGCGGGCGGCTGTTCTGGCGATTTTTTGCACAATCAGACGGCGGGTCAGAACAGATTTGCACAACGCCGCGGCGGTAGATGACCTGGCATAATTAATGCTTATCTCTTACCGGGATTACCACAAAGTGAGTACAACCGGAGGGGATAGCCATGATTAAAATTACGCTACCTGACGGGCATTATTATGACGAGATGCTGACCGCGCAGGGTGAACAGCGGCCGCACTATAATGCCTGGTGGCAATGGTTTCGCAACACCGATCAATTCTCTATCCGGCAGAAAAAAGCGCAAGCGGAACTGCTTTTTCACCGTATCGGCATCACCTTTAACGTGTACGGCGAGGATGAGGGAACCGAGCGGCTGATCCCGTTTGATAGCGTGCCGCGGATCATACCCGCCGGGGAGTGGCAGCGCATTGACCGCGGCATTCGCCAGCGGGTGAAAGCGCTGAACGCCTTCCTCTATGACATCTATCATGAGCAGAATATTCTGCGCGCGGGGCTGATCCCGGCCGAGCAGGTGCTGGCCAACGAGCAGTATCAGCCATGCATGCAGGGCATCAACCTGCCAAACAACACCTATGCCCATATCACCGGCGTCGATATGGTGCGCAATAACGACGGTCAATACTACGTGCTGGAGGATAACCTGCGTACGCCGTCCGGCGTCTCCTACATGCTCGAAAACCGTAAGATGATGATGCGCCTCTATCCGGAGATGTTCGAGCAGCATCACATTGCGCCAGTGGAGCGTTACCCGAGCTACCTCCTGCAGACCCTGCGCGAAAGCTCGCTGGTGGATGACCCTTGCGTCGTGGTGATGACCCCGGGGCGTTTCAACAGCGCCTACTTTGAGCACAGCTTCCTGGCGCAGCAGATGGGGGTCGAGCTGGTGGAGAGCGCCGACCTGTTCATTAAGAACGGCGCGGTGTATATGCGGACCACCGAGGGGCCGCGGCGAGTGGATGTGATTTATCGCCGCATCGACGACGCCTGGCTCGACCCGCTGGCCTTCCGCGCCGATTCCATGCTCGGCGTACCGGGGCTGCTGTCAGTCTATCGCGCCGGCGGCGTGGTGCTGGCCAACGCTATCGGCACCGGCGTCGCCGACGACAAATCAATCTACCCGTACGTTCCGGAGATGATCCGCTTTTACCTCGGCGAACAGCCGATCCTCAGCAATATCCCCACCTGGCAGTGCCGGAAAGCAGAGGACCTGCGCTATGTGCTGAGTAACCTTGAGCTGATGGTGGTCAAGGAGGTCCATGGCGCCGGGGGCTACGGCATGCTGGTTGGCCCGCGTTCGACTAAAGAGGAGCGAGAGGCCTTCCGCCAGCGCCTGCTGGCCAATCCGGCCAACTATATCGCCCAGGACACCCTCGCGCTGTCGACCTGCCCCACCTTCGTTGATGAAGGTCTGTCGCCGCGACATATCGATTTACGGCCCTACGTGCTGTCCGGGCAGGAGATGCGGCTGGTGCCCGGCGGCCTGACCCGCGTGGCGCTGACCGAAGGGTCGCTGGTGGTCAATTCGTCGCAGGGCGGCGGAACCAAGGATACCTGGGTGATGGAGGATGACGCATCATGCTAAGTCGTACGGCGAGTGAATTGTTCTGGATGGCCCGCTATCTCGAGCGGGCGGAAAGCTACGCCCGGGTACTGGACGTGACCTGGAAATTATCGATGATCCCCCGGCACAGCCAGCAGTCGCGGGATCTGGCGCTGCCGCTGAATTTGTCGATGACCCACGAGCTGTTTCAGGCGCGCCATGCCCGCTTTACCATGAGCAACCTGCTCAACTTTTTTGCCCTCGATGGCAACAACCCCTGCAGTATTTACAGCTGCGTGGAGATGGCGTGGAACAATGCGCACGCGGTGCGCGGCAGTCTGTCGGCCGAGGTGTGGGAGAGCATCAACGCCACCCGAATCGAGCTGCGAACCCTGCGCCAGCAGGGGCTGGGCGAACTCGGCAGCGACGGCTTTTTCGAGTGGGTGAAAGAGCGGGTGCATCTGTTTCGCGGGGCGGTGATTGGCACGCTGCTGCGCAACGACGCGCTGAGCTTTATCGGCATCGGCACGCTGATAGAGCGTGCCTTCGCCACCACCCAGCTTCTGCTGATTAAGGATCAACAACTGACCAACGACCCGGATCCGGTGCGGGAATACTATCGACTGGATACCTTGCTCAATGCGGTCAGCGCCCGCGAAGCCTACAACAGCCTCTATCGCCAGCCAGTCAGTCGCGAAACGGTGATGGAGCTGCTGATCCTGCGTAACGATATTCCGCGTTCGCTGCGCGCCAGCATTGCCGATCTGGTCGGCGAGCTGGAGAAGATCGCCAACGATCGCTCCTATCAACCGCTGCGCCTGGCCCATCAGCTCAACGTTGACCTGCGCTTCAGCACCCGCGACGACCTGGCGCAGGCGGACCTGCAGACCACCCTTAACGGCCTGCTGGCGAGAATTAACGCGCTGTCCGACAGCATCAGACAAACCTATCTGGAGGCCTTATGAAACTGGTCATCGATCATCTCACCCGCTATGGCTACGATGAAGAAGTGAAGTTTTCCACCCAGTATCTGCGCCTGACGCCGCGCAGTACCGGCCGGCAGACCATCACCGCCTGGACGCTGACCCTGCCGGACGGGGCGGCGGTGACCACTACCGACGGCTGGGGCAATGTGCTGCATGTGCTGACGCTGGATAACCCGCACAAGGAAATCACTATCCGCGCCAGCGGGATTGTCGATATCGCCGACGAAGGGGAGGAGACGCGTGATGAAGAGGCCGAGCTGCTGTCGCCGCTGGTTTTTCTGCGCTGTACGCCGTTAACCCGCGCCGATACGGCGATCCGTGAGTTTGCCCAGCGCCTCTATCGTCCCGATGCGGCGGAAGAAAGTCTGAATCAACTGATGGCGGATCTGCTGTTAAGAATGCCATACTCCCCCGGCGCGACCCAGGTGCAGGACTCCGCCGCCGACGCCTTCGCCCGCGCGAAGGGGGTGTGCCAGGATCATACCCATGTTTTTCTGGCCTGCTGCCGCGCGCTGGAGATCCCGGCGCGCTACGTCAGCGGCTATGTTTACAGCGATAACGCTCAGCATGTGGCGATGCACGCCTGGGCGGAAGTCTGGCTCGACGGCCGCTGGCTGTCGTTTGATATCACCAATAATACCCGTCGCCTGAATCAGCATTTGCGGCTGGCGACCGGGCTGGATTATCTCGACGCCTGCCCGGTACGGGGCACCCGGCTGGGCGGCGGCGGGGAGATTATGTTAACCAACGCTGAAGTGCGCGAACACAGCCAGCAGGCGCAGCAGCAATAATACGGGAAAAACCGCAATGACCTACTGTGTGGCCATGTGCCTGGCGGATGGACTGGTGTTTGCTTCCGACTCCCGCACCAACGCGGGCGTCGACCATATTGCCACTTTTAAAAAGCTGCACGTTTTCCATCAGGAGGGGGAACGGGTGCTGGTGCTGCAATCCGCTGGCAACCTGGCCACCACCCAGAGCGTGATAAGCCTGCTCAGCGCGCGCATCCGTACCCAGCAGGAGCCGAATCTGATGCAGGTCACCTCCCTCTACGACGCCGCGATGCTGATCGGTAAAACGCTGCTGGAGGTGATCCAGCGCGACAGCAGCAACCAGCAGAACTGCAGTAACACCAACTTCAACTGCAACCTGCTGCTTGGCGGCCAGATCGCCGGCGAAACCCATCGTCTGTTCCATATTTATCCGGAGGGCAACTTTATTGAAGCCACCCGCGACACACCTTATTTCCAGATTGGTGAAAGCAAGTACGGCAAGCCGATCATCGATCGGGTGCTGACCATCGATACGCCGCTGGAGCAGGCGATGTGCTGCGCGTTGATCTCCATTGACTCGACGCTGCGCAGTAATCTGTCCGTCGGCCTGCCGCTGGATACGCTGCTCTACCGCAGCGGCAGCCTGAGCAGTGCCGGGCAGCATCGCATCACCGACAGCGATCCCTACTTCAACCGCATCCGCAAGGCGTGGTCCGAAGGGCTGTTGCACACCTTCCAGACGCTGCCGACCTGGACCCCAGCGGAGCGGGAAGAGGAGTAGCCCTGGAACACGAGCTCGCCCGGAGCCCGGCCACACGGATGATGACCGGCTCCCTTCGCCCTTAGCGCGTCTCCGCCAGCCGCTCGCCGCTGGCGGCATCAAACAGATGCAGGTTTTCGCGGCGGAGAGTCAGCCCCAGCGTCTGCTGCGCCGCGACCGCCACCCTGCCGGCAACCTGCACATGCACCGGAAAACCCTGCCAGTCGAGATGCAGCAGGGTGGATTCCCCCGTCACCTCCATGATGTTTACCGTTGCCGGCGCGCCATGCGCATCCGGCAGAATATCCTGCGGGCGCAGACCGACAATCAGCGGGGCATCGCCCTGCTGCGCCACGGCCTGATGCCAGCGTTCGGCCAGCGGAAACCACAGCGCGCCGCAGGCGACGCCGGGCTGACCGTCGCGCACGGCGCGCTGACCGGGCAGGAGATTCATCGGCGGGGAGCCGATAAAGCGGGCGACGAAGGTATTGCAGGGCTGGTCGTAAATGGCCAGCGGCGCCCCCTGCTGGACGATCTGCCCGTCGCGCATCACCACAATCTGATCGGCCAGAGTCATCGCCTCCACCTGGTCATGGGTGACATAGATCATGGTGGTATTGATGCGCTGGTGAAGGGATTTGATCTCCGCGCGCAGCTCCATCCGCAGCTGGGCGTCAAGGTTCGACAGCGGCTCATCGAACAGGAAAACCTGGGGGTTTCTGACCATGGCCCGGCCCATCGCCACCCGCTGGCGCTGGCCGCCGGAGAGCGCTCGCGGATAGCGAGCCAGCAGTTTATCAATCCCCAGCAGGCTGGCGACCTGCTGCACTTTGCTTTTCTGTAACTGCTTATCCACCTTTTTGACCTGCATATGAAAGGCGAGATTTTCCGCCACCGTCAGGTGGGGGTAGAGCGCGTAGCTCTGAAAGACCATCGCCACATCGCGGTCGGCCGGATCCAGATCGTTGACCGGCCGCTTGTTCATCAGAATGGTGCCGCCGGAAAGCGTTTCGAGACCGGCCAGCAGGCGCAGCATGGTCGACTTGCCGCAGCCGGAAGGGCCCACCAGTACGGTAAAGCTGCCGTCGGGGATGGTGAGGTCCAGCGGCTGGAGCACCGTCTGTTTGCCGTAGCGCTTGGCGACATCGATCAGTTCAACACTGGCCATCGGTGGCCTCCTCAAGGTGATGTTGCAGGGTATGCCAGTCGGGATAGCGGCGCGGGGAGGTGCCGATCGCCTGCGCGGCGACGGTATTTCCCCAGCGCAGCGCGGCTGCCGCAGGTTTACCGCTCAGCAGCGCGGCAAGGAATCCTGCGTTAAAGCTGTCGCCAGCGCCGATGGTATCGATCACGGTGACTGGCCGGGTCGGCGCATGGTGATGGCCGTCGGTCGTCCAGCAGTCCGCGCCGTCGGCGCCGCGCTTTACCACGCACCCGCCGCGGCCGCTGAGCCGTGCCGCCAGGGCTGCGGCGGCTTCGGCGAGGGTCGGGTGGCCGGCCAGCTGCAGGGTTTCAACGTCGTTGAGCAACAGCCAGTCGCAGTCGCCCAGCCAGCGGTCGACCTCATGACGCAGCGGGTCGCTCCAGCCCTGAGGCGGCCAGCCGGTATCGACGGCAAGGGTAAAACCGCGCTGGCGGAGCGTGGCGAGCAGCTGCGGATAGTCGGACAGCAGCCCGGTACAGAGAAAGGTACCGCAGAGCAACACGATATCGCCCTCGCCAGCGGCGGCCGGCAGCTGGCTCAACACATCCCCGGCGGTCAGGCGGGTAATATGTCCGTGGTTGCTGAGGAAGGAGCGCTCTTTGTTGGGATGGGTGATCGCCACCGTCAGCGAAGTTTCACAGGGATACTGCGGCCAGCGTGCGCTGCCGCCGGGAAACTGTGCCGCCAGCCACGGAGTAAACGCGTCGTCGCCCTGACAGCCGACTGTGCAGTGCGGAAGCTGCATGGCGGCGGCGGCCAGCGCGCAGTTGCCGGCAGAGCCGCCGGGCCGCAGAGCGCTGTGCTCGAGCATCATCTCAGTCCCCTGGGCAGGCCAGTGGGTCAGGGTTCCCATCACTAAATCAATATTGTAATTGCCCACGATATAGAGCACAGGTGTCCTGGTGTTATCCATAGTTATCCTTTACTTCCCCCGTTAGTGAGGCCGCTGACCAGCGTTTTTTGCAGCCAGATAGCAATCAACAGCGGAGGGACTGAAGCCAGTATGCCGACCGCCGCCACCAGCCCGTCATCGGTGGCGCGGCCGGCGGTGAAGCCGGCGATGGTCACCGGCAGCGTTTGGGCGGCGAGGTTGCTGGTGAACAGTAGCGCATAGAAAAACTCGTCCCACGCCAGCAGCCAGCCGAACAGCGCGGCGGCGCCAAGCATCGGTTTCGCCAGCGGTAGAGTAATGCGCAGCAGGACCTGCCAGATGCGCAGACCGTCAAGCCGGGCCGCCTGCTCGATATCCTGCGGCAGGGTATCGAACTGGTTTTTGACCATCCACGTCAGAAACGGCACGATCAGCGAGCAGTAGACCAGCACCAGCCCGCTGCGGGTGTTGAGCAGGCCAAAGTGTTCAAGAATAAAATAGAGCGGCAGCACAAAGGCCACGGGCGGCACCATATAGATGCCGAGGCCGGCGTACAGCCAGCCGTCGCGGCCGGGATAACGCGAAAAGCTGAAGGCGGCGGGGATCGCCAGCAACAACGACACCAGCGTCGCCCCGGCGGCCACCAGCAGGCTGTTGCCCAGCGCGGGAAGAAACAGCGCCCCGGGTTCGCCAGGGGCCAGCGACAGCAGATGGCCATAGCGGCTGAAGTCCCACTGCCGCGGGAGCCACTCCAGCGGGACGCGGGTGAGGTCCGCGGTGGTGCTGACGCTCATCAAAAACAGCCACAGCATCGGGGCGAGGATCGAGATCGCCACCGCCAGCGCCGCCAGATAACGCAGTACGATGTACCCTTTACGCTTCATCATCAACACTCCGGCGCCGCTGACGCAGCAGCAAAAACAGATACAGGGCTATCAGCACGGCGCACATCAGGCTCATCAGCATGGCGTAGGCCGCGCCGCTGCCGGCGCGCAGGTAGCTGAAGGACTCCTGATAGACAAAAAAGCTCAACGTTTTGGTACTGTCGAGCGGGCCGCCGCGGGTCATAACATAGATAATGTCGAACACTTTGAAGGCATCGATGGTGCGTAGCACCAGCGCGACGCCAAGGGGACCCACAATGGCCGGAAAGGTAATGGCGCGAAAACGCCGCCAGGCCGAGGCGCCGTCGAGCCGCGCCGCCTCGTACAGATCGTCGGGAACAGACTGCAGGGCGGCCAGCACCAGCAGGGTGACCAGCGGGTAGTTTTTCCAGATATCCGCCAGCATCACCGCGTGCAGCGCGGAATCCGGCGAGCCCAGCCAGCTGCGATAGCTGTCAATCAGCCCCAGCTGGCTGAGCAGAGCATTAACGCTGCCGTAGTCGGGATTAAAGTTAAGCCGCCACATCATGGCGTTGACGATAGTTGGCAACGCCCACGGCAGGATCACCAGCACCCGCAGGACATTTCGCCCGACAAAACGCTGATTCAACAACAGCGCCACCAGTACGCCGATCGCCCCCTCAATCGCCACCGAGACCACGGTGAAATAGAGCGTTCGCGCGAAGGCCGCACGAAAGTCCGGGTCGGTCAGGGCATAAAGATAATTATCCAGCCAGACGTAGTGGGTCGCCTCGCCGCTTCCCGCCAGCGCGGTATCGGTAAAACTCAGCCACAGCGTGCGCGCCAGCGGCCATGCGGTGAGGATAAACATCGCGATAAGCATGGGCGCTAACAGCACCCATGCCTGACGATGCTCGCGTCGTTGCAGACTCAGCATCATGCCTCCTTAACGCAGACGGGCCGCGCTGGTGTCGACCGCCTTGAGGGCGACGTCGGGCGTGGCTTTACCCTGCAGTACCGACTGAAGCTGCTGTTGCAGGGTGTTTGACAGGCGCGAGTAATCTGCCGTTTCGGGACGAGAGAGCATCACGTTCAACGACTTGTCGGCGGCGGCGATCAGGCTCTCCTGGCCTTTGGCAACGGCAGGATCCTGGTACGAGGCTTTCCACACCGGCAAGCTCAGTTTGGCATACTTGTCCTGTACCGGCTGGGAGGTCAGATAGTGAATATACTGCCAGGCCTCTTCCGGATGCTGACTGGCTTTGGCGATGCCCAGCCCCATAGAACCGTTGACGGCGCCGGGTTTATCCGGGGTATCGCCTGGGGCGGGGACAATGCCAACATCACCTGCGACTTTACTCTGTTTCGGATCGTTGGCCATGTTGTACATATAGGTCCAGTTGAGCGCAAAGGCGGCGTCGCCATTGGAGAAAGCCTTACGCACATCCTCCTCAAGATATTCACGTGATGCCGGGTTGCTCAGCCCCTGATCGAGCGAGGTTTTCATCAGCGTGACCGCTTTCAGCGAGGCGGGCGTCGAAAAATCGAGCTTGCCGTTCTGGTAGAAGCTCCCGCCGAAGCCGGAGACGAGGGTGGTGTAATCACAGACCAGCGCTTCCGCTTGCGACCAGCTCCAGACCAGAGGATATTTAACAATCCCTTTGTCCTTAAGCACTTTGGCGTCGTCCATTACCTGCTGCCAGCTGGCAGGCGGCGTTTTGATCCCCGCTTTGTCCAGCATGGCTTTGTTGTAATACAGATATTTGGTGTCGAGGATCCACGGCATGCCGAGGGTTTTGCCTTGATACACCACGGTATTCATCGCCCCGGGGAAAATCTTCTCGCGCTCGTCGGCGGCAATCCGTGAGGAGACATCCTGCAGCAGATCGAAGCGGCTAAACTCCGCCGGCCAGATCGCGTCGAACAGCACCACGTCGTAGCCGTTACCCCCTGCGCCGCGGGCGGCGACGATCTTGTCGTGCAGCGCTTCATAGGGGACGAATTCGAGATTGACCTTCACGTCAGGGTGTTGCTTTTCGAAGTCACTGGTCATCGCGCGAATGTCGTTTTCGCTATAGGCCGCCTGGGTCATGAACAGGGCATTAATCTGGGTCGCTGCGCTGACGCTCCCGCTGATAACGAGCATCGCCAGCAGACAGGCGTTGACCCGTAGTGCGCTGTGGTATTTCATCTTTGCTCTCCGCTGTGCTGTACTGAAAGGGGTTATGATTTATTAAATCAATTTGATTGATTTAATCAGGGCGACAATATCGGCGACATCTCCCGAGTGGTCCCAGCACTAAGCGTAGCAAAGGGTATGCCATCGCGAAGACCCGCCTGCGCGGGTCGTTGTCAGATCTGTGATGCCGGCTAAAATTTCACCAGTCCAGCCTGGAAGGGAAACGATGAAAACATCAGGTACAAACCTTGAACATGCCCGGGTGCATAACCGCCGGGTGATCATTGAGGCGGTGCGTTTACATGGCGAGCTGACCCGCGCCGAGCTGGCGCGGCTGACCGCGCTGACCCCGCAGACCGTGTCGAATATTGTGGCGGAGCTGGAGCAGATGGATATCCTGACCAGCCACCAACCGCGGCGCGCCAGCGGCCGTGGACAGCCAGCGGTGCCGGTGAGCCTCAATCCCGCCAGCGCCTGGTCAATTGGCATCCATCTTGATCATCAGACGCTGATTGTGGTGCTGGTGGATCTGGCCGGCGAGGTCCATTTTCGCCGACTCATTCTGGTGCAAAAGCCCCAGCCTGGTGCGACCTTTGCCCGCCTCGCCGAGGTGCTGGATGAGATCCGTGCGCTGCCGACGCTGGACTGGTCGCGGGTGCTGGGGATGGGGGTCGTGATGCCGGGGCCCTTTGGCGTGGAAGGGATCTCGTCGACGGGGCCCACGACGCTCAACGGCTGGGAAGGGGTCGATGTAGCGGCGGAGCTCGGGCGACTCAGCGGCCTGCCGGTGACCCTCGAAAACGACGCCACGGTGGCCGCCATTGGCGAACGCTTTCACGGCGTGGCGCGGCAGCTCAACTCTTTTGTCTATCTCTATATTGGCACCGGTCTGGGCGCCGGTATTTTTACCGATGGTCATGTGTATACCGGCCATGCCCATAACGCCGGTGAGGTCGGGCATATTGTGGTCGCGCCGAACGGTCGCCCTTGCTATTGCGGGAATGAGGGATGCCTTGAGCGCTATGTTTCGCTGCAGGCGGCCTATGAGTTTTGCGGCCTCGACCCCTATCGCGCGCTGCCGGAAGATCTGCTGTCGGTGGACGCTGCGCTTTTCGACCAGTGGATCACCAGCATCCTGGCGCCGTTGCGTCAGGCGATCAATTTGCTGGAGTGCGTCTTCGATGCCGAGACGGTGGTGGTGGGCGGTATGATGCCCGCCCCCTTGCTGGAGAAAGTGCTGGCGCGGCTGCCGCCGCTGTATCAGTCTGTGCGCGGGCGTTACCTGCCGGCGCAGCGTGTCAAAATGGGGATGACCGGCACCGATACCGCCGCGCTGGGCGCCGCTGCGCTGCCCATCTTTGATGAATTTAATCCGCAGTTTCAGGTGTTGATGAAAGCGGTGAATACAAACGCGCTTTTTGGCAAAGCTAAGTAAATTAAATACTTTGTTATTTAACGTGTTATCTCACATCTTCGGAGGGAATGAGGCAACACGGCAAGGTATCGGAAGTGACGGAAAAGAAGACGGCTGTCTATGTGGATGATCAACAGCGCATCCTGATCCGCCAGCTGGCGCGCAGCTGGCTGTGGCGCAGCGAGCTGCCGACATGGCTGCTGATAGTGACGGTTTACGGCGGCTGGTTTGCCTGCGTGGCGGGCTGGCAGACGCTGGGTTTGATGCCGGCCACGCTGCTGCTGATCTGGTTTACCACCTGGTATATGTCCTTACAGCACGAGCTTATCCATGGGCATCCCACCCGGCTGGCATGGTTTAACCAGCTGTTGGGGACGCTGCCGCTGGCGGTCTGGTATCCCTATGGCATCTACCGCGACAGCCACCTGGCGCACCATCGCAACCATCTGCTGACGCACCCCGAGGACGACCCCGAATCGTACTATGTGACGGCGGAAAGCTGGCAGCGCTTCTCTGCCTGGCAGCGCCGCCTTATCCACCTGCGCAACACCTTCTGGGGGCGTCTGCTGCTGGCGCCGCTAATGGATATTATTCACACCCTGAACAGCGCGCTGCGGGCTTTCCGCGAGGGCGACCGCCGCGCTATCGCCATGTGGAGTCTGCATCTGTTGCTGCTGACGGGCCTGCTGACCTGGATAGCGGCGCAGGGTTTTTCCCCACTGTGGTTTGTGCTGGCGGTGAGCTACCCGGCGCTGGCCCTGACCAAAGTGCGCTCTTTTCTCGAACACCGCGCCGCGGATGACCCGCTGGCCCGCTCGGTGATCAACGAGGCCGGGCTCCCCTGGCGGGTGCTGTTCCTCAATCTCAACTACCATGCGGTGCATCATGACCTGCCAGGGGTCCCCTGGTACGCTTTACGTCAGCTGTATCTGCATCGCCAGACGGCTTATCTGCAGCGTAATCAGGGGTTCCTGGTGCGTGGGTACGGCGAGTGGCGACGCCATTTTGGCCGCCGGGCGGTGGCGGTGAACGCCCATCCGGGCTTTGGCGAGCAGGCGCAAGCGGGAGGAGAACATGGCTGAACGCATGACCTTTCCGATGTATGCCATCCACCGTCAACAGACCCAGGCCCTGTGGCAGGCGGTGCAGTCGCTGCTGGCCGAACGCGGCGTGACCGTGACGGGAGATCCTCCGGCGGCTGACCCCGAGGATCTGCTGGACCACTGGCGCCAGCCGACGCTGTTGCTGAGCCAGACCTGCGGCTACCCGCTGGTGACCCAGCTGCCGGAGGTGCAGACGGTGGGCTGTTTCCACTACGCCGCGCCCGGTTGTGAAGGGCGCCGCTACCGCAGCCTGTTGGTGGCCCGCGAAGCGGATAGTCATCGGATGCTGGGGGACTTTTTTGGCCGTCGGGCCGCGTGCAATGCCGAGCACTCGCAGTCCGGCTACAACGTGCTGCGTAAAATGGTCGCGCCGCTCTCCCGGGAGGGGCGATTTTTTTCGGAGGTGGTGTTCAGCGGCAGCCATCGGCAGTCGCTGCGCGAGCTGCAGCAGGAAAACGCCGATATCGCCGCCATCGACTGCGTGACCTACGCGCTGCTGCAGCGCCATCAGCCGCAGGCCCTGGCAGGCCTGGTGGCGATCGGCTGGAGCCCGGCCGCGCCAGGGCTGCCGCTGATCACCGCCGGCGCCACTCCGGCGGCGACGCTGAATAGCCTGCGCGAGGCGCTCCAGCAGTTAGTGAGCGATGCGCGCTATCGTCCCCTGTGCGATGCCTTGCTGATCTGCGGCTATAGCGATATGCCGCGGGAGGCCTATGCGCCGCTGCTGGCGTGGCGGGATGAGGCCGCGGCGCTGGGAGTCAGCCAGCTATAGGTAAAATGCCCCGGCCAGCGGTCTGTGCCGGGGCGGGCCACGTCGGGCTACGGCGCGGTGAAGCGGTTTTCCACCGCGGGCAGACCGAGCTTTTCACGCAGGGTGCCGGGCGGGTAGCGATCGCGCATGACGCCGTTACGCTGCAGAATCGGCACCACCTGGTCAACAAAGCGGTCAAAGTCTCCCGGCAGCAGCGGGAACATCAGGTTGAACCCATCGGCGGCGCCCGCCTGCCAGGTCTCCGTTAAGGCGGCGGCAATCTCCTCGGCGCTGCCCAGCAGCAGCCAGCTATCGGAACTCTGTAATAACAATTTCCCCAACTCCAGCAGGGTGAGCCGCGGATCGTACTGGCGGATAAGCTTCAGCGCCGTGCGGATGCCATCAAAGCTCTCTTCATCGGGGAGCGGCGGCAGGGGTTGGTCCCGTGGCAGGGTGCTGAGATCCATCCGAAGATAAGAGGAGAGCAGGTCGATAGCCATCTGGTCGCTCATCAGCTGCTCGTTAAGCTGCTGGCGGGCCGCCTTTTCCTCGCTGGAGTTCACCACCACCGGCAGGACCCCGGCGATAATTTTGAAATGGGCCGGATCGCGCCCGTGCTGGCGCAGCCGCTGGTTCATCTCTTCGCGATAGGCCAGCCCCTCGGTGATCGAGTGAATAAACACAAAGTGCATATCAGACCAGGCGGCGGCCAGCGCTTTTCCCGCCTCTGAAGAGCCGGCCTGCACCAGCAGCGGATGGCCCTGCGGCGGGCGAGGGACGTTGAGCGGGCCGCGCACGCGAAAGTACTCGCCCTGATAGTCGAGGTGATGCACCTTGCCGGCATCGGCGAATAATCCGTGCGCTTTATCGAAGATCGCCGCGCCATCTTCCCAGGAATCCCACAGGCGAGTGACCACGTCGATGAATTCACTGGCCCGCTGGTAGCGGGTGCCGTGGCGGGGAAGCTGCTCCAGACCGAAGTTTGCCGCCTCTTCTTCCAGCCACGACGTCACCACATTCCAGCTGGCCCGGCCATTGCTGAGGAAATCCAGCGAGGCAAAGTAGCGCGCCAGGTTATAGGGTTCGTTATAGGAGGTCGACGCGGTGGCCATCAGACCGATATGCTCCGTCACCGCGGCGAGGGCGGAGAGCAGCGTCAGGGGTTCAAGCCGGGCGTTGGCATAGTGGGTCAGGCCGCTGGGCACCGTATCCCACACCGCGATATGGTCGGCGACAAAGATAGCGTCGAGGGTCGCCGCTTCGGCCTTGCGCGCCAGACTGGCGTAATAGTTGAGGGTAAATATTTCCGCTTCTGGTGCGTCAGGGTGACGCCAGGAGAAACGGTAATCCCCCTGCGGGTTATAAAAGAACAGGTTCAGGATCATGTGTCGGGTAGACATAGCGTGGACTCGCGGCTGAACGCCATCCGTGGCGGGGTGACGGTCAGTGTTGGGGGAGGTTGGCATTAACCCATTGCTCGGCGACGGCTGCCGGATCTTTATGCTGGAGATCCACCTGCTGGTTGAGGGCAATCAGCGTGGCATTGTCCAGCTTGCCGGAAACCTCATTGAGCACGGCGCTGATCTCCGGCGTCAGGCTGGCTTTGCGCACCAGCGGCACCACATTCTGACTCGGTTGTTCATGTTTATCATCCTCGAGGACCACCCATTTCTCCTTCGCCAGGTTGCCCTGGGTGGAGACGACCGTCGCGACGTCGATTTTGCCCGAATTGAGCGCCAGCCGGGTCAGCGGCCCGCCCATGTCCAGCGATTTCACCGCTTTGAACTCAAGTCCATAGACGCGCTTCAGCCCCGGCAGGCCCAGGGCGCGTACCGCCAGCTCCGGTGGTCCGCCGATCACCAACTGCGGGGCGACGGGCTTCAGGTCGGAGAGGGTGCGCAGATGGTATTTCTCCGCGGTCTCGGCACGTACCGCCCAGGCGGTGATCGAGGTGGCCGGGGCCGGGTTCAACAGGGTGAAATCGGCGGGCAGGGCCTGGGCCAGCTCAGCGCTAACGGCCTGCTGGCTGGTGGCCTCGGTCTTGCCGTTATAGAAATTGAGCAGGGCGCCAAGATATTCCGGAACGATATCGATCTCACCGCTCTGCAGCGCCGGAATAATAATTTCCCGGTTGCCAAGGTTGAGACGGGTGTTGGCCTCGATATGATTTTTCTTTAACGCGCTGGCGTAGATGTTGGCGAGAATGGAGCTTTCGGTAAAATTGGCCCCGCCCACCGTGACGCTGGCGGCAAAGGTGCTAACGCTCAGGCTGAAGAGCCCGGCGGCCAGCAGCGAGAGACGAAATCGACGGGCGGTGACGGCCTTGCCAAATAATTGCTTCATAATACCTCTTTTATTTTCAGGTTAATCAGCCCCAGGCGCTGGGGTCATGTCAGTTTCACGCTAATAAGGCGCGGCAATACGGCGATGAACCAGGCGGCCGGCGCAGCGGGCGAAAAGCAGTTCACCGCCTATCGCCAGCAGGGAAACCACCAGCGAGCCGCCGATCACCTGCGGGATATCCCGCTGCCCGAGGCCGTCGATCAGAAAACGTCCCAGCCCGCCCAGACCGGCATAGGCCGCGACCACCGCCGTGGCGATAAGCTGAACCAGCGCCGTGCGCACACCGGCGAGGATCAGCGGCGCCGCCAGGGGGATCCGCACCTGCCACAGGCTTTGCCAGGGGGTCATGCCCAGCGCGATGGCCGCATCGCACAGCGGGCGATCGGCGTGATAAATCCCCACCCAGGTGTTAGTGAGGATGGGCGGGATCGAGAGCGCAATAAGCGCCGCCAGCACCGGGATATCGTTAAAGCCAAAAACGATGATGCATAATAAAATCAGCCCTAACGAAGGGATGGCGCGGCCAAGATTAAACAGGTTAATCACCACGAAGGCCCCTTTGCGCCAGTAGCCCAGCGCGATGCCGAGCGGCAGGGCAATGGCGCAGGCCACGGCCATACTGACCAGCACGTAATAAAGGTGTTGGCCCAGGCGCAGCAAGATGCCCTCGTCACCCAGCCAGTGCTCCGGCTGGGTTAGCCAGTGAAAAGTAGCAAGAAGCAGGGTCATCATTCCGTCCACGGCGCTAGCCAGTCGCCGAGACGGGCAATCAGCCCGTCAAAGACCAGCGACAGGAGCAGGCTCAGGACCAGGCTAACGACTATCGGCGTCAGAAAGTCCTGATTAAAACCCGCCAGCAGTAGCTGCCCCAGCCCGCCCTGGCCGATCAGCGCAGTGACGGTGACCAGGCCGACCAGCGTCACCGAGGCAATGCGCAGCCCGGCAAACAGAGAGGGCAGTAGCAGCCACAGCTCGATATCGAAGAAGCGGAACCCGCGGGTGTAGCCGAGCGCCCGCGCGGACTCCAGCGCCGCCTGCGGCAGCTTCTCCATGCCGGCCAGCACGTTGCGCAGCAGGATCAGCAGGGAGTACAGCGTCAGGCCAATCAGCGAGGTGGTCAGCGACAGCCCGGTAAACGGCAGCAATAAAATAAACAGCGCCAGCGAGGGAATGGTAAAGAGCACACCGCACAGGGTGATGAGCGGCTGCGCCGTCGCGGGCCAGCGTAAGGTCACCGCTAACAGGCCGCCGGTGAGCAGGGAGCCGAACAGCAGGGCCAGCAGGACCATCCGCGCATGCTGCCAGAGCAGATCGCCGATCATCGCGTGGTTATCGATAACCCAGCTCCAGTCAATCATGAGATCGCACCCCCACCGCGCCGTCGAGCACCTGCTGCAGCAGGGTGTGGGATACCGCCCCCTGGTATTGGCCTTCGTCATCCACATGCACCAGCACGCCGGTCGCCACGTCGAGCAGCGCGCTGTAGGCAAAACGCAGGCTGTGGCTGCTGGCGAGTGGGCGCTCCACCGGCAGGGTGAGGCCCCGCTGCGGATCGAACCAGTGCAGCGGGCGTCGCTGGCGGTCAAGCACCAGACGCAGCGGGCTGGCCAGCGGTGGATGGGTACTGGCGATCGGCGTCAGCGCTTCGTCGAGCAGGGGGACATCGTGACGCGGCAGCTGGCCGACCTGTATCATGCCCAGCCGCTTCAGATTGGGCTCCGGGCCGATAAAGCGGCGCACGAACTCGCTCGCCGGGTGGGCCAGAATACGGTCGGGTGTATCAAACTGCGCCAGCACGCCGCCTTCCTGGAAAATGGCGATTTTATCGCCGAGACGGATCGCTTCATTGATATCGTGGGTCACTAATACAATGGTTTTCTGCAGCCGCTGCTGCAGGAGCAAGAGCTCATCCTGGAGGCGTTCGCGGACCACCGGGTCGATGGCGGCGAAAGGCTCATCCATCAGTAAAATGGGCGGATCGGCGGCGATGGCTCGGGCGATGGCCACGCGACCCTGCTGGCCGCCGGAGAGCTGATGCGGATAGCGGTGCAGCAGATGACTATCGAGCGACATCAGCGCCACCAGTTCGTCAATCCGCGCGCGGATCCGTGCTTTGCTCCAGCCCGCCAGCCGCGGCACGGTCGCGATATTTTGCGCCACGGTACGATGGGGAAAGAGCGCAGCGCTTTGCATCACGAAGCCGATCTGGCGGCGGATCTGGATAATATCAGCGTCAGCGAGGCGGACCCCCTGAATATAGACGTCGCCGCTGTCGGGAATATCCAGCTGGTTAATCATCCGCAGGATAGTCGTTTTTCCGCAGCCGCTCGGGCCGACGAAGGTGCAGAATTCGCCATGATCAATATCCAGACTGAGGTCGCGAATGGCCGGCTGGGCGCTGCCTGGATAGGTTTTAAAAAGATGCGTTAATTTAATCATGGCGGAATTCAACACTCTGAATAATAAAGTCCTGACCCGGATAAAGTGGCGCCGGGATCCTGGCTCAAACTACAGAGCGCCTGCGGGGAGGGCAAATACGTTATTTGCATTTGCATAGTGAAAAGCTGGTTAATCAGTTGCTATGGAAGAGAGGCCGGGAAGTTGTTTTATGGATTTGTGATCGGCAACACAAATGACTCTCAAGCGGCCACCGTAAAAGATAAATTACCAGGGTTGATTTTAATCAAAGTATGACCGCCTGCGATATGGCGGAAAAAGCAGCGCCGTCCGCCGCAAAACAAAAACAAGATTGTGAATTTAATGTTTCTATCGTGTAAATAATGACCGCGCATTTTGCCCAACCGCCGGGGATAAAATGTGATGCCCGACCGGCTTGTCGTTAAATAACGGCGTTTATTACGTCTGCTTTTTATTGTTTACAGCATTAATTTAATTTTCGGCTTTCTTCTCACCCTGATAGCGCGGGTCGAATAACGTACAAAAGGCGTATTTTTTATCGCCATTTCGCTGTCGATGTTATCGCCATCAATTATTTTTATCCCCGCATTCGACCACAGTAAAAGGCGCGCAAATAGCGTTTATGATGCTTGTAATTTGTTGATTTTAATTTACTTATTCTGACTCGTGGCTCCTGCTTATCCTCCGCGGCGGAGCCTTTGTGAGAGCTCTCACATAACCCGGTGATCGCGATTTGTTACACTTTCCGCCGTCAACAAAGGAATGAAAGTGAGACGCGATGAATACTTTTTCTCTGCCTAAAACACAGCATCTGGTGGTTTTCCAGGAAGTGATCCGCAGTGGGTCAATCGGGGCCGGAGCAAAAGCGTTAGGACTCACTCAGCCGGCGGTCAGTAAAATCATTGGTGACATGGAAAGTTATTTTGGCAGCGAATTAATCGTCCGGCGAAATACCGGCGTCTCGCTCACCGAGGCCGGGCAGGTATTTCTCAACTGGTCAGAAGCGATCACCCGTGAAATGAAAAATATGGTCAATGAAATGAATGCTCTGACCAACAGCGCGGTGGTGGATGTCTCCTTTGGTTTCCCTTCGCTGGTCGGGTTTACCTTTATGTCGGAGATGGTGCATCAGTTTAAAATGACCTTCCCGAAGGCGCGGGTATCGATGTATGAAGCGCAGCTCTCCGCTTTTTTACCGGCGATCCGCGACGGGCGTCTCGACTTCGCCATCGGGACGCTGAGCGATGAGATGAAACTGCAGGACCTGCACGTCGAGCCGCTGTTTGAGTCTGAGTTTGTGCTGGTGGCGAACCGGGCGCGGATCGGCAACGGCACCGTCCGTCTGGCCTCGCTCCAGCATGAGCAGTGGGTGCTGCCGGAGACCAATATGGGCTATTACAGCGAACTGCTGGCCACCCTGCAGCGCAGCGGCATCCGCCGCGAAAATATCGTCAATACCGATTCGGTGGTGACGATCTATAACCTGGTACTCAATGCCGATTTTCTGACGGTGATCCCCTGCGACATGACCACGCCGTTCGGCTCGAGCCAGTTTGTCACCATCCCCATTAAAGAGGCCTTGCCGGTGGCGCGCTATGCGGCGGTATGGTCGAAGAATTACCGGCTTAAAACCGCGGCGGCGTCGCTGGTGGAGATGGCGAAACAGTACTCTTCGGGGCAGGGAAACCGCCACTGGCAACCAATAGAAATTGCCTGACTGATATTGATTAAATAACCCAACACACGTCCTCGCTGTTATCAGCAGGATGACGCCCGGTCATTGACTTTATATTAAGATACAGAGGCCATCATGCATATTACCTACGATCTTCCGGTATCCATTGACGATATTCTCGAGGCGAAGCAACGCCTGGCGGGAAAAATATATAAAACGGGCATGCCCCGCTCGAATTATTTTAGCGAACGCTGCCAGGGGGAAATATTCCTTAAATTCGAAAATATGCAGCGCACGGGCTCATTTAAAATTCGCGGCGCGTTTAATAAGCTCTGCGGTTTAACCGCGGCGGAAAAACGCAAAGGGGTGGTGGCCTGTTCGGCGGGCAACCATGCGCAGGGGGTCTCGCTCTCCTGCGCCATGCTCGGCATTGACGGGAAAGTGGTGATGCCGAAAGGGGCGCCGAAATCGAAAGTCGCCGCCACCTGCGATTATTCGGCAGAGGTAGTCCTGCATGGCGATAACTTTAACGATACCCTCGCCAAAGCCAGCGATATTGTTGAACTTGAGGGCCGTATTTTTATTCCCCCCTATGACGACCCGCAGGTTATTGCCGGGCAGGGAACGATTGGTCTCGAAATATTAGAAGATCTGTATGACGTGGATAATGTCATCGTGCCGATTGGCGGCGGGGGATTAATTGCCGGCATCGCGATTGCGATTAAATCCATTAACCCGACGATCCGCATTATTGGCGTGCAGTCAGAAAATGTTCACGGGATGGCCGCCTCCTGGTATGCCGGGGAGATCACCAGCCATCGCCACGCCGGCACCTTAGCCGATGGTTGCGATGTCGCCCGGCCAGGGAAACTGACTTATGAAATCGCCCGCCAGCTGGTGGATGACATCGTCCTGGTCAGTGAGGACGACATTCGCCAGAGCATGGTCGCCTTAATTCAGCGCAATAAAGTGATCACCGAAGGGGCCGGGGCGTTGGCCTGCGCCGCGTTATTAAGCGGCAAACTAGACAGCTATATCCAGAACCGCAAAACGGTCAGCCTGATTTCCGGGGGCAATATCGATCTCTCCCGGGTATCGCAAATTACGGGTTTTGTTGACGCTTAATTCAATACATAAGTGAGGACAGGATATGAGTACGACTGAGAGCATTGCATCCAGCCAGACAAGCCTTTCGTCCTGGCGTAAATCTGACACCACCTGGACCCTGGGCCTGTTTGGCACCGCTATCGGCGCCGGGGTGCTGTTTTTCCCGATTCGCGCCGGCTTCGGCGGGCTGATCCCGATCCTGGTGATGCTGGTGCTGGCCTATCCCATCGCCTTTTATTGCCATCGGGCGCTGGCCCGGCTATGCCTGTCGGGGGCTAACCCCTCCGGCAATATCACCGAAACGGTGGAAGAGCATTTTGGCAAAACCGGCGGGGTGGTGATCACCTTTCTGTACTTCTTCGCCATTTGCCCGCTGCTGTGGATTTATGGCGTCACGATCACCAATACCTTTATGACCTTCTGGGAGAACCAGCTGCAGATGCCGGCCCTCAACCGCGGGGTGGTGGCGCTGCTCCTGCTGCTGCTGATGGCGTTTGTCATTTGGTTTGGTAAAGACCTGATGGTCAAGGTGATGAGCTATCTGGTGTGGCCGTTTATCGCCAGCCTGGTGGTGATCTCCCTGTCCCTGATCCCTTACTGGAATAGCGCGGTGATTGACCAGGTCAACCTCAGCGATATCGCCTTAACCGGTCACGACGGCATTCTGGTGACGGTATGGCTGGGCATCTCCATCATGGTGTTCTCCTTTAACTTCTCGCCGATCGTCTCCTCATTTGTGGTCTCCAAACGCGAAGAGTATGAAGCGCAGTTTGGCCGGGAGTATACCGAACGCAAATGCTCACAGATCATCTCCCGGGCCAGCATGCTGATGGTGGCGGTGGTGATGTTCTTCGCCTTCAGCTGCCTGTTTACCCTCTCGCCGCAGAACATGGCGGACGCCAAGGCGCAAAATATCCCGGTGCTCTCCTATCTGGCGAACCACTTTGCCTCGATGTCGGGCACCAAATCCACGTTTGCCACCCTGCTGGAGTATGGCGCGTCGATCATCGCCCTGGTGGCCATCTTCAAATCGTTCTTCGGCCACTATCTCGGCACCCTCGAGGGGCTGAACGGTCTGATCCTGCGCTTCGGCTATAAAGGGGATAAAACCCGGGTCTCCAGCGGCAAGCTCAATACCCTGAGCATGGTGTTCATCATGGGCTCGACCTGGGTGGTGGCGTATGCCAACCCCAATATCCTCGACCTGATTGAGGCCATGGGCGCGCCGATTATCGCCTCGCTGCTGTGCCTGCTGCCGATGTACGCCATTCGTAAAGCGCCTTCGCTGGCCAAATACCGTGGACGTCTCGATAACCTCTTTGTGACCGCCATTGGTCTGCTGACCATCCTCAACATCGTTTACAAACTGTTCTAATCCGGCTCAGGCCACGCGGAGTACAACATGACTGAATTTCCGGTAGTACTGGTGATCAACTGCGGCTCGTCGTCGATCAAATTTTCCGTCCTGGACGCCGCCAGCTGCGACTGCCTGCTGAACGGCGTGGCCGAGGGCATCAACGCGGAACGGGCGTTTCTCTCGCTCAACGGCGGCGAGCCGGTGGCGCTGGCGCAGCGCGGCTATGAAGGCGCCCTGCAGGCGATTGCCGGAGCATTAGCCCAACGCGACCTTATCGACAGCGTGGCCCTGATTGGCCACCGCGTCGCCCACGGCGGCGACCTCTTCACCGAGTCGGTCATTATTAGCGAGGAGGTTATCAATAACATTCGCCAGGTATCATCCCTGGCCCCGCTGCATAACTACGCCAGTCTCAGCGGCATCGCCTCGGCGCAGCGGCTGTTCCCGCAAGTGATGCAGGTGGCGGTCTTTGATACCAGCTTTCACCAGACCCTGGCCCCGGAAGCCTTTCTCTATGGTCTGCCGTGGGAGTATTACCAGAACCTCGGGGTACGCCGCTACGGTTTCCACGGTACCTCGCACCGCTATGTGTCCCGGCGCGCCCTGGCGCTGCTCGGGTTGCCGGAGCAGGAGAGCGGCCTGGTGATCGCCCACCTGGGCAATGGCGCCTCGATCTGCGCGGTGCGCAACGGCCGCAGCGTGGACACCTCGATGGGAATGACGCCGCTGGAGGGGCTGATGATGGGCACCCGCAGCGGCGATGTCGACTTCGGCGCCATGGCGTGGATTGCCGGGGAAACCCGGCAGACCCTCAGCGACCTGGAGCGGGTGGCCAACACCGCCTCCGGTCTGCTGGGGATCTCCGGCCTTTCCTCCGACCTGCGGGTGCTGGAGCAGGCGTGGCATGAGGGTCATGCCCGCGCCCGACTGGCGATTAAAACCTTTGTCCATCGCATCGCCCGTCATATTGCCGGTCACGCCGCCGCGCTGCAGCGTCTCGACGGCATTATTTTCACCGGCGGGATTGGCGAGAACTCGGTGCTGATCCGTCGGCTGGTGAGCGAGCGGCTGGCGGTCTTTGGCCTTGAGATGGACGTCGCCCGCAACCAGCAGCCGAATTCGGCCGGCGAGCGCCTGATCTCCGCCGACGTCAGCCGGGTGCGCTGCGCGGTTATTCCTACCAATGAAGAGCGCATGATTGCCCTCGATGCGATCCGCTTAGGTCGGATCCACACGGCGGCGGCGCTGGCCTGACTTTTTATTCTGTAGAGAGACGATGTTCATGAAAGTAGATATCGATACCCAGGATGTACGATACGCCGAGGCCTGGCAGGGCTTTCGCGGTACGGCGTGGCAAACGCAGATCGACGTCCGCGACTTTATTCAGCATAACTACACCCCTTACGAGGGCGATGAGTCTTTCCTCGCCGACGCGACGCCAGCGACCACCGCCCTCTGGGAGCAGGTGATGGCCGGGATCCGCGTCGAGAACGCCACCCATGCGCCGGTGGATTTCGACACCAATGTCGCCACCTCCATCACCGCCCACGCGGCGGGCTATATCAACCAGCCGCTGGAAAAGATCGTCGGCCTGCAAACGGACCAGCCGCTGAAGCGCGCCCTGCATCCTTTTGGCGGCATCAATATGATCAAAAGCGCCTTCGAGGCCTATGGCCGCGAAATGGATCCCGCCTTTGAGTATCAGTTTACGGCGCTGCGCAAGACCCACAATCAGGGGGTATTTGACGTCTATTCCCCGGATATGCTGCGCTGTCGCAAGTCGGGGGTGCTGACCGGGCTGCCGGACGGCTATGGCCGCGGACGGATCATCGGCGATTACCGCCGCGTCGCGCTGTACGGCATCCGCTATCTGGTTCGCGAACGTGAGCTGCAGTTTGCCGACCTGCAGCCAGCCCTTGAGCGCGGCGAGGCGCTGGAGGCCACCCTGCGCCTGCGCGAAGAGCTGGCCGAACAGCGGCGCGCGCTGCAGCAGATGCAGGAGATGGCGGCCCGCTACGGCTGCGATATCGCCCACCCGGCGCGCACTGCCCGGGAGGCGGTGCAGTGGCTGTACTTCGCCTACCTGGCGGCGGTGAAGTCGCAGAACGGCGGCGCCATGTCGCTGGGGCGCACGGCCACCTTCCTCGACATCTATATCGAACGCGATCTGCGGGCGGGTCGGCTCAATGAACAGCAGGCCCAGGAGCTCATTGACCACTTCATCATGAAGATCCGCATGGTGCGTTTCCTGCGCACCCCGGAATTTGACACGCTGTTCTCCGGGGATCCCATCTGGGCGACGGAGGTGCTGGGCGGTATGGGGCTGGATGGCCGCACCCTGGTCAGTAAAACCACCTTCCGTTACCTGCATACCCTGCACACCATGGGGCCGGCGCCGGAGCCGAACCTGACCGTGCTCTGGTCGCAGGCGCTGCCGGTGGCGTTTAAAAAATATGCCGCCCGGGTCTCTATCGCCACCTCGTCGCTGCAGTATGAGAACGACGATCTGATGCGCAGCGATTTTCACAGCGACGACTACGCCATCGCCTGCTGCGTTAGCCCGATGGTGATCGGCAAGCAGATGCAGTTCTTCGGCGCCCGCGCCAATCTCGCCAAAACGCTGCTCTACGCGATTAACGGCGGGGTGGATGAGAAACTGAAGATCCAGGTGGGGCCGAAAACCGACCCTCTGCGTGATGAGGTGCTGGACTATGACACCGTGATGGCCAGCCTCGACCACTTTATGGACTGGCTGGCGGTGCAGTACATCAGCGCGCTGAACATCATCCATTGTATGCATGATAAGTACAGCTACGAGGCGGCGCTGATGGCCCTGCACGACCGCGACGTCTACCGCACGATGGCCTGCGGCATCGCCGGCCTGTCGGTGGCGGCGGATTCGCTGTCGGCGATAAAGTACGCCCGGGTGAAGCCGGTGCGCGATCACCACGGGCTGGCGGTGGACTTTGTCATTGAAGGCGACTATCCGCAGTACGGCAACAACGACGATCGGGTCGATGCCATCGCCTGCGACCTGGTGGAGCGCTTTATGCGCAAAATTCAGGCGCTCCCCACCTGGCGTCAGGCGGTGCCGACCCAGTCGATCCTGACCATCACCTCCAACGTGGTGTACGGGCAGAAAACCGGCAACACGCCGGACGGACGTCGGGCGGGGACGCCGTTCGCCCCGGGGGCCAATCCGATGCATGGCCGCGACCGCAAAGGGGCGGTGGCGTCGCTGACTTCGGTGGCGAAACTGCCGTTTACCTACGCCAAAGATGGCATCTCGTATACCTTCTCCATCGTGCCGGCGGCTCTCGGCAAAGCCCCGTCGGCGCAGGAAAACAACCTGGTGGGGCTGCTGGACGGCTACTTCCACCACGAGGAGACGGTGGAGGGGGGACAGCATCTTAACGTCAATGTGCTGAACCGGGAAAAGCTGCTCGATGCGATAGAACACCCGGAGCAGTATCCGAATCTGACGATCCGCGTCTCCGGCTATGCGGTCCGCTTTAACGCGCTGACCCGCGAGCAGCAGCAGGATGTGATCTCCCGAACGTTCACCAGTCAACTCTGAGCGGCCGCCAGGCCACAGGAGAGCCTTTAACGGGCTCTCCTGTTATCATCTTCACATTACCGCAACAAAATAATCACCACTGTTGATCATATTCGCATTTTTGCACCACGCTGGCGCGCAGCGACCGCTAACTGCATCTATGTTTAGCTCACGGGTCGGTACGGATACCGCGTTGTCCGGCTCGCCACGTGATGGCAACCGATCTCCTGACCTGAAAGGGAATGCGCCCTTGCCGGATGCGGCACGGGTTGCCGTCGCGTGCGCACTGACCGGGGCGTCCGCTCTCTGGCGCGACCTCTCTACCTGGCGGGATTTTTGCTTCTTCCACCCTGGCCGTCCTGGCGCTGCGCCAACGTCGGCACCACACGGTAAGTGATATTTTCTGCGTCATTCCATGACGCCAGGCTTTACATCGCTGAGGAATATCCGAATGTCTTTGAAACTGAAAACAATGACGCTTCATGTTGTGATAGCAGGTTGTATGAGCATGGCCTTTTACGCCCAGGCAGACGTGAAGATCGGCGTCGCCGGGCCCTTTACCGGACCCAACGCCACCTACGGCGCCCAGTACTGGAAAGGGGCTTCACAGGCGGTGGCCGATATCAATGCCGCCGGCGGTATCAAAGGCGAAAAGATTGTGCTGGTGCAGGGGGATGACGCGTGCGAACCGAAGCAGGCGGTGGCGGTGGCCAACCGGCTGGTGGACGAAGCGAAAGTCTCTGCCGTGGTGGGGCACTTTTGCTCTTCCTCAACGATGCCGGCCTCCGAGGTATATGACGAAGCCGGGATCCTGACCATTACCCCCGGCTCGACCAACCCGCAGATCACCGAGCGCGGCATGAAGGATCTTTTCCGCATGTGTGGTCGTGACGATCAGCAGGGGGCGATTGCCGCCAACTATATGCTGGATGTGCTGAAGGCGAAGAAAATTGCCGTCATCCACGATAAAGACACCTATGGTCAGGGGCTGGCCGATGCCACCCGCGCGGCGCTGGCGAAGCGGGGCACCAAAGAAGTGTTGTACGAAGGCCTCTCCCGCGGTGAAAAAGACTTTAACGCCCTGGTGACCAAGATCGGCGCCCTCAAGCCGGACGTGGTCTACTTTGGCGGCTGTCATCCGGAAGCGGGCCCGCTGGTGCGTCAGATGCGCGAGCAGGGGGTGCAGGCTAAATTCTTCTCCGGCGACTGTATCGTCACCGAGGAGCTGGTGACGGCCGCCGGCGGGCCGCAGTTCACCAACGGCGTGCTGATGACCTTTGGTCAGGACCCGCGCACCCTCCCGGAAGGCAAAGCGGTGATCGAGAAGTTCCGCGCCAGCGGCTTTGAACCAGAAGGCTATACCCTCTACGCCTACGCTTCCATTCAGGCCATTGCCGCGGCCTGGAACGCCGTCGGTACCGATAACGCCAAAGCCAGCGACTGGCTGAAGAGCCACGACGTCGAGACGGTAATGGGTAAGAAAGCCTGGGATGGCAAAGGCGACCTCAAGGTGTCCGACTACGTGGTCTATCAGTGGGACGACAAGGGCAAATATCATCAGCTCTGATCGGCCACGACCTGAGGACGCTCTGTCCTTTTGACTTGCGAATCGTCACATCACGGCGGTCGACCGGGAACGGAACCCGGCGGCCGTCTGCCTGGCGGCTGGAGGGGCTATGACGGCGTTTTTTCTGCAACAACTGATCAATGGGCTGACGCTGGGCGCAGTGTACGGCTTAATCGCCATCGGCTACACCATGGTGTATGGGATCATCGGCATGATCAACTTCGCCCACGGCGAGGTGTATATGGTCTCCGCCTATCTGTGCGCCATCGGCCTGGCGCTGCTCTCTTTCTTCGGGATCCACTCCTTTCCGCTGCTGATTTTCGCCACCCTGGTGTTCACCATCGTGGTCACTGGCGTATATGGCTGGGCGATCGAGCGCATCGCCTACCGGCCGCTGCGCAACTCGACGCGACTGGCGCCGCTGATCTCGGCTATCGGGATGTCGCTGATCCTGCAGAACTATGTCCAGCTGAGCCAGGGGCCGAACCAGCAGGGGATCCCGACGCTGCTCAGCGGCGCGCTGCGCATGACGGTGGGCGATGGGGTGGTGCAGATCACCTGGACCAAAGTGTTTATTCTCGTCGCGGCGCTGGTGGGGATGCTGACCCTGACCTGGATTATCCAGTACACCCGGCTGGGGCGCATCTGTCGCGCTACCCAGCAGGACCGGCGTATGGCGGCGATCCTTGGCATCAATACCGACCGGGTGATCTCCCTGGTGTTTGTCATCGGCGCGGCGATGGCCGGTCTGGCCGGCGTGCTGGTGACCATGAACTACGGCACCTTCGACTTCTATATCGGATTTATTATCGGCATCAAAGCCTTCACCGCCGCGGTGCTGGGCGGGATCGGCTCGCTGCCTGGCGCGATGCTGGGCGGACTGCTGCTCGGGGTGGCCGAAGCCCAGTTCGCCGGGCTGGTGAATTCGGATTACAAAGATGTCTTTTCCTTTGCGCTGCTGGTGGCGATCCTGATTTTTCGCCCGCAGGGGCTGCTGGGACGTCCGCTGGTGGCCAAGGTCTAAGGAGGCTTTATGGGTGAATTTACGCGCCAGCCTGCGCGGGATATCAAAAGCGCGCTGATCGACAGCGTGCTGGCCGGTCTTTGCGCGTTAATTGTCTTTGGCCCGATCGTCGGCGTGGTGCTCAAAGGGTATGGTTTTACCCTCGCGCCCGCGCGGGTGGCGATCCTCGTGGCGGTGGTGATGGCCGGCAGGCTGGCGCTCAGCCTGCTGCTGCAGAGCCGTCGGGGAAAAGCCTTTATTGCCCGCTTTGAGGGGGCGGATGACGGGGTGTACGTCCGGCCGCCGGGATACCGCTCGCGGCTGCGCTGGATAATGCCGCTGCTGGCGGTCCTGGCCATTGCCTTTCCATTTCTCGCCAGCAAATACCTGCTGACCGTGGCGATCCTCGGCCTGATCTACGTTCTGCTCGGCCTGGGGCTGAACATTGTGGTGGGCCTCGCGGGCCTGCTCGATCTTGGCTATGTGGCGTTCTACGCCATCGGCGCCTACGGCCTGGCGCTGGGCTACCAGTACCTGGGCCTCGGCTTCTGGGCGATGCTGCCGCTGGGGGCGGTGATGGCGGCCCTCGCCGGGGCGTTGCTGGGCTTTCCGGTGCTGCGCATGCATGGCGACTACCTGGCCATCGTCACCCTCGGCTTTGGCGAAATCATTCGCCTGGTGCTTAACAACTGGGTGAGCTTCACCGGGGGGCCCAACGGCGTACCGGTGCCGTCGCCCACGCTGTTTGGCCTCGAGTTTACCCGCCGGGCCAGGGATGGCGGCATCCCCATCCATGAGTTTTTCCACGTCAGCTACAACCCCAACCTGAAATTCATCTTTCTCTACGCCGTGCTGTGCCTGGTGGTGATGCTGGTGCTGCTGGTGAAACATCGTCTGACGCGGATGCCCATCGGCCGCGCCTGGGAGGCGCTGCGCGAGGATGAGATCGCCTGTCGGGCGATGGGGCTCAACCACGTGCTGGTGAAGCTCTCGGCGTTTATGCTCGGCGCGTCGACCGCCGGCATCGCCGGGGTGTTCTTCGCCAGCTATCAGGGGTTTGTTAACCCGACGTCGTTCACCTTTTTTGAGTCGGCGCTGATCCTGGCGATTGTGGTGCTCGGGGGAATGGGCTCCACCCTGGGAGTGGTGCTGGCGGCGTTTGTCCTGACGGTCACCCCGGAGCTGCTGCGCGGTTTTGACGAATATCGGGTGCTGCTGTTCGGCGTGCTGATGGTGGTGATGATGATCTGGCGGCCGCGCGGCCTGGTGCGCACCAGCCGCAGCGGGGTTGCGTTGCGAAAAGGAGTCGCGCCATGACCGACAGCATCTTACGCGTTGAGCATCTGATGATGCATTTCGGCGGCATCAAAGCGCTGAATGATGTCAATCTGGAGGTGGAGCGGGGGTCGATCACCGCCCTGATCGGCCCCAACGGCGCGGGCAAGACCACGGTGTTTAACTGCCTGACCGGTTTTTACCGGGCGACGGGGGGGAGCATCGTGCTGCGGGCGCGGGAAAAGGTTACCGATGTCATTCAGGTACTGGGGCAGAAGCTTCACCCGGACGATTTTCTCCACCCGGCGCAGCTGGGGCGGAGGATCTATTACAAGATGTTCGGTGGCACCCATCTGGTGAACCGCGCTGGCCTGGCGCGCACCTTCCAGAATATACGTTTATTCCGCGAGATGTCGGTGATTGAGAACCTGCTGGTGGCCCAGCATACCCAGGTTAACCGCCATCTTCTGGCCGGGATCCTCAATACCCGTGGGTATCGGCAGGCGGAGAGTCAGGCGCTGGATCGCGCTTTTTACTGGCTGGAGGTGGTGGAGATGGTGGACTGCGCCAACCGTTTGGCGGGGACCCTCTCCTATGGACAGCAGCGGCGGCTGGAGATCGCCCGCGCCATGTGTACCCGCCCGGAGATGATCTGTCTGGACGAGCCGGCCGCCGGTCTCAACCCGGTGGAAACCCAGGCGCTGAGCCGGATTATTCGCTTTCTGCGCCAGCAGCACGGCATCACGGTACTACTGATCGAGCATGATATGGGGATGGTGATGGAGATTTCGGATCATATTATCGTCCTCGATCACGGGGACGTCATCGCCCGCGGCGCGCCGCAGGCGATCCAGGCCAACGCCAGCGTGATTGCCGCCTATCTTGGCGCTGAGGAAGAGGAGACGCGCCGATGAGCCAGCCATTGCTTGCCTTTAATGAGGTGGATGTCTTCTACGGGCCGATCCAGGCCCTGAAGCAGGTCTCCCTCACCGTCAACGAGGGAGAGACGGTGGCGCTGATCGGCGCCAACGGCGCCGGTAAATCAACGCTGCTGATGTCGGTCTTCGGCCAGCCGCGCATTGCCGGCGGGGAGATTTTCTATCGCGGGGAGGCGATCAGCCGGAAATCGACCCACTTTATCGCCAGTAACGGCATCGCCCAGGCCCCGGAAGGGCGGCGCATCTTTCCCGATATGACCGTCGAGGAGAACCTGCTGATGGGGACCATTGCCATTGGCAACCGCTATCAGGCCGAAGACAAGGCGCGGATGTATCAGCTGTTCCCCCGGCTGGAAGAACGGCGGGGACAGCGGGCGATGACCCTCTCCGGCGGCGAGCAGCAGATGCTGGCCATCGCCCGGGCGCTGATGAGCCGACCGCGCCTGCTGCTGCTGGATGAGCCAAGCCTGGGGCTGGCGCCGCTGGTGGTGAAGCAGATTTTTCAGATCCTGCGCGAGCTGACGGCCCAGGGGATGACGCTGTTTCTGGTGGAGCAGAATGCCCGCCATGCCCTTAACCTGTCGGACCGCGCCTATGTGATGGTGAACGGCCAGATCCGCCTGAGCGGCAGCGGCCAGGCGCTGCTCAACGACCCGGAGGTGCGTAAGGCATATCTGGGGATCAGCGGCTGAGGGGGTTATTCCCGCGGTTCGTTACGGGTTTTAATGTGCTGCCAGAAACGTTCGGCGGCCTGGTTAAGCCGCGAGCCGGAGCGGTAGAGCCAGGCGCCGATCGGCAGCGACAGGCGGTCATCGAGGATCGTCAGTCGGCCTTCGTCCAGCTCGCGCTGAATAGAGTATTGCGGCAGCCAGCCCACGCCGTCGCCATTGAGGATCATGCGCTTGAGCAACTCGCTCATGGAAGAGACAAACGTAAGGGAGAAGGTGATCTCCGGCGTACGGTCGATCACCTGGTTCACCTGGCGCCCCATATAGCTGTCGTTGGCGTATTTCATCAGCGGCAGCACGCCGCGATGTAAATGAAACAGCGGGCGGCCATGTTCGTCGCAGGGGGAGACCAGGTGCAGGTAAGAATCAAAAATTTTATGATTAATAAACGGATAGTTCATTAATTCTTCATTATAGAAGGAGAGGATAAAATCGCTTTTTCCCTCTTTCAGGTTAAATACGGCGTCGTTGACGTTAATCGATTCAACATGAAAAGTCTTATTTTTACGGTCGGTGTAACCGGCGATGATTTCCGGCAGTAATAACACCGACAGCGAAGGGGCCGCGTCGATTCTTATTTTCTGGGTCGTGTTATTTAAACCCTTAATACGACTGATCTGAAAATCCATGTCATCGAGCATATTTCGCGCATAGCCGACAAAAATTTTCCCGCGGTTGGTCAATTGCAGGGGGTTGGCGCTACGATCGAAGATGCTGAATCCGAGGGAGGCCTCCAGCGACTGGATGCGTCGACTGAACGAGGACTGAGAGATGTTGCGGGCTTTGGCCGCCAGGGTAAAGCTGCGCGACTCCTCAAGGGCAATCACATCATACAGCCATTTTACTTCCAGATTTGCCAACACCGATCCAGTCCTCAAAAACGCAATAAAGGCTATGCAATTTTAGCATAGCGCATAGAAACTATGCAATTAACATAATTATCGACAGGTGTTAACATTTTTTGGAAAGTTGAGATTTATGAATGCATATCGGCGACCCTACATGAGCACGATATGAAATCGCGACTCACGGTTATTTATTGCTTTATTTTATTGTCCAGGACTTATCTTATTAAATCGCCGGCGACGATGACGAAAGCAATGAATAACCCAGGCCTCTTACCTTAAATAGTTTGTCAGGAGTTCCATGTCACAACAAATTGAATCAGTTAAAATGGCTCTGCAGGAGCTGGGGATTAATGCAAGCGGCGAATTCTTTTACAACCCTGATTACGATTTGCTTATTGCACATGAAACCGCTCCTGAACTGACCGGCGCGGCCCGCGGCGTGATGACCGAGTCTGGGGCTGTGGCTGTTGATACCGGGATCTTCACCGGCCGTTCACCGCGCGATAAATACATCGTCCGCGACGAACAGACGCGTGATACCGTCTGGTGGGCAGACTCAGGCCTCGGCCGCAATGACAACAAACCGTTATCGCCAGACGTGTGGCGCAGCCTGAAAAGCCTGGTCGCGGGCCAGCTGAGCGGCAAAAAACTGTACGTCATCGACGCCTGGTGCGGCGCCAGCCCGGACACCCGTCTTGGCGTACGCTTCGTCACCGAGGTGGCGTGGCAGGCCCACTTTGTCAAAAACATGTTTATCGTGCCGAGCGCCGACGAGCTGGCCAGCTTTACGCCAGACTTCGTGGTGCTCAACGGCGCAGGCTGCACCAATGCCAACTGGCAGGCGCAGGGGATGAACTCCGAGAACTTCGTCGCCTTTAATCTCAGCGAGCGTATTCAGCTCATCGGCGGCACCTGGTACGGCGGCGAAATGAAGAAAGGGCTGTTCTCGGTCATGAACTACCTGCTGCCGCAGAAAGGCATCGCGTCGATGCACTGCTCGGCCAACCGTGGCGAAGCAGGGGACGTGGCGCTGTTCTTCGGCCTCTCCGGGACCGGCAAAACCACCCTGTCGACCGATCCGCATCGTCAGCTGATTGGCGATGACGAGCACGGCTGGGACGATGACGGCGTGTTTAACTTTGAAGGCGGCTGCTACGCCAAGACCATCAATCTCGACCCGCAGGCGGAGCCGGAGATTTATGGCGCCATCCGCCGCAATGCGCTGCTGGAAAACGTGGTGGTGCGCGCTGACGGCAGCGTGGATTATGCCGACGGCAGCAAAACCGAAAACACCCGCGTCTCCTATCCGCTGTCGCATATCGACAATATCGTCAAGCCGGTGTCCCGTGCGGGCCATCCGTCGAAGGTGATTTTCCTTGCCGCCGACGCGTTTGGCGTCCTGCCGCCGGTCTCCCGTCTGACCACCGAGCAGATGCAGTACCATTTCCTGTCGGGTTTCACCTCGAAGCTGGCGGGTACCGAGCGCGGCATTACCCAGCCGACGCCGACCTTCTCCGCCTGCTATGGCGCGGCGTTCCTGCTGCTTCACCCAACCCAGTACGCCAGCGTCCTGGCGGCGAAGATGGCGGAATCCGGTGCGGAAGCCTGGCTGGTCAACACCGGCTGGAACGGCGAGGGCAAACGCCTGTCGCTGCGCGATACCCGCAGCATCATTAGCGCGATCCTCAACGGCACTACCGGCCCGCTGCGCGATGAGACCATCCCGGTGTTCGGTCTTGCGATCCCGCAGAGCATTCCAGGGGTAGACAGCGCGGTGCTGGATCCGCGTAATGGCTGGAGCTCAGCGGATAAGTGGCAGGAGAAGGCCGAGAGCCTGGCTCAGCTGTTTATGGATAACTTTAAGCAGTACAGCGATACCGAAGCGGGCGCGCGTCTGGCGCTGGCCGGTCCGCAGCTGCAGAATAGCGCGGTCGAAGCCTGATCCGCGGCCAGCAGGTCGACGCCTTGCGCCGACCTGCTGGCGAGCCGCTTTACTCCGCAAAGGCCCGCAGCGCATCGCCCGTGAGGCGATAACGCACCCACTCATCCTGCGGCTGCGCGCCAATGCTCAGATAGAAATCAATCGCCGGCTGGTTCCAGTCGAGCACGCTCCACTCCAGACGCCCGCACTGACGCTGTACAGCATATTGCGCGATGGTTTTCAGCAGCGCTTTTCCGGCGCCTATCCCGCGAAAGTCGGGGGTGACGTACAGATCCTCCATATAGATACCATTGCGTCCAAGCCAGGTGGAATAGCTGGTGAAGAACACCGCGTAGCCCACCGCTTTGCCCGCCACCTCGCAGATCAGCGCTTCGGTTTTGCTGCCGCTGGCAAACAGCGTCTCTCTGATCTCCTCTGCCGTCGTCACCACCTCTTCAGGGGCTTTCTCGTAGACCGCGAGTTCATAAATCATGTCGTAAATAGCGGTGGCGTCGTCCGGGGTGGCCTGGCGGATCGTGATGCTCATGGGGCGTCCTGTATCAATAGTCAAAAGAGAGCAAAATTGCTGACCCTGAGGATAAGCGGTATTGTGAAAAGAATTAAGTGCAATGAAATCAGCAAACGATGAATATTATGCATCCTGTCCTGCGCCGGATTGACCTCAACCTGCTGCCAGTCTTTGACGCGGTCTATCGCTCCCGCTCGGTGCGCCTGGCGGCGGAAGAGCTGGCAATGAGCACCTCGGCGCTGAGCCATGCGCTTTCCCGGCTGCGCAGCGCCCTCAACGATCCGCTGTTCTATCGCGAAGGGCATCGGATGTGCCCCAGCGTCTATGCCAGCCAGCTGGCGCCCTCTATTGCTTCGGCGCTGAAGTTTCTCAACCAGGAGCTGACGCCGCCGGCGGCGTTTGTGCCGGCCGCCAGCACCGACTGCATGCAGATTGCGATCACCGATTTCACCGCGTTCTGCGTCTTTCCGACGCTGATGCACCACCTGCAGCGTGAGGCGCCCGGGCTGCGGTTTGAACTCCGTTATCTGCCCCACAGCCCGGCGCTGACCGAGCTGCTGGCGGGCGAGGTCGACCTGGCCCTCGGGTTCAATACCCCTGACGAGCCAGCCCATCCCGATCTTGAGGAGATTAACTGGCTGCGGGACGAATATGTGGTCATCAGCCAGGCCGACCGGACGGCGCTGACCCTGGACGCCTACCTTGCTGCCCGTCATCTGGTGGTGACCCCGTGGAATGAGCAGCAGGGGGTGCTGGACTGTGAGCTGGAGCGGCAGGGCTATTCGCGGCAGGTGGCGATGAAAACCCCCTCGATGCTGAGCGCGCCCTTCATTATTGAGCAGAGCGACCTGTTGATGGCGCTGCCCCGGCGAGCGGCGGAGACGATGGCCCGCGCCGCCCGGCTGACCATTTTCCCGCTGCCGTTTCCGGTTCCGCCGTTTGACGTCAAGATTTACGCCCACCAACGCAGCGGGAAACGCGAGGCTACCCGCTGGCTGATCGCTCTGTTGCAGACGCTGGTGGGGGAGTCTGCCGCTTCCGTTTCATGACGCGCTTTGCGGCCGGCAGCGTGTATCCTCACCCCAGGCCAGGGTTTTTATGCCGTCAACCCGCGGCGACGCACCCTGGCCTCGGTCACAAAACGGAAAACTGACTTTTTCGCCGTCACCCGCAGCGTGGTTAGCACGGTATGTGTTAAATGATTGTATGTAAAAGTAATGTTAATTAGTTAAATGTTATTCATGCGTAAAATGCATTAATGGATGCGTTTATTACGCTTATTTCGTTCCCGGTTCTGTTTCAGTCTTCAGCAACAGGCGCGCGACAACGCGTGGATAACAAACTGGAGACCTGCATGCATTCGACAACCTCACTGATGAGTACCCGTGACCGGATCGGCGCCATCCTGCGCGTCACGTCCGGTAACTTTCTCGAACAGTTCGACTTTTTCCTGTTCGGGTTTTATGCCACCTACATCGCACATACCTTTTTTCCGGCGAGCAGTGAATTCGCCTCGCTGATGATGACCTTCGCGGTCTTTGGCGCCGGCTTTTTGATGCGCCCCATCGGCGCTATCGTGCTTGGCGCCTACATCGACAAGGTGGGGCGGCGCAAGGGGCTGATCGTCACCCTGTCGATCATGGCCACCGGCACCTTCCTGATCGTGCTGATCCCCTCTTACCAGACCATTGGCCTGTGGGCGCCGCTGCTGGTGCTGATCGGCCGTCTGCTGCAGGGCTTTTCCGCTGGCGCCGAGCTGGGCGGGGTGTCGGTCTATCTGGCCGAGATCGCCACGCCGGGCCGCAAAGGCTTTTACACCAGCTGGCAGTCGGGTAGTCAGCAGGTTGCCATTATGGTGGCGGCCGCGATGGGCTTTGCCCTCAATGCGGTGCTGGAGCAGAGCGCCATCAGCGACTGGGGCTGGCGCATTCCGTTCGTCTTCGGCTGCCTGATCGTTCCGTTCATTTTCATCCTGCGCCGTAAGCTGGAGGAGACCCAGGAGTTTACCGCCCGCCGCCATCATCTGGCGATGCGCCAGGTGTTCGCCACGCTGCTGGCGAACTGGCAGGTGGTTATCGCCGGGATGATGATGGTGGCGATGACCACCACCGCGTTCTACCTGATCACCGTCTATGCGCCGACCTTTGGTAAAAAGGTGCTGATGCTCAGCGCCTCTGACAGCCTGCTGGTTACGCTGCTGGTGGCGATTTCCAACTTCTTCTGGCTGCCGGTGGGCGGGGCGCTGTCTGACCGCTTTGGCCGCCGGCCGGTGCTGATTGCCATGACCCTGCTGGCGCTGGCTACCGCCTGGCCTGCACTGACCCTGCTGGCGAACGCGCCGAGCTTTTTGATGATGCTGAGCGTGCTGCTGTGGCTGTCGTTTATCTACGGCATGTACAACGGGGCGATGATCCCGGCGCTGACCGAAATTATGCCTGCCGAAGTGCGCGTGGCAGGTTTCTCGCTGGCCTACAGCCTGGCGACGGCGGTATTTGGCGGCTTCACGCCGGTGATTTCCACGGCGCTGATCGAGTATACCGGTGATAAAGCGTCTCCCGGCTACTGGATGAGCTTTGCCGCCATCTGCGGCCTGCTGGCCACTTGCTACCTCTATCGCCGTAGCGCCGTTGCGCTGCAGACGGCACGTTAATCAGGGAGAAGATGATGCGTAAAACGACAGGAACACTGCTGGCCACGCTGCTGCTGGCCGCCACCGGCGGCAGCGCGCTGGCCGCAGAGGTCACCGTGATGATCTCCGGCGGCTTCAAAGCGGCGCTGGAAAAGCTGGCCCCGGCGTGGGAAAAACAAACTGGCAACCACCTCGTGGTGATCCCCGGCCCGTCGATGGGGAAAACGCCGCAGGCGATCCCTAACCGCCTGGCGCGGGGCGAACACGCGGACGTGGTGATTATGGTCGGGGATGCGCTAACCAGCCTCGAAAAAGCGGGCCGTACGCAACCGGGTTCGCGTCGGGAGCTGGCCGACTCGCCGATCGGCGTGGTGGTGAAGGCGGGGGCGCCGCTGCCGGCTATCCATAGCGCAGACCAGCTGCGGGCGACGCTGCTGGCGGCGCCGTCGGTCGCGTACTCCGACAGCGCCAGCGGACGCTATGTTAGCTCGACGCTGTTCCACACCCTGGGCATTGATGACGCGATGCAGAGCAAAGCGCAGATGGTGGAGCGCATTCCGGTAGCCTCGGAAGTGGCGAAGGGACGGTATGCGATCGGTTTTCAGCAGGTGAGCGAACTGCTGCCGGTACCCGGCGTGACCTTCGTTGGCGAACTGCCGGATAACCTGCAGTACATCACCCGCTTTGCCGGGGCGGTGACTATCAGCGCCGACCACCCGCAGGAAGGCAAGGCGCTGCTGGCGTATCTGGCCTCACCGGCGGCGCAGGAGACCATCCACGCCACCGGCATGCGAAGCGTGGCCGCCACCACGCCGGTCAGCCAGAAGGATACTGTTCAATAATCAGCTTCTCCAGCTCTGCCGCCACGTAGGACTGAATACGGCCGCTGAGGCGGATCAGGCCTACCGTGCGCGTGACCACCGGGTCAGTGAGCGGCACAGCGCGGAGAACGGAATGCTCCCCGGCGGGCATCGACATCGCGGGCACGGCGGCAATGCCGATGCCCGCTTCCACCATCCCCAGCATCGTGGTGACGTGGCGGGTTTCGCAGATACTTGGCCGCGCCGGCGTCAGATGCGCCAGCTCCCGGTCGAGCAGCGTCCGGTTGCCCGAGACCCGATCCAGGCCAATATAATCCTGTTCAAAATACGCCTGCCAGCTGAGGTGCGTCTTGCGCGCCAGCGGATGATCGTACCGACAGGCGGCCACATAGCGGTCGTCGGCAAGAGGCGTGAATTCGAGACTGGCTGGCAGGTTTTTGGCAAAACAGAGGCCAAAGTCAGCCTGTCCGCTGCTGACGGCCTCGATCACATTCCCGACGCTGCTGTCAATCAACCGGATGCGCACCTGGGGATAACGCGCCTGAAAGCTGCGGATGATTTCCGGCATAAAGTAGTAGGCGGCGGAGGGCACCGTCGCCACCGTCACCAGCCCGGTGCGCGCCTTGCTGACCTGGCTGATATCCGCCAGCACCGTCTCGACATGGGCCAGCAGTTGCTCCGAACGTTCGGCAAAATTTTGCCCATACAGCGTGAGGGTCACCCGCCGGGTGGTACGTTCGAACAGCCGGTTGCCCAGCGCCGTCTCCAGCTTTTCGATGCGTCGGCTAAGGGCCGACTGCGACAGGCAGATGGATTCAGCGGCCAGCCGAAAACTGCCATATTCCATCAGGGCGCGAAAGGCGTAGAGATCGTTGAAGTCAAAATTCACGGGCATGGCGGCGGCATCCTTATCGGCTGTCTGGCGCCATCGCCCCGTCCGGCGAGGGGCGATGGCGGGTAGTCTATCGGGCAGGTCTTCGGGCGCGCGGGAAACCGCGCGCCGGGGCTTACACCTTAAGCAGTTTTACCGTGGCATCGATATCGATTTCGTCTTCCGAGAAGATCAGGGTTGTCCCCTGAAAGGTGGTGATCGCCAGCTTTTTCACCGAACGCATCTCTCCCGGCTGCACTGTGGATTTTGGCCGGATGCTGTTCATCAGCAGCCCGACCGACAGCACCGCGTTTTCTTTATCGACGCGGGTCTCGACCGGCTCCTCCTCATGGTACACCACATAGGATTTGATGGAGGTCAGCTTCAGCCGCTCGCCGGCGATATAGATATATTTGCTCTCCGGAATGACCTTCACCGCGTAGGCCGACAGCCCTTTATTGTTGGTGGTAGGTTCGAAAGTCACCGCCGCGTCTTTCTTGATAAGATCAGGATTGGCGACCTTAATCACGTGAAAATAACGATTTTCGCCGTTTTCATCTTTGATAAATCCAAAACCTTTATCTTTAAACCACGTTGTGATTGTTCCGTTCATCGCCATTACCGTTCTTACTCGTTGGTTAACTCAAATTTTGCAGCGCGCAGTGTAAAGCACATTGCCTGTGCAGGCCATGCCTTTGCGATAAGTGTGGGTGATAAATGACGCCGCCGCGAGGGCGGATTGTGCGCCAGCATCGTGCCGGCGGCCAAAATGGGGTACTATCGCCAGCCACTCCTACTTCGGGCCGCCTGATGTCCACCATTATCGATACCTTTGTCGCGCCGCCGTGCCGCGAACAGATCACCCTCTTGTATCAGGACGAACACCTGCTGTTGATCAATAAACCCGCCGGGCTGCTGAGCCTGTCGGGCAAAGATCCGCGCAACCTTGACTCCGTGCATCACCGGCTGGTTCAGCGCTTTCCGGGCTGCACCCTGGTGCACCGCCTGGACTTCGGTACCTCCGGTCTGATGGTGGTGGCCCGCAACAAGGGCATTAACGCCTTGCTGTGCCAGCAGTTCAGCCAGCGCACGGTGGACAAGGTCTATACGGCGCTGTTGTGCGGCCATCTGGCGGAAGATGAGGGGATAGTGGAGGCGGCGATCGCCAAAGATCCGGCCCGTTTCCCGCGCATGTCATTGTGCGCCCGGCACGGCAAACCGGCGCGTTCGCGCTATCGGGTCATTGACCGCCTGTATCAGTCACGGGATGGGGAGAGGGCGCTGGCGTTAACCCGGGTGGCGCTTACCCCGGAGACCGGGCGCACCCATCAGCTGCGCATCCACTGCCAGCTGCTGGGCTATCCGATCCTTGGCTGCGATTTGTACGGTGGCCGGGAGCTGCCCGGCACGGAACAGGCTCCGCGGCTGATGCTGCACGCCAGCGAACTGCGCTTTGTCCACCCCGTCAGCCATGAGCCGATGCATATCCAGCAGGCGAGCCCGTTCTGATCGCCCGCGGCGAGAGAACCGGGGTTACCACATCAGATCGTCGGGCACCTTAAAGTCGGCGTACGGATCGTCTTCATCCTGCTCATCCTGACTCAGGGCGCTGTGCAACACGATGCTGCTGGCGTCGCGCTGGGCGATTTTCTCGGCCACCACCGCCGGAATAATCGCATATTCACCTTCGGGCTTGTTATCCACCGCCAGGCGGGCAATCGCCAGACGGCCGTTAATCAGCTGGGTCTGGGTGATCTTGTCGACCATGATTTTTTTGATCAGATTATTATCGGTGAAGTTAAAGCCGATATCGCCCCGGGCGACCGTAATGCGGTTCATCTCGATCAGCTGCTTCACCTGGGCTTTATACTCTTTCGCCAGCACCGCCTGCTTTTGCTGCTCGCTGAGCTGCTTATCGCGCTCCAGCTGAGCTTTTTTATTTTCTTCCACCGCTTCCCGGGCCTCACGGGCCTGAACGCGGGATTTTTTCGCCGTCCTCTGGACTTTAGCCATTTTTTTGCTGCTGACCAGGCCGGCTTTGAGCATCTGCTCTTGTAAGGTGAGTTTTGTCATCTGCGTGTCTGAAACTGAGGAAACATCTGCCAAGTATACCTGCATTGGCCGAAACGACGCCAGACTACCCACTGTTCGTTACCCCGATTAGCCTGACAGCCCCCCGCCGAAGCCGCGTTAACCCAGCCTCGCAGGCCCATCTTTCCCGTCCCCGGCGAAGGATCGTCGCCACCATTTTTGGCATGTCGACGATCCTTTTTTGTGATGGATTGTCTTTTTTGTGATCTGGATTGTAGTACAATTTTTATTAATAGTACTACTATGTGTCACAGGCAAGGATGAACAGGTTCACGTTTGTACTACCAGACTGGGTGGAAACGCGCTGAACGGAGTAAAGTAACCGGGCATAACCCCGTTAAGGACACGCTATGAACCTGACTAAAACCGATCGGCTGATGGTGACCCTGGGCCGCCAGATTGTGAGCGGCAAATATCTTCCCGGCGCGGCGCTGCCGGCGGAGGCTGACCTGTGCGAGGAGTTTGCCACCTCCCGCAACATCATCCGCGAAGTCTTTCGCTCGCTGGAGGCGAAGCGCTTGATTGAGATGAAACGCTATCGCGGCGCCTTCGTCGCGCCGCGCAGCCAGTGGAATTTCCTCGACAGCGACGTATTGCAATGGGCGCTGGAACAGGATGAAGACCCGGGGCTCATCGCGGCGATGAGCGAAGTGCGTAATCTGGTGGAGCCGGCGATAGCCCGCTGGGCGGCAGAGCGGGCCACCTCCAGCGATCTGGCGCAGATTGAGGCGGCGCTGAATGACATGATCGCCAACAACCAGCAGCGCGATGCCTTTAATGAAGCCGACATTCGCTATCACGAAGCGGTGCTGGCGTCAGTGCATAACCCGGTGCTGCAGCAGCTCAGCGTGGCGATTAGCTCGCTGCAGCGCGCGATATTTGAACGGACCTGGATGGGGGATGAGGCCAACATGCCGCAAACGCTCCAGGAACATAAAGCGCTGTTCGATGCGATTCGCCATCAGGACAGCAACGCGGCAGAGCAGGCGGCGCTCACCATGATCGCCAGCTCGACACGAAGACTGAAGGAAATCACATGACATCTCGCTACATCGCTGTTGACTGGGGATCGACCAATTTTCGCGCCTGGCTGTTTGAGGGCGAACGCTGCCTCGACAGCCGACAGTCGGCGGCGGGGATCACCCGCCTGAACGGTCAATCGCCGGCAGCGGTGTTAGCGACACAAATCCATGGCTGGCGCGAGGGGCGTACCCCAGTGGTCATGGCGGGAATGGTAGGCAGCAACGTGGGCTGGAAGAACGCGCCCTATTTACCGCTTCCCGCCGATTTCACGGCCATTGGCAACCAGTTGACCGCCGTAGATGAAGGGATCTGGATTGTCCCCGGGCTTTGCACTTCCCGCGAAGACCACCACAACGTCATGCGCGGCGAAGAGACACAGCTCCTCGGCGCACGCCTGCTGGCCCCTGCGGCGGTGTACGTCATGCCCGGCACCCATTGCAAATGGGTCAAAACCGACGGCCGGCGGATTGAGGACTTTCGCACGGTGATGACCGGCGAACTGCACCATCTGCTGCTGACGCACTCCCTGATCGGTGCGGGATTACCCGAGCAGCAGGCTGCGCCGGCGGCGTTTCACGCCGGGCTGGCGCGCGGCCTGGCCGCGCCCGCGGTGTTGCCACAGCTTTTTGAGACCCGCGCCGCGCACCTGTTGGGGGCGCTGGCCCGGGAGCAGGTGAGCGAGTATCTATCCGGCCTGTTAATTGGCGCGGAGGTGGCCAGCATGCGCGCCTTCATTGCCGACGAACAGGCTATCGCGATCGTTGCCGGCCCGTCCCTCTCCGCGCGCTATCAGCAGGCATTTCAGCTGCTGGGCCGCCAGGTGACGACAGTGTCGGGCGACGATGCCTTTCTGGCTGGTATAAGGAGCATCGTACATGCAGTGGCAAACCTCACTTCCGCTGATCGCTATTCTGCGCGGCATCACCCCTGACGAGGCGCTGGCGCACGTCGGCGCGGCGATCGCCGCCGGGTTCGACACCGTGGAGATCCCGCTCAATTCACCGCAATGGCAGCAGAGCATCCCGGCCGTGGTCGGGGCCTACGGCGCGCAGGCGCTGATTGGCGCCGGAACGGTGCTGCAGGAAGCGCAGGTCGATCGGCTGGCGCAGCTTGGGGCGCGGCTGGTGGTGACCCCCAATGTGCAGCCGGCGGTGATCCGCCGGGCCGTTGGGCACGGGATGACCGTCTGCGCCGGCTGCGCGACGGCAAGCGAGGCGTTTACCGCGCTGGAAGCCGGGGCGCAGGCGCTGAAGATTTTTCCCTCTTCGGCGTTTGGCCCCGACTACATCAGGGCGCTGAAAGCGGTTTTGCCCGCGTCGGTGCCGGTATTTGCCGTCGGCGGCGTCACGCCGGAAAACCTGGCGCAATGGATCGAGGCCGGTTGTGCGGGCGCGGGGCTGGGCAGCGATCTCTATCGCGCCGGTCAGCCGGTAGCGCGGACCGCAGAGCAGGCCGCCGCATTTGTTAGGGCGTATCAAGAGGCTGTGAAATGAAAATAACCAAACTGACCACCTGGCGTTTACCCCCGCGCTGGATGTTCCTCAAGATTGAAACCGACGAGGGGATAGTCGGCTGGGGCGAGCCGATCGTCGAAGGCCGGGCGCGCACCGTGGAGGCGGCGGTACATGAGCTGGGGGACTATCTGATTGGCCAGGATCCGGCACGGATCAACGATCTGTGGCAGGTCATGTACCGCGCTGGCTTTTATCGCGGCGGGCCGATCCTGATGAGCGCGATCGCCGGTATTGACCAGGCGCTGTGGGACATCAAAGGGAAGGCGTTGAATGCGCCGGTCTGGCAGCTGCTGGGTGGCCTGGTGCGCGATAAAATCAAAGCCTACAGCTGGGTGGGAGGAGACAGGCCTGCCGAGGTCATTTCCGGGATTAACACGCTGCGCGGTATGGGGTTTGATACCTTCAAACTCAACGGCTGTCAGGAAATGGGGATGATTGACAGTTCGCGCACGGTGGATGCGGCGGTGAACACGGTGGCGCAGATCCGCGAAGCATTTGGTAACGACATTGAATTTGGCCTCGATTTTCATGGCCGCGTCAGCGCGCCGATGGCGAAACTGCTGATTAAAGAGCTGGAACCCTATCGGCCGCTGTTTATCGAAGAGCCGGTGCTGGCCGAGCAGGCGGAGTACTACCCGCGGCTGGCGGCGCAAACCGCGATCCCGCTGGCCGCCGGCGAGCGCATGTTCTCGCGCTTTGAGTTCAAGCGGGTGCTGGAGGCCGGCGGCCTGGCTATTTTGCAGCCCGATCTCTCTCACGCTGGCGGCATCACCGAATGCTTCAAAATCGCCGGTATGGCGGAAGCGGCGGACGTGTCGCTGGCTCCGCACTGCCCGTTAGGCCCCATCGCGCTGGCCGCCTGTCTGCACGTAGACTTTGTTTCCTACAACGCTGTCTTCCAGGAGCAGAGCATGGGGATCCACTATAACCAGGGCGCCGAGTTACTCGACTTCGTGAAAAACAAAGCCGATTTCAATATGGAGGGGGGGTACTTTAAGCCGTTAATGAAGCCGGGGCTGGGGGTCGATATCGACGAAGAGAAAGTGATTGAGATGAGCCGACGCGCTCCTGACTGGCGGAACCCCGTCTGGCGCCTTGCCGATGGCGTGGTCGCCGAGTGGTAGTCCCCGGTTAATACCTGCTGCGATTCTTAATATCAATCTTTGCCTGGCGCGGGCGGTCTTCCCCTGCCCGAGGCAAAGTCATGGGGTTATTATTATGAGCATTGAACTCTGTACTTCTACATTAAAAAAGCTAAACAGCAAAATCATCCCCTTTATTATTATCTGCTATTTTGTCGCCAATCTTGATAAAACCAATATTTCAATTGCCGCGCTGCAAATGAACGCCGATCTGGGATTAACGGCCAGCATGTACGGCCTTGGGGTCGGCATGTTTTATATTTCCTATATTATTTTCGAAATTCCCAGCAACCTGATCATGACCCGGGTGGGGGCGCGGATCTGGATCGCCAGAATAATGATCACCTGGGGAATGGTGAGCGCCGGCATGGCGTTCGTCCAGACGCCGACCCAGCTTTATATTATGCGTTTTTTACTCGGCATGGCGGAGGCGGGATTCACCCCAGGGATTATTTACTATATCTCCTGCTGGTTTCCGAAGCGCAACCGGGCGCGGGCGATGTCGTTCTTTTATATGGGATCGGTGCTGGCGTCGATCATCGGGCTGCCCGTCTCGGGGCTGATTTTAAATATGCATGGCATTGCCGATGTCGCCGGCTGGCGCTGGTTGTTCGCCATTGAAGGCGTTCCCGCCATCGTGCTGGGGGCGCTGGTGCTCTGGCTGCTACCTTCCAGCCCGCAAAAGGCGGCCTGGCTCTCTGAGGCGGAGAAAGGCTGGCTGACGGCGCAGATTGCCGCTGATAACCGCGGCGCGGTAGTTAATCAACACGCCTCCTGGTTCAGTGCGCTGAAAAATAAAGTGGTACTCCTGCTGAGTCTGGTCTGGTTTCTGCAGGCGTTCGGCTCCATCGGCATCACGCTTTTCTTACCGCTGATCCTCAAAAGTATGGCCAGCGAGCAGAGCGATGTGGTTATTAGTCTGCTGTCCGCGGTGCCGTTTATTTTCGCCTGCCTGTTTATGTACCTCAATGGCCGTCATTCGGATCTGACCGGCGAGCGGGCGTGGCATATGGGGCTGCCGCTGATTCTGGCCGGTCTCTCGCTGGCTGTCGCCATCTATGCCGGCAACCTGCTGGTTGCCTATCTGCTGCTGGTGCTCACCGTGGGCTTTAATTTCGCGCTAACGCCGGTGTTCTGGGCGGTGACCACCGAGAAGCTGGCGGGCGTGGCGGCCGCGGCCTCCATTGCATTTATCAACACCATCGCCAATTTTGTCGGCTTAGGCTTGCCGCCGCTGCTCGGGAAGATTAAGGACCTGACCAACAGCTATCACTCCGGACTGCTGATCGTCGCCGTGGCGCTGGCCCTTGGCGGGATTATCGGCATCATCGTCTCCCGGAGCGGCCAGAAACCCTCCGCCTTCCACACTCTGAAAGAAGATAAGCTATGAAACTGAACGTGTTAAAACAGGCGTCGCTCCCGGATGCCCTGACTGCGGAACTGGCGCGACGCTATCACCTCGTGGAGCTGACCGCACTCACTGACGCCGACTTTCGCGCGCTGGCCGGCACCTTTACCGTGCTCATCACCAACGGCGAAGCCACCGTGACGCGAGCGCTGATCGCCAGCCTGCCCGCGCTGGAGCTGATCGCCGTCTTTGGCGTCGGCTATGAAGGCGTGGATGTGCAGGCGGCTGCAGAGCACCAGGTGCGGGTCAGCCATACGCCGGGGGTGTTAACCGACGATGTGGCGGATCTGGCGCTGGGCCTGATGCTGGCGACCTCGCGGCAGATCGTCGCCGCCCACAAGTTTATCGAAGCGGGCGAGTGGGCGGCGGGCGGTTTTCCGTGGACGCAAAAAGTCTCCGGTTCGCGGGTCGGCATCGTGGGCATGGGGCGCATCGGCCAGGCCATCGCCCGGCGCTGCGAGGGGTTCGCCATGCAGATTGCTTATCATGACCGCAAGCGTCTCCCGGCGCTAAATTATGCCTGGCGGGAAGATCTGCTGACCCTGGCCGCGGAGAGTGATTTTCTGGTTATCTGCACGCCGGGAACGGCGGCAAACCAGGGGCTCATTAACCAGCCGGTGCTGGCGGCGCTGGGGGAGAAAGGGATCCTCATCAATATCTCGCGCGGCAGCGTGATTGATGAGCCCGCGCTGGTTGCCGCGCTGGAGAGCGGGATTATCGCCGGGGCGGGGCTGGATGTCTTCAGCCATGAACCGGCGGTACCGGCCGGGCTGCTGCAGCGCAGTAATGTGGTCGTCACACCGCATATGGCCAGCGCCACCTGGAGTACCCGCGCGGCGATGGCGCAACTGGTGCTCGATAACGTTGCCTGCTGGGCTGAGAAGAAGGCGCTGGTGACTCCAGTGGCGGAAAGCCTGGCGGACTGACCGCAAAGCCGTGAACGCGCTGGGCTGCTGTATTGTACAGCGCGTTCGCGGCGGGGATTACTCCCGGGGCTGAAGCTGATAAATCCAGGCGCTGACCTGTTGTCCATCGTCGGTGGTCACCTCCACCGGCACCCGATCGTACCCCTCCTCAAAGTCGTCCAGCATGGGCCAGTGCGCCGCCAGACGATCGGACAGGAACAGATAGCCGTTGACCCGTCGCCCGTGAGCGTTGAGGACGATCCCCGGAAAATCGGCGGCTGCGCCCCAGCCGCGCGCGTAAAAGGTGCCGGTGACGTAGCCGGGACGCCACTCGCCCCCGATCGCCTCCAGAATGTGCGCATTGCTGCGACCGGGACAGAGCGTCCCATAGACAAATAGCGGTTTCATTTTCTCTCTCTCGTTCGCCCTGATACCCGCCCACAGCGGAGCGGAAAACCAAAATACGGGGTAATTCAGCGCCTGGCAATGGCCGGGTGGGGCGGGGCACTCCTCCGGGCATCTCTCTGATGCCGGGGGAGGCTTTGGCCTCGGCGCTAATGAAGCTATATCGATTGCGATGATATTTTTATTATTATTTATATTTAAGATCAATATAAATAAGCCTGACGGAGAGACTAATTCGCTAATTAACATTCAATGGGGAAATAATAAAACGATAGCTTATGGAATATTCCTTCTCAATGGATTAAACAAGAGCCATAAAAGCAGCCGTAGGTTGAATTCAGATATTATTTAGGGCCAGGCGTTACCTCCCCTGGCTTTTTCGCTTTATGATAAACCTCCCTTGTACAAAGAATACCATCTGACTTCTAAACCCTCGCGGGCAGAGTTGATATTTCCTTTCCCTGAAGCGGCAGGCAATAAATCGAGCCGAACGACGTTCGGGAGAAAAACCGCTAGTGATGAACAGGCCAGAGCAAAGGCAGAGGCTGAGGCGAACGTACGGCGGATGAAGGATATCCGACCGGGCATTTGGTCCTGTCTGCAGACAGATGAAAGCGAAAGGCACAGGAGGTGCAATGAAGATTTTCCGCCCATTATGGCGCGACGGGGCTTTTCTGGTCCCGCAGCAGTTTCAGCAACAGGCTCGCTGGGATGCGCACGTCGCCGATACGGTCTCCCGCATGGCGCTCGCCCACCCGTGGGGGGTATTGCGCGCGGAGTTTGACGCCAGCGCGCTCACCCTTTCCCGGCTCAACGCCACCCGGCTGATCGTTCGTTTCGCCGACGGAACGCTGATTGACACCGAGCTGGCGGATACTCTGCCACCGGTCTGTGATGTATCGGGCGTGATGCTGGACAGCGTGGAGGTTGTGCTTGCTCTGCCGCTGCTCAGCGCCAGCGGCGGCAATCTTGATGACGGCCAGGAGAGCGCCCGCCCGCGCCGCTGGCGCGCCGAGCAGGTGACCGTGCAGGAGCTGGCCGGCCATGAACGCAGCGAGCTGGCCGTCCTGCGGCACGCGCTGACGCTGCGTCTCTCCACCGAAGAAAACGCGGCCTTCCTTACCTGCCCGGTAGCGCGTCTGGTGCGCGACGCCCAGGGACAGTGGATCGTTGACCCGGAATTCATCCCGCCGCTGCTGTCGCTGGCGGCAAGCCCGACGCTGGTCAGCGAGCTGGGCGAGCTGTTACATCGCCTGCAGGCCCGACGCAGACGCCTGATGGCCATGCGCCGTGAAAGCAATGCGCGGATGGCTGATTTTGCCGTGGCGGATGTTTCCCTGTTCTGGCTGCTCAACGCGCTGAACAGCGCCGAGCCGGTGCTCAGCGAGCTGCATCAGGACCCTTCGCGCCATCCGGAGCTGCTCTATCGTGAACTGGCCAGGCTGGCCGGCAGTCTGCTGACTTTCTCCCTTGAACATCATCTGGAAGCAATCCCCCGCTACCGGCATGCCTCGCCAGAGCAGGTATTCCCGCCGCTGTTTGCCCTGCTGGATACGCTGCTCGAAGTCAGCCTGCCCTCAAGGGTGATCGCCATCGCTCTGGAGCAGGGCGCCGACCGGGAGATCTGGCGGGGCAGGCTACACGATGCGCGACTGCGCGAGGGGGCGGATTTTTATCTGTCGGTGCGCTCTTCACTCCCCCCTCACCAGCTACAGAGCCGCTTTCCGCAGCTCTGTAAGGCGGGTAGCCATGATGATGTCGCCGAGGTCGTCAACATTGCCCTCAGCGGCATCGCGATCAAACCGCTGAGCCACGTGCCGGCGGCGATTCCGCTACGTCTGGAAAACCAATATTTCGCTCTGGATCTCTCCACCGATGCCGCCCGCGCGATGCTGGAGGCCGGCAACTGCACCTTCTATACCCCGGAATCGCTTGGCGACGTGAAACTTGAACTCTTTGCGGTACTGCGCTCATGAATACCTCTGAAAGCGATCTGATCAACAAAACTTTTTACCCGGGCTGGCTGATGGTCAGCCAGTTACGCTGCGGCCAGCCGGTGACCGATGGCGAGGCGCTCTATCGTCAGGCCTGTCGATGGGTGACCGAGGCGCGCGAGGCGCTGACGGCGGCAGGAATCAGTGACACCAGCGCTGAGCAGATGCTCTATGCCTACTGCGCGCTGCTGGATGAGAGCGTCCTCAACCGCGCCAGTCAGGATGATGGCTACCGCAGGTGGCGCAAGGATCCGCTGCAGGCGCGTTTTTTCAGCACTCTCAACGCCGGGGAAGAGCTCTGGGAACGGATCCGCCAGCTGCTGCGAGAGCCCACGGCGGATGCGGCAGTGCTGACTTGTTTCTATCGTACTTTGCAACTGGGGTTTGTCGGGCAGTACCGCGCCCAGGATGACGAACGGCGTGAGGACGTGGCGCATGCGCTTGGCGCGCGGGTCCCGCCGTTCAGCCTGACCCAGGAGGCGCCGGTGGTGGTTCGTGCCTCCCGGCTGCGCAGCGGACGGCGGATGTACTGGTGCGGCTGGGCGGTTGGCATTGTGGCGCTGGCCGCGCTGTGGTTGACCTTCTCCGCCGTGCTGTCACAGATGGTGGCGAAGATAGCAGGGCAGGGATAAGAGATGCGTGATAACGCCCGTCGTCTGCTTACGCTACTGACCGTCATCCTGGCCCTGTGGCTGGTGCTGGGCTTCTGGCCGCTGTCCATCGGCAACCAGGTGATCGTCAGTCTGTGCATCCTGCTGGCGGGCGGCGCGGCGCTCTGGCGTCAGCGTCGCCGGGCAGTCAGCCGTCAGCGATCGGAAATCGTCCTGCCGCCCGAGGATTTTCAGGGGGCGGTGGTTCTGGTCTGCGGGGATACCGACAGTCTGTTTCCCGGGCGTTCGGCGCACTGCGAAACCCGTCACGGCTGGTATCTACGGGGAGACAGCGCGGAGCAGTTGCCGCTGCTGGCGCAGTACCTGGCGGCGGCGCGTCCGGCGCTGGTATCGCAGGTTTCCGTGCTGCTGGCGGTGGTACCGGAGCACCACCCCTCCGGGGAGCAACTGGCGCAGTCGCTGCGCGACTGGCGACGGAGTATCGTTCAGTGCCGAACCTGGCTAAACGGTCTGCCGCCGGTGTGGAGCGTGTTCTGGGTGACGCCGCCTGGCGGCCAGGCAGGGGAAAGCCGCTGGTTTACCGTCACGCCGGAGAGGCCTGGTCTCCAGGTGCAGCAGAAGGGGCAAGCGCCCCAGTCGGTTGCCGAGTGGCAGCGGGAGGGCAGCCCTGCCTCACGCCTGCATCAGACGCTGTGGCTGGAGAGCATTCTGACCTTGGCCGAAAACGCTCTTTTCCGGCCATTCCGCGCCCGGCAGGCGGAACTTCCTCCGCTGAACCTGTGTGCCGCGGGCATCTGCCTGACACCGATGGTAGCGGCGGCAAATAACCTCTGGCAACAGCAAATCGCCGGGATCACCACGCTCTCCCCGGGCAACGCCGCGGCGCCAGGTCCTCACCCGCTGCCGGATCTTCTTCTGTCGTCACTGCCGCACCGCCACGGGGTCAGCCGCCGGATGCGCGATGCCGGTCTTGCCGCTGGCGTGGGCTTCCTCTTTCTGGCGCTGGCGATGCTGGCTTCCTTTATCAACAACCAGCGCCTGGTGCGCAGCGTCGGCGATCATCTGGCGGTGTACTACCGCCTCAGCGGCACGCCGCCGATGCCGAAGCTGCAGGCGCAGCAGCGTCTGCGTACCGACAGCCGCCAGCTGGATGACTGGCTGCGCCGGGGAGAGCCGTTGCGTTACCGGCTGGGGCTGTATCAGGGGATGCAGCTGATCCCCTTCGTGGAAGCCGCTATCAATGACTGGGCGCCGCCCCCGCCGCCGCGTCCGGTCATTAAGCAGGTTGTGCAGGGGCCGCAGACGATCCGCCTCGATAGCATGGCGCTGTTCGATACCGGCAAATCGACGCTGAAACCGGGTTCGACAAAGCTGCTGGTGAACTCGCTGCTGGGCATTAAGGCCAAACCCGGCTGGCTGATCGTGGTGGCAGGCCATACCGACAGCATCGGCAACGATAAATCCAATCAACAACTCTCCCTGAAGCGTGCCGAGGCGGTCCGCGACTGGATGCGCGATACCGGCGATGTGCCGGAGAGTTGTTTTGCGGTGCAGGGCTACGGCGCAAGTCGTCCTGTCGCCAGCAACGAGACGCCAGACGGGCGGGCGCAAAATCGCCGGGTGGAGATCAGTCTGGTCCCGCAGAAGGACGCCTGTCTGACGCCGGGCACGGCTAATACGTCAGGAGCCGGGGCTGACGCCTTAAAAAACGAAACCGAGTAACCCGCGAACCCGATCGCGGACGTTGAACAACAACATTATGCCTGCCTGACCCTGTGCGCTACGGGTTCCTGATAAACAGGAAACAGCGATGGGCGGTAGCGTGCCTGCAGCCAGTCAATCTTGTCGGCAAAGCGGGGCCTCTGCGGGGATGAAGCGCAGGAAAGGGGATGGATAAAGGAGATCAGCATGGATAGCGCTAAGGACAGTGCCAGAGAAATGCTGGCGGCGATAAACGTTGAAGGTTCCGGTTTCTGGCTGCTTTTTTTATTTCTCAGTCAGTGAATATAAATATCTCTGGGGTTTCCTTTTAGTTATGAAATTCCTGGTGGGGTATCTGAGATATCGATATGCACATAAATATATTTATGATGAATGAGATGATTATCATTAAAAAAAATTAAACAGTGCATCCTGTTAATTGATTTTTGGTGGTCATTACTGCGGAGTAAAACAGGAATATAATGGATACCTTTTCAATGATTACCGGCACCACCCTTAACCGTTACCAGCTGGATATTCCTTCATGTACCGCATCGCTGGATGTAGAAGAATTCAGTGGTGCAGAAAAGCTGAGTGAACTTTATTATTACACCATTACGTTTACCAGCGCAGAGAAAAACATTGATGCCGCACAGCTCCTGAGCAAACCCGCCATGCTGACGATGGGCGGCGGCGCACTGCAGCAGCTGGCGGACTGCAAACGCGTCCATGGCGTGGTGACTGCCTTCCGGCGTATCAGCAGTTCAGAAGATCAGTCGAAATATCAGATAACCCTCGAACCCTTCCTCTCCTTACTGGATAAACAGTTTCGCAGCCACCGTTTTTTCGTGAATAAATCGGTGCCGGAGGTGGTGGAGCAGGTATTGCAGGAACATCACCTGCATGACTGGGAGTATGAGTTTAATCTCAAGCAACACTATCCGCGGCGTGAGCAAATTAATCAGTATCAGGAGAGCGACCTGGCGTTTATCCAGCGCCTGCTGGCAGAGGTGGGGATATTTTATTTCTTCACCCTGCAGGAAGAGGCCCAGAGCGAAGTGGTCCACTTCGCCGACGCGCAGCGGGCGCTGATGTTCGATAAAACACTCCCTGTAAACAGCCCGTCCGGGATGAGCGACAGCGGTGCGGAATCGATATGGGGTCTGAACATCACCCACAACGTCGTAGAGGCGAACGTTACTACCCGGGATTATAACCCCCGCGATGCGCAGAGCGTTCTCCAGTCGGCGACAGCGGATATGACCCGGGGAAATGGGGAAGGCCTCACTTACGGTGAGGTATACCACTATAAGCTTCGTCACCGGGAGCGTGGCGATAAAATCGACCCGCAGACGGAGACCGCCAACTTCTATGCCCGTCTCGACCATGAGCGTTTTCTGGCTCACCAGACGCTTATTACCGCGAGCAGTACTGCAGCCTGGCTGGCGCCGGCTCAGGTGCTGACCGTTACCGACAGCCTCCCACCGACCCTGCCTGCGCCCGTGCAGGATCCGCTGTTAATCACCGGCACAGGTTTTACCGCCAGTCGCCGGGAGGCGCTGCGGGTGTCCCTGCTGGCGGTGCCCTACAGCGAAACATTGTGCTGGCGTCCGCCGCTGCTGCCGCGCCCGAAGGTGACTGGCACCATGACGGCGCGGGTGACCAGCGCGAAGGCGAATGATATCTACGCCTGGCAGGATGCGTCCGGCCTGTACCGGGTGAAATTTGACGCTGACAGAGAGGAGAAAGGGCAGGGTCAGGAAAGCATGCCGGTGCGTCTCGCCAAACCCTACGGCGGCGACGTGTACGGCTTTCACTTCCCGCTGATCCAGGGCACGGAGGTGGCGATTGCTTTCCACGAAGGCGATCCCGACCGGCCGTATATTGCGCATGCGCTGCACGACTCGCGGCATGTCGACCCTGTGACGGAGAAAAACAGCACCCGCAATGTGATTCGTACTCCGGCCAATAATAAGCTGCGAATGGAGGATAAGCGCGGCGAGGAGCATATTAAGCTCAGCACCGAGTACGGCGGCAAGACGCAGCTGAACCTGGGGCATAACGTGAATGCGCAGAGGGAGTTGCGGGGCGAGGGGTTTGAGCTCCGGACGGATAAATGGGGGGCGATACGGGCGGGGAAAGGGATCTTTATCACCGCAGATAAACAGTCAACCGCCAGCGGCAAGATACTTGCAATGCAGGACACCTTGGACAGGCTTAAGCAGGCAGGTGATGAGATGGACTCTCTATCGCGTGATGCCCAGTCGGCTAAAGCCGACCCAGCCCAGGTAGAACAACAGTTAGCTTTTATGCGTGAGCAAATTGATCAGCTACGGGAGGCGGTTGCCGTGCTCAGCGCACCAAATGGTGTGGCTCTCGCCAGTGGCAAGCATCTGCAACTAACCGCACGTCGCAATCTGATGATCAATGCCGGGGCGAATGCCGATATGGGCGTAATGAAACGGCTGTTTATTGGCGTAGGGGAAGGGCTTAGCCTGTTTGTCCGCAAGCTGGGGATGAAATTAATCGCCAATCAGGGGCCCGTGGCGATTCAGGCGCAAAACGATCAGTTGCAGCTCCTGGCGCGCAAGGATCTTGAGATTGTCAGTACTGATAGCGAAATTCACATTGTGGCAAAGAAAAAAATCGTCATTAACGCTGGAGGAAGCTATATCACCCTCGATCCCTATCGGATTGAGCTCGGTACTGGTGGTGATGTCGACGTCAAGGCCGCGGATTTTTCCTATAGCGGACCCGCCAGCATGAAGGCCGATCATCCAGATTATCCGCCACTTCAGTCCACGGTAAGGCAATCGCTGAATCTGAACGTGGCACAGTCGCCAAATGCGTCGGACAGCAGCTGGGCCGGGATGCCATATACCCTGTATGCCGATGGCGCCCTGTTGAAACAAGGGGTGCTGGATGAAAGAGGCCAGATATCAGTCGATCACCAGGTCGTGACCAGAAGTTACAAGCTGGAGATGGCTAATGGCGTCAGCTATCAGATACCCGTTGCCGAAGCGTACAGTCGCCCTGAACAGGGTGAACTCGCTAATCGCGGCTTTCACCACCATACCTCGCAGGCTGCATCTGATATTAACCCCCCCTCCTCACATACGGAGCATCGTAATACTTACGCGGATTTGCTCGATGACCATATTGAACAGGACGAAAGTCAATGAGTCACAATGATATTGTTACCCCGGTTGCTACGGTTGATACCAGCCAATGTATGATCACCTCGCCCTGGTTTGTTCAGAATACGGAATACCCACCGGCAGTGGCGACGTATAAGCCGCTGGTAAACGGCGAGGAGGCCTTTGCGGCGGTATATCGAGCCATCGAAAAGGCACAAAAATCGGTGGATATTATCTGCTGGGGGTTTCAACCATCCATGTATTTTATTCGTGACGGACAGGCGCTGCGCATCGGGGAATTGCTCTGTCTGCTTGCGGAAAAACAGGTTCAGGTGCGTATACTGGGGTGGGAGGCGCCCTTTAATACCGCCGGGGTTGTCGGCGAGGCAAACCTTCCCGGGAAGGGGATCCTGCATCTTGAAGATCGCGCCGGGCAGAGCGCGACAGACGAACAATATGCTTTTGATCTCGATTGGTTTGCCCGTCATTCATATAGTGACGATCTGCTGGATTCCAGCAACTTTTTAGCCAGCACAATCAATAAGCAGTTCAATCAGTGGACTGTCAATCCCCTATTTGTGGGCCGCGGGTTTAATAAAGTAGAACGTGCGGAAATCGCCTGGCGGGCGAGATATCAGGCTCTCGATAAAGGGCTCAGTGCCAGCGCGGTGGGGATAATGACGCTAGCGCCATCCCACCATCAGAAAACGGTGCTGGTGGATTATGAATTACCTGAAAGCGCCATCGGCTTTGTCATGGGACACAATATGCTCGATGAGTACTGGGATACCGATGCGCACTCTTCCCAGAATCGGCTCGGGGGCCCGGCCCCCTGGGGACCTGATCAAGGCGCTCGCGGCTTTTTACCCCGGCAGGATATTTCCAGTCAGGTGACGGGACCCATTCTTGAACATCTGCACGAAAATTTTGCCAAAGCATGGTGTAAGGAAACCGGGGAGGACCTTATCAAAAAGCGTCAGGCCCGTGAGATGGCGAAACGCCTTAAACCGCGGAAAGAGTGCGGTACCCTGATACTTGCCCAACTCCTGCGCACGCAGTCGCAGGAGAATAAACGTGATATCGAAAAACTCTATTTGCAGGCAGTCAACAATAGCACGCAGTTTATCTATATTGAGAACCAGTACTTTCGTTGGCCACCGTTGGCGGAAGTTATAAAAAAAGCGGCACACGTGCAGATTGACAAAGGACGAACGCCAGAAAAAGACGGATCGTTACATTTATTTGTTATCACCAATGTCACGGAAGGGGGGATTGGGGCGGGTACGGTAAATACCCAGCGTATGCTGGAAAGCCTGGGGCGCGCCAATACGATTCCAGGCGTGACTCGGGCCCGAATGATAGAGAAGATCAGGGAGGAAGACCCAGGCAAATTCGCCTCTCTCGCCTGGTCCCGCAATCCGGCCACCCAGGCGCAGATTAATGAAGAGTTTATCCGCCGGCAGAAAGAATATGAAGCAAAGCTAAAACAAGCAGAAGAGTTAAAAGATAGCGATATTCCGATGGTGCCAATACCCGGCCTGAAAATACATATTTGCTCACTGGTGGCTCAGGACTCTCCCGTGGATAACTGGATGCCAGTTTATATCCACTCCAAGCTGATGATCGTTAATGACGTTTTCACAACACATGGTTCGGCGAATATTAATACCCGCAGTATGCAGGTGGACAGTGAAATGAATATTGCACATGAGTGGGGCAGTGTGACGAAGGCGCTGCGGAAACGTCTGTGGAAACTACATACCAATGGTATGGGCGTACAGGATAATGCTTCAGATGCGTTTGACGCCTGGGAGGATATTCTAAAAAGAAATAAAAAACTTCAGGATACAGGAGAAGATAAGCCTATAGCGCCATTGGTTGAGTTTCGTTACACCAACAATGAACTGAAGGATCTGGACTGATGCGCCGGGTAATGCTGTTGTCCCTGTTGCTGATGGCGAGTAGCCAGCACAGCGTACTGTCTGCTGAAAAGGATTTATCTGTGAACTCTCTTTCTGATATTAATGCCCGTCTGGCGTTTACCTGCAAACATGAAACCATTCCTGAAGCATCGGCTGACAGCGATATGCTGTTTAAGTATGCCCGCTGGTTACAGAAGAATAACCAGTTAAAGCAGGACAAGGCCGTGGATACGGAAACGGAGCGTCTGTATCGTATAGCGGCAGAAAACGGGCACTATAAAGCCAGTATCAATCTGCAGAACGGGTCGCTGCGGGGGCAGTTTTCGCTGAACAGCCATGAGCGTCTGCGTCTGAGCCAGCGGCTGATCGATGCGGGAGTGGCGAGCGGTTACTACTTTATCGCAATTTATCTGGAACGTGGTGCCGCCGGTCTGAAGCAGGATCCAGAACTGTCGTTGCGTTACTACCGTAAAGCGGCGGATGAGGGGAATCCTCAGGCTCAAGCATATGTGGGGTACAAACTATCCCCAGCAAGAATGGCTCCAGAGGTTGCCCTACAAATGTTGCGCTGCGCTGCGGAGCAAGGGGAAGGGGATGCTGCTAATGGGTTGGGCAATATGTTAGCTATTGGTGGAAAGTACCGGGAAGCAGTTGAAGCTTTCCAGTTGGGTGTGGCGGCTGGTGATGGAAGTTCAGCAAGATTTTTAGCAAATGGGTTTAACGGTCCTAAACCTTCGGATGAACTTTATTATCTGGCTCAGCAGAAGGATCCGGAACGTGCCCGGCGCTATAAACTGATAACGAAGATCCTGAGCAATTATTCCTACGCCAGCCCCACGGTCCCGGAAATCAACGATATCGTGCCGTTGCCGCCGGCCCCACTGCCGGAATGGGACGGCAGGCTGAAGTGGCTGGAGGAACGGGAGGCCAATATCCCGCCGCCAGAACCCAGCGCGGCGCTGATAGAGAAACTGGCGAAAGCGAAACAGCTGAATCCGGCGACGGGCAGGCCGCTGCCGACGTCACCGGACTCCGCGAAATACAGCGGGTCAGCTGGCCAGTAAAAAGCGTTTTTTCCTGCCCGGTCCCTGAACCATCACAAACAGAAAGAAAGTCCTGCAATAAACACGCTGAAACCAAAACTTATAACGGAAAGATAAAAATAAGGAGACTGCCACGTACGGTAATTTCCTCGCTGAATGGCAAAAGTCTCACTTAAAAGGATGAAATATAATGACTCAGGAAGACATTATTACCCCGATTGCCACGGTTGACACCCGCCAATGTATGATCACCTCTCCCTGGTTTGTGCAGAATACAGAATACTCACCGATGCCGGCGACCTATAAGCCGCTGGTAAACGGGGAAGAAGCGTTTGCTGCCGTTTATCATGCCATCATGAATGCACAGAAAACGGTGGATATTATTTGCTGGGGATTTCAGCCTTCGATGTACTTTATCCGTGATGGTCAGTCGCTGTGTATCGGCGAATTACTTTGCAAGATTGCAGAAACAAAAAAAGTCCAGGTGCGTATTCTGGGCTGGGAAATGCCCTGTAATGCCGCAGGTGGAGGAGGAGAGGCCAATTTACCGGGTAAGGGAGTCATTCGTTATAAGGACCGGAAAGGCCAGAGTACTACGGATGAACGTTATGCCTATGACCGACAATGGTTCCGTCAGTATTCTCTGTCAGGCGAATGGTCCGATCATCAGTTAAAAAAGGGACAGGCCGGGATAGCGGAAATTGCTGCCGCACCCATAGCGCAACGACAAGAAAAATTAAGCTCACTTTCTCCTTTGTTTGTCGGGCGCGGGTTTAATTTCCTGGAGAGAGCTGAAATTGCCTATCGCGCTGCGAATATGGCGCTTGATCCGGATATCAGCCCTGACACGATGCTTACTCTTGCGGGTACCGTGACCCATCATCAAAAAACGGTGCTGGTTGACTACGAACTGCCGGAGTCTGCGGTTGGTTTTGTTATGGGTCACAACATGCTTGATGAGTACTGGGATACGGATAAACATTCTGCACTGTTTCGCCCGGGCAATAATATGGATCCCCGCTTAGGCGCTAACGGTAAGCTGCCGCGGCAGGATATCTCCAGTCGGGTAACCGGCCCGATTCTGGAGCATCTGCATCATAATTTTGCCATGGCGTGGGAGAAGGAAACCGGTCAGGATCTGCTGACTATTCGTGATAGCGTGTCCATCGCGAAAAAGCTGAAACTGCGTGCGGTACACGGTACGCCGGTGATGGCGCAACTGTTGCGCACTCAGGCGCAGGCAGGAAAGCATGATATTGAAACGCTTTATCTGCAGGCCGTAAATAATGCGACGCAGTTTATCTATATTGAAAATCAGTATTTTCGCTGGCCGCCGCTGGCAGAGTTAATTAATCAGGTTGCGGAAAGACAGAGTAAAGTGGGACGCGAACTGCATTTGTTTGTTGTGACTAACGTAACCGATGAAGGCATTGGGGCGGGTACGGTGAATACCCAGCGGATGCTTGAGGTGCTGGGTCGGGCAAACATTATCCCTGAAGTGACTAAACTGCGTAAGATCGGACAACTTAGCAACGCAATGTTCGGTGGTTCTGTTGGTTATATCGACCCCGGAGATACCAATAAACGTAATCGCGAGATGAGTGAGAAAATTGCTGATTTTAAAAAGAAGGCCGATGAAATTCAGAGCAGTGAAATCCTGCCGGAGGAACGCCCCGGACTGAAGGTTCATATCTGCTCGCTGGTGGCTCCGGACTCACCACCGGAGGAATGGATGCCGGTGTATATTCACTCGAAGCTGATGATTGTGAATGATGTATTTACCACCCACGGTTCAGCGAATATCAACACGCGCAGTATGCAGGTGGACAGTGAAATGAATATTGCCCATGAATGGGCCAGCGTGACGCGGGATTTACGACGGCGGTTATGGAATATGCATACTAACGGACGAGGGGGGCAGGATGAGGCGAAGGATGCTTTTAAGGCCTGGGGATATCTTATTAACACCAATGAAAAACTACAGGGTACAGGAAAAGACAGACCTGAAGCTCCACTGATTAAGTTTCTGTACAACAAATCAACACTGAGCGATCTGGACTGATGAAAAGACTTTTAATTGTATGTTATCTGTTACTGACCGCCTGTGACCAGAACAATACCCACAAGGACGCGCCGATGAACCCGCTAACCGATATCAATACCCGCCTGGCGTTTACCTGCAAATACCAGATTATTCCTGAGGCGTCTGTGGATACCGATGTCCTGTTTAAATATGCCCGCTGGCTGCAAAAAAATAATCTGGTTAACCGGGATAAAACGGTGGATGCGGAAATTGCCCGTCTGTACCGGATAGCGGCGGAAAACGGTCATTATAAAGCCAGTATTAATCTGCAGAATGGCGCGCTGCGCGGGCGTTTTGCGCTGAGCAGTCCTGAACGTCTGCGCCTGAGCCAGCAACTGATTGATGCGAAGGTGGCCACCGGCTACTACTTTATTGCCATCTATCTGGAGCACGGTGCGGCAGGACTGGCGCAGGACCCGGAGATGGCGCTGCGTTACTATCGTAAGGCGGCAGATGAAGGGAATCCCCAGGCGCAGGCTTTTTTAGGCGAAAAACTATTTCCGGCCAAAAGAGCTCCTCAGGTAGCCATGCAGATGTTTCGATGCGCTGCCCTACAAGGCGAGGGAAAAGCGGCTAATTCGTTAGGAATTATGCTAACAATTGATCAGAAATATCAGGAAGCTGTAGAAGCCTTTCAGTTAGGAGTCGCTGCTGGTGATGAAACATCTTCCTATGCATTGGAAAAAGGATTTGCAGGCCCGGCACCGACCGACAGGCTGTACTATCTGGCACTGGAGAAAGACCCGGAGCGTGCCCGTCGTTATGAACAGATAGGCGCTGTGCTGGCGAAATACTCATGGGCCCAGCCTGTCGTCCCGGAAATCAACGATATCGTGCCGCTGCCGCCGGCCCCGCTGCCGGAGTGGAACGGTAAGCTGAAATGGCTGGAAGAGCGCGAGGCGAATGTGCCGCCGCCGAAGCCCAGCGCAGCGCTGATAGAGAAACTGGCGAAAGAGAAACAGCTGAACCCGGCAACGGGCAGACCGCTGCCGACGTCACCGGACTTTGAGAAGGACAGCGTGGCGCGGCTGCAGTGCCGCAGCGGTGAACCCTGCCCGCAAAGCGGCTACTGGCAGCCGGCGTGGCGGCCCCGTGAGGGGATGAGCGAACATGCCATCCGTTATTTCCGCGAGGGAGACATGATGCCGGTGGAAAAGGTGACCTTCGTTCGCCCGCGTCCCTGGCCGCTGCGCGACAGACTGGTCGTGGAGGAGCAGGAGACGGTGTGGCGCCGGGTCGGCGAGGCATAAGCTCTGCAGATGAAAAGGAAAAGGAGAGCGTCAGGGAATGAAAGGGATAACGACATGGATAGTGCTGGGCAGCCTACTGCTGTCGGGCTGCGACCAGAAAAGCATCCACAAGGATGTGCCGGTGAACCCGCTGACTGATATTAATGCCCGTCTGGCGTTTACCTGTAAACACCAGATTATTCCTGAGGCGTCTGCTGGTACCGATGTCCTGTTTAAATATGCCCGCTGGCTGCAAAAAAATAATCTGATTAACCGGGATAAAACAGTGGATGCGGAAATTTCCCGTCTGTACCGGATAGCGGCAGAGAACGGTCATTATAAAGCCAGTATTAATCTGCAGAATGGTGCGCTGCGCGGGCGTTTTTCGCTGAGCAGCACTGAACTTTTGCGTCTGAGCCAACAACTGATTGATGCGAAGGTTGCCGCCGGCTACTACTTTATTGCCATTTTCCTGGAGCACGGTGCGGCAGGACTGGCGAAGGATCCAGAGATGGCGCTGCGCTACTATCGTAAGGCGGCAGATGAAGGGAATCCCCAGGCCCAGGCTTATGTTGGTGAAAAACTGTTTCCGGCCAAAATGGCACCACAAGTGGCCATGCAGATGTTTCAATGTGCCGCTGAACAGGGGGAAGGGAAAGCAGCTAATTCGTTAGGAAATATGCTTGCAATTTACAAAAAATATCCGGAGGCAGTTGAGGTTTTCCAACTGGGCGTTGCAGCAGGAGATTCAACCTCAGCCGGTTTCCTGATGCACGGATTTTCCGGACCTGAACCAACGGACAGGCTGTTCTATCTGGCATTGGAAAAGGATCCCGAGCGTGCCCGTCGTTATGAGCAGATAGTCAAGGTCCTGGCGAAATACTCATGGGCCCAGCCTGTCGTCCCGGAAATCAACGATATCGCGCCGCTGCCGCCGGCCCCGCTGCCGGAGTGGGACGGCAAGCTGAAGTGGCTGGAAGAACGGGAGGCCAATATCCCGCCGCCAGAACCCAGCGCGGCGCTGATAGAGAAACTGGCGAAAGCGAAACAGCTGAACCCGGCGACGGGCAGGCCGCTGCCGACGTCACCGGACTTTGAGAAGGACAGCATGGCGGCCCCGTGAAGGGCTGAACGAACGTGCCATCCGTTTCTTCCGCGAGGGAGACATCATACCGGTGGAGAAGATAAATCTTGTCCGCCTGCGCTCCTGCTCGCTTGGCGAGAAATGGCTGCGGGGAGAGAGGCTGGTGTTCTGGCGACTGGCTGGCGAGGCATAAATCTCCTCTTACGGCGAGTTATCGCTGGCATTAATACCTATAAGTTTAAGGAAAAATCATATGCGTAAATTTTTAATCGGCTTTTTTATTTTCTTCTCAGGAATAGCAACGGGGCAGTCTAATTTAGAAGATTTTAATCATTCGCCGAAGTGGGTGGATTCGGCTGGGCAAATAAATCCTGATCCGGGGTTGATGAAGTATTTTCAGAATATGAACTTTGTCTGTCATAACGCGTCTGGATTTACACCTAAAGAAAATAAGATTGCTGCAAAGGCGTTCAGTGAACTGGTTCAGTATACTTCTGAGGGAGATCAAATAAAGGGTTTCTGGAACAGTCCTGAACATAAGCAAAAACGTGAAGGGCTGCTTGCAACAGCAATAAAAGCTGGAAGCTGGAAGGCCGCATATGTAAATAGTGTCTGGGCAATAAAATATCCGAGTGCGGAGACTCCGATAGAGGTTGCTTCCACCAAACTCCACGAACTCGTTTCTCAGGGCATCCCTATTGCTGCCTATAAATATGCGTCGTATTTGTTTGGTCGCGATTATGAAACAATGTACTACTTGTATGCTGAAGCCATCAAGCGTGGTAGTCCACAGGCCATGTCAGCAGTAGGGGGAACTATTGTTGTCAGGGTTCAGGAACTGCACCCATTAGGTAAGCAGTTACTGGAATGTGCGGTAGGGCAAGGTTATGCAGAGGCTTATGATCATCTTGGCTTGCTTGCCGATATGGAAGGCAGGAGAGTAGATGCCTATCGTTTGTGGGAGAAAGGCATTAACGAAGGATGTGAAGGCTGCATCAAAAAAAATGAGTAATCTCGCTAAAGTTCGGCATGGTTATTCTGCGGATGTGTCGATGATGGAGTTGATGCCCGAACTCACAAGGATTAAAGAATTCAATGATAATAATTTCTTCTATCAATTGACTGAATTGCCAGATTTCTATCGTCGTCTGCCGGATGAACTGATTTTCCATCTAAACGATTCCGAACTTTTAAGTCTGCTTAAGCTGGAAAAATTTTCTCGCATGTTGTAACTCTGAAACTCAGGAAATGGCTGCGCAAATAATTTCGCTAATGATTGCAGCTATTTATTTTCCTTAAATGCAGCAAGGTAAAATAAAGTTATGAAAGGAATTATCCGTACAGGCGATACGCATACCGGGGGCGGGAAAGTGCTCCGTGGTTCCAGTAATATGAAATTTGGTGGTATCGGCGTGGCGCGGCTGGGCGATCCCGTCAGTTGTCCGATCAAAGGCCATGGTCCGACGGTGATTGCCGAAGGACACCCCACTTTTAGCGATCATGGTATACCGGTTGCGTTCCATGGCCACCGTTGTGCTTGTGGTTGCATATTGCTGTCGAGCCTGCCACAAGCCAGGGTGCGCTAACGATGCCTGTCGATTTAAAACGTATTCCCCCGCCTGCTCAACGGCCTCGAGCACCGGTATGGTGGGTTTGGTTGCTGTTTTTGCTGTGTTGGCTGGCAGCAGGCACCTGCTGGGCCATTATGAGCAATACAGATAAACTCCAAATACACACCGCGGATTTTTGGCAAACGGCGTTGATATTACCGGCATTACTCTGGCTTATTCTGCTGGCGTTGCGTATCGCCTGGTATAAAGGGTTACAGTCAATGGCTGATGGCTGGGATAACGATCGTGAACAGATTTTGAGTCGTGAAATCCAGAGAGGGCGGCGCCACCTGGCAATCCTGGGCGTGAGCTTACACACCGCATTACGTCTCCCGGATGATCGAGATGGTAAGGGGCAGCGAGAGGCGTTACGAAACAATACTCCTGCTTTAAAAACGCAGCCTTCCTGGTGGAGTGACGAAGGTATACGACATAGTCGGCTGATACGTATCGGCGACGAAACGCCCGAACAGTTGGTTAGGCGCATCATGAGCAATACGTTGAATGAGCTGACTTCTGTACTGGCATCTGTTCCTGCAGAGATACCGCTGTCATTAATCATAGAGAGCGACAGCAGTCTGTCCGTCAGCGAGATACAGTCGATCTGGCGTCAGTGTTTGGCGAGCAGTCACATCCGGCAACCGGTGACGTATCTGGAAGGCAAAGGGCTGCAGATGATAGACCACTGGCTGGATCAGCCGATGACTGAGCCATCCCTGATGCTGATTGTGGCACTACAGGTTGCTCCCAAGCAGGTTGAGGGGACGGCAGAAACGGTGGTTAGCCTGTTGCTTGCCAGCCCTCAGTTCGCGGCGGATCTCATGCCACTGGCGCGTCTCCACCGACCAGAGCAGGTGAAGGGGATAAGCCACGAGGCGTTTCATTATGCCTTTGCGCGCGCGTTTGACTGGGCCGCGTTACCCGCGGAGGCCGTGCCTGCCGGTTGGTTGGTGGGTATCAAGATGAACTATCATCAGCCCATCGCAACGGGATTGATCGCGTTGTCGAGCCCGATCAATATCGGTCGTGATTTCTACAACCTGGACAGTAGCCTGGGTTATCCAGGCGTCGCAGCACCCTGGGTCGCGATCGCTGGAGCAATCGTGCGGTGCGGTGACGATAAATCTCAACTCATTGTGAGTGGCGACGGTTTTGCCGACCAACCATTATGGGCCACGGTGATCACCCCATTACCACTATCATCAGAGCTTCACCAGGCCAGGCCCGTTCGCGCTGCCTGAGAGGCGGCAAGCCTCGTGACTACACACTATCTCATCAGACGGTCATATCAGCCCCTTGTGGTGGGTCTGAATCTTTCTCGAATCTTCTTACTGCAGGAAATAAGGATGAATGCAACGGATAGCATATTGCGCTTAGGTAGCCGTTTTGGGGTGCTGATGCTGATAGCTGGCGCAATGTTGTGGGGGATATATCACTATGGCGACAAGATTGGATTGAATACGCTGCAAACGAAACTCTATTTCTGCCTGGGCTTAGGGATCCTTATTCTGCTTTTTCGTTATGGCGGCCGTATTGTGCAGTTCATACTCGGCCGCCATCTGAAGGGGCAGGGGGCGCCATTGACAAGTGGTCAGCATCTGAAGCCGGCTTCCCCGAGTCATCGCGCTGTTATTGAGATGAGGCAGACATTGCGTCGCCAGTATGGTCGCTTTGGGGCTGGCAAAATGACCATTCTGATGCTCACGGGAAGCGTGGCGGATGTTGAACGCCTTGCGCCGGGACTGAGTAGCCAGTACTGGCAGGAGAATGGAGACACATTATTGCTTTGGGGTGGGGAACCCCAGAGCGCGTCGGATAATGACTGGCTTTTTGCTTTGCGTAAACGCTTTCGCCCCCCTGTGAATGGGCTGGTGTGGGTCACTTCTGCGTTTGATCATCTGCCCGCAGCCAATCAGCACGCATACCCCGCTTTGTTGTCCATGGAGGATATGGATAACATTGCCCATGATCTGGCTGAACGTTTCTCACTGCTAGGGTGGGCTGTACCACTGTACGTCTGGTCGCTGCATCCCCAGGCGGATGACCAAGCCGGGCGCATCGTGCAATCTGTCGGCAGTCTCTTCCCGCCAGACTGTCAGTCGTCGCAGATGCGCCAGTTACTGTCGGCGTTGCCTTCAAGACTGTTAGAGAGTGGAGTACAACAGGTCGCGGGTAACCCGCAGCATCATTTTCTTCTGGGCCTGGCGGACCAACTCACGCGGCAGCCGGAGCGGATTAGTGTTCCCCTGTCGACGTTTCTGGAACCTCATCGTGCGTTACCGTTAGCCGGCGTTGTGTTCAGCCCGTCATCGCCGCAGGCGTCGCACAGCCTGAAGCATCATTGGCGCCACGATAAACGCTGGGACGTGCTACTGGAATCTCTCAGGGCATCCGGCTTAAAAGCACGAAAGATCGGCTTTCCCTGGCGAAGAGCTGTCTCTGCCTCCGCTGCCGCCCTGATGTTACTCTGGGCCGCCTCAATGACAGTCTCTTTTATCGCCAACCGCGAGCTGGTGGCGACCGCACAGCAGCAGGTGCAGCAGGCCTCAGCGGAGAAACAGCCGCTGGCCGTACGCCTGCATGCGCTCTCCGCGTTACAGAAAACGCTTTCTAAACTGGAATACCGCTCACAGCACGGCGCGCCGTGGTATGCCCGCGGTGGTCTCAGCCAGAATGATGACCTGCTGGCGGCGCTGTTCCCGCGCTACGGAGAGAGGGCGCAGCCGCTGCTGCGCGATGCGGCGGCTGAACATCTTCAGCGGCAATTGAACGCCTTCGTACAGCTGCCGCCGGACAGCCCGCTGCGTGAGAAGATGACGAAGACCGCTTACGGACAACTGAAACAATATCTGATGTTGACCCGCCCGGAAAAAATGGACGCCGCGTGGTTCGCTACCACGCTAATGCAGGACTGGTCGCAGCGCTCAGGCATCGCCGACGCCGTCTGGCAGGGCAGCGGCCCTTCGCTGCTGGCATTTTATGCCGCCAGCCTGGCATCGCATCCGCAGTGGCGTCTGCATACCGACGACGTGCTGGTCAGTCAGGTGCGCACACGGTTAATTCGCCAACTGGGCCAGCGCAACAGTGAGTCCACGCTTTACCAGAAGATGCTCGCGCAGGTGGCGAATCAGTATGCCGATATGCGCCTGGCGGATATGACTGCGGACACCGATGCTTCGCGTCTGTTCAGCACTGATGAGGTGGTGCCGGGAATGTTTACCCGTCAGGCCTGGGAGCAGGCCGTGCAGCCGGCCATTGAGAAAGTGGTCGCGGAGCGCCGCGATGAAATGGACTGGGTGCTGAGCGACACGAAGCAACCTGCCGCACAGTCGACGTCGCCGGAAGCCTTGCGAGCCCGGCTGGCGGAGCGTTATTTCGCTGATTTTAGCGGCGCCTGGCTGGATTTTCTCAACAGCTTGCGCTGGCAGCGCGCGGCGACCCTCTCCGATGCCATTGACCAGCTGACCCTGATGGCCGATGTGCGCCAGTCGCCGCTGGTGGCGCTGATGAACACCCTGAGCGTGCAGGGGCGAACCGGCCAGACCGGGGAAGCCATCGCCGATTCGCTGGTCAAATCGGCCAGGCAGCTGTTTAACCGTGATAACTCGCCCGTCATCGATCAACGGTCCGGCGCGCGCGGTCCTCTGGATGCCACCTTCGGGCCCGTGCTGGCGCTGCTGGACAATCGCGACGGCGGGACGCCCACCAGCCGCCTTAGCCTGCAGACCTTCCTGACCCGCGTCACTCAGGTGCGTCTGCGCCTGCAGCAGGTCACCAACGCCACCGACCCGCAGGCGATGACCCGCCTGCTTGCGCAGACGGTGTTCTAGGGCAAGGCTGTGGATCTAACCGAAACGCGCGACTACGGCAGCCTGGTGGCGGCGGGACTGGGCCAGGAGTGGAGTGGATTTGGGCAGACGCTGTTTGTTCACCCGATGGAGCAGGCCTGGCAGCAGGTATTGACCCCGGCGGCGGAAAGTCTCAACGCCCAGTGGCGCAGTGCGGTGGTGGAGGACTGGAATAGCGCTTTTGGCGGTCGCTACCCCTTTAAAAATACCAGCAGTGAAGTCTCTCTGCCGCTGCTGGCAAAATATCTTAATAGCGAGACCGGGCGCATCGCCCGCTTTCTGCAGACCCGGCTGAACGGTGTGCTGCATAAAGAGGGGAGCCGCTGGATGGCGGACAGTATCAATGCTCAGGGACTGACATTTAACCCGGCCTTTCTGCAGGCGATGAATACCCTGAGCCATCTCTCCGACGTCGCGTTCGCCAACGGCGAAGCGGGATTGCATTTTGCGCTTCGCCCCGGCACGGCGGACGGCGTGATGCAGACGGAGCTGGTCATCGACAGTCAGAAACTTGTCTATATGAACCAGATGCCGACCTGGCGGCGGTTCAGCTGGCCCGCCGACACCGAAGCGCCGGGCGCCAGTCTGAGCTGGATCAGTACCCGGGCGGGCACCCGCCAGTATGGCGATTTCCCGGGCGCCTGGGGGTGGATCCGACTGCTGGATAAGGCGGTAGTCAGCGCTTATCCCGGAACGAGCAGCAGCTGGAGCCTGAGCTGGAAAGCGCCGGATGGTCTGTTGCTGAACTACACGCTGCGTACCGAGGCGGGGGAAGGACCGCTGGCGCTGCTGTCTCTGCGAAACTTTACGCTACCGGAGACGATATTCAGCGCGCGCGCGCCTGCTGAGCGTGTTCCGCTGACCGACGATATACCCGGAGAAGAGGGATACTGAAACCGCCTCCCAGACTGATTGGCGTTGACCTGCAACGCCAGGCCTCCTTCGCTCATGGTCGCCCGACGGCCAACTAATCTGACCGCGCAGCCATGCTGCGTGTCTCCCTGTAGACGAATAATGGAATATTCATAATGGACGATTTAACCCTGCGATATTTTGACGCTGAAATGCGCTACCTGCGCGAGGCGGCAAAAGCGTTCGCGCAGGCTCACCCCGATCGGGCGGCGATGTTGGATCTCGATAAAGCCGGTACGCCGGACCCTTACGTTGAGCGCCTGTTTGAAGGCTTTGCCTTTTCCGTAGGTCGCTTGCGCGAAAAAATTGATGATGATCTGCCGGAGCTGACCGAGGGGCTGGTCAGCATGCTGTGGCCGCACTATTTGCGCACCATTCCATCGCTATCGATCGTGGCGCTGACCCCAACGCTGCCGGCGATGAAGATGGCGGAAACGGTGCCCGCCGGGTTTGAGATTAGCTCCCGCCCACTGGGGCCGAAAAATACCGTGTGCCGGTACCGAACCACCCGCGATCTGACGCTTAATCCGCTGGCGATAGAGGAGGCGGTGATGACGGCGGAGCCGGACGGACGTTCGGTCCTGCGGCTACGCTTCACCTGTAGCGAGCTGGCGGACTGGTCGCAGACCGATCTCCGCCGCCTGCCGCTGTACCTGGGGGAAGACGCCGTTACCGGCAGCGCCCTCCATCTGTGGCTGACCCGACGCCAGGCCGCGCTGTACCTGCGCCTGCCGGGTCAGACAGAGCGGATAAGCCTCGACGGCTATTTTTCCCCGGGGGGATTCAGCGAGGAGGATCGTTTATGGCCGAAGGGGGAGAGCGCTTTCAGCGGCTATCAGTTGCTGCTCGAGTATTTCACCTTTCGCGAAAAATTTATGTTCGTGCAGCTAAATGGCCTGGAAAACATCACCCTGCCGGCGGGGATATCGCATTTCACGCTTGAGGTGGTGTTCAGCGAGGTCTGGCAAAGCGATTTACCCGTCAGCGCAAGCAGCCTGCGCCTGCACTGTGTGCCAGTGATTAACCTGTTTACCCTTGAGGCCGATCCGTTGACCATCAGCGGGCTGGAGAGCGAATACCTCCTGCGTCCGAAGCGCCTGCAGGACGGGCATACCGAAATCTATTCTGTCGACAGCGTGACCGGCTCCGGGCGCACCGGGGAGGCGCGCTATGTGCCTTTCACCCGCTTTCGTCACCAGGGGGGAATGATGCGTCGCCATGCGCCGGAGCGCTACTACCACACCCGCGTCAAGCGGGGCGTTACCGGTATGCACGACACCTGGCTTATCCTCGGCGGACAGCAATGGGAGGCCGACCGGGCGCTGGCGCGGGAAACGGTCTCCTTGCGCATCACCGGCACTAACGGCCAGCTGCCGCGCCGGGCGCTACAGAGCACGCTGCTGGATCGCTGTGAGTCGATATCAGCCACGCCGCTTACCGTCCGCAATCTCTGTAAGCCCACATTGCCAGTATATCCCCCGGCGGAAGACCGCTACCACTGGCGGGTCATGAGCCATCTGGGCACCCGTTTTCTCAACATGATGAGCAGCGCCGAGGTACTGCGCGGTACGCTGTCGCTCTACAACTGGCGGGAGGATGAGCTCAATAACCGTCGTCTGGACGCTATTCTGGCGGTCAGCCATCACCGAATTCAGCGTTTCGAACAGGGATTCCTGCTGCGCGGGCTGGATATCGAAGTGACGCTCGACGGTAGCGGATTTACCGGCGCGGGCGATGTCCACCTGTTTGGCGACATGCTCAACCGCTTTTTCGCGCTGTATGCCGATATGAATCAGTTCAACCAGCTAACGCTCATTGTTCAACCTGAAGGGAAATGTATCCGGTGGAAAGAGAATCACAGTCTGCGCCTGCCCGGCTGATGGCGCAGCTCCGGCCTCAGTTGCCGTACATGAATTTTTACCGCTTCTGCCAGTTGCTGGAGGAGATCCAGCCGAAGGCGCCGATCATCGGCAGCGGCTGGCTATTAGGTGATGAACCCATACGCTTTCGCCCGCATCCGGGGATGGGTTTCCCGGCTGGCGAAATCCGTGGAATGGACGATCCTGAACCGTCCCGGCTGCCGACGGTGCGCGTTGCTTTTATGGGACTCTACGGCGTGGAATCCCCGCTGCCGACCCACTATAGCGATGACATTGCGCAACGGCGGGAAGGCGTCGAGGCGACCGAGGATTTTCTCGATATCTTTAACCATCGGCTGATCGCCCAGTATTACCGTATCTGGCGCAAATATTCCTACCCGGCAACCTTTCGGGCGGGTGGCACGGACAACACCTCGCAGTATCTGCTGGGCCTGGCGGGGCTGGGCATACCGGGATGTGCCGCCGTTGCCGCAGCGCCGCTGTCGCGATTTCTGGCGTTGCTGCCGGTGATGATGCTGCCGGGGAGATCCGGGGAAGGCATGGAGGCGCTGGTGGCGCTCCTGGCCCCGGGGACCCGGGCGACGGTGTACCACCACGATCCCTCCCGGATCCCCTTGTCGCAGCCGTTAACGATGAGCATCCGCCAGCCGGTTAGCCTGCAACACAGGCCAGTGATGGGAACTCACGCCACGGATGTGAACAGTCAGGTGTTGCTGCAGCTGGCCACGGAGAATCCTGATGAGGTTCGCGGCTGGCTGCCCGGCGGCGAACTGTTCAGCGACCTGATGGCGCTCCTGCACGTCTGGCTCGGATCTCATCTCGACGTGCGGCTGCAGCTTTGCGTCGCCCGCCATTTACTGCCGGATGCGCAACTTTGCTGCCAGCAGGCGCATGCCGTCCAGCTTGGCCGTACCGCTGTGCTGCGTCCGCTGGATGCGCAAAAACAGGCTGACGACAGGATCACGATTTATCTGGGGCGCTATCAGCGCGTCCGGGAAAATATCCACCGCAGGGAGAGCGATGAAGATGGCGATTACCGCAGTTAAACCCTCCGCCAGGTTGCTGGCATTCCTTATGGTTACCGTCTTAACCGGCTGCGGCCTGACGCAGACCGTAAAAGACGGCGCCGTTTCCGTGACCCAGTCCATTTTTTACCCCCAGGTGAAAACCCTGCATCTGGATCTTCGCGCCCGGGAAGGGGTAAATAACAACGCCAAAGGCGCCTCCCTGGCGACGGTGGTGCGTATTTACCAGCTTAAGGACCGGCAGGCGTTCGACAATACTGACTACCCGTCGCTATTTGCTGGCGATGGCCAGGCGCTGCAGGCGGACCGGATGGCGGAAAAAGATGTTCGCCTGCGTCCGGGCGAATCGGTGACCGTCGATATGCCTATGGAAACCAGCGCGCAGTTTGTGGCGGTGGCGGCCATGTTTATCGATCCAGACCTGACGCAAAACAGCTGGCGGCTGGTACTCACCCGGGACGATCTTGACCCGGCGAGGCCGCGCATTATCGAAGCCAGCCAAAATCAACTGACGCTGCACCCGCTTAAGGAGAAGTGAAAATGCCTCGTCCCTCCCTGTATGACATCCTGTACGGCAATTTCGCCGGCGGGCTTGACCTGAATACTGTCAGCGAAACGGATCAGGTCATCCTGTCGGTGCTCGATAACATGCAGCGCATCCTTAACTGTCGGGCCGGAACGCTGGCGCATCTGCCGGACTACGGCCTGCCGGATATGACCGCTATCCTCCAGGGGATGCCGGCGTCGGCGCATCAGCTGATGAGCACGTTGTCGGCGGTATTGCTGAAGTACGAACCGCGCCTGCAGCGGATCGCGGTGGTGATGCTCGATCAGCATGCGCCCGGCGAACTGCGCTATGCCATTGATGCGGAGCTGAAAAATATTGGCCTGGTGCGTTACGGCACAGAGTTTATGCCCGAGGGCAGGGTGTTGATCCGCCACCTCAAACGCCAGCAGTATCTTGACGCCCGCTCCGCCCTCTAATCTCTCGCTGAAAGACATCATGATGACAACACACGACGAACGCCACTATAAAACCGGTGGCGACCCGCGCACGCTGGCTGATTTTATTGCCCTGCGTGCGGAAATGAACAAGCTCAGCCACCCGGCGCGGCCGGATATTAACTGGCCGTATGCCGAGCAGCTTGCCCGCTCGCTGCTGGAGCATCACGGCGCGGATCTGCAGACTGTCGCCTGGTATACGCTGGCCCGCGCCAGGCTGGGCGGGCTGGCAGGGATCCACGAGGGGCTGTCGCTAATGGAGTCGCTGCTGGCCCACCAGGGGAAAAACCTGTGGCCGCAGGCGCTCCCGGCCCGGACAGAGATCTTCCGCACCCTGAGCAAGCGGCTGCGGCAGGTGCTCCGCACTCTCAGTCTCGCCCCGGCGGATCTCGAGTCGCTTGGTCAGGCTGAACGTTCGCTGCAAAGCTTCGACGCAGTGCTCCAGCGCCTTGAGATCGCGCCTGAAAACTCGCTGAGCGACCTGCGGGCGCTGTTGCACAGCACGGTAAGCCGCTTCGAGAATCTCGACCCTGCGCCAGCGCTCCCCACCGCGCCGCCGGTGGCGGTGTCTGACGCGGAACTTCCCGGCGCTCTGGTCAGCGAAGAGGATGCGGCGAAGGTTGAACCAGTGCCAGAACTAAAACGTAGACCAAAGGCTGAGCCGCTTGCGCCGCCTTTACCTGCAAAGCGGCCCGCGCCAGTGGTGGCGTCTTCTCCGGCAACCGCGCCGCGCTGGAAGCCGTTTGTCGCCGGGATGGTCACCATGCTGGCGGTGACGGGCATCGCCGTCGGTGGATGGCTGGCGTTGCGTCAGTTCGATTTACCGCCCATTTCGGTGACCCAAAATGTGATACCGGGCCTGCCGGGGGCATCTCCCCTGATGCCGGTGGATCTGCCTCAGACGCAGCGCCAGCTTGGCGAGCTCGCCCGCCTGGCGCCGGACTGGGCGGTAAGCTACGGCGACCAGCTGGTCCGGCAGGCCCTGAGTCGCTGGCCGGATCAAGCACAACCGCTGGCGCAGCAGTGGCGGCAGCAGTTGAGCGCTGCCGCATTGCCCGCGGAAAACCTCACCGGCTGGTCCGAGGGAATGCAGCAGCTGCAGCGGCTCGCCGGCCAGCTCAATGCCCTCGACGAGCAGAAGGGGAGATACCTCACGGTGAGCGAACTGAAAACCGCAGTGTTTGCCATCATGCAGTCGTTTAACCGCGCCGTTCCGCTGGAGGAGGAGCTACGCCAGCTGGCCGTGCTTCCCGTTGAGCAACCCTGGCCTGCCGCCCGGGGAAGCCTCGCGGAGCTGCATCTGCAACAACTGATCGTGGAGTATGCCCTGCTGAAGCGAAAGCAGTCGCCGCCCGCTGAGATCCCCCTACCGGTAAGCCCTCGGTGAGTGAGGCGGTGAAATAAAGTGTGCGCATGGCAACATTTTCTTTACATCCTTATTGCAAGAACCGAACGCCCTTCGTAGTCTGAAAATGATTTAAATATACCATTTGTGTTTATATTGAAAATTTCATTTCGACCTCTGAGGGCATGCTATGAAGCACTGTAAAATCATCCTGTTAGTGGGGTTACTGGCCAGTTCCACCTCGGCTTTGGCGGAGAAGATCGGCGTCTCAATGGCCTACTTCGATCAAAACTTTCTCACCATTATCCGCCAGTCCATTGAGAAAGAGGCCCGCGCCCGTCATGTCGACGTGCAGTTTGAAGACGCCCGCGGCGACACCGGACGCCAGGCCGATCAGGTGCAGAGCTTTATCGCCTCCGGCGTGGACGCGATCATCGTCGACCCGGTGGACTCCGCCAGCACCCCGCAGCTGACGAAGATGGCGCAGCAGGCCAAAATGCCGCTGGTGTATGTGAACCGGACGCCGGGGGATAAAACGTTACCGCCTGGCGTGGTGTTTGTCGGTTCGGACGAGCGGGAGTCCGGCACATTGCAGATGGAGGCGCTGGCGAAGCTGGCGAACTACAAAGGCAATGTCGCCATCATGATCGGCAATCTCACTGACGCCGGCGCGCTGCAGCGCACCAAAGACGTCGAGCAGGTGGTGGCCAAATATCCGGCAATGAAAGTGGTGCAGAAACAGCCGGCCAACTATTCCCGCAGCGAGGGAATGGATCTGATGCAGAACTGGACAGGCAACGGGGAAGCGATTGATATTGTGGCGGCGAACAACGATGAGATGGCGATTGGCGCGGCGATGGCGCTGGAGAAGAGCCAGAAGAAGCTGTTGATCGGTGGGATCGACGCCACGCCGGACGGGCTGAAAGCCCTGGCCAGCGATAAGATCCAGGTGACGGTCTTCCAGGACGCCGTCGGTCAGGGCAAAACGGCCTTAGCGGTAGCGCTGAAGCTGATTAAAGGAGAAAAGGTCGAGTCTCATGTCTGGATCCCGTTTGAGTTAGTGACCAAAGAAAACATGCAGACCTATGTGGAAAAGAGTCATTAACGGCAAGGCGCACGTGAACGAACTTTGCTGATAGAACCGGGCTGATAATGTGACGCCCGGGCAACGAAACCGGAGGAAAAGACATGGCAACGGCAAGAAGCGGCTATACGCTGCAGGTGATAAAGGCAGGGCAGCAGGGACATGTTGAAATGAGGTGGGGGCATCTCGCAGACGTTGATACGCGCGCGGCGGCGGCGGCCATCGTGCAGCAAATCGGGCGACCATCGTCCGCAGCGAGCCAGCAGGAGATCAGCTTGTCACTGACCAATGCCGCCAGCGGCATCTCGGTCGAGCTTCATCACCCGGCCTCAGGGGAAAGCGCCACCCCGGCTTTCATCGAGGGCGAATTAAAGAAAATTGTGCAGATCGTTGATGGCTATGAGGCGGCTGAAGAGACCCATATTGTGGAGTAGCGTGTCGTCCGGGTAAAAAAAATCCACGCCGGAGCGTGGATTTTTTATGGCGTGGTGGTGGCGAAAACGCCAGCCAGCGGGATCAGACGTTGAACAGGAAGTTCATCACATCGCCATCTTTCACGATGTAGTCTTTGCCTTCTGCACGCATTTTACCGGCTTCTTTTGCACCCTGTTCGCCTTTGTAGGTAATAAAGTCTTCATAGGCGATGGTCTGCGCGCGGATAAAACCTTTTTCGAAGTCGGTGTGGATCTTACCGGCTGCCTGCGGCGCGGTTGCCCCGACCGGGATGGTCCATGCGCGAACTTCCTTCACCCCTGCGGTGAAGTAGGTCTGCAGATTCAGCAGCTCGTAACCGGCGCGGATCACGCGATTGAGGCCTGGCTCTTCGAGACCCAGCTCGGCCATAAACTCGTCGCGGTCAGCGTCGTCCAGCTCGGCAATATCGGACTCAACGGCGGCGCAAACGGCGACGACCACAGAACCTTCGGCGGCGGCAATTTCACGGACTTTATCGAGATAAGGGTTATTCTCAAAGCCGTCTTCATTGACGTTGGCGATATACATGGTCGGCTTCAGCGTCAGGAAGCTGAGGTATTTAATCGCTGCTTTGTCTTCGTCGGTCAGGTTTTTCAGTGAACGCAGCATGCCGGCATTTTCCAGCTGCGGCAGGCATTTTTCCAGCGCCGCCAGCTCAGCTTTAGCGTCTTTATCGCCGCCTTTAGCTTTCTTCTGCACACGGTGGATAGCGCGCTCGCAGGTGTCCAGATCGGAAAGTGCCAGCTCGGTGTTGATAACGTCGATGTCGTCAGCCGGATCCACTTTGTTGTTAACGTGGATAATGTTGTCATTTTCAAAGCAGCGAACCACGTGGCCGATAGCTTCGGTTTCACGAATGTTGGTCAGAAACTGGTTGCCGAGACCTTCACCTTTGGACGCGCCTTTCACCAGGCCCGCGATATCAACGAATTCCATCGTCGTCGGCAGGATGCGCTGCGGTTTGACGATTTCAGCCAGCTTGTCCAGACGCGGATCGGGCATCGGTACGACACCGGTGTTCGGCTCAATGGTACAGAAGGGGAAGTTGGCCGCTTCAATACCCGCTTTGGTGAGCGCATTGAACAGGGTGGATTTGCCGACGTTGGGCAAACCGACGATACCGCATTTGAATCCCATGATTTAAATCACCTTAATCTTTGGATAATCAATCTGTTATAAGCAACAGATTGCAGAAAATTGAATAGCTTTGCCTATTATACACGGTGCGCGGCAAAAATGCCGCACGACAACGGCTTATTGCGCCTTAAAGGCATGTAAGCGGTTGGTGGCTTTGGTCAGCCCGTCCTTTAACCAGATTTCGGTGCAGCGCGCCGCTTCGTCGACAGCATCATCAATCAGTTTCTGCTCGCTGGCCGGCGGTTTGCCGAGTACAAAGCCGACAACCTTGTTTTTGTCACCCGGATGGCCGATCCCGACGCGTAAGCGGTGAAAGTTCGGGTTATTGCCGAGCTTACTGATGATGTCCTTTAGGCCGTTGTGGCCGCCATGGCCACCGCCAAGCTTGAATTTCGCCACCCCGGGCGGCAAATCCAGCTCATCATGGGCGACCAGAATTTCATCCGGGTTAATGCGATAAAAGGTCGCCATTGCAGCCACTGCTTTACCGCTGAGGTTCATAAACGTCGTAGGAACCAGCAGGCGAACGTCTTCGCCCGCCAGATTGATGCGCGAGGTGTAGCCGAAGAACTTGCTCTCTTCGCGCAGCGGCGCACGATGGCGATCCGCCAGTAAATCTACATACCAGGCGCCAGCGTTGTGCCGGGTGGCGGCATATTCCGCACCGGGGTTGGCCAGGCCGACAATCAGTTTAATGGTCACGTTTTCTTTCCTGCATGGGGCATTCTCTGCCGCGTAGTGTACTGTCTGCGGGCGCGCTTGACAAAGTTCTGCCCACGAGACAATACCAGCATTGATGATTACCCACCTGAATCATTAGAATTTGATATTGTTCAGAGGCTTATTTGTAAATATTTGTCTAATCGGTGTTCACTAATGTGATCGTGGGCGCACTCCAGGGCAGGGACCCTGTCTATACTACACCTATAAGATTTGGGGATATTCCCTGGCAACCCAAAGTCCGGAGGTGACACATGAAACGCAAAAACGCTTCGTTACTCGGTAACGTACTCATGGGGTTAGGGTTGGTGGTGATGGTTGTGGGGGTAGGTTACTCCATTCTGAACCAGCTTCCGCAGCTTAACCTGCCGCAATTCTTTGCACATGGCGCAATCTTAAGCATCTTCGTTGGCGCCGTGCTCTGGCTGGCCGGTGCCCGTATTGGCGGCCACGAGCAGGTCAGCGACCGCTACTGGTGGGTGCGCCACTATGATAAACGCTGCCGTCGTAATCAGCATCGCCACAGCTAACCGTAGCATGATTTCCCGCATCGGCCCCTGAAGGCCGATGCGTTTTCCTGTGACTCTCGTTATTTCCTCCTCTTTTCCCCATCACCATACGACCCCATTCCGTCCTGACCTCCGTGCTGCTAAGGTTGCTGCCAAAATGAATAGCAAATGAGGTTTTCGCTTGACCCTGACGTTACGTCAGGCAGCAGAGTAGCGGACCTGGCCACAGAGAGGAGCAGTCATGTTAATTCAGGTGGGAGAGCTGGCGAAGCGCGCCGGAATGACGGTGCGTACGCTGCATCATTATGAACAGACGGGGCTGTTAACGCCTTCGGCCAGAAGCGAGGCGGGCTATCGGCTCTATAACCTGTCCGCGGTTCAGCGCCTGCATATGATAAAGGCGCTGGCGCAGGCCGGGCTGACGCTCGCCACCATCAAGGACTATCTCGATCGGCAAACGCTGTCGCTACCCGAGCTGCTGACGCAGCAGATAGAGACGCTCAACGCCCAATTGCGCGATGTCGGCAGGCTGCGCGACCGGCTGTTGGTGCTGCGCGAGGCGCTGGCGGGCGGCAATGAACCCGATCTGGAGTCCTGGCTACAGACGCTGGAGTTAATGAAAATGTACGATCGTTGGTTTAGTCAACAGGAGTTAGCCGCGCTGCCGTTTGCGGCACAGGATGAACAGCGCGCGCAGGCGTGGCGCGAGCTAACAGAGGAGGTGCAGACGCTGATGGCGAGCGGCTGCCCGACGGACAGTCCGCAGGCGATGAGTCTGGCGACGCGCTGGATGGAGCGCCTGGAGCAGGATACGGCAGGGCGCCCGGAGTTTCTGACCCGCCTGAACGAGATGCATGCCGCCGAGCCGCAAATGGTTGAACAGACCGGCGTCACCCCGGCCATCATCGCCTTTATCACCGAGGCCTTTGCCGAAAGCAAACTGGCCATCTGGGCGCGTTACCTCGACGACGAGGAGATGGCGTTCACCCGCCGGCACTATTTCGACCGGCTACAGGAGTGGCCTGCGCTGGTGGCGAAGCTGCATCAGGCGTGCCGGGAGGGCGTAGCGCCGGACTCGGCGTCGGGTCAGGCGCTGGCCCGGGCGTGGCTTGAACTGTTTCAGTCCTATGCCGGTACCCGGCCGCAGACGTTGCAGAAGTTTCGTCGGGCAATGGAGCAGGAGCCGCATTTGATGAAGGGCACCTGGATGACGCTGGCGGTGCTGAGCTGGCTGCAGCAGGCGACCGGAGCCTTGATGCGGCAGGCGCAGGGGCCTGCCGCCGGGTGATCACAGGTCAGCCAGCGCGGCCTGACGATCGGGGTAGAAGCTCAGGCGTCCGGGCAGCGGCTTGACGCCGGCGCGCGCTAACGTGCGCAGCGGCTGAAACTCGAGGTTAGATACGCGCAATTCACAGCCTTCCGGCAGCTTGTTCACAAAGCGCTGGAAGGCATCCAGACCACCGGCGTCGAGAACCGGCACCGCGTCCCATTTCAGCACCACGATGCGCTTGCCGGCGATCCGGGTCTCCAGGTCGTTGAACAAGCCTTCGGCGGCGGCAAAGAACAGCGGCCCAATCACCCGCAGCACCAGCACATCGTCTGGCACCTCGACGTTGACCGGCGCCAGATGGGTCATGCGCGCGATACGGCGCATAAACAACAGCGAGGCCAGCACGATCCCGACGCTGATGGCAATCACCATATCAAACAGCACCGTCAGCGACATGCACATCAGCATCACCACGATGTCGTCTTTCGGCGCGTGGCGCAGCAGGTTGATCACTTTATGCGCCTCGCTCATGTTCCATGCCACCATCAGCAGCAGGGCGGCCATCGCCGACAGCGGCAGCCAGGAGAGCAGCGGGGCGAGGATCAGCAGCGCCAGGATCACCAGCAGGGCGTGGATCACGGCGGCAACCGGCGATGTGGCGCCGGCGCGGACGTTCGCCGCCGAGCGGGCAATCGCCGCGGTGGCAGTGATCCCGCCGAAGAACGGCGCAACGATGTTGCCCAGCCCCTGGCCAATCAGCTCGCTATTGGCTTTATGCTTGGTACCGGTCATGCCATCAAGCACCACCGCGCACAGCAGAGACTCAATGGCGCCGAGCATCGCCATGGAGAAGGCGGCAGGCAGCAGAGCCTGCAGCGAGGCCCAGCTCAGGGTAAAGTTTGAACCCGGCATATCCCAGGGGAGTACCAGCTGCGGCAGCAGCTGTGGAATGCCGTTGCCCTGAGTGCCGTCTGCCAGCTGATAGTGGAACTGCGAGCCAATTGTGGCGACATCGCCGCCGAGCAAATTAACCACCAGCATCACCGCGCAGCCGGCCAGCAGCGCCGGAAGGTGGCCCGGCAGACGGATACCCAGCCGCGGCCAGAGGATCAGAGTGCCGAGAGTGACGACGCCGATGGCGGCATCGCCGGGGTTAATCGTTGGCAGGGCCATCGCCAGCGCTGCCACTTTCTGCAGGTAATGCTCCGGCACATGGGGCATCTGCAGGCCGAGGAAGTCTTTAATCTGCATGGTACCGATGGTGATACCGATCCCGGAGGTGAAACCGAGAGTCACCGACAGCGGGATATATTCGATCAGACGGCCAAAGCGCGCCAGACCAAAGAGAATTAAAAAGATCCCCGACATCAGCGTCGCCACCAGTAGCCCCGCCAGACCAAACTGCTGGGAAACCGGATAGAGGATCACCACAAAGGCGGCGGTCGGGCCGGAAACGCTAAAGCGCGACCCGCCGGTTATGGCGATCACAATCCCTGCCACCGCTGAGGTATAGAGGCCGTACTGCGGCGGCACACCGCTGCCAATCGCCAGCGCCATCGCCAGCGGAATCGCAATGATCCCGACGGTGATCCCGGCGATCAGGTCGCGGGTAAAGCGGGCGGTGGTGTACTTTTCTTTCCAACAAGCGTCGATGAGGGCGCGGAAAGGCATCACATGTGAGGAAAATAATCTGTTCACAATAATGTTTCATCCATGAGCGCATCATCTGTCAACTAAATGGCAGGTGAAGGAGGCATTGGTCATTTCCACGTCATCCTTCGGGATGCCTCTGTGTTGGCTGCGTTCATTTACCCCGGTCACGTACTGCCTGTACGCTCCCGGGGATTCATTCACTTGCCGCCTTGACGCATGCCGAATGATTTTGTGGAAGAATTAAAAATTCAGAGACAAAAAAACCCGCCGCAGCGGGTTTTTATGCTCGGCTCGATTAATGTTCGAACATAGCAGAGATAGATTCTTCATTGCTGATACGGCGAATAGCTTCAGCCAGCATACCGGAGAGCGTCAGAGTACGCACTTTATCCAGCGCTTTAATTTCGGGTGCCAGCGGAATGGTATCGCAAACGACAAATTCATCAATCACAGAGTTTTTGATGTTCTGGATAGCGTTACCGGAGAAGATCGGGTGCGTGGCGTAAGCGAATACGCGTTTCGCGCCACGCTCTTTCAGCGCTTCTGCCGCTTTACACAGGGTGCCGCCGGTGTCGATCATATCGTCGACCATCACGCAGTCACGACCAGCCACGTCGCCGATGATATGCATCACCTGGGAGACGTTGGCGCGCGGACGGCGCTTGTCGATGATAGCCATATCGGTATCATTCAGCAGTTTAGCGATAGCGCGGGCACGCACGACGCCGCCGATGTCCGGAGAAACCACAATCGGGTTGTCCAGGTTCAGCTGCAGCATATCTTCCAGCAGGATTGGGCTGCCGAACACGTTATCAACTGGCACATCGAAGAAGCCCTGGATCTGTTCTGCGTGCAGGTCAACGGTCAGCACGCGGTCAACGCCGACGCTGGACAGGAAATCTGCCACCACTTTCGCGGTGATTGGCACACGAGCAGAACGAACACGACGGTCCTGGCGAGCATAACCGAAGTAAGGGATAACGGCGGTGATACGACCTGCCGAAGCACGACGCAGAGCATCAACCATAACAACCAGTTCCATCAGGTTGTCATTGGTGGGAGCACAAGTGGACTGGATGATGAAAATATCACCACCGCGTACGTTTTCATTGATTTGTACGCTGACTTCGCCGTCGCTAAAACGACCTACAGCGGCGTCGCCAAGAGAAGTGTACAGGCGGTTGGCAATACGTTGTGCTAGTTCCGGGGTGGCGTTACCAGCAAAAAGCTTCATATCAGGCACGAGAAGAACCTCAGGCATGCGTCCAGTGGTGGATGAGTGGGCCAATAATGTGCGGGCTGGCGCCATTCGATCCAGTCGGTGTATTTAAAGAGCACGATGCAACGTCTGGAACAGGGTGACGTTGTCACCGTAACTCAATTTCCCCGGTTGACTCGTTATCGTTGCGCCATCACGGCGCAGGATTCAGAGCAGGGCCTGCTTGAGCGGCGAGAGGTTAACTCCGCGCGCCACAAAGCCGTTTAGCCATGCCGGGGCAGTGTCCAGCACCTGACGGGCAGCGGATTCGGTGTTAAATTCAGCAAACACACAGGCCCCTGTGCCGGTCAGGCGTGACGGCGCATATTCTAACAGCCAGGAAAGCGCTGCATCAACCTCGCGAAAACGTTTTCTTGCGATAAGCTCGCAATCGTTGCTGAATTCACAATTTAATAACGTATTAATTGACCGGCGCGGGGTATTTCGTGGTAGCTCCGGATCGCGAAAAATGACTGGCGTCGGAATACTGACCCCCGGGTGCGCCACCAGGTACCATTTTTCCTCGGGCTCCACCGGCGTCAGAATTTCGCCGACCCCTTCGGCAAAGGCGGCATGACCGCGCACGAAGACCGGCACATCGGCCCCCAGCTGAAGGCCCAGGGTCGCCAGCTCCTCTTCCGAGAGACCGCAGCCCCAGAGATGGTTGAGCGCCACCAGCACGGTGGCGGCATTGGATGAGCCGCCGCCCAGGCCGCCGCCCATCGGCAGGCGCTTGTCGACACTGATATCGGCGCCGCTACCCGCCGGCAGGCGGTCGCTTTCGCTGGCGGCACGCATCAGCAGACGCGCGGCGCGAACGATCAGGTTCTCCTCGTCCGGCACGCCGGCCACCGGCGTCAGCAGGCGCAGTTGACCGTCAGTTCGCGGTTCGATGGTCAAGGTGTCGCCATAGTCGAGAAACTGAAACAGCGTCTGCAGGGTATGGTAACCATCGGCCCGCTGGCCGGTGATATATAAAAACAGATTCAGTTTTGCAGGAGAGGGCCAGCGGCTCATCATTTCACGATCCAGTTATCCATCTTCAGCTTGATGCGCTGAGCGCCATTGTTCAGCTCGACATTAGACGGCAGGGCTGGCTGGGTATCGCTGGTGTAGCCGCCGTAGGTGACGTGCCAGGTTTTGCCATTTTGCGTGTAGTTAAGTTCACGCAGACGGTACTGATCGTCCAGCGAATAGTCGGTGGCGTCGCCCGGCAGGCCGATGATCCACTGGCGCAGGCTGTTCAGCGGGATCGGCATCCCGGTCAGGCGGCCGATCATCTCTTCGGCATCGGAGGCGGTGTAGGTCTGGCCTTTGTTATCGATCAGCTGCACGCTGCCTGGCTGCGCGGTCAGCGACAGCTCGGTGCTGCCCAGCGGGTTGGTCAGCAGCAGGCGATAGCGGTCCTGGCCGGTCTGTTGCCAGAAGAAGCGAGCATAGACTTTTTGCTCATCGGAAAGATAGGCAAACGCCCCGCGAGTCTGGAACTGGTTGAGGCTGCGAACAGCCTGCTGGTGCTGACGCCACTGCGGCGAATCCGGGCTTTTGCCAGGCCCTTGCGGCGTATGAAGAGAACAGGCGGTGAGGACGAGGCTGGCCAGCGGCAGCAAGCGGAACAGTCGATTCATAATGATGACAAATCCTTGATGTCTACAGGGAAAAACGGCGGCAGGGGAATAGCGGGCCGATTTGTGTAGCAGGTTACATTTATAACCCTTAATGCTAGCGTCGCCGGGCGATAGCGTCTACGTTCAAGTTGTCTGAAATCAAAAAATTAACGTTAATGGCGGTCTTGCTTTGGCTATTACTCCAAAAGGGGAGCCTCTCTTTTATTGATTACGCGCATCCTGTATGATGCACTCAGACTAACCTTAGCAACGCTGGTACTACTCCCTCACAATGACCCTTTTAGCTCTTGGCATCAATCACAAAACAGCGCCGGTCGACCTGCGAGAACGCGTGACGTTTTCGCCGGAAACGCTCGATCAGGCGCTGGAGAGCTTGCTGGCTCAGCCGATGGTGCAGGGTGGGGTAGTGCTGTCGACCTGCAACCGCACGGAACTCTATCTCAGCGTCGAAGAGCAGGACAATCTGCAGGAAGCGCTGATCCGCTGGCTGTGCAACTATCACGGCCTCAACGAAGAAGACCTGCGTAAGAGCCTCTACTGGCACCAGGATAATGACGCCGTCAGCCATCTGATGCGCGTCGCCAGCGGCCTCGATTCGCTGGTGCTGGGCGAGCCGCAGATCCTCGGCCAGGTGAAAAAAGCGTTTGCTGATTCCAGCCGCGGTCATCTTAACGTCAGCGAACTGGAGCGGATGTTCCAGAAATCGTTCTCGGTGGCAAAGCGTGTGCGTACCGAAACCGATATCGGCGCCAGCGCCGTTTCCGTCGCGTTCGCCGCCTGTACCCTGGCGCGGCAAATCTTTGAATCGCTCTCCAGCGTCACCGTGTTACTGGTCGGCGCCGGTGAAACCATCGAACTGGTGGCGCGCCATCTTCGCGAACATCACGTGCGCAAAATGGTGATTGCCAACCGCACCCGCGAACGCGCCCAGGCGCTGGCGGACGAAGTGGGCGCCGAGGTGATTGCCCTCAGCGATATCGACGAACGGCTGAAAGAGGCCGACATTATTATCAGCTCCACCGCCAGCCCGCTGCCGATCATCGGCAAAGGCATGGTGGAGCGCGCGCTTAAGGCGCGGCGTAACCAGCCGATGCTGCTGGTGGATATCGCCGTTCCGCGCGATGTCGAACCGGAGGTCGGCAAACTGGCCAACGCCTACCTTTACAGCGTCGACGATCTGCAAAACATCATTCAGCATAACCTGGCGCAGCGTAAAGCCGCGGCGGTGCAGGCGGAATCGATCGTCGAGCAGGAGACCAGCGAATTTATGGCCTGGCTGCGCGCGCAGAGCGCCAGCGAGACGATTCGCGAATACCGTTCTCAGTCTGAGCAGGTCCGTGAGGAGCTGACCGCGAAGGCGCTGGCCGCGCTGGAGCAGGGCGGTGATGCCCAGGAAATTATGCAGGATCTGGCCCGCAAGCTGACCAACCGCCTGATCCACGCGCCAACCAAATCTCTTCAGCAGGCCGCCCGTGACGGGGACGACGAACGCCTGCATATTCTGCGCAACAGCCTCGGGCTGGAATAGCGCACCTTTCTCTTATTTTCAGGACAGGGTGAATTCACGCCTATGAAGTCTTCTATTGTTGCCAAACTGGAAGCGTTGTACGAGCGCCATGAAGAAGTGCAGGCGCTGCTCGGCGATGCCGCGACGATTGCCGATCAGGATAAATTCCGCGCGCTGTCGCGGGAATATGCTCAACTGAGCGATGTGGCGCGCTGCTATACCGACTGGCGTCAGGTGCAGGAGGATATCGAAACTGCGCAGATGATGCTCGACGATCCGGAGATGCGCGAAATGGCGCAGGAAGAGCTGCGTGACGCCAAAGAAAAAGGCGACCAGCTGGAGCAACAGCTGCAGGTGCTGCTGTTGCCGAAAGATCCCGATGACGAGCGTAACGCTTTCGTGGAAGTGCGCGCCGGAACCGGCGGTGACGAAGCGGCGCTGTTTGCCGGCGATCTGTTCCGCATGTACAGCCGCTATGCGGAATCGCGTCGCTGGCAGGTGGAGATCCTCAGCGCCAACGAAGGTGAACACGGCGGTTTCAAAGAGGTGATCGCCAAATTCAGCGGCGACGGCGTTTACGGTCGGCTGAAATTTGAATCCGGCGGCCATCGCGTGCAGCGTGTGCCGGCCACCGAATCGCAGGGGCGTATTCATACCTCCGCCTGCACCGTGGCGGTGATGCCGGAGCTGCCGGAAGCCGAAATGCCGGACATTAACCCGGCGGATCTGCGCATCGATACTTTCCGCTCCTCCGGCGCGGGCGGTCAGCACGTCAACACCACCGACTCGGCTATCCGTATTACTCACCTGCCGACCGGCATCGTGGTGGAGTGTCAGGACGAACGTTCCCAACATAAAAACAAAGCCAAGGCGTTGTCAGTGCTGGGGGCGCGTATCCGCGCCGCCGAAGTGGCCAAGCGTCAGCAGGCGGAAGCCTCCACGCGCCGTAACCTGCTGGGCAGCGGCGATCGTAGCGACCGTAACCGCACTTACAATTTCCCACAGGGGCGCGTGACCGACCACCGCATCAACCTGACGCTTTATCGTCTGGATGAAACCATGGAAGGCAAACTCGATATGCTGATTGAGCCAATTGTTCAGGAATATCAGGCCGATCAGCTGGCGGCGCTGTCCGAGCAGGAATGATGACCTTTCAGGCCTGGCTGCAGCAGGCGATCGCCCGCCTGCGTGAAAGCGACAGCCCGCGACGCGATGCCGAGATCCTGCTGGGACATGTTACCGGCCGGGCGCGCACCTGGATTTTGGCCTTCGGCGAAACGACGCTGTCCGCTGACGAGGCGACGACGCTGGAGGCGCTCCTGCAGCGACGTCAGCGCGGAGAACCCATTGCCCACCTGGTTGGGCAGCGTGAGTTCTGGTCGCTGCCGCTGTTCGTCTCCCCGGCGACGCTGATCCCCCGACCGGATACCGAGTGTCTGGTGGAGCAGGCGCTGGCGCGACTGCCTGCCGCGCCGTGCCGTATTCTCGACCTCGGCACCGGGACCGGCGCCATTGCTCTGGCGCTGGCCAGCGAGCGTCCGGATTGCGAGGTCACCGCGGTGGATGTGATGCCGGACGCCGTGGCGCTGGCACTGCGCAATGCCGCTCATCTGGACATCGCTAACGTGACGATACGGCAAAGCGACTGGTTTAGCGCGCTGGCCGGGCAGCGTTTTGCCATGATCGTCAGTAATCCACCCTATATCGACGCCGCCGACCCGCATCTCGCCGAGGGCGATGTGCGCTTTGAGCCGTTGACGGCGCTGGTTGCTGCCGATCAGGGGCTGGCGGATCTGGCGCAGATTATCCGCGAGGGACGGCAGTATCTGCTGCCCGGCGGCTGGATGCTGCTGGAGCATGGCTGGACCCAGGGCGAGGCGGTTCGCGCCCTGTTCCGCGAAGCGGGCTATCTCGACGTCGCGACCTGTCGCGACTATGGCGACAATGAACGTCTGACTCTCGGACGTTTACCCGACATGGAGAACGTTGGCTGATGAACTTATTCACGGCTGTCCTCTACCTGCACATCGCCAGCGTGGTGGTGTCGGTAGGATTGTTCGTTTTACGTTACTGGTGGATGTATCATCAGAGCCCGCTGCTGAACCAGCGGTGGGTGCGAATTGCGCCGCACTGCAGCGATACGCTGCTGTTTCTCAGCGGTGCGGGTTTAATGGCGATAACGCACTACCTGCCGTTCACCGAAGACGGCGCATGGCTGACTGAAAAGCTGTTTGGCGTTATCATTTACATCGCATTAGGTTTTATCGCGCTGGGCCGCCGTCGTCCGCGCAGCCAGCAGAGCCGTTTTATCGCGTTCCTGCTGGCGCTGGTGGTGTTGTTTATTATCATTCAACTCGCCATCACAAGAATACCGATACTGGGGTAGGGCATGGGGTCATTAGCGGATTTCGAATTTAACAAAGCGCCATTGTGTGATGGCATGGTCCTCATTTCTGAACAGGTCCGCGACGATTTTCCGTCGCGTTTTGTCGAGGAAGAGCTGCAGCGGCTGCTGCGCCTCGCGCAGGAGGAGATTGCGCCGTCGTGGGACCAGGAGCGCCAGATAGAACGCCTGCTGGCGCTGTTTTACGACGAGTGGGGCTTTGGCGCGTCGCAGGGCATTTATCGTCTTTCCGACGCGTTATGGCTGGATAAAGTGCTGGTCAACCGTCAGGGGAGCGCGGTGTCGTTAGGCGCGATCCTGCTGTGGATCGCCCAGCGCCTGGCGCTGCCGGTGGTGCCGGTGATCTTCCCGACCCAAATGCTGTTGCGTGCGGATCCGGAAACCAGCGAAGAGATGTGGCTGATTAATCCGTTTAACGGCGAGACCCTCGACGAACATACCCTGGAGGTATGGCTGAAGGGCAACATCGGGCCGGTGGCGGAACTGTTTAATGAAGATCTCGACGAAGCGGATAACGCCGAGGTGATCCGCAAGCTGCTGGACACCCTGAAGTCGGCGCTGATGGAAGAGCGGCAGATGGAGCTGGCTCTGCGCGCCAGCGAAGCGCTGCTGCAGTTTAACCCGGAAGATCCGTATGAGATCCGCGACCGCGGGCTGATATACGCCCAGTTGGACTGCGATCACGTGGCGCTGTTGGATCTGAGCTATTTCGTTGAGCAGTGCCCGGAGGATCCGATCAGTGAGATGATCCGCGCGCAGATCAACACGATTTCGCACAAACAAATTACATTGCATTAGTCTGGAACCATTCCGGTTACACCCTGATAAGGCGAACTTATGAAACAAAAAGTGGTTAGCATTGGTGATATCAACGTAGCAAACGACCTGCCGTTCGTGCTGTTCGGCGGGATGAACGTGCTGGAGTCGCGCGACCTGGCGATGCGCATCTGCGAATATTACGTCACCGTTACGCAGAAGCTTGGCATCCCCTACGTCTTCAAAGCCTCCTTTGATAAAGCCAACCGTTCCTCCATCCACTCCTATCGTGGTCCGGGTCTGGAAGAAGGGATGAAGATTTTCCAGGAGCTGAAGCAGACCTTTGGCGTGAAAATCATCACCGACGTTCATGAAGCCAGCCAGGCGCAGCCGGTGGCTGACGTGGTGGACGTGATCCAGCTTCCGGCCTTCCTCGCGCGCCAGACTGACCTGGTGGAAGCGATGGCCAAAACCGGGGCGGTGATCAACGTCAAGAAGCCGCAGTTCGTCAGCCCGGGTCAGATGGGCAATATCGTCGATAAGTTTATCGAAGGCGGTAACGACAAAGTGATCCTCTGCGACCGCGGCGCTAACTTCGGTTACGACAACCTGGTCGTGGATATGCTCGGCTTCGGCGTGATGAAGAAAGCCTCCAACAACTCGCCGGTTATCTTCGACGTCACCCACGCGCTGCAGTGCCGCGACCCGTTTGGCGCTGCCTCCGGCGGTCGCCGCGCGCAGGTGAGCGAGCTGGCCCGCGCCGGTATGGCGGTAGGTATCGCCGGTCTGTTTATCGAAGCGCATCCGGATCCGGACCACGCGAAATGCGACGGCCCGTCCGCGCTGCCGCTGGATAAACTGGAGCCGTTCCTCAAGCAGATGAAAGCGATTGACGATCTGGTGAAAAGCTTCGACGAGCTGGATACCAGCAAGTAAGCCTGACCGCATCACAGAAAAAGCCTGCCGGTGTTAACACCGGCAGGCTTTTTTTTCGCCCGGACTCCGCCGGGCGGGTAAGCGGGGTCAGGCGAAAATGGTCATCAGATAGGCGGCGAACAGCGCCAGGTGGGCCGCGCCGTTCAGCACATTGGTGCGCCCGGTGGAGAAGGAGATATGGCACAGCACCAGCGAAGCGACCATCACCACCATCTCCGGGGCGCCAAGGCCAAAGCGCAGCTCATTGCCGGTCAGGAAGGCGATGAGGGTGACCACCGGGACCGTCAGCGAGATGGTGGCCAGTACGGAGCCGAAAAACAGGTTCATCGCCCGCTGTACCTGATTGTTGAGCACCGCTTTGAGGGCGCCAAGGCCTTCCGGCGACAGGATCAGCAGGGCCACCAGGAAGCCGGTAAAGGCCACCGGGGCGTTCATGCTGGTCAACAGCGTTTCCAGCGGATTGGCGTTCATTTTGGTGACTGCGATCACTGCCATCAGGTGCACCAGCAGCCAGGCGGTATGCCACCCGCTGCTGTGGGCAGACGGTTTACCGTGGTGCGGGTCGTCATCGTCGCTGTCGTCTTCATGCTCATAAACAAACAGACTCTGATGGGTTTTGGTTTGAATCAGCAGGAAAACGCCGTACATGGCCGCCGAGATCACCGCCACCAGCAGCGATTGCCCGGTGCTGAAGTTTGCGCCCGGCAGCGCCATCGGAAAGACCAGCACGATAATCGCCAGCGGAAACAGGGCGATAAGATACTGCTTAATGCCGAACAGATTCATATATTGGGTGGCAAATTTACGCCCGCCCAGCAGCAGAGAGAAACCGACCAGACCGCCGGTGACGATCATAATAATGGAGTAGAGCGTATCACGCATCAGGGTCGGCGCGGCGTCGCCGGTGGCCATTAAGGCGGAGATCAGACTGACCTCAAGGATAACCACCGACAGACTGAGAATCAGGGAGCCATAGGGTTCGCCCAGGCGGTGGGCGAGGACGTCGGCGTGGCGGACCACGCTGAAGGCGCTGCTTAAAATACCGACCAGCGCGAGGATATTAATTGCGATAACCACTGGCAGTGACTGGCTGCTGCCCCAGAAAAACAGCACCGCCAGCGCCAGCACCGGAAAGACGAGGGAAGACTCCTTATGGCGGGTTTTTACCGCCTCATGTGCATGGGTCATGAACCATCTCCATTTATGCAGGTGTTATAATTATAAAAACGTAGGGCGGTAAAGTAACAGATTTTGATAAATTACCGCTGGTTTTTTACTTAAATTTACGGGTATCGAGTGATATCTTGATTAGTTTATTATAATTTATGTTTACCACTATTTAGTTCTTACTATTCAGATAATTACTAAAATAATTTTTCTACTCATTTTGACCTTGATAGCCAGCCGCTTGCGTACCAGACTTAAATTTAATGCTCAAACAGGAGGTCAGTATGCCCTATCGCAATAAACAAGAACTCCCCGACAGCGTTCAGCATGTTCTGCCTGCTCATGCGCAGGAAATTTATAAAGAAGCGTTTAACAGCGCCTGGGATCAATATAAAGATAAAGATGAGCGGCGCGATGACGCCAGCCGCGAAGAGACGGCGCACAAAGTCGCCTGGGCGGCGGTGAAGAATAGCTACGAGAAAGGCGATGATGATAAGTGGCATAAGAAAAAATAATTGCTGACGCCGCTTTTATGCTTGCCAGCGCCCCGCTGATTGCTTATTGAAGGATAAAGCTGGATAATATTTCAGCAATATTGACGGATGCATGAGACGAACGCCGGGAAGCGGGCAGTGGCGGAGGTAGTAAACAGTGTTAACTCGTGATTTCTTAATGAATGCGGATTGTAAGACAGCGTTTGGCGCTATTGAGGAATCGCTACTCTGGTCGGCAGAACAACGTGCAGCCTCGCTGGCGGCGACGCTGGCCTGCCGCCCGGATGATGGCTCAGTGTGGATCTTTGGCTACGGTTCGCTTATCTGGAACCCGGCGCTCAATTATCGCGAGTCCTGCACCGGGACGCTGCCGGGCTGGCATCGTGCGTTTTGCCTGCGGTTGACCGCCGGGCGCGGTAGCGCCTGCCAGCCGGGACGCATGCTGGCTCTCAAAGAGGGCGGCCGAACCACCGGCGTCGCCTATCGTTTGCCTGACGACACGCTGGAAGAAGAACTGACCCTGCTGTGGAAGCGGGAGATGATCACCGGCTGCTATCTGCCTACCTGGTGCAAGCTGGAGCTGGATGACGGACGGACGGTGAATGCCCTGGTGTTTATTATGGATCCGCGCCACCCACTGTTTGAACCGGATACCAGCGCCCAGGTTATCGCCCCGCTGATCGCCCGGGCCAGCGGGCCGCTCGGCACCAACGCCCAGTATCTGTTTTCGCTCGAGCAGGCGCTAAGCAAGTTGGGGATGCACGACGCCAGTCTCGATGACCTGGTGGCCAGCGTACGCGCGCTGTTGGGCGAGAGTCCGACGCCGGGCCTGGCCTGAGCGCGCGGAAAAGAAAAACGCCCGGCACGGCCGGGCGTCCGATTGCTGACCAGTAAGGAAAAAGCGTGGTTTTTCCTTACTGGTGGCTATCAGCCGAAAATCAATAAATTGATTTTCCCTGTTATTTTTCTGGTGCAATCTGCAAGCACAATGATTGCATGAGGTTTGTCATGAATCTCACGCCCGGCACGGCCGGGCGTGTGTTCTGATAGTAACTGTCAGGCTGGCACGTAGCTGATGGAGTGCTCCAGTGACTGGCTGTGACTGTCGATAAGCACGTTCCAGGTGCCGCTGTAGGGCACCGTCAGATAGGCGCTGTCCCGATCCTGCACGCTCAGAATATCCGCATGGCTATCGCCCGGGACCTTCGCGCTCATTAGATGAATATGGCAGCGCTCTGAACATCGCACCACCAGTGTGTCACCACCAAATAACGTCAAACTTGCTTTAACCATCGCCATTTTTGTACCCCGTTTCTGTCCCGCTACAGCATCCTGCCCACCCAGTCCTCGCGTGATATTGTTCACACTTTGCTCTGTGCATCACACCAAACGGCGCGGGCCGGGATGCTGATTTTGATCAAAAAAAGGGATAAAGATTAAACAAAAATGACGTTGTTCCTGAAAGCATTCAGCTAACGTTTTTTTTGTCTCTTCAAGCGCCAATACGTGACATTTCATCCCGTTCGACGGCCTACATTCAGAAGGTCAGCACTTTATCTGCCGCCAGCGTCCACTGGGCCAGCTCAACCAGAGTACCGACCTCCACGCCGTCAATCAGCGGTAGCGCGCTGACGCCGCGGCCGTCCGCGCAGGTTTTGCACAACTTCACCGGCACCTGCTGGGCGGTGAGGATCTCCAGCATCTGCTGCACATTGTATCCTTCCGCCGGCTTCTGCCCGCGCAGCCCGGCGGTGACGGCGTCGGACATCAGAAACAGCTTGAGATCGAGGTCGGACTGTTGCTCGCGCAGGGCAATGGCCAGGCGCAGGCTGTTGAACAGGGATTCGCTGCCATAGGCGGCGCCGTTGGCGATAATCACAATACGTTGCATACAAACTCCTTCTTAAAGGCACGGTTATTGCTTTACCGCAGTATAAAGCGTTAACCCGGAGGAGGGGTATGAATAATACGACTGGTCACGCGCACGATGAGACGGCCTGGCTGCAGCTGGCGCGTCGCCTGCAAAAACAACAGCTTCAGCAGCTTAGCCAACTGGGAGAACTGGCCAGCCAGCTCAGCGCGCTGGTGCATATGCTGCAGTGTGAGCGCGGGGCATCGAATATTTTTCTTTGCTCGGGCGGCCAACTGTATGCGGCGGAGTGTCGGGCGGGCGGGGCGCTGGTTGATGAGCGGTTAGCGCTGTTCTATGCCAGCCTCGAACGGGCACGTACGGTCGCCGGCAGCGCGCTGTGCTGGCGCATTGCCAGGGCGGTTGGCGATCTGCTGCAGCTTCCGGCGCTGCGTGAGCAGATCGCCCGCCGGCAGATTGCCGCGGAAGCCGCGACGGAGCAGTTCAGCCGTGTCATCCGCCATCTGCTGAATATCGTCCCGCAGCTCAATGACAGCATTGACGATCCGCCGGTGGCCGGCCGCATGGTCGCGCTGTACAGCTTTATGCAGGGTAAAGAGCTGGTGGGTCAGGAGCGCGCGCTGGGCGCTCTGGGCTTTACCCGCGGCGAGTTCAGCGACAGCCTGCGCCAGCAGCTGGTGGACCGTATTGACGGTCAGCAGCCCTGCTTCGACAGCTTTCAGGCGCTGGGCAGCCCGGCGACCGTCCAGCTGTTTATCACCCAATGCCAGGCCGGCCTGGACATTGAGCAGCTGCGGCGGATCGCCTGCACCCGCCAGCCGGCCGCCGACGGCGGGGAAACGGCGCTGCGCTGGTTTGGCCTGCAAACCCAGCGGCTTGAACACCTGCGCGAAGTGGAAGAGCAATTGATCGACGATCTACTGAACGCCACCGACACGCTGTTAGTGGACGACGCGCCTGGCTGGCTGCCCGGCGAGGAAGTCGATACCCTGACGCCGCATCTGGATAAACAGCTGCTGCCGCTGGTGCGCCAGCAGGCCTATGAGCTACAGCAGCTCTCCAGCCAGCTGGCCTCGCTGAAAGACGCGCTCGAAGAACGCAAGCTGATAGAAAAAGCGAAAAGCCTGCTGATGACGCACCAGGGAATGCAGGAGGAGCAGGCCTGGCAGACGCTGCGCAAGATGGCCATGGACAAAAACCAGCGCATGGTTGAGATAGCCCGCGCGCTGCTGATGGTGAAGGCGATTTGGCCGCTAACACCAAAGGAGTAGATGCACAATCGATGGGCATTCTTTGCCTGCCGGCGGTGCACTTTTACGTGAAAAACCGGCCAACGTTGGGAAAAAGCCTGCCAGCGCGCCATTGCCAAAGCTGGCATCCCGTTTGCATTACTTATTGAGTGAATAAAAGTCCGGACAACGAACCAATGGCGGTTCGGGTGTCCGTGGATAAAGGCGTCCTGCAGTGCGTATGCACTGTCGGACGCTTTTTTTTTGCGCGTGGTGGAGCGGATATGAGCGACAAGTTTTCAATTTCCCGGCGGCGCTTGCTGCAGGCAGGGGCCGCGCTGGGCGGCGCGATGCTGCTGCCGGGGGTGATGCAGGCCGCATGGGCCGGCGGATCGGACAAACCGGAGCAAACCCGCGTGCGGGTCGGATTTATTCCGCTGACCGATTGCGCGCCGCTGGCTATCGCCGCGGCGAAGGGGTTTGACAAAAAGTATGGCATCACCCTGGTGGCGAGTAAGGAAGCCAGCTGGGCGGCGGTGCGCGACAAGCTGGTGGCCGGCGAGCTGGACGCGGCGCATATTCTCTACGGCCTGCTGTACGGTCTTGAACTGGGGATCGCCAGCAAGCCGCAGGCGATGGCTAATCTGATGACCCTCAACCGCAATGGTCAGGCCATCACCCTCTCCGGTGAATTGCAGGAGAAAGGGGTAACCGACCTCGGCGGGCTGAAACGGCTGATCGACCGCAGCGCGCCGGGCAGCTACACCTTCGCCCATACCTTTCCCACCGGCACCCATGCCATGTGGCTCTACTACTGGCTGGCGAGCGCCGGCATCGATCCCTTTAACGATGTGCGCACCGTCGTGGTGCCGCCGCCGCAGATGGTGATGAACATGCGCATCGGCAATATGAGCGGCTTTTGCGTCGGCGAGCCGTGGAACGCGCGCGCCATTAACGACCGCATTGGCTTCACCGCGGCCACTTCCCAGGATATCTGGCCCGAGCATCCGGAAAAGGTGCTGGGCACCCGTCGCGACTGGGTGGAACGTAACCCGAACACCGCCCGCGCACTGGTGGCGGCCCTGATGGAGGCGCAGCGCTGGATCGCCGCCTCGCCGGAGAACACTCAGGAGACGGCCCGCCTGCTCGCCAGACGCGGCTGGCTCAATACCAAGGAACAGTACCTCACCGGCCGGATGCTGGGGGAGTATGACAACGGTCTCGGCCGCCGCTGGCAGGATGCCCATCCGATGCGCTTCTGGGCCGGGGGCGAGGTGAGTTTCCCCTGGCTGTCGGACGGAATGTGGTTCCTCACCCAGTTCCGCCGCTGGGGGTTGCTGAAGCAGGCTCCGGATTACCTCGCGGTGGCGTCGCGCATTAACCGCATCGACGTCTGGCAGGCTGCCGCCCAGGCGGTCGGCGGGATCAGCACCCCGGCAGCCACGATGCGTAACAGCACACTGATGGACGGTACGGTCTGGAACGGGTCTGACCCGGAAGGCTACGCCCGCCATTTTGCCATTCAACGTAAGGGGGCATGAGATGAAGCAGGCACAACGTAAGCAACCGGTCGTCAGCGTGGAGAACGCGCCTGGCGAAGTGATTATCCTGCCGCCGGTGCAGGTCCGGCGCACCACGCCAACCGTCACGCGCTGGCTGCGTGAGCTCATTCAGCGCCTGCTGCCCCCGCTGTTGGGGTTGGGGGTGCTGCTGCTGGCCTGGCAGCTGGCGGCGATGCACAGCAAAGGTTTTCCCACGCCGCTGAGCACGCTGGACTCGGCGCTGACACTGTTTGCCGATCCGTTCTATCAGGACGGGCCCAATGACATGGGCATCGGCTGGAACGTGCTGGCCTCCCTGCAGCGCGTGGCGGTGGGCTTCGGCCTGGCGGCGCTGGCGGGCATTCCGCTGGGGTTTTTGATCGGCCGTTCGCTGTTCTTCGCCCGCATGTTTAATCCGCTGATTGCCCTGCTGCGCCCGGTCAGCCCGCTGGCCTGGCTGCCGATTGGCCTGCTGCTGTTCCAGAAGGCGGAGCCGGCCTCCAGCTGGACCATTTTTATCTGCTCCATCTGGCCGATGGTGATCAACACCGCGGAAGGCGTGCGGCGGATCCCGCAGGACTATCTCAATGTCGCCCGCGTCCTCCAGCTCTCGGAGTGGACGGTGATGCGCAAAATTCTCTTTCCGGCAGTGCTGCCGGCGGTGCTCACCGGCGTGCGTCTCTCCATCGGCATCGCCTGGCTGGTGATCGTGGCGGCGGAAATGCTCACCGGCGGGCTGGGGATCGGCTTCTGGATCTGGAACGAGTGGAACAACCTCAATGTGGAAAACATCATCATCGCCATCGTCATTATCGGCGTCGTCGGCCTGCTGCTGGAGCAGGGTCTGATGCTGCTCGCCCGCCGCTTTAGCTGGCAGGACAAATAAGGAGCCAACATGAAACCATTAATTCAGGTGCAGGCCGTCAGCCAGCGCTTTAACACCGCCAGCGGCGAGTTCCTGGCGCTGCAGAATGTTTCCTTCGATATCGTCGAAGGGGAGACCATCAGTCTGATCGGCCACTCGGGCTGCGGAAAATCGACCCTGCTGAATCTGATCGCCGGGATCACGACGCCCACCGAGGGCGGACTGCTGTGCGATAACCGGGAAATCGCCGGGCCCGGGCCGGAGCGGGCGGTGGTTTTCCAGAACCACTCGCTACTGCCGTGGCTGAGCTGTTTCGATAATGTGGCGCTGGCGGTGGATCAGGTGTTCCGTCGCACCATGAGCAAGAGTGAGCGCCGGGAGTGGATCGAACACAACCTGGCGCGCGTGCAGATGGGGCATGCGCTGCACAAACGGCCCGGGGAGATCTCCGGCGGTATGAAGCAGCGGGTAGGTATCGCCCGGGCGCTGGCGATGAAGCCGAAGGTGCTGTTGCTTGATGAGCCCTTCGGCGCCCTGGACGCGCTGACCCGCGCTCACCTTCAGGACACGGTGATGCATATCCAGCAGGAGCTTAATACCACCATCGTCATGATCACCCACGACGTTGATGAAGCGGTGCTGCTCTCGGATCGGGTGCTGATGATGACCAACGGTCCGGCGGCGACGGTCGGCGAGATCCTCGCGGTCGATCTGCCGCGTCCGCGTCACCGCGTTCAGCTGGCGGACGACAGCCGGTATCACCATCTGCGCCAGCAGATCCTGCATTTTTTGTATGAAAAACAGCCGAAAGCGGCGTGAGGAGGCGGTCATGACGCGGCGACTGGTGGTGATCGGTAACGGCATGGCGGCCACCCGACTGGTGCAGCGACTGGTTGAGCGCGACCCCGCGCAGTTTGCCATTACTGTCGTCGGCGACGAGCCGCATCCGGCCTATAACCGCATTCAGCTCTCGCCGCTGCTGGCTGGCGAAAAAACGGCGGCGCAGCTCCCATTGTTGCCGGCGGAGTGGTACACCCGGCACGGGGTGTGCCTGCGGTCCGGCGAGGCGGTCGATGAAGTCGATGTTGAGCAACGGCGGCTGCGCATCGCGGAAACCTGGCTACCGTGGGACGAGCTGGTGTTCGCCACCGGTTCGCGGCCCTTTATCCCGCCGCTGCCGGGCCGTGATCGTCCGCAGGTTATCCCCTTCCGCACCCTGGCGGACGTGGAACGTATTTTGGCGATACCCGGGCCGGCGGTGGTGATTGGCGGTGGGGTTCTGGGTGTGGAAGCGGCGGCGGCGCTGCGTCGCCACGGCGGGGAGGTCACTCTTCTGCATCGCGGCAGCGGATTAATGGCGCCGCTGACCGACGCTTTTGCCGCCGATGAGCTCAGGCAGCAGCTTGAAGCGCGCGGCATCCGCTGTGTGCTGGAATGCCGGATCGCCGCCATCGAAGAGGATGGCGTGCGGCTGGCGGACGGGCGCGCTTTCCGTGCCGCCAGAGTGGTGCTGGCCGCCGGCGTGCAGCCTAACAGCCGTCTGGCGGCGCAGAGCGGCGTGCTGTGTCAGCGGGGGATCGTGGTTGACCGCCAGATGGCCGCCTCGCTGCCGGGGATCAGCGCCGTCGGGGAATGTTGCGAAATTGACGGCCAGACCTGGGGGCTGGTGGCTCCCTGCCTGCGCCAGGCCGAGGTACTGGCGGATCGCCTGTGCGGCGCCCCCGGTGAGGGCTTTGTCTGGCAGGACGCCGGGACCCGCCTGAAGGTTACCGGCATTGAACTCTTTAGCGTCGGGGAGCAGCAGGCCGGCGAACAGGATGACATCTATACCAGCTGGGACCCCATCGATCGCCACTACCGTCGCCTGCTGCTGCGCGACGGCCGCCTGCGCGGCGTGCTGCTGATGGGCGACTGCACCGCCGCCGCCGCGCTCACCGCGCGCCTGGAAAGCGACGAGCCCGCCACCGCGGACTGGCTTTTTGACCCCTCTTCAACGCAGCCGCAGGCTGCAGGAATAATGACGATGACGAAACCTGTATTAGTGCTGGTGGGACATGGCATGGTCGGCCACCATTTTCTCGAACAATGCGTGAGCCGCAACCTGCATCAGCAATATCGAATCGTGGTGTTTGGCGAAGAGCGTTACGCCGCCTACGACCGGGTCCATCTCTCCGAATATTTCGCCGGGCGCAGCGCTCAATCGCTGTCGCTGGTGGCCGATGATTTCTTTCACCAGCACGGCATCGAACTCCGCCTCGGCGAGGCGGTGGCGACGATCGACCGCGACGCGCGGCTGGTGCGAGACGCCGAGGGACATGAAACCCACTGGGATAAACTGGTGCTGGCGACCGGCTCCTATCCCTTTGTTCCGCCGATCCCTGGCAACGATCTCGACGGGTGCTTTGTCTACCGCACTCTTGACGATCTCGACCGTATCGCCGCCCATGCCGCCGCGGCGAAGACCGGAGTGGTTATCGGCGGCGGCCTGCTCGGGCTGGAGGCGGCTAACGCCCTGAAACAGCTGGGGCTGGACACGCACGTAGTGGAGTTTGCCCCGAACCTGATGGCCGTCCAGCTGGATAACGGCGGGGCGGCGATGCTGCGGGAGAAGATCGTCGCCCTCGGCGTGGGGGTGCATACCAGCAAAGCGACCACCGCCATCGTGCGCGAGGCCGACGGCCTGCGGCTGAACTTTGCCGACGGCGGCGCGCTGCGGACCGACATGGTGGTCTTCTCGGCGGGGATCCGTCCGCAGGACGCGCTGGCCCGCGGTTGCATGCTGCAGGTGGGCGAACGCGGGGGCATTCACATCGACGGCCAGTGCCGCACCTCTGACCCGGACGTGCTGGCGATAGGCGAATGCGCCCTGTGGGACAATAAAATTTACGGTCTGGTGGCGCCGGGCTATCAGATGGCGCGTATCGCCGCGGCCACCCTCGCGGGAGAAGACGCCTGCTTTAGCGGCGCCGACATGAGTACCAAACTGAAGCTGCTGGGGGTGGACGTCGCCTCATTTGGCGATGCGCAGGGGCGTACGCCGGGCTGCCAGAGCTATCAATGGACCGATGGTCCGCAGCAGGTGTACAAAAAAATCGTCGTCAGTCAGGACGGCAAAACCCTGCTTGGCGGCGTGCTGGTGGGGGAGGCCAGCGACTATGCCACGCTGCTGCAGATGATGCTGAACGGCATGGCGCTGCCGCCGCGTCCGGAGAGCCTGATCCTGCCCGCGCTGGAGGGCGCCGCGCCGAAGGCGCTCGGCGTCGCGGCGCTGCCCGATAGCGCGCCGATCTGCTCCTGCCATAATGTCAGCAAAGGCGATATCTGCCAGGCGGTGAACAATGGGGCGGGGGATATGGCGGCGATAAAAAGCTGCACCAGAGCGGCCACCGGCTGCGGCGGCTGCAGCGCGCTGGTGAAACAGGTGATGGAGTACCAGCTGGCGGAGCAGGGCGTCGAAGTGAAAAAAGACGTCTGCGAGCATTTCCCGTGGTCGCGCCAGGAGATCTACCACCTGGTACGGGTCAATCATATCCATACCTTCGAGCAGCTGATTAGCCGCTACGGCCAGGGGCACGGCTGTGATGTCTGCAAACCGCTGGTGGCCTCGGTGCTGGCTTCCTGCTGGAACGAGTACCTGCTGAAGCCGGCGCACCTGCCGCTGCAGGATACCAACGACCGCTATTTCGCCAACATTCAGAAGGACGGAACCTATTCGGTGGTGCCGCGGATGGCGGCGGGGGAAGTGACGCCGGACGGGCTGATCGCTATCGGGCAGATCGCCAAACGTTACCAGCTCTACAGCAAAGTGACCGGCGGCCAGCGTATCGATCTGTTTGGCGCGCGGCTGGAACAGCTGCCGGCTATCTGGCGCGAGCTGGCCGACGCCGGGTTTGAAACCGGCCACGCCTACGGCAAGTCGCTGCGCACGGTGAAATCCTGCGTCGGCTCAACCTGGTGTCGCTACGGCGTGCAGGACTCCACCGGGCTCGCCGTGCGGCTCGAGCATCGCTATAAAGGGCTGCGCGCCCCGCACAAAATCAAGATGGCGGTCTCCGGCTGCACCCGCGAATGTGCCGAAGCCCAGGGAAAAGATATCGGAGTGATTGCCACCGATAAAGGCTGGAATCTGTACGTCTGCGGCAACGGCGGGATGAAACCGCGTCACGCCGACCTGTTTGCCAGCGATCTCGACGAAGCGACGCTGATCCGCAGCATCGATCGTCTGCTGATGTTCTATATCCGTACCGCCGATCGCCTGCAGCGGACCAGCACCTGGATGGATAACCTGGAGGGCGGCGTCGCCTATCTGCGGCAGGTGGTGCTGGAGGATAGTCTCGGCATTGGCGAGGAGCTGGAGCAGGAGATGGCCCGGATCGTCGACAGCTACCAGTGCGAGTGGCAGACCACCCTCAACGATCCGCAGCGTCTGGCGCTGTTCCGCTCCTTCGTGAACAGCGACCAGCCGGACGAGGCGGTGCAGCGCCACGAGCTGCGTGGTCAGCCGCAGCTGTTGCTGACTGAGACGTTGCCCGAGGGCGAACTCCCATCCCGGCCGTGGCAGGCGGTATGCGACCTTGACGCCATCCCGGCGCAGGCGGGGATCGGCGCCCGCTTAGGGGAGCGGCAGATTGCCCTGTTCCGCTTTGGCGATCGGGTCTACGCCCTGGACAACCGCGAGCCGGGCAGCGCGGCCAACGTGCTGTCACGCGGGCTGTTAGGGGACGTCGGCGGCGAGCCGGTGGTGATCTCCCCGCTGTACAAACAGCGGATCCGCCTGCGCGACGGCTGGCCGTGCGACGGCAGTGAACAGGCGGTACGCGCCTGGCCGGTGAAAGTGGAAAACGGCAAAGTGTGGGTGGGCAGCCAGCAGCTGCTGGCCCGAGCGGAGGCCTCCTGATGCAGACCATCCGAACGACCTGCCCCTACTGCGGCGTAGGCTGCGGGGTGCTGGCGAGCGTGGACGATGCGGGGCAGGTGAGCGTGCGCGGCGACGATCAGCACCCGGCCAACCTCGGCCGCCTGTGCGTCAAAGGGGCGGCCCTCGGGGAGACCACGGGCCTGGCGGGGCGGCTGCTGGCGCCGGAGGTGGACGGCCAGCAGGTAGCCTGGCCTCAGGCGCTGGCGGAGACCGCTGCGCGCCTGCAACAGGTTATCGACCAGCACGGCCCGCAGGCGGTGGCCTTCTACGCCTCTGGCCAGCTGTTAACCGAGGATTACTATGCCGCCAACAAGCTGATGAAGGGATTTATCGGCGCGGCGAACATCGACACCAATTCGCGGCTGTGCATGTCGTCGGCGGTGACCGGCTACAAACGGGCCTTTGGCGCCGATGTGGTGCCCTGTAGCTATGAGGATGTGGAAAACAGCGATCTGGTGGTGCTGGTCGGCTCGAACGCCGCCTGGGCGCACCCGGTGCTGTTCCAGCGGCTGGCGCAGGCGAAGCGGGATAATCCCCGACTGCGGATCGTGGTGATCGACCCCCGGCGCACCGCCACCTGCGAGATCGCCGACCGCCATCTGGCGCTGGCCCCGGGGAGCGACGGTGGGCTGTTCGTGGGGCTGCTTAACGCCGTGGCGCAGGCCGGAGCCTGCATCGACGGCTTTCGCGATGGCTCACAGGCGCTGGCCGAGGCGAGAGGCTGGGACGTGGCGACGGTAGCGGATTTTTGCGGCCTGACTGTCGATGAGGTGGCGGCCTTCTATCGCGAGTTTATCGCCGCCCCGCGGGCGATCACCCTCTACACCATGGGAATCAATCAATCCGCCAGCGGCAGCGACAAATGTAACGCCATCATCAACGTCCATCTGGCCAGCGGGAAGTATGGCCGCCCCGGCTGCGGCCCCTTTTCGCTGACCGGTCAACCCAACGCCATGGGCGGCCGCGAAGTCGGCGGGCTGGCGACGATGCTGGCGGCGCACATGGATTTTGTGCCAGACGATCTGCAGCGGCTGGCCCGCTTCTGGGGCACGGAACGGCTGGCGCAGACCCCGGGACTGACCGCCGTGGAGCTGTTTGCCGCCATTGGCCGCGGCGAGGTGAAAGCGGTGTGGATCATGGGCACCAACCCGGTGGTGTCGCTCCCTGACAGCCACGCGGTGAGCCAGGCGCTGGCCGCCTGTCCGCTGGTGATCGTCTCGGATGTCGCCGCCCAGACCGATACCGGACATTTCGCCCACATCCGCTTTCCGGCGCTGGCCTGGGGCGAGAAGAATGGCACGGTCACCAACTCGGAGCGGCGGATCTCCCGTCAGCGCAGCTTTCTGCCGCCGCCGGGAGAGGCGAAAGCGGACTGGTGGATCATCGCCAGAGTGGGGCAGGCGCTGGGGTATCGCGAGGCGTTTGCCTGGCAGCATCCGCATGACGTCTTCCGCGAGCATGCGGCGCTGTCCGGTTTCGAAAACGACGGTCAGCGGGCCTTTGATATCGGCGCGCTGGCGGATCTCAGCCGTGAGGCGTGGGACGCCATGGCGCCGGTGCGCTGGCCGGTCAGCCGCAGCGAGGCCGCCTGGGATATCGCGCGCGGCTGGCATGGCGATGGCAGGCTGCGGATGGTGCCGGTGACGCCTCAACCGACCCGGGCGACAACCGATGTCTTTTATCCGCTGATCCTCAACAGCGGGCGGATCCGCGATCAGTGGCACACCATGACCCGTACCGGCACGGTGCCGCGGCTGATGCAGCACATCGCGGAGCCGGTGGTGGAGGTGGCGCCGCAGGATGCCGTTCGCTACCAGCTTCCCGCCGACGGGCTGGCGCGGATCTGGTCGCGGCATGGGGTGATGGTGGCGAAAGTGACGATCAGTGAAGGGCAGCGCCCCGGCTCGCTGTTTGTTCCGATGCACTGGAACAATCAGTTTGCCCGTCAGGGGCGGGTGAATAACCTGCTGGCCGCCGTCACCGACCCGTATTCCGGCCAGCCGGAAAGTAAACAGGCGGCGGTGGCCATCGCCGCCTGGCAACCGGCCTGGCACAGCGAGCTGCTTTGTCGCGAACCGCTGCCGTTTCCAGCGGCCTGGCACTGGCGGCGGCGGGCAGCGCCTGGCGTGCTGCACTATTCGCTGGCCGGGGAGGCGTCTGCCCGACAGTGGATCAGCGCGTGGTGCGCCCGGCGCGGCTGGCAGCTACAGGTGGCTGACGGCGGCGCGGTATGGAACCTGCTGGCCTGGCATCAGGGGAGTCTGATGCTCGGCTGGTGGAGCGATGCGCGCGAGCCGGCGGTGGATAGCGTATGGATAAGCGCCGCCTTTGCCGCGCCGCCGTCCGATGCCGTCCAGCGACATGCGTTGCTTAGCGGCCGACCGGGCGCCGCCGTCGCCCCGCGGGGGCGGATCGTCTGTAGCTGCTTTGGCGTGGGGGAACGGTCAATTAACGAGGCTATCGCCAGCGGCTGCGCCAGCGTCGGGGCGCTGGGTGGAAAGCTGAAATGCGGGACCAACTGCGGCTCCTGCGTGCCGGAACTCAACGCGCTGCTGGCGGCGCAACGAACCCGAACCCAGGCGTAACGGTGGCGCGCAGCGACGGCTCCGGTTGGGCGACACCTTGCCCAACCGGTCTCAGTATATTCCTGGAATTGCCCACAGGGCTGCGGGAGCAGGGAAAAAACGATAAACTATCATTTCTTCCCATTTTTGTGAGCCTGCTCAAAATCTGTTGATGCCTGTGTCCTTCCGTTTGTTGCCAACGTTGACCTTTCTCCTGCTGCTGCCGGGCGTTCCCGTCTGGGCGCTGACCGCCAGCGACACCACTCGCCCCACGCCAGCGCAAGATCCGCTGCCCGATATGGGGATTGCTCCCCAGGTCGATGACGACGCCCGGCACTTTGCTGAGGTGGCGAAGAAGTTTGGCGAGGCCAGCATGAGCGATAACGGCCTGACGGCGGGCGAGCAGGCGCAGCTGTTCGCCATCAGTAAAATCGGCAATGAAGTGAGCCATCAGCTGGAGAGCTGGCTCTCGCCGTGGGGCAACGCCAATGTCGACCTGCTGGTCGATAAAGAGGGCAAATTCACCGGCAGTAAAGGGAGCTGGTTCGTGCCGTTGCAGGATAACGACCGTTACCTGACGTGGAACCAGTATTCGGTGACCCGGCGCGAGAACGATCTGGTGGGCAACATCGGGCTTGGTCAGCGCTGGCGGGTCGGCGGCTGGCTGCTGGGCTATAACTCGTTTTACGACAAAGTGTTGAGCGAAAGCCTGGCGCGCGGCAGCGTCGGCGCGGAGGCGTGGGGAGAATATCTTCGCCTGTCGGCAAACTATTACCATCCGCTGGGCGACTGGCAACTGCGCGATAATCAGACTCAGGAGCAGCGGATGGCCGCGGGGTATGACGTCACCGCCCAGGCGCGGCTACCGTTCTACCAGCACATTAATACCAGCGTCAGCGTCGAACAGTACTTCGGCGATAGCGTCGATCTTTTTCACACCGGTACCGGCTACCATAACCCGGTAGCCGTCTCCGTTGGGCTCAATTACACCCCGGTCCCGCTGGTCACCGTTACCGCTAAGCATAAGCAGGGGGAAAATGGTGTCAGCCAGAACAATGTGGGCCTGAAGCTAAACTATCGCTTTGGCGTCCCCCTTAAGCAGCAGCTGGCCGCAGACGAGGTAGCGATCAGCAATTCGCTGCGCGGGAGCCGCTTCGATAGTCCGGAGCGGGATAATCTGCCGGTGGTGGAGTATCGTCAGCGCAAAAATCTGACGGTCTATCTGGCCACGCCGCCCTGGGATCTGCAGTCCGGGGAGACGGTGCAGTTGAAGCTGCAGATCCATAGTCTGCATGGCATCAAGGCGCTGCACTGGCAGGGTGACACCCTGGCCCTCAGCCTGACGCCGCCGGTGGATGCCAGCAGCGCGGATGGCTGGAGCGTGATCATGCCGGTGTGGAACAGTGAACCGGGCGCCGCGAACCGCTGGCGCCTGTCGGTGGTGGTGGAGGATAAACAGGGGCAGCGCGTCTCCTCCAATGAGATCGCTCTGGCGCTGACCGAGCCGCTGGTCAAGTTCACCACGCCTGGCGTCTCCTGGACGGACTCGCCTTAGAAAATTCGCTCCTGGTGGACCCATACCGCGGCTTCCACCCGGGATTTGAGCTTCATTTTCTTCAGCATGTGCTTCACGTGTACTTTGACGGTGCTTTCGGTGATATCCAGGCGACGGGCGATCATTTTGTTCGGTAGTCCCTGGGCGATCAGCTTGAGGATGTCGCGCTCGCGCGGGGTCAACTGGCTGATGTCGCGATCGGAGGTGGCGCGGTTGGCGCGCAGGCTGGCGGCCAGCACCGGGGTTAACGCTTCGCTTAATACCATCTCTCCGGCGGCGGCCTGCTGCAGCGCTTTCAGCAGATCTTCCGGCTCCATATCTTTCAGCAGATAGCCATCGGCGCCGCGCTTCAGGGCGGTGACAACGTCCTCTTCATGGTTGGAGACGCTAAAGACCACCACCCGGCCAGAAAGGGATTTCTCACGCAGTTTGTCCAGCGTTTCCAGGCCATTCATGCCCGGCATATTGAGGTCGAGCAGGATCAGGTCCGGATCCAGCGATTCCGCCAGCTCGATACCTTGCGCGCCATTGCTGGCCTCGCCAATCACCTGGATGTCCGGCGCCATGCTGATCAACTGTTTCACGCCGGTGCGCAGCATCGGATGGTCGTCAATGAGAAGGATGGTTGCCCGTTCCTGTTGACTCATGGGGGTCTCCTTATTGGATGGAAAACGTTTTTTCCGGGATAAACGTGACGATCACTTCGGTTCCGCCGGTTTCCCGGCGTCGTACCTGACAGTCACCGCGCAAGCTCTGGGCGCGATCCCGCATAATAATTAAACCGTAATGGTTACTCCGCTCGGCGTGATCCGGCACGCCGCGGCCGTTATCCGCCACCACCAGACGGACCTGATTATCGCGTTGTGACACCGTCACGGTCACTTCCGTCGCGCTGGCATGCTTCAGGGCGTTGCTTAACGCTTCGCGGGCGATCTGCAGCAGGTGAATGGCCTGATGCGACGGTACAAAGCGCGGCGGAAGCTGATAATCAAGCTGTACCGTAAAGCCGAAGTGGGCGCTGTACTCCTGACAGCTGGCCTCCAGCGCCGGGCGCAGTCCCGGCTCGGTCAGCTGCAGGCGGAAGGTGGTTAACAGCTCGCGCAGCTGGGCCCAGGAGGTATTCAGCTCGTTGCGTATCTGCCCCAGCAGCTGGCGGCTCTCCGCCGGTAAGGCGTCGCCCTGCATCTGCAGACAGCTGACCTGCATCTTCATACAGGACAGCGACTGGGCGATGGAGTCGTGCAGCTCGCGGGCGATAGTGGCCCGCTCTTCCATGACGATCAGCTGCTGCTGTTTCTCCTGATGGCGGTCCAGCGCCAGGGTACTGGTCAGTTGTTCCACCAGAGTGTCCACCAGCTGCTGCTGGTCGTGGCTGAGATGGCGGCCAACCGGCAGCGTCGCCAGCAGAATGCCGTACTGATTATGCGCATCCGATAGCCGCCACTTCAGCGTTGTTCCGCCATCCGGCAGCGGCGGCAGATTGCGTGGACAGAGGTAGCAGCCTTTATCATCACACTCATCATCCGAGTGGCAGGTAAACTCCTGGTGATTATCTTCGTCTTCCAGGTCGTAAACCCGTACCTCGATATCGCGCAGCAGCGTCAGCCCCTGCAGGCCATTCAGTACCGGTGAAATCCGCTCGCAGAGCGGGGCGCTGGCATGCAGCCGGCGATTGGCCTGCCATAAGAAAGCAAGGATCTCGTTCTTCTGTTCCAGCCCGGCGGTCTTCTCCTGCACCCGCCGCTCGAGCACCGCGTAGCTTTCCGCCAGCTCTTCCGACATGTTATTCAGCGCCATGCCGAGGGTCGCCATTTCGTTACGCCCGCTGATGTGCGCCCGCTGGGTGAAATCGCGCTGGCTGACCGCCCGCGCCATGCCCAGCAGCTGTTTCCACGGCCGCAGCAGGCGCGCGCGTAACCAGATGATGGTAAAAATCAGCAGCAGTGCCATACCAATGGCGAGAATGCGATGGATCCAGACTACCCGCTCGATACGCTGCTCGGTGGTGTGGTCGAATGCGGTGACCAGCTGGTCGATACGATCGACAAAGTCGGCGACATCCTGGGCCACTTCAGCCTGGTTAACCGCACGCTGCATGCCGGGGGCCAGCGCCTGCTGCCAGTATTGCTGCAGCGCTTTTAACTGTTGTTCCTGGCCGTCGCGGCGGGCGGAATTCTGCAGCTCGGGGCTGAAGACGGTGGCGGTCATGTCCGCCACCAGCTTTTGATCGTTTTCATTCAGCGGGATCGCCGCCAGCAGCCGGTAGCTTTGCATACGCAATGAACCGGCCTTGTTAATCGCGTGGGCGCTGCCCTGGACGCCGTTCACCAGACGCGCGGAGATCGCCATGCCGGCGACGCCAATAATGGTGGCGAGCAGCACGATTAACGCCAGTTGATTGACCAGCGTCAGCGGAGTAAAAAGACGTTTTAACATGGAATGCGTGGCTCCTGACCGGTGATCTCTCCGGGAGTGGCGCTTATTCTCGGCTATCCCCTGGAGTATACCCATACCCCTAAAGAGTTACTCCTTAATTGTCGGTGGTAGGCGCTATTGGGGGTGGGGTTATACGCAACCCGGCAGCCGCGTGAAAAACCACACTTTTTTCCTCACCTTTCTCTACTCACTTCGGAGCATGGTTTATTTTTGCACAAATTAGTGCGCGCTTTTCCTTTGATTTATATCAACTTACCGCCCCGGGCAACCCCTAAGGTAGCGGCAGGAAATATGAATAATCAGAGGTATCTATGAGTCAATCTTCCCTCCCGGAGAAGGCTAACCGCTCGGTCATTACCGACTGGCGCCCTGAAGATCCTGAATTCTGGCAACAGCGCGGTCACCGTGTGGCGAGCCGTAATCTATGGATCTCCGTTCCCTGTCTGTTACTGGCGTTCTGCGTATGGATGTTGTTCAGCGCCGTCGCCGTTAATCTCAACAAAGTGGGCTTTCAGTTTACGACCGATCAGCTGTTTATGCTGACCGCGCTGCCGGCGCTGTCTGGCGCCTTATTGCGCGTGCCTTACGCTTTCATGGTGCCGCTGTTCGGCGGCCGTCGCTGGACGGCATTCAGCACCGGGATCATGATTATTCCGTGCGTCTGGCTGGGCTTTGCGGTCCAGGATACTTCCACGCCGTTTAGCGTCTTCGTGATTATCTCGCTGCTGTGCGGCTTCGCCGGGGCCAACTTTGCCTCCAGTATGGCTAACATCAGCTTCTTCTTCCCGAAAGCGAAGCAGGGCGGGGCGCTCGGCGTCAATGGCGGCCTTGGTAATATGGGCGTCAGCGTGATGCAGCTGGTCGCGCCGCTGGTGGTGTCGGTCTCAGTGTTTGCCTTTTTTGGCGGGACCGGCAGCGAGCAGCCGGACGGCTCAATGCTGTATCTGGAAAACGCCGCGTGGATCTGGGTACCTTTCCTGATTATTTTCACCCTGGCGGCGTGGTTCTTTATGAACGACCTGTCGGCTTCTAAAGCCTCGCTGAGCGAACAGCTGCCGGTGCTCAAACGCCTGCACCTGTGGATCATGGCGCTGCTCTATCTGGCCACCTTCGGCTCCTTCATCGGATTCTCCGCCGGCTTCGCCATGCTGTCGAAAACCCAGTTCCCGGACGTGCAGATCCTGCACTACGCCTTCTTCGGCCCCTTTATTGGCGCGCTGGCGCGTTCGATGGGCGGGGCGATCTCCGATCGTCTCGGCGGGACTCGCGTGACGCTGGTCAACTTCGTGGTGATGGCTGTCTTCTGCGCGCTGCTGTTCCTGACCCTGCCGACTAACGGCCAGGGCGGCAACTTCATCGCCTTCTTCGCGGTGTTCATGGTGCTGTTCCTGACCGCCGGGCTGGGGAGCGCCTCCACCTTCCAGATGATCTCCGTGATCTTCCGTAAGCTGACCATGGACCGCGTGAAGGCCCAGGGCGGCAGCGAAGCGCAGGCGATGCGCGAGGCGGCGACCGATACTGCGGCGGCGCTGGGCTTTATCTCCGCCATTGGCGCCATCGGCGGCTTCTTTATTCCAAAAGCATTCGGTATCTCGCTGGATCTGACCGGTTCGCCGGCCGGCGCGATGAAAATCTTCCTGATCTTCTATATCGCCTGCGTGATCATCACCTGGGCGGTATACGGCCGTAAGCGTCAGTAATCCGCCGCGTTCATCATGACGTGAAAAGGCGCGCTTCCAGGGCGGCGCCTTTTTTTACATTACTCGTTAGTTACAACATACTAATGGATGATTTGATTCATATTGGCCACAGAGCCGGGAAGGGACGGCTTGCCAGCGAAACGGCTCTACCCCTTAATACCTCCTTTGTTAACAAATCCTTCCATGATGACGGCTTTTTAGGAAAAAGAGCTTATAAAACATAAAATTAAAAAATAGTATCTCATACCACCTTGGTGGTAATTGCAGTTTCCCTCCGCTTTAGCAAGCCAGTCCGGATTGATCGCCATCAATTCTCGCCCTCTTTCATAGCGTTACCTTCGCTGCAAATCCAGCAATGTCGATTTATCAGAGAGCCGTCAGGCTCCATATCAGGAGAAACCCGATGAGTAAATTCCTGGACCGGTTTCGCTACTTCAAACAGAAGGGTGAAACCTTTGCCGATGGGCACGGCCAGCTTCTAAACACCAACCGGGACTGGGAGGATGGATACCGTCAACGTTGGCAGCATGACAAAATTGTGCGTTCCACTCACGGTGTCAACTGCACCGGCTCATGCAGCTGGAAGATTTATGTGAAAAACGGTCTGGTGACCTGGGAAACGCAGCAGACTGACTACCCGCGCACCCGTCCGGACCTGCCGAACCACGAACCACGCGGTTGCCCGCGCGGCGCCAGCTACTCCTGGTATTTGTACAGCGCGAACCGCCTGAAATACCCGCTGATGCGTAAACGTCTGATGAAGATGTGGCGGGAAGCGAAAGTTCAGCATAGCGATCCGGTTGAGGCATGGGCCTCGATTATTGAAGACGCCGACAAAGCCAAAAGCTTCAAACAGGCTCGCGGTCGCGGCGGGTTTGTCCGCTCCTCCTGGCAGGAAGTGAATGAGCTGATTGCCGCCTCCAACGTCTATACCGTCAAAACTTACGGTCCGGACCGCGTGGCCGGTTTCTCGCCGATCCCGGCGATGTCGATGGTTTCCTACGCCTCCGGCGCCCGTTATCTGTCGCTGATCGGCGGCACCTGCCTGAGCTTCTACGACTGGTACTGCGACCTGCCGCCAGCTTCGCCGATGACCTGGGGCGAACAGACCGACGTCCCCGAATCGGCGGATTGGTATAACTCCAGCTACATTATCGCCTGGGGCTCCAACGTGCCGCAGACCCGTACCCCGGATGCCCACTTCTTTACCGAAGTCCGCTACAAAGGCACCAAAACCGTGGCGATCACCCCAGACTACGCCGAAATCGCCAAACTCTGCGATCTGTGGCTGGCGCCGAAGCAGGGTACCGATGCTGCGATGGCGCTGGCGATGGGCCATGTGATGCTGCGCGAGTTCCATCTCGATAAACCGAGCCAGTACTTCACCGATTATGTGCGCCGCTATACCGATATGCCGATGCTGGTGATGCTCGAGGAGCGCGACGGTTATTATGCCGCTGGCCGTACGCTGCGCGCCTCCGACCTCGTTGATTCCCTTGGTCAGGAGAACAATCCGGAATGGAAAACCGTCGCCTTTGACGAGAAGGGCGACATGACCGTACCGAACGGTTCCCTCGGATTCCGCTGGGGCGACAAAGGCAAATGGAACCTCGAACAGCGCGACGGTAAAACTGGCGAAGAGATTGAGCTGCGTCTGAGCCTGCTGGGCAGCCATGATGAAGTGGCGAACGTCGGCTTCCCGTACTTCGGCGGCGAAGGTTCTGAGCACTTCAACAAAGTCGACCTCGAAAATATTCTGCTGCACAAACTGCCGGCCAAACGCCTGCAGTTGGCCGACGGCTCCACCGCTCTGGTGACCACCGTTTACGATCTGACCATGGCCAACTATGGCCTGGAACGCGGTCTGAACGATGAAAACTGCGCCACCGGCTACGATGACATGAAAGCCTACACCCCGGCCTGGGCGGAGAAGATCACCGGCGTCTCCCGCGCGCACATTATCCGCACTGCACGCGAATTTGCCGATAACGCCGATAAGACCCATGGTCGCTCGATGATTATCGTCGGGGCGGGCCTCAACCACTGGTTCCACCTCGACATGAACTACCGCGGCCTGATCAATATGCTGGTCTTCTGCGGCTGCGTCGGTCAGAGCGGCGGCGGTTGGGCGCACTATGTGGGCCAGGAAAAACTGCGTCCGCAGACCGGCTGGCAGCCGCTGGCATTCGCCCTTGACTGGCAGCGTCCGGCACGTCACATGAACAGTACCTCGTACTTCTATAACCACTCCAGCCAGTGGCGTTATGAAACCGTGACCGCGCAGGAACTGCTGTCGCCGATGGCGGATAAATCCCGTTACAGCGGCCACCTGATCGACTTTAACGTGCGCGCAGAGCGCATGGGCTGGCTGCCGTCTGCGCCGCAGTTAGGGGTGAACCCGCTGCGTATCGCTGATGAAGCGAAAAAAGCCGGCATGACCCCGGTGGATTACACCGTGAAGTCGTTGAAAGAGGGCTCGATTCGCTTTGCGGCCGAGCAGCCGGAAAATGGTAAAAACCACCCGCGTAACCTGTTTATCTGGCGCTCCAACCTGCTGGGCTCCTCCGGTAAAGGCCATGAGTATATGCTCAAGTACCTGCTGGGTACCGAGAACGGCATTCAGGGCAAAGACCTCGGCAAGCAGGGCGGCGTGAAGCCGGAAGAAGTCGAATGGCGGGATAACGGCCTCGACGGCAAACTGGATCTGGTGGTGACCCTCGATTTCCGTCTGTCGAGCACCTGTCTCTACTCCGACATCGTGCTGCCGACCGCCACCTGGTACGAAAAAGACGACATGAATACCTCGGATATGCATCCGTTTATTCACCCGCTGTCGGCCGCCGTTGACCCGGCCTGGGAATCGAAGAGCGACTGGGATATCTATAAAGGTATCGCGAAGAAATTCTCTGAAGTCTGCGTGGGCCACCTCGGCAAAGAAACCGACGTCGTCACGCTGCCGATCCAGCACGACTCCGCCGCGGAAATGGCGCAGCCGCTGGATGTCAAAGACTGGAAAAAAGGCGAATGCGATCTCATCCCGGGGAAAACCGCGCCGCATATTATTCCGGTTGAGCGTGATTACCCGGCGACTTACGAACGTTTCACCTCGATCGGTCCGCTGCTGGAAACCATCGGCAACGGCGGAAAAGGCATCGCCTGGAACACCCAGAGCGAGATGGACCTGCTGCGTAAGCTCAACTACACCAAGGCGGAAGGCCCGGCGAAAGGCCAGCCGAAGCTGGAAACGGCCATCGACGCCGCGGAAATGATCCTCACCCTGGCGCCGGAGACCAACGGTCAGGTGGCGGTGAAGGCGTGGAAAGCGCTGAGCGAGATCACCGGTCGCGAGCACGCGCACCTGGCGCTGAACAAAGAAGACGAGAAGATCCGCTTCCGCGATATTCAGGCGCAGCCGCGGAAGATTATCTCCAGCCCGACCTGGTCTGGCCTGGAAGATGAACATGTCTCCTATAACGCTGGGTATACCAACGTTCACGAGCTGATCCCGTGGCGGACGCTGTCCGGCCGTCAATCGCTGTATCAGGATCATCAGTGGATGCGCGACTTTGGTGAAAGCCTGCTGGTCTATCGTCCGCCGATCGACACCCGTTCGGTGAAAGCGGTGATGGGCGAGAAGTCCAACGGCAACCCGGAGAAGGCGCTGAACTTCCTGACCCCGCACCAGAAATGGGGTATCCACTCGACCTACAGCGATAACCTGCTGATGCTGACCCTGTCGCGCGGCGGGCCGATCGTCTGGATGAGCGAAGCGGATGCGAAAGATCTGGGTATCGAAGATAACGACTGGATCGAAGTGTTTAACGCCAACGGCGCCCTGACGGCGCGTGCGGTGGTGAGCCAGCGTGTACCGGCCGGGATGACCATGATGTATCACGCGCAGGAACGCATCGTGAACCTGCCGGGATCTGAAATCACCGGTCAGCGCGGGGGGATCCACAACTCCGTCACCCGTATTACGCCAAAACCGACCCACATGATCGGCGGCTACGGCCACCTGGCCTATGGCTTTAACTACTACGGTACCGTCGGCTCCAACCGCGATGAGTTTGTAGTGGTACGTAAGATGAAGAACATTAACTGGTTAGACGGCGAAGGCAACGACCAGGTACAGGAGAGCGTAAAATGAAAATTCGTTCACAAGTCGGCATGGTGCTGAATCTCGATAAGTGCATCGGCTGCCATACCTGTTCGGTGACCTGTAAAAACGTCTGGACCAGCCGGGAAGGGATGGAATACGCCTGGTTCAACAACGTGGAGAGCAAACCTGGCGTTGGCTTTCCGAACGACTGGGAAAACCAGGAAAAATGGAAGGGCGGCTGGATCCGCAAAATCAACGGTAAACTGCAGCCGCGCATGGGCAACCGCGCGATGCTGCTGGGTAAAATCTTCGCCAACCCGCATCTGCCGGGGATCGATGATTACTACGAGCCGTTTGATTATGACTACCAGAATCTGCATAACGCGCCGGAAAGCAAACATCAGCCGATCGCCCGCCCGCGCTCGCTGATCACCGGCCAGCGGATGGACAAGATCACCAGCGGTCCGAACTGGGAAGAGATCCTCGGCGGCGAGTTCGAAAAACGCGCCAAAGATCAGAACTTCGACAACATGCAGAAGGCGATGTACGGTCAGTTCGAAAACACCTTCATGATGTATCTGCCGCGCTTGTGCGAGCACTGCCTGAACCCGGCCTGCGTCGCGACCTGCCCGAGCGGCGCTATCTATAAGCGTGAAGAAGACGGCATCGTACTGATCGACCAGGACAAGTGCCGCGGCTGGCGGATGTGTATCACCGGCTGTCCGTACAAGAAGATCTATTTCAACTGGAAGAGCGGGAAATCCGAGAAATGCATCTTCTGCTACCCGCGTATTGAATCCGGAATGCCGACGGTGTGCTCCGAAACCTGCGTGGGCCGTATCCGCTACCTTGGCGTACTGCTGTATGACGCAGATGCGATTGAAAACGCCGCCAGCACCGAGAACGAGAAAGATCTGTATCAGCGCCAGCTGGATGTGTTCCTCGATCCAAACGATCCAAAAGTGATTGAACAGGCGTTAAAAGATGGCGTACCGCAGGGGGTCATTGAGGCTGCGCAGCAGTCGCCGGTCTACAAAATGGCGATGGACTGGAAGCTGGCCCTGCCGCTGCACCCGGAATATCGCACCCTGCCAATGGTCTGGTACGTGCCGCCTCTGTCGCCAATTCAGTCGGCTGCGGACGCTGGCGAATTGGGTAGCAACGGTATTCTGCCGGACGTGGAAAGCCTGCGTATTCCGGTGCAATACCTGGCGAACCTGCTGACCGCGGGCGATACCCAGCCGGTCCTGCTGGCCCTGAAACGCATGCTGGCGATGCGCCACTATAAACGTGCGGAAACCGTTGACGGCGTCGTCGATACCCGCGCGCTGGAAGAGGTGGGGCTGAGCGAAGCGCAGGCCCAGGAGATGTACCGCTATCTGGCGATCGCTAACTACGAAGATCGTTTCGTGGTGCCGAGCAGCCACCGTGAACAGGCGCGAGAAGCGTTTCCGGAGAAAAACGGCTGCGGCTTCAGCTTTGGCGATGGCTGCCACGGCTCGGACAGCCAGTTCAACCTGTTCAACAGCCGTCGCATCGACGCTATCGACGTGACCAGCAAAACGGAGCCGCACGCATGATTGAACTCGTGATTATGTCGCGTCTGCTCGAATACCCTGACGCTGCCTTATGGCAGCATCAGCAGGAGATGTTCGAGGCGCTCGCGTCATCAGAGAAACTCAGCAAAGAGGATGCCCACGCGCTGGGCGTTTTCCTGCGCGATTTAGTGGCTCAGGATCCGCTGGACGCCCAGGCGGCCTATAGCGAACTGTTTGACCGCGGCCGCGCCACCTCGCTGCTGCTGTTTGAACATGTCCACGGCGAATCCCGCGATCGCGGGCAGGCGATGGTGGATCTGATGGCGCAGTATGAGCGCCACGGTCTGCTGCTTGATAGCCATGAGCTGCCGGATCACCTGCCGCTGTACCTTGAGTATCTGGCGCAACTGCCGGAAGAGGAAGCGCTCGGCGGCCTGCGGGACGTCGCGCCGATCCTTGGCCTGCTCAGCGCGCGCCTGCAGCAGCGCGAAAGTCGCTATGCGGTGCTGTTCGAGCTGTTGCTGAAGCTGGCCAATACCCAGGTCGACAGTCAGAAGGTGGCGGAGAAGATTGCCGACGAGGCGCGCGACGATACGCCGCAGGCGCTGGACGCGGTCTGGGAAGAAGAACAGGTCAAATTCTTTGCCGACCAGGGCTGCGGCGAGTCGGAAATTTCCGCTCACCAGCGTCGTTTTGCCGGAGCCGTAGCCCCGCAATATCTGAATATCTCTAACGGAGGACAGCAATAATGCACTTCCTGAATATGTTCTTCTTTGACATTTATCCGTACATTGCGGGCTCGGTGTTTCTGATCGGCAGCTGGCTGCGCTATGACTATGGCCAGTACACCTGGCGCGCCGCCTCCAGCCAGATGCTGGACCGTAAGGGGATGAACCTGGCGTCGAACCTGTTCCATATCGGCATCCTGGGTATTTTCGCCGGCCACTTCCTCGGCATGCTGACCCCGCACTGGATGTATGAGTCCTTTCTGCCGATCGACGTCAAGCAGAAGATGGCGATGATCGCCGGCGGCGCCTGCGGCGTGATGACCCTGGTGGGCGGGTTACTGCTGCTCAAGCGTCGTCTGCTCAGCCCGCGCGTTCGCGCCACCACCACCGGAGCGGATATTCTGATCCTCTCCTTGCTGATGGTGCAGTGTGCGCTCGGCCTGCTGACGATCCCATTCTCAGCCCAGCATATGGACGGCAGTGAAATGATGAAGCTGGTTGGCTGGGCGCAGTCGGTGGTGACGTTCCACGGCGGCGCGTCACAGCATCTGGATGGCGTGGCATTTATTTTCCGCGTTCATCTGGTGCTGGGCATGACCCTGTTCCTGCTGTTCCCGTTCTCCCGTCTGGTTCATATCTGGAGCGCGCCGGTCGAATACCTGACGCGCAAATACCAGATTGTCCGCGCCCGTCGCTAACTGGCCCGCGATTGCTCACTGACCCCGCCGCGGCGGGGTTTTTTTTCGCCCCAGCCGAGGTTATTCCCTGCGGCGGCAAACAGAATAAGCATCCCGCCAATCAACTGCACAGGGGTCAACGCATGGTGGAAGACCAGATAGTCGACCACCATTGCCACCAGCGGATAAATAAAGGAGAGCGAACCGGTAATGGGCGTCGGCAGTTTCTGTATCGCGCTATATAAAAGCTGATACATGATCCCGGTATGGACGATGCCGAGGATCAGCAGATAGCGCCAGGGGAAGCTGGCCGTCCATTCGGGGGCATGCACCAGCGGCAGCAGCATCACGACGCCAACGAGCACCTGAATAAAGGCGATATGCTGCGCGGGGAGCGGATGCAATTTGCGCGCGATAATGGCGGTCAGGGCATAGAAGAATGCCGCGCCCAGCGCCAGCAAAACGCCGGTGGTAAGCCCCTCTCCATGCGCAGACGTCAGCTCGCTTGACAACAGGATCACTACGCCGCCAAAGGCCAGCAGTAGCCATCCCCATTTCACGGCGCTGACCCGTTCCCCCAGCACCATCCCCATCAGTACCAGCATAAACGGCTGGGTGTTATAGACCACGGTGGCCATACCGATTGAGATCCGCGAATAGGCGGCAAACAGCAGCAGCCAGTTGACGACCAGCGCCGCGCCGCCAATTACTGCCAGAGCGAGAGTGAAACGCGTTAGCCGGCTGAAGGGCTGGCCGCTTAACACGATAAACACCAGTAAGGTTAGCGCGCCAATCAGGCAGCGCCAGAACACCACATCCATCACCGGCAAACCAGAGAGCAGCACGAACGCGCCGATCGAGCCGGAGATTATCATTGCCAGGCTCATTTGCCAGACGCCGCGGGTAAGTTGCATTTTTCACCTCCATCATTTTTCAGTTATTGTGCGAAAAACCCTGACAGGGTGATATGGCTGAATTAAGGTAGAAAGACGCGAATGCCTTTTATAATTAGGTGAAAAACATGAATGACGTACTTGATGAAATTGACCGGGCCATCCTCACTTGCCTGACTCAGGATGCCAGAGTCTCGCTAAAGGTATTGAGCGCGCGAGTAGGGCTGACCTCGCCGAGCACGGCCGAGCGGGTGAAGCGCCTGGAGGAGCGGGGCGTCATTCAGGGCTATGGTGCGCGGGTGAATCTCGCCGCGCTGGGCTACAGCCTCCAGGCGCTGGTGCGGGTCCGGCCGCTGCCTGGGCTGCTGCAGAAAGTGGATAAATATATCCAGGCGATGCCGGAATGCATTGAAAGTGACAAAGTGACCGGGGAAGATTGTTTCGTGATGCGCCTCGTGGTGCGCGATATTGCCCAGCTGGATACCCTGCTGGACGGTCTGGCCGAGTATGCGCAGTGTAACACCTCGGTGGTGAAAAGCTCGCCGGTAAAAAGGCGTTTGCCACCGCTGTGAGTTTCCCGGAGGCGGTGCTGCGCACCTGTCCGGGCTACCAGACGGCGCCACCTGTAGCCTCGCTAAGCGAAGCGCGAGCGAGGGGGTAGCAAAACAGTGCTTGTAGCCTCGCTAAGCGAAGCGCGAGCGAGGAGGTAGCAGTACAGGTGGTTGCAGAGAGCGCGAGAATAGAGGGGGAAGGATAACTCGTCGCTATCGCTCCTCGCCCTTCGGGCCATTGCCTGCGGCAACGTTCTCTCGCTGGCGCTCGAGTCGAACCTTAGTCGAAGCTTCTCATCCTTCCCCGTAGGGCAGAATCTAGAATATCGTAGAGTAATTGGATTGCGGTGTTTTTAAGAGGATGGTGGTGGGGGAAGGATAACTCGTCGCTATCGCTCCTCGCCCTTCGGGCCGTTGCCCTTGGCAACGTTCTCTCGCTGGCGATCGAGTCGAACCTTAGTCGAAGCTTCTCATCCTTCCCCGTAGGGTAGAATATAGAATATCGTAGAGTAATTGGATTGCGGTGTTTTTTAAGAGGATGGTGGTGGGGGAAGGATTCGAACCTTCGAAGTCGATGACGGCAGATTTACAGTCTGCTCCCTTTGGCCGCTCGGGAACCCCACCAGGGGTAAAATCACATTGTAGGCTATTCAGCAAAATGAATGGTGGTGGGGGAAGGATAACTCGTCGCTATCGCTCCTCGCCCTTCGGGCCGTTGCCTGTGGCAACGCTCTCTCGCTGGCGCTCGAGTCGAACCTTAGTCGAAGGTTCTTACCCTTCCCGCTAAGTGCAAACATCGTTTACGCTTGTCGGGGAAACCATATCACTGTAGTGAATAATGGTGGTGGGGGAAGGATTCGAACCTTCGAAGTCGATGACGGCAGATTTACAGTCTGCTCCCTTTGGCCGCTCGGGAACCCCACCACGGGGTAATGCTTGGTACTGGCCTGCTTCCTTCTCGGGAAGCGGGGCGCATCATACCAAATGATGCGCCCCTGTAAAGCATTCGTTTGACAAAAATAAACTGGTTGCCTGATTTTTACGCGTAACGCCGTAAAGCTAACCAATTCATTTCTCAGTCGATTAAAGAATAATCGTCCGGTTACCGTAAACGAAGACGCGCTGCGCCAGTACCTGATACAGCGCCCGGCTCAAGACGTTTTTTTCGACATCGCGGCCAGCGCGCATCATATCTTCTGCAGTATAGGTATGATCGACATGAATCACGTCCTGCATGATGATTGGGCCTTCATCAAGATTGTCATTCACATAGTGGGCGGTGGCGCCAATGATCTTTACGCCGCGCTCATAGGCCTGATGATAAGGACGGGCGCCGATAAACGCCGGCAAAAATGAATGGTGAATATTGATGATTTTGTTCGGGAAGCGGGCGACAAACTCCGGGGTGAGGACGCGCATATACTTGGCCAGTACCACGTAATCCGGCTCATGTGCCGCAATGGCATCCCCCATCTGCTTGTCGTGTTCTTCGCGGCTTAACCCTTCGTGACTGACCAGCTCAAACGGAATACCAAAACGCTCCACCAGCGGGCGCAGCGTGTCATGGTTGCCGATAACCGCGGCGATATCGACATCCAGTCCGCCGTAGTTGGCTTTCATCAGCAGATCGCCGAGGCAGTGCGCCTCTTTGGTCACCAGAATGACCACCCGGCGACGGCCTGCCGGATTCAGTTCGCGGATGGAACCTTCCGGCAGGGCGCTATCCAGATCGGCCAGCAGAATAGCGTCGTTAAAAATGCCCTCCAGTTCGGTGCGCATAAAGAAACGCCCGGTACGGTGGTCAACAAATTCATTGTTCTGCACAATGTTAAGTTCGTGTTTGTAGCAGATATTGGTGATACGCGCGATGAGGCCTTTCTGATCAGGGCAAATAGTGCGTAGTACTTTACGTTGTAATGAATGCATCGCGAGGAAAATCCTGTAGTGTTTGCAAGCGCTACGGCAGCGTTACTGGCCGCAGCATTTTTTAAATTTTTTACCTGAGCCGCAAGGGCAGGGGTCATTACGACCAATCAGCGGTCGTGTCCCGTCGATATAGTACCACTGTCCATTTTCTTTTAAGAATCTGGAACGTTCAATAATGGCGCCCGGACGGTTATTGTCATTAAAGCGGGCGACAAAGCTGACAAAGCCTTCATTTGGGACTCGCCCTTCATCACTGGCGAACAGGGTTAAACCCAGCCACTCGGTCTGGCTGAACCCCTTCTCCAGCTCGGCGCGAAACGTCTGCGCCTGACAGGACGGATGCCAGGTTTTGATCAGATAGTCGGCATCTTTCATGACGAACGCGCTATAGCGGGAGCGCATAAGCTGTGACGGGCCTGGCGCAAGCTCTGCGCCGGACAGATATCGCTGGCAACATGAGCTATACTCCAGTGCGCTGCCACAGGGGCATAATTGCGACAAAACTGCCTCCATGGAAGAAAGAATTACGGCGCTTCAACGCCAAAGGTGTTTATGTTAACTGAGCCGTGACAATGTTGCCACGCTCAGAGTGGAAGGATAGTTATCAGTAATAATGAGAAAGCTTAAAATTGGTCTGGCGTTAGGGGCGGGAGCTGCCCGAGGATGGTCGCACATTGGCGTCATCAACGCCCTCCGTCGGGCTGGTATCGAGATTGATATCGTCGCGGGGTGTTCTATCGGTTCGCTGGTAGGGGCGGCGTATGCCTGCAACCGGCTCCCGGCGCTCGAGTCATGGATCTGCTCATTCAGCAACTGGGATGTCCTGAAGCTGATGGACCTCTCCTGGCGACGTGGGGGCCTGCTGCGCGGTGAAAAGGTATTCAATCATTACCGTCGTATTATGCCGGTGACCGATATCGAACGCTGCGAGCGTCGGTTTGCTGCCGTCGCGACCAATTTAAGTACCGGCCGGGAACTGTGGTTTACTGAAGGCGATCTGCATTTAGCCGTTCGAGCCTCCTGCAGCATGCCTGGACTGATGGCGCCGGTGAGGCATAATGGTTACTGGCTGGTCGATGGCGCAGTGGTCAACCCGGTTCCCGTGTCGCTGACGCGGGCAATGGGGGCCGATATCGTGATTGCCGTTGACCTGCAACATGATGCCCATCTCATGCAGCAAGATTTATTTTCCCTCGAAACGCCGCGGCCGGAAGCTGAAGAGAAGGAGGGCCCATGGCATACTCGTCTGCGCGCGCGATTGACGCAAATGAGCTCCCGTCGTACGGCCGTGACGCCGACGGCGATGGAGATCATGACCACGTCTATCCAGGTTCTGGAGAACCGTCTTAAACGCAACCGCATGGCGGGTGACCCGCCGGATATCCTGCTGCAGCCATACTGTCCGCAAGTGTCGACGCTCGACTTCCATCGCGCAGGAGAGGCGATTGCCGCGGGCCAATTGGCCGTGGAAAAGAAAATGGATGAACTATTACCCTTAGTGCGTACAGCGGTTTGACGTACAAGTACCTGACTTAAGTAAAATCTGACAGGCGATAGTGAGAATAGCGTGCCACTATTGAATTATCGTCAGCCAGGGGAGATATCATGACGCAGCCATTGGCGGGAAAACAGATTCTGATAGTTGAAGACGAACCCGTTTTCCGCTCACTCTTGCATGGATGGCTGGCCTCGCTGGGAGCAACGACCTGGCTGGCGGAAGATGGCATGGATGCCCTGCATAAAATGACTGAGGTGCGTCCGGACCTGATGATTTGCGACATTTCAATGCCGAGAATGAACGGTCTGGAACTGGTCGAGACGCTGCGTAACCGCGGCGAGCAGCTACCGATACTGATGATTTCCGCCACCGAAAACATGGCGGATATTGCCAAAGCGTTACGGCTGGGCGTCCAGGATGTGCTGTTAAAACCGGTGAAAGATTTCGATCGCCTGCGTGAGACCGTTTATGCCTGCCTGTATCCCGCGATGTTTAGTTCACGTGTGGAAGAGGAAGAGCGTTTATTTGAGGACTGGGACGCGCTGGTCAGTAATCCGACCGCCGCATCGAGACTGCTGCAGGAGCTACAGCCTCCGGTGCAACAGGAAATGTCACATTGCCGTATTCATTATCGACAGCTGGTATCGGCGGATAAGCCGGGGCTGGTGCTCGATATTGCGCCGCTCTCGGAAAATGATTTGGCTTTCTATTGTCTGGATGTCACACGAGCAGGGGATAATGGCGTGCTGGCGGCATTATTACTGCGCGCGCTATTCAATAGCCTGCTGCAAGAGCAACTGGCGCATCAGGGGCAACGGCTACCTGAAATGGGGAGTCTGTTAAAACAGGTCAATCAGTTACTCCGCCAGGCGAATCTTCCCGGTCAGTTCCCTTTGCTGGTGGGTTATTACCACAGTGGACTGAAAAATTTAATTCTGGTGTCCGCAGGGCTCAATGGCACGTTGAATACCGGTGAGCATCAAATTCAGATAAGTAATGGCGTTCCTTTAGGGACGCTGGGCGATGCCTATCTTAACCAAATTAGCCAGCGCTGCGCCTCATGGCAGTGCCAAATTTGGGGGGCCGGGGGGCGTTTACGCTTAATGTTGTCTGCGGAATGAGCAATTGCGTTTATATCTAAGCAGACGGCATTACCTGCAGCCCTATACTGGTGGTACCATCGAGCAGTTTTATGCGTAAAAGTCCTAATTCGAGGCTATCGGAACCTTTTCAGACCAGTGAATACGCGGTTGACTGATATACTCGACACGTTATTTGTAACGAGAAGTTTAAAAAACAAACAGTCCAGGAGATTTCAATGGCTGCCCTTAATTCTAAAGTCAGAAAAGCGGTTATCCCGGTAGCGGGATTAGGCACCAGGATGCTGCCTGCCACCAAAGCAATTCCAAAAGAAATGCTGCCGCTGGTAGATAAGCCGTTAATTCAGTACGTTGTTAATGAATGTATCGCTGCAGGAATTACTGAAATTGTTCTGGTAACGCACTCATCGAAAAACTCTATCGAAAACCATTTCGATACCAGTTTTGAGCTGGAAGCGATGCTGGAAAAACGTGTAAAACGCCAGCTTCTGGAAGAAGTGCAGTCTATTTGCCCGCCGCACGTGACAATTATGCAAGTTCGTCAGGGCCTGGCGAAAGGCCTTGGTCACGCCGTGCTGTGCGCCCATCCGGTAGTGGGTGATGAGCCGGTAGCGGTTATTCTGCCAGACGTTATTCTGGATGAATTTGAGTCCGATCTGAGCCGTGATAACCTTGCGGAGATGATCTCTCGTTTTGATGAGACTGGCGCCAGCCAGATTATGGTTGAGCCTGTCGAGGATGTGACCGCGTATGGCGTGGTCGATTGCAAAGGCGAATCCCTGAAGCCGGGCGAAAGCGTGCCGATGGTGGGCGTGGTCGAGAAGCCAAAAGCTGACGTTGCGCCGTCCAACCTGGCGGTAGTCGGGCGCTATGTCCTCAGCGCAGATATTTGGCCGCTGCTGGCGAAGACCCCTCCGGGCGCCGGTGATGAAATTCAGCTGACTGACGCGATTGATATGCTGATCGAGAAAGAAACGGTTGAAGCTTATCATATGAAGGGCAAGAGCCATGACTGCGGCAATAAGCTTGGCTACATGCAGGCGTTTGTCGAATATGGTATTCGTCACAAGACGCTTGGTGACGATTTTAAAGCCTGGCTGGAAACCGCGGTGACGAAGTAATCCGCAGCGCGATTAAAAGCCAGAAACCGGGAGCGCGTCAGCGACTCCCGGTTTTGTTTATCGAGCCTGAGGGCAAAAAAAATCCCGCCGGAGCGGGATTTTTAATATTGCGACAACGGAGATTAGATCAGGAAATCGTCCAGTGATTTACCTTGTTCGTCCATTGCTTTTTTGATCACCGCAGGAGTACGGCCCTGGCCAGTCCAGGTTTTGGTTTCGCCGTTTTCGTCTACATAGCTATATTTAGCCGGACGTGCAGCACGCTTAGTTTTGGTACCGGCTTTAACGGCAGCCATAGTGCTCAGCAGTTCATTCGGGTCAATACCGTCAGCAATCAGCATTTCACGGTATTGCTGCAGCTTACGCGTACGCTCTTCAATTTCTGCTGCGGCGGCGTTTTCTTCTTCACGGCGCTCGTTAACAACGACTTCTAATTTTTCCAGCATTTCTTCGAGCGTTTCAAGGGTGCATTCTCTTGCCTGCGCACGAAGAGTACGGATGTTGTTCAAAATTTTAAGTGCTTCGCTCATTGTAGTAATCTCAAACTTATATTGTGGGGTGGTTTGTTGAACTAATAATAGAGCGATAAAATGCGTTGTGCAATAGGGGAGAATGTAAGGAATTCAAAATTACTGGTTATTTGTCGCGGGAATTAATTAATTTAAGTTAAAATTCTCGTGCCGCTTCACATCTTTGCTCCTTATAGCCATGAGCAGGGGGCCAGCTAAAACACTGAGACCATATGCTTTTTCTGAGGTCCAGTGAGAAAAATTATCCGTTGCATGGGTAAATAACCCTCGTCAGTATTAGCGCATTTTTGGTTACGCGCCTTAATATAAAACAACCCGCAAGCCCGCTTATAGTGCATGGATACTGGTCCTATAAGCACGAAAAGACAATGGTTACCTCACCGATAGCGTAACGGGGCGTACAAATAATGGCCCTGTAAATTCAATTCATCCACGTCACCCTTTCCGTTTCCATGCCCTTCAGCGCTGCGACAATACCCCTGCGGAAAGGGCGGCTGTACGCATAAAATATGGTACAATCGCCGCCGCGATAAAACACTTTGATTGGGGTCACGCAGCCGATGGCACAACTTTATTTCTACTACTCTGCAATGAATGCAGGTAAGTCGACCGCTCTGTTGCAATCTTCGTACAATTACCAGGAGCGGGGGATGCGTACCATCGTTTATACCGCTGAGATAGATGACCGCTTCGGTGCTGGAAAAGTCAGCTCGCGTATCGGCCTCTCCTCGCCGGCCCGGTTGTATAATCCGCAGACGTCGCTATTTAACGATATTGCGGCAGAGCACAAGCTTAAGCCGATTCACTGCGTGCTGGTGGATGAAAGCCAGTTTCTGACGCGCGAACAGGTTCATGAGCTGTCCGAAGTTGTCGATACACTGGATATTCCGGTGCTGTGCTATGGACTGCGGACGGATTTTCGCGGCGAGCTCTTTACCGGTAGCCAGTATTTGCTGGCATGGTCCGATAAACTGGTGGAGCTGAAAACCATTTGCTTCTGCGGCCGTAAGGCGAGCATGGTGCTACGTCTCGATCAAGAGGGGCGACCTTATAATGAAGGCGAGCAGGTTGTCATCGGCGGCAATGAGCGGTATGTGTCCGTCTGTCGTAAGCATTATAAAGAGGCGCTGAGCGTGGGTTCTTTAACCCAGGTACAAAACCAGCGTTATTCCTGCTGAGTTGCTCAGAAGCTCATACAGGCGCCTGTGGGCGCCTTTTTTATACTCTGGAAGGCTGGAGCTCGGGATTGGCTGACAAGCAGGCATAAAAAAGCCCCGTCATCTGACGGGGCTTGCAGTATGTTTACCGTTGTTGATTAAGCGGATTTCTTCGCTTTTTTCTCAGCTTTCACCGGAGCCGCGTCGGTTTTCGCAGCAGTTTCGCCTTCGACGAACTCGCGGCCGTAGTAGGTATCCAGCAGAATCTGTTTCAGTTCGGAGATCAGCGGGTAGCGCGGGTTAGCGCCGGTGCACTGGTCATCGAAGGCATCTTCAGACAGCTTATCAACGTTAGCCAGGAAGTCAGCTTCCTGAACGCCAGCTTCGCGGATAGATTTCGGAATTCCCAGCTCAGCTTTGATGCTTTCCAGCCATGCCAGCAGTTTCTCGATCTTCGCTGCGGTGCGGTCGCCCGGTGCAGAGAGACCCAGGTGATCGGCGATTTCAGCGTAGCGACGACGAGCCTGCGGACGGTCGTACTGGCTGAACGCAGTCTGCTTGGTCGGGTTGTCATTCGCGTTGTAGCGAATAACGTTGCAGATCAGCAGGGCGTTGGCCAGACCGTGCGGAATATGGAACTGAGAGCCCAGTTTGTGCGCCATGGAGTGACACACCCCGAGGAAGGCGTTCGCAAACGCGATACCGGCGATAGTCGCAGCACTGTGTACGCGCTCACGGGCAACCGGGTTCTTGGAACCTTCGTGGTAGGAAGCCGGCAGGTACTCTTTCAGCAGTTTCAACGCCTGCAGAGCCTGGCCGTCAGAGAACTCGGAAGCCAGCACGGAAACGTAAGCTTCCAGGGCGTGAGTCACCGCATCCAGACCACCGAACGCACACAGCGATTTCGGCATATCCATCACCAGGTTGGCATCGACGATGGCCATATCTGGGGTCAGCGCGTAGTCTGCCAGCGGATATTTCTGACCAGTTGCGTCATCGGTCACTACGGCGAACGGCGTCACTTCAGAACCGGTACCGGAGGTGGTGGTGATGGCGACCATCTTGGCTTTGACGCCCATTTTCGGGAACTTGTAGATACGTTTACGGATATCCATAAAGCGCAGCGCCAGTTCTTCGAAGTGGGTTTCCGGATGTTCGTACATGACCCACATGATTTTCGCCGCATCCATCGGGGAACCGCCGCCCAGCGCGATGATGACGTCTGGTTTGAAGGAGTTCGCCAGATCGGCACCTTTACGTACGATGGTCAGAGTCGGGTCAGCTTCAACTTCGAAGAAGACTTCGGTTTCAACGCCCGCTGCTTTCAGTACGGAAGTGATCTGATCGGCATAGCCGTTGTTGAACAGGAAGCGGTCAGTCACGATCAGCGCGCGTTTGTGACCATCAGTAATCACTTCATCCAGTGCGATTGGCAGGGAGCCACGACGGAAGTAGATAGATTTCGGAAGTTTGTGCCACAACATGTTTTCAGCTCGCTTAGCAACGGTTTTCTTGTTGATCAGGTGTTTCGGACCAACGTTTTCAGAGATGGAGTTACCACCCCAGGAACCACAACCCAGAGTCAGGGAAGGCGCGAGTTTGAAGTTGTACAGGTCACCGATACCACCCTGAGAAGCCGGGGTGTTGATCAGGATACGTGCGGTTTTCATCATCTGGCCGAAGTAAGCCACGCGAGCCGGCTGGTTGTCCTGGTCGGTGTACAGGCAAGAGGTGTGACCGATACCGCCCATGGCAACCAGTTTTTCTGCTTTGGTGACCGCGTCTTCGAAATCTTTCGCACGATACATCGCCAGCGTCGGAGACAGTTTTTCGTGAGCAAACGGTTCACTTTCGTCAACGTTGGTCACTTCGCCAATCAGGATCTTAGTCGTAGCCGGAACGGTGAAGCCTGCGAGTTCCGCGATTTTTGCCGCTGGCTGACCAACGATAGCAGCGTTCAGCGCGCCATTTTTCAGGATGATGTCCTGAACCGCTTTCAGCTCTTTACCCTGCAGCAGATAGCCGCCGTGGCTGGCGAAACGTTCGCGAACCGCGTCATACACTGAATCAACGACGACAACAGACTGCTCAGAAGCACAGATAACGCCGTTATCGAAGGTTTTAGACATCAGAACGGAAGCAACAGCACGTTTGATATCAGCCGTTTCATCAATGACCACCGGGGTGTTACCGGCACCAACGCCGATAGCTGGTTTACCGGAGCTGTACGCCGCTTTCACCATACCTGGACCACCGGTCGCAAGGATCAGGTTGATGTCCGGGTGATGCATCAGCGCGTTAGACAGTTCTACGGACGGCTGATCGATCCAGCCGATCAGGTCTTTCGGCGCGCCAGCCGCGATGGCAGCCTGCAGTACGATATCAGCCGCTTTGTTGGTGGCTTCTTTTGCACGCGGGTGCGGAGAGAAAATGATGGCGTTACGTGTCTTCAGGCTGATGAGCGATTTGAAGATGGCTGTTGAAGTCGGGTTAGTGGTCGGTACGATACCGCAGATGATGCCGATCGGTTCAGCGATAGTGATGGTACCAAAGGTGTCGTCTTCTGACAGGACGCCACAGGTTTTTTCATCTTTATATGCGTTGTAAATGTATTCGGAAGCGAAGTGGTTTTTGATCACTTTGTCTTCAACGATGCCCATGCCGGATTCGGCAACGGCCATTTTAGCGAGAGGGATTCGAGCATCTGCAGCGGCCAGAGCGGCAGCGCGGAAGATTTTATCGACTTGTTCTTGAGTGAAACTGGCATATTCACGCTGGGCTTTCTTGACACGCTCAACAAGCGCGTTCAGTTCAGCGATATTAGTAACAGCCATAATGCTCTCCTGATAATGTTAAACTTTTTTAGTAAATCAGTCGCTCGATTCGACATTATAGACAGGCTGTTAACAGCTTGCATGTAAATGTTTATGTAGAAAAATCAGGACACTGTTTTACCGATTTACTAAAAAAGCTCTATTACTTTAACTTTCAGGTCATGCTGCCTTCCACTCTGTTGGTGTCATCAAGATTACTCACTTCTGAGTACAAAATACGTGATTTAGATCAAGTATTGGCGTGGCTGATACCTTTCAGCTGGCTGCTTTTTAACCGATTCGATCAAGTGTAATGGAAGGGTTTTGAAATTAAAAAAACGATTAGCATTAAAGCTACAAATAACTAACATTCGATACATATCACCGGGTTATGCATATTTATAATGAATATTGCATGCAAAAAGCGTATGTTTCGCGCAGTTATTTTATGCTGTTAATAGTCAACCGCCAATTTTGATGATGCTGCGGAGCCCATTGTGACTCAACCACTGTTCGATTTTGCTACCTATTTCAAGTTTTTCATTGGCTTATTTGCCCTGGTCAACCCGGTCGGCATCATTCCGGTGTTTATCAGTATGACCAGCTACCAACCGGCAGCGGTGCGCAACAAGACCAACCTGACCGCAAACCTGTCGGTGGCGATCATCCTCCTGACGTCGTTGTTTCTCGGCGATGGCATTCTGCAGATTTTTGGCATCTCGATTGATTCCTTCCGCATTGCCGGCGGCATCCTGGTGGTGACCATTGCGATGTCGATGATCAGCGGCAAGCTCGGCGAAGATAAGCAGAACAAGCAGGAGAAATCGGAGACGGCGGTCCGGGAGAGCATCGGCGTCGTGCCTCTCGCGCTCCCCTTAATGGCCGGACCGGGGGCAATCAGTTCAACTATTGTCTGGGGCACCCGATATCATTCCTGGGTGCACCTGGTCGGGTTCTCACTGGCGATAGCGGTATTCGCTCTTTGCTGCTGGGGCATTTTCCGAATGGCGCCGTGGCTGGTTCGTCTGCTGGGACAGACGGGAATCAACGTCATCACCCGTATCATGGGGTTGCTGCTGATGGCCCTGGGGATCGAGTTTATCGTAACCGGTATTAAAGCGCTGTTCCCCGGACTGCTTAATTAGTGGAACACCATGCAAGCGTGGAGGCTTCACTTCGCGCTTGCGCGATTATTAGCAAAACCTATTAACCAGCGCGAGATCGGCTGTTGAGATAACGTTTTGCGATAATATCTTTAAATCCATATTTTTCATTAAGATATCTGTTTTTGTTCATTGTTTTCCCCTCACGCTCTTCCTGCCTGCGATGTTATTTTCTTCACATCATTCTCTGGCACTTGCTGTCGGATCATCGAAATGATATTAGTAATTTTAACAAGGCAGTAGATGAATGTGCTAAAAAGTAACCTGTTGTTAAATTTTTGTACAAAAAAGCATCTTTTAGCCGATACTCGATTCTCAACGCGATTAAAAAATCATATCACTATGATTAACAATGATATTTTTTTGTCGGTAGTCCGCGAAGATCTTGAGCATCGCGGGCAATATCGGCGATAAAAGAGAATCCGGTAACATATTTGCAAATTGCATTGGCGGAGGTGTTTACCTTTTGGTAATTTCCGCCGTTATCGTCTGCTGAATTATATGCGTAAATGAGAATTATTATTAATAATCTCACTGCGCCGGAACTGCCCTCCAGCGAGGGGGCAAAGAATCGACGTTAAGGCTGCCGTTCGAGCGGTCGTAATAAATAAGTCGGTGATAGCAATCTGCCAATCGCAAACGCTCCTGCGTTGGACAGATCCCCGCAAACGGGAAAAAAACAGGCTGGTTAAAAAACCAGTAATTATAATGACTGGAGTTACAACACAATGACCATCATCACTAAAAAACGTTTGATCGCCGCGGGAGTGCTATCCGCACTGCTTGCCGGCAATATGGCTATGGCAGCGGATGTCCCGGCCGGTGTGCAGTTGTCGGATAAGCAAACGCTGGTGCGAAATAGCGGCGCTGAGCCGCAATCGCTGGACCCGAATAAAATTGAAGGGGTACCCGAGGCCAATATTAGCCGCGACCTCTTCGAAGGCTTGCTGAATACTTCGCCGAAAGATGGCCACCCGATCCCTGGCGTAGCAGAGAGCTGGGATAATAAAGATTTTAAAGTCTGGACCTTCCATCTGCGTAAAGATGCGAAATGGTCTAACGGCGAGCCGGTTACTGCTCAGGACTTCGTCTACAGCTGGCAGCGTCTGGTGGATCCGAAAACCGCTTCTCCTTATGCCAGCTATCCGCAATATGGTCATATCGTTAACGTCGACGACATCATTGATGGCAAGAAAGCGCCGAGCGAACTGGGCGTAAAAGCCATTGACGACCACACGCTGGAAGTTACCCTCAGCGAGCCAGTCCCTTATTTTTATAAGCTGCTGGTTAACCCGGCGATGTCTCCTGTCTACAAACCGGCTATTGAAAAATTTGGCGAGAAATGGACACAGCCTGGCAACATCGTCACCAACGGGGCGTATACTCTGAAAGACTGGGTGGTCAACGAACGTATCGTGATGGAGCGCAACCCGCACTACTGGGATAATGCTAAAACCGTCATTAACACCGTTACCTGGCTGCCGACCTCTTCCGAAGTGACCTATGTTAACCGCTATCGCAGCGGTGAACTGGACATGACCTATAACCAGCTGCCGATCGAACTCTTCCAGAAGCTGAAAAAAGAGATCCCCAACGAGCTGCACGTCGACCCGTATCTGTGTACCTATTATTACGAAATCAACAACCAGAAAGCGCCGTTTACCGACGTACGCGTCCGTACCGCGCTGAAGCTGGGTTTGGATCGCGACATTATTGCTAATAAAGTGAAAGGACAGGGCGATCTGCCGGCCTACGGCTACACGCCGCCGTACACCGATGGCGCGAAGCTGAGCGAGCCGGAATGGTTTACGTGGTCGCAGGAAAAACGCAACGAAGAAGCGAAGAAACTGCTGGCCGAAGCCGGCTATACCGCGGATAAACCGTTGACCTTTAACCTGCTGTATAACACCTCCGATTTGCACAAGAAGCTGGCGATTGCCGCCGCCTCGCTGTGGCGTAAAAACCTGGGCATTGACGTGAAGCTGGTTAACCAGGAGTGGAAAACGTTCCTCGATACCCGTCACCAGGGCACCTATGACGTGGCACGCGCAGGCTGGTGCGCCGACTATAACGAGCCAACTTCCTTCCTGAATACCATGCTCTCTGACAGCTCAATGAACACTGCGCACTATAAGAGCCCGGCGTTCGACAAGATTATGGCTGAATCCGTAAAAGCGTCTGATGAAGCGCAGCGTACGGCAGCCTATGCGAAAGCGGAACAGCAGCTGGACAAAGACAGCGCGATCGTACCGGTCTATTACTACGTCAACGCCCGCCTGGTGAAACCGTGGGTTGGGGGCTATACCGGTAAAGACCCGATGGATAACGTCTATACCAAAGATCTCTACGTTATCAAACATTAATGGCAATACGTGGGGCGGGCCTGTGCTCGCTCCATCGTGTCTTATTTGAGAGCAGTGCAAAGGCACACGCCAGAAGGTACGGGCAATGTTAAAATTTATCTTACGTCGCTGTCTGGAAGCGATTCCGACGCTATTTATTCTTATTACCATCTCATTCTTCATGATGCGTCTGGCACCGGGAAGTCCTTTTACCGGGGAGCGCACCCTGCCGCCGGAAGTCATGGCGAATATTGAAGCAAAATACCATTTAAACGACCCTATCATGACGCAGTACTTCAATTATCTGAAGCAACTGGCGCATGGCGATTTTGGTCCCTCCTTTAAATACAAAGATTATTCGGTCAACGATCTGGTGGCCGCCAGCTTCCCGGTTTCTGCGAAACTGGGCTTCGCCGCCTTTTTACTCGCGGTGGTGATCGGCGTAGCCGCCGGGGTGATAGCCGCTCTGAAGCAAAACACCCGATGGGACTACGCGGTGATGGGGGTAGCCATGACCGGCGTGGTTATTCCGAGCTTTGTGGTGGCGCCGCTGCTGGTGATGATTTTTGCCATTACCCTGCACTGGCTGCCGGGCGGCGGCTGGAACGGCGGAGCGCTGAAATTTATGATCCTGCCGATGGTGGCGCTTTCCCTGGCCTATATCGCCAGTATCGCCCGTATCACCCGCGGCTCGATGATAGAAGTGTTGCACTCTAACTTTATCCGCACCGCGCGGGCAAAAGGGCTGCCGATGCGCCGCATTATTTTGCGCCATGCGCTGAAGCCGGCGCTGCTGCCGGTGCTCTCCTATATGGGGCCAGCTTTCGTGGGCATCATCACCGGCTCAATGGTCATTGAAACCATTTACGGCCTGCCGGGGATCGGCCAGCTGTTCGTTAACGGGGCGCTTAACCGCGACTACTCGCTGGTGCTGAGCCTGACGATCCTCGTTGGCGCCCTGACTATCCTGTTCAACGCCATCGTTGACGTGCTGTACGCCGTTATCGATCCGAAGATTCGCTACTGAAGCCGGAGTTCGCCATGATGTTAAGTAAGAAAAATAGCGAGGCGCTGGAAAACTTCAGTGAGAAGCTGGAAGTGGAGGGGCGTAGCCTCTGGCAGGATGCGCGTCGCCGCTTTATGCACAACCGCGCCGCGGTGACCAGCCTGATCATGCTGGTGCTTATTGCGCTGTTTGTCACCTTTGCGCCGATGGTGTCGTCGTTCTCCTACTTCGATACCGACTGGGGCATGATGTCCAATGCCCCGGATATGGCTTCAGGGCACTACTTCGGAACCGACTCCTCCGGGCGCGACCTGCTGGTGCGCGTGGCGATCGGCGGGCGTATTTCGCTGATGGTCGGGGTGGCAGCGGCGCTGGTGGCGGTGATCCTCGGCACGCTGTACGGTTCGCTTTCCGGTTATCTCGGCGGCAAAGTGGACTCGGTGATGATGCGTCTGCTGGAGATCCTCAACTCCTTCCCGTTTATGTTCTTCGTCATCCTGCTGGTGACCTTTTTTGGTCAGAATATCCTGCTGATCTTTGTTGCCATCGGCATGGTTTCCTGGCTGGATATGGCGCGTATCGTGCGCGGACAGACCTTGAGCCTGAAGCGTAAAGAGTTTATCGAAGCCGCGCAGGTCGGTGGGGTCTCCACGGCCAGCATCGTGCTGCGCCATATCGTCCCCAACGTACTGGGGGTGGTGGTAGTGTACGCCTCGCTGCTGGTCCCCAGCATGATCCTCTTCGAATCCTTCCTTAGCTTCCTCGGGCTGGGAACCCAGGAGCCGCTCAGCAGTTGGGGAGCATTGCTCAGCGATGGCGCCAACTCAATGGAAGTCTCGCCCTGGCTGCTGCTGTTCCCGGCGGGTTTCCTGGTGGTGACCCTGTTCTGTTTCAACTTTATCGGCGATGGTCTGCGTGATGCCCTCGACCCGAAAGACCGCTAAGGAGCGCTGCCATGACCATGATTGAAACGGCAAAGGCGCCGCAAGCGCAGAGTCACAGCGGCCTGCTGCTGGACGTGAAAGATCTCCGCGTCACCTTTAAAACGCCGGATGGCGATGTCACTGCCGTCAATGACCTGAACTTCACCCTGCAGGCGGGCGAGACGCTCGGCATTGTGGGCGAATCTGGCTCCGGTAAATCGCAAACCGCCTTCGCTCTGATGGGGCTGCTGGCGGCCAACGGCCGCATCGGAGGATCCGCCACCTTTAACGGTCGGCAGATCCTCAATTTGCCCGAGCGTGAACTGAACAAACTGCGCGCCGAGCAAATCTCGATGATTTTCCAGGATCCGATGACCTCTCTTAACCCGTATATGCGGGTGGGCGAGCAGTTAATGGAAGTCCTGATGTTGCATAAAGGACTGAGCAAAGCCGAAGCGTTTGAAGAGTCGGTGAAGATGCTCGATGCGGTAAAAATGCCGGAAGCGCGCAAGCGCATGAAGATGTTTCCGCACGAGTTTTCCGGCGGGATGCGCCAGCGCGTGATGATTGCCATGGCGCTGCTGTGTCGGCCGCGGCTGCTGATTGCGGATGAACCCACCACCGCGCTGGACGTCACCGTGCAGGCGCAGATCATGACGCTGTTGAATGAGCTTAAACGCGAATTCAATACGGCAATCATCATGATCACCCACGACCTCGGGGTGGTGGCCGGGATCTGCGATAAAGTGCTGGTGATGTACGCCGGGCGCACCATGGAGTACGGTCAGGCGCGCGATGTCTTCTATCAACCGTCACATCCATACTCTATTGGCCTGTTGAATGCAGTTCCTCGTCTGGATGCCGAGGGCGATGCGTTGTTAACCATCCCTGGCAACCCGCCAAACCTGCTGCGATTGCCGAAAGGCTGTCCATTCCAGCCGCGCTGCCCGCACGCCATGGAGCAGTGTAGCAGCGCACCGCCGCTGGAGTCGTTCGCGCCAGGCCGCCTGCGCGCCTGCTTTAAACCGGTGGGGGATCTGCTATGAACGCCGTAACTGAACAACGAAAAGTCCTGCTTGAAATTGCCGACCTGAAGGTGCACTTCGATATCAAAGATGGCAAGCAGTGGTTCTGGCAGCCGTCGAAAACGCTGAAAGCAGTGGATGGCGTGACGTTGCGCCTCTATGAGGGGGAAACCCTCGGTGTGGTAGGGGAGTCAGGCTGCGGCAAATCGACCTTCGCCCGCGCCATTATTGGCCTGGTGAAAGCGACCGATGGCAAAGTGGCCTGGCTTGGGAAAGATCTGCTGGGTATGAAGCAGGAAGAGTGGCGCGATGTGCGCAGCGATATCCAGATGATCTTCCAGGATCCGCTGGCCTCGCTGAATCCGCGCATGACCATCGGGGAGATTATCGCTGAACCGCTGCGCACCTATCATCCGAAGATGTCGCGTCAGGAAGTTCGTGATCGCGTCAAAGCGATGATGATGAAGGTCGGGTTGCTGCCTAATCTGATTAACCGCTATCCGCATGAGTTCTCCGGCGGTCAGTGCCAGCGTATCGGCATCGCGCGGGCGTTGATCCTTGAGCCGAAGCTGATTATCTGCGATGAGCCAGTATCTGCGCTTGACGTGTCGATTCAGGCTCAGGTGGTCAATCTGCTGCAGCAGCTGCAGCGTGAGATGGGGCTGTCGCTGATATTTATCGCCCACGATCTGGCGGTGGTTAAACATATCTCCGACCGCGTCCTGGTGATGTATCTGGGCCATGCGGTGGAGCTGGGCACCTACGACGAGGTGTATCATAATCCGCTGCATCCCTATACCAAAGCGCTGATGTCGGCGGTACCGATCCCCGATCCTGATCTCGAGAAAGCGAAAACTATTCAGTTGCTGGAGGGCGAATTACCCTCGCCAATTAACCCTCCGTCGGGCTGCGTGTTCCGCACCCGCTGCCCGCTCGCCGGGCCAGAGTGTGCGAAAACCCGCCCCGTACTGGAGGGCAGTTTCCGCCATGCGGTTTCCTGCCTTAAGGTAGACCCGTTATAATCTCAGGGGCTGACGCAGGTCAGCCCTTTTTTTTGCGAGGTTAACGAAGTGGGTATGCTTTCTGCCGCTCGTCTGCGGCTTTATCATTTACTTTTCGATCAGAACCGACGTTCCGGCCGCCGCTTCGAAGGGCTGTGCGGACTTTTCGCCTTGCTCAGCGTGCTGGTGATTTTTATCGAGTCGGGGCTGGGCACGCAATATCATCTGACATTAGATGAATGGCATGTTTTCGTCTGGCTGGAGCTGCTGGTGACCGCGGTTTTTACCGTGGAGTACCTGCTGCGTATCGCCACCTGGCCCAATCCGCTCCACTATATTTTTAGCTTTTGGGGACTGATTGACCTGGCGACGATTTTGCCGCTGTATGTGATGTGGCTGTGGCCGGAGATTAGCCTGAATTATGTCTTTGCCTGGCGAGCAATGCGAGCGATCCGCGCGCTGCGTATTCTCAAACTGTTGCGCTTTATGCCTTCGCTCAACGTGTTCTGGCGAGCAATCGTCAGTGCGCGTCACCAGCTGATTCTGTTCTATTCGTTTATCGCCATTGTGATGGTGATTTTCGGTTCGCTAATGTATTTGATCGAGGGGCCGGAGTACGGCTTTACAACGCTCAACGCCTCGGTCTATTGGGCCATCGTGACCATCACCACCGTTGGCTATGGCGATATCACCCCGCATACCCCACTGGGCCGCATTCTGGCGTCGATCCTCATCCTGATCGGCTACTCCATTATTGCGATACCGACCGGGCTTATCACTACCCATATGACCAGCGCCCTGAACCGTCGGCGTCAGCGTCGCCTGTGTCCGCAGTGTCAGCAGGGCGACCATGACGATAACGCCCGTTTTTGTCACGCCTGCGGCCATGCGTTGCCGAAATAAGCTGCCAGCATAAAAAAAGCCTGCCGGGTGAACCGCGGCAGGCTTTTCACTGGATAGTGAGCGTTATTCACGCCACAAAATATGACACAGCTTATGATCTTTTTCGCGGCACAGCAGAACACGGGCGAAAATGTCATTAATTTCCCCGCCATCGGTATCCGCCAGGCCAATCACCACTTCGGCGAAGAAATCCGGATTCAGATCGTAATCCACATGCTCTTCCCAGTCTGCGGACGGGTCGAACAGTTCGGCGCCCCCGCGCTCTTCAAACTGCAGGTTAAACAGAATGATGTCCGCCGGGTCGAGGTTGTCGGCCGCCAGCTCGAGGAAGATATCGTAAGCCTGCTCAAGCGTTTCGTCTTCGGTCAGGCGGTTGTTTAAATCCATATCCATGATTGCTACTCATTCGGTATCTGATGGGCACGTTTTACAGCAACGGGCTGAAGAAGTAAAACAGTCGCTCGACGATCCGCTGCCAGAGCGGTCGTTTTAGCCAACGACGGGCGTCAAGCAGGCGCGAACGCGAGATATAGTCATCCTGGACCGCCGCCAGATCGCTGCCAAAACCGGCGTCATCAATGACCAGCGTAATCTCAAAATTGAGCCACAGGCTGCGCATATCCAGATTCACCGTCCCCACCAGGCTCAGTTCGCCATCCACCAGCACGCTCTTGGTATGCAACAATCCGCCTTCAAACTGATAAATTTTGACCCCGGCCGCCAGCAGCTCGGTGAAAAAGGCCCGGCTGGCCCAGCCCACCAGCAGTGAATCGTTCTTGCGCGGTAAAATAATACTCACGTCGACACCGCGCTGGGCGGCGGTACAGATTGCGTGCAGCAGGTCGTCGCTGGGCACGAAGTAAGGTGTCGTCATGATCAGATGCTCTTTCGCCGCGTAGGCGGCGGTGAGGAGCGCCTGATGGATCAGATCTTCCGGAAAGCCCGGGCCGGAGGCGATCGTGTGGATGGTATGCCCGCTGGCCTCTTCGAACGGCATGATATTGACGTCCGGTGGTGGCGGCAGAATGCGCTTTCCGGTTTCGATTTCCCAGTCGCAGGAGTAGACGATGCCCATCGAGGTCGCCACCGGGCCTTCCATCCGCGCCATCAGGTCAATCCACTGGCCGACCCCCGAGTCCTGCTTAAAGTAGCGCGGATCGACCATATTCATGCTGCCGGTATAGGCAATATAGTTATCGATCATCACCATCTTGCGATGTTGACGCAAATCCATCCGGCGCAGGAACACACGCATCAGGTTAACTTTGAGGGCCTCGACGACTTCAATACCGGCGTTACGCATCATCGCCGCCCATGGGCTGCGGAAAAAGGCCACGCTGCCCGCAGAATCGAGCATTAGCCGACAGTGAACCCCACGACGCGCGGCGGCCATCAGCGATTCGGCGACGCTGTCGGCCATACCGCCTGGCTGCCAGATATAAAAGACCATCTCGATATTGTGGCGGGCCAGTTGAATATCGCGGATCAGAGCCTGCATCACGTCGTCAGATTCCGTCAGCAGCTGCAGCTGGTTGCCTTTTACGCCACCAATGCCCTGACGCCGTTCACACAGCTTGAACAGGGATTCTGCCACCGGGCTGTTATCTTCCGCGAAGATATGTTTGCAGGCTTTGAGGTCGTTTAACCACTTGGCCGTCGAGGGCCACATCGCCCTGGCGCGTTCCGCCCGGCGTTTGCCGAGATGCAGTTCGCCAAAGGAGAGATAGGCGATAATCCCCACCAGCGGCAGGATATAAATGATCAGCAACCATGCCATGGCGGACGGGACAGCGCGGCGTTTCATTAGAATTCGTAATGTTACACCGGCGATCAACAGCCAGTACCCCAGAATGACCAGCCAGTTCACCACCGTGTAAAAGGTTGTCATAGATGTAAAATCCTTTTGAATGACGTTATGTGATGAGTTTACGCATCAGTATTTTTCTGGCAAATAAAAACGCAGCGAAAGCGGTAGTCAGTTGCTGGCAGAGGTTTATAATGGAGGCTGTTTTCACTCGTAGAGTCGTTGCAATGAAGCGTAGTAGAACGGAAGTAGGGCGCTGGCGCATGCTGAGACAGGTGAATCGCCGTAAAGCGCGCTGGCTGGAAGCCCAATCGCGCCGCAATATGCGGATCCTTGCTATCAGGAAGGGACTGGTGAAACGGCAGCGTCATGCTCTGCTGTTTATTTTTCCCGACTGTTAAGCGAGCAGGCTAACGGCACCGTACGCGGTGCCGTTGTCGTTTTCTCAGCCCTGCGCTGAATTATCGTTATCATTGCCATCTTGACATCATTATTTTGCTCGACTGCGGTGCAACGACAGTTTGCGCCTGGCTTGCTTTCACGTCTCATTAAAATAGGCATGTCACGTTATTCCGGGCGGTTTGTTTCAGGCAGAACCTATTCCTGCCGCCACAGGAATTAATTGCCATGCAGTATTTATTGTTACCCAGACAGGTGCGGCGCTGTCGAATGCATGCCCACACTGGCCAGCAGATGCAGCCTGAAGTAAGTTGAGAAGAATGATGAAACAGGCGCAGTCAGATCATGGCGCATGAGGCTAAGCGTGCCGCTCCTGGTCTTAAATAATCTGCGCCTGTTTGTTTGCCTTTCAGAACGGTTGTCTGGATAACGCGCCTGAATAAAATGCACGCTATTACGCGTGCATTACTTTATTTTGCATAGGCTTCAGTGGATAAAGTGATGGTCACGTTATCACTTACCGCGGGCACATACTTATCAAGCTTGAAGTCTGAACGTTTGATTACCCCTGTTGCATCAAATCCAATCGCCTCTTTTTTCACCATTGGATGCATGTCCTGCTTATTGAGGGTTGCATGCAGAACTACCGGTTTGGTGATGCCTTTAATGGTCAGGTTACCTTCGACATCATATTTATTGTCGCCCTTGCTTTCCACTTTGGTACTCCGGAAAGTAGCCTCGGGAAACGTTTTGACATCAAAGTATTCTTTGCCTAAAAATTCATCGGTTAACGCTTTGACATGCGTGTCAATGGTTTTTACCGGCAGAGTAACGCTAACAGAAGATTTTTCAGGATTTTCTTTGTCAAAAGATAATTTCCCTGAAACATCAGAGATATAGGCGGTAGGGTTAGAGAAACCGAAATGGTTCCAGGCAATAACCACCGACGTGTGCTGCGGATCCAGGTTATATTCCGTCGCCGCAGCTTGTGATACAGGGATATATAAGGCAAGCAGAGAAAGAAATGCTGTTTTTTTCAGAACGTTCACAAAAAATTCCTCAAAATGGGCAAGTACACAAAGGGTAGCTTAAAAAGAGGGAAGTCTTATTGAAAACATTTGTTATTCCCTTTCAAAATTTTTAATCAAGCACGAATAACCCTACAGTAACGCGGCGTGAACTTTACGCAAGGCAATTAATAGAAGTTAAAAAATGATCATCGGCAATTTTAACCTGACGGTGAGATTTTTATTGGGCCATGTCAGTATATTGTGTGTGGTTATATCATTGCGGGGTTATTTTCCGGGGGAGAGAAATCACCGCGAGCCTGAATGCAGGAAGGTTGTTTAAGACCGGTTCAGTACCTTGCGAAAACCGGACATTAATCCCCGTTTATTCCATGGCTTAATATCGGCAGGGAGAAATTACCCGCATCAACATGCTTATCCAGTCAATGTAAAAAAAGAGCAATAACCATAAATTAGGCATTTATCCAATCTAATGTCGATGTGAAATGAATAAATGTCGATATATTATTCTGTGTTATTTATTTGTTGTAGTCATTTCTTTTTAATCCTTCCTGGCGTTTTTTTAGCTTTATCACAATAGTGTCGCGCAAAAAACAATCAATAAATAAATAAAATACAAGATCTTACATAACGGACTTACACAATTTATTAACAATTAAATATAATTCCCGACATCGGTGTTTTATCGCCATTTTCTATCCCGGCATTATGCTTCATTTATGCCGTTTGGCTTACTGCGGGGAAAACATCGATAGTTAAATAAGAAATAGTTTTATTTCATGGTGTTATCAGGAGAGTTATTATGTCAGATACGAATCCCCGCTCATCCGGCTGGTTAGGCCTGTGGTGCCTGCTGGTCGGCGTGATACTGCTTGCGACAGGCCTGTTCTTTGTCATCGGCGGTTATAAACTGGTTTCCCTGGGGGGAAGCTGGTATTTCCTTATTGCCGGGGTTATTACCCTGCTCGCCGCGATTCAGTTTTTCCGCCGCAGGTCGTCCGCGGTGTGGCTGTTTGCTCTGGTATTCGTGGGTACCCTGATTTGGGCACTGTTTGATGCCGGCTTCGACTTCTGGCCGCTCGTTTCCCGTTTGATGGTACCCGCCGGGTTGATGCTGCTGGCGGCGGCCACCTGGCCTGCGCTACGTAAGCATGAAGGAAAGCCTTACAGCACCAAAGGGGCATGGGGGGTCTGCGTTGTTCTGGTTATCGCCATGGGCGTCACCTTTGTTCAGATGTATCAGCCCCATCCCACAGTGGCGTTCAGCGGCGAGAAATTACCGCTGGTGCCGGTAAAAGAAGACGTTAAACAGCAAAACTGGGACCACTACGGCAATACTGCCGGCGGTAGCCGCTTTGTGGCGTTGGACCAGATCACGCGTGACAATGTAAAAAACCTGAAACCCGTCTGGACCTTCCATACTGGCGACACCCCGTTAAGCCCGGATGGCAATGGCGCAGAAGATCAGCAAACACCGCTGCAGGTAGGCGATCGTGTTTTCCTCTGTACCCCGCATAACAATGTGATCGCCGTCGATGCCAATAGTGGAAAAGAGATCTGGAGAGCGGAAATTAATGCGAAATCCGCCATCTGGATGCGCTGCCGAGGCCTGGCGTATTTTGATGCGACGAAGCCACTGACGCAGCCCACTGTGGCAGGCTCCACACCGGTTCTGCCGGCACAGGTCGCGCCAGGTGCAGCATGCCAGCGTCGCATCCTGATGAATACGATTGATGACAGATTGATCGCCTTAGACGCAGATAACGGCCAATTCTGCCCGGACTTCGGGACGAACGGCAGCGTGAATCTGCGAGAAGGGATGGGCGCAGCGGCAGATCCAAGCTATGTGTTGACTTCAGCCCCGACGCTGGCTGGCACCACGGTGGTGGTTGGAGGCCGCGTGGCGGATAACGTCAGTACTGACATGCCTGGCGGCGTGGTGCGCGGTTATGACGTGATTACCGGCCAGCAGCGCTGGGCATTTGATCCGCGTAATCCGGATCCCAATCATGTTCTGCAACCGGGGGAACATTACAAACGCAGTTCCGCTAACTCCTGGGCGCCCATGTCCTGGGATGCGTCGATGAATACCCTCTTTATTCCGATGGGGAGCTCCTCTGTTGACCTGTGGGGCGCGGACCGTATTCAGGGCGATCACAAATACGCCACTTCAATCCTGGCGCTGGATGCGACCACCGGGAAAGAGAAGTGGGTATACAAGACCGTGCGTAACGATCTGTGGGACTTCGATGTCCCGATGCAGCCAAGCCTGGTCGATTTCCCGACCAAAGAGGGCAACAAACCCGCCGTGGTGGTGGGGACCAAAGCGGGTCAAATCTATGTACTTGATCGCCTGACGGGTCAACCGCTTACCGAAGTGAAAGAGGTCCCGGTGAAACCGGCTGATATCCCCAATGAACAGTATCCGGCGACGCAGCCGCGCTCTGTTGGGATGCCGCAGATTGGGGCGGAAACCCTGAAAGAATCTGATATGTGGGGGGCAACGCCGTTTGATCAGCTGGTCTGTCGTATCAGCTTCAAATCGATGCGTTATGACGGGCTGTACACCATGCCGGGGACCGATGTTTCCCTCAGCTTCCCGGGCTCTTTGGGAGGAATGAACTGGGGCAGCCTGTCTACCGATCCGAACAACCACTATATCTTCGTCAATGATATGCGTCTGGGTCTGTGGGTGCAGCTGATTAAGCAGGACCCACAAAGCGCGGTGGCTAACACCGGTGGTGAAGCGGTGAACGCCGGGATGGGGGCGGTCCCGATGAAAGGAACACCGTACTCGGTCAACAAAAACCGTTTCATGTCGCCGCTGGGGATCCCATGTCAGAAACCGCCGTTTGGTACGCTGTCCGCGATTGACCTGAAAACACAGAAAATCGTCTGGCAGGTGCCGGTCGGTACCGTCCAGGATACCGGTCCGTTTGGCATAAAAATGCGTGCTCAGATGCCGATCGGTATGCCGACGCTGGGTGGAACCCTGGCAACTCAGGGCGGCCTGGTGTTCATTGCCGGAACCCAGGACTATTACCTGCGCGCCTTCGATTCATCTACGGGTGAAGAAGTCTGGAAAGCCCGTCTTCCGGTAGGAAGCCAGGGGGGACCCATCAGCTATGTTTCGCCGAAGACCGGCAAACAATACATTTTGATTTCCGCCGGTGGAGCCCGCCAGTCGCCGGATCGCGGTGACTACGTGATTGCCTATGCGCTCGATAAGTAACAGATAATTGGATCAGCGATAACGATCAGAGGCCCCCGCCGGACAGCGGGGGCTTTTGATATTAATGCAGGGATGGTGAGGCGTTAGGCGACGATGTTGAGGCAGGAGAGGGGATCTGACCCTGTACAGGACATGTCAGTGAGAGAACAGCCAAACTTTTCGCGTGATGGAAAAGGGCGACATTTTAATGTTGTGTACCAAAATGCGCCCTTTAATCTGATGGCCTGGTGTCTTTTTTATGGCTAACCAGAAAAATAGCAGGGAATATTTATCAAAACACTTTCTTATAAGGCTTAACAGAGACCTGGCGGTAGACGCCAGCCGCAATATACGGATCATCATTGGCCCAGGACTGCGCCGCTTCCAGCGACTCAAACTCGGCAATCACCGTTGAGCCGCTGAACCCTGCTGCGCCCGGTTCGTTGCTGTCAACGGCCGGCATTGGCCCGGCGGTAAGCAGCCGGCCTTCATCGTGTAAGAGTTGCAGACGCGCGAGATGCGCAGGGCGAACCGAGAGCCGCTTTTCCAGAGAATCGGCGATATCTTCAGCGTAGATAACGTAAAGCACGGCAAAGCTCCTTATCAATAATCAGGCGAATTACGTTAAGTTAAACCGCCTTGGACTGCAATGCAAAGATGCATACCGGTGTCGAATGCGCTGCCGACGCGGCTTTTTTCTGCAAATGGTGGCAAAAATTGACTCAGGTTAATACGCCTTATTGAATATGATTGCTATTTGCATTTAAAATCGGAGCATCATTTTTCAACAGAAACGACTATGAGCGCAATGACCCTTGATTTACCTCGCCGCTTCCCGTGGCCAACGCTGCTGTCCGTGGCTATCCACGGTGCCGTTGTGGCGGGGCTGCTTTATACCTCGGTACATCAGGTTATTGAACAGCCTTCTCCGACGCAGCCGATTGAGATTACGATGGTCGCGCCGGCCGATCTTGAACCGCCCCCGGCGGCACAGCCAGTCGTGGAGCCCGTTGTCGAACCTGATCCTGAGCCGGAACCCGAGGTGGTGCCTGAACCGCCGAAAGAGGCGCCGGTGGTGATCCATAAACCGGAACCGAAGCCGAAGCCTAAACCCAAACCGAAACCCAAGCCGGAGAAAAAGGTTGAGCAGCCGAAGCGGGACGTGAAGCCGGCAGCAGAGCCGCGTCCGGCCTCGCCGTTTGAAAACAACAACACGACGCCAGCGCGCACCGCGCCAAGCACCTCGACCGCGGCCGCCAAACCCACCGTTACTGCCCCGAGCGGCCCGCGGGCGATCAGCCGTGTCCAGCCGACCTATCCGGCCCGCGCCCAGGCGCTGCGCATCGAAGGGACGGTACGGGTGAAGTTTGACGTGACGCCAGATGGCCGAATCGACAACCTACAGATCCTCTCTGCCCAGCCGGCCAATATGTTTGAGCGCGAAGTGAAAAGCGCGATGCGCAGATGGCGTTACGAGCAGGCAAGACCGGGAACCGGCGTGACGATGACTATCAAATTCCGTCTGAGTGGGGTCGAGATCAACTGATAATGCGTTGCGGCGGACCAGGGGTCCGCCGTGAGTCTTGTCTAACGCGTTTTTTCCGTCAATACATCGTCCAGCGCCTGCTGGACCGTCACCAGGTGCTGGCCACCAAACAAAATCGCCCGGTTCAGCAGGGTGTACAGCTGATAGATGGGCTGGCGATCGAGAAAACCTGCTGGCAGCGGTGAAACGGACTGGTAGCCGTCATAGATCTGCGGCGGTTGTTCCGGGTGCATCGGCAGCATGGCTAAATCGCACTCGCGATCGCCCCAGTAGCAGGCCGGATCGAAGATATAGGGGCCATCTGGTCCTAAGGCGCAGTTACCGGACCACAGGTCACCATGGAGCAGTGAAGGTTGCGGCTGATGGTTGGCCAGCCGCTGCTGAACCACATCGACTAAGGTATCGATATCGCCAAAGTGCAGCCCTTTCTCCGCCGCCAGCTCCAGTTGCCAGCCGATACGCTGCTCGGCAAAGAACACCGACCAGCGACGCTGCCAGGCGTTGGGCTGCGGCGTGGTGGAAAGATCGTTGTCGAAATCCAGACCAAACTGCGGCTGATCGCTCCACTGGTGCAGATGCGCTAACTGCTGGCCGAGCAGGAAGGCATTATGCGCATCCAGCGGACGGGGAGGGAGGTATTCCATGACCACAAAACTGTAGTCACGGTCGCTGCCGACCGCATAGACCTGCGGCACGCGAACGGTTTTGCTTCGCGACAGCAATTCCAGCTGATCGGCCTCGGCGGTGAAGATGGGCAGAAGCTCACGTTCGTCGCATTTCACGAAGTAATCTTTCCCGCCGAAGCGTAAGTGCCAGGCCGAATGGATTTCCCCACCGGGCAGCTCGGTTTTCAGTTCGATTTCAGCGTTTTCGGAATGCCAATCGCGTAAAAGTGTACTGATTGCTTGCCACATGCTGTCTCTCCCCATGTTTTCCACCATATCATAAGGTTAGCGCACTGCTACCGGGTAAACCTGGAACTGACGCACAACTGACGCTTTCCGTTGCGTTAAACGCACTTATTGAGCTTTTAACCACTCGGCGAATGTGCTGACCGTAATCTCTGCCGGGCGGCCCAGAGCCGATTCCGCCAGCCCTGCGCTGAGGGCCTTAACTTCATCAGCATCCTGGGCGCTGAGCAGGCCAAAGGTGTTGGTCCCCAGCTCATGGGGATTGCCGTCTTCATCATTGAGCGTCAGTACGAACCCGGCGCGGGTAAAGTGGTTGCTGACCTCGTTGATCTCCGTCAGCGCCTGTTCGTGAAAGGTGACGCTGACGACCCAGGCGGTTATCTCATTGCTCATCTCTACACCCCATTGTTATCCATAGCCTTTCCAGCATAGACCATCCAGCCAATATCGTGGCTCCCTCCGCCAGCGCGGAGGGGCAGGGAAGATCAGCGACCGCAGAGATAATCGTAGATTTTTTGCGTATTGGCCTGCGAGCAGAGACGGGTGCCCTGATTGATTGTCGCGGCGCTACCGGCAGCGACGCCAAAGCGAACCATATCTTCCAGCCCGGCGTTTTCCGCCAGACGCAGGGTCATGGCGCCCACCATGCTGTCGCCGGCGCCGACGGTGCTCTGGCTTTTCATCGGAGGCGGCACCACCTGAACGCTGCCGCTGGCGTCAACGCCTAACGCCCCCTGCGGCCCGAGCGAAACCACCACCCGGCGTACTTTACCGGACTGGATCAACGACTGGGCGGCAAGGCGTACGTCATCGGGTTGGCTCAGATCGCGCTGTACGAGGGCGCTGAGCTCTTTCTGGTTCGGCTTCACCAGCTCAATATTGCCGACGTCCAGCGCCGCAGCCAGCGCGTCGCCGGAACTGTCGATAATGCAGCGCAGTCCCTGCTGTTGCGCATTTTTCACCAGTTGCATCAGGTTTTCGACGCTGATACCTGGCGGCAGGCTGCCGCTTACCACCAGCAGTGAGCCGGGTTCGATAGTCAGGACTTTCTCTTCCAGCCGACGGAACTCATCATCCGTCAACGCTGCGCCGGGCATGACAAAACGATATTGTTCGCCGCTGGCGGCCACGTGAACGTGCAGGTTTTGCCGCGTCCAGTCGCGGGTTTCGACGGTCTCGACCGGCACCTGCTCATCGGCCAGCAGGGCTGCTAAGTGCTCGCCGGTGGCGCCGCCAACCGGGAAAATGGCGGTGGCTTTGCCGCCAAGAAAGGTCACGGCACGGGCAACGTTGATCCCGCCGCCGCCGGGCTCAAATACTGGCGCGCTGCAGCGGAGTTTACCTTCGGGATAAATCTGTGGGGTCTGCGTGGCGCTATCCAGCGAGGGGGCCAGCGTTAACGTATAAATTTTGGTCATTCCTTCTCCTCCTTAATACGGCGACTGTGCTTTATTTAAGCATGGCACGATGGCTCCGGGAGGGAAAGTGATGTTCCTGAGAGATTTGCAAAGAAGCCTGTATTTTCATTATGAAATAAAGATTGTTTCCGGAGCTGTCTTATTCAAAAAACGAAAGAGTAAGTGATTGCTATGTTATTCGTGCTTTTTTATAATTTGCTACCTTTCTTAGGACCTGCACACCGCGATCCTCGCGAAAGTTTCCGGGACCCTCAGGTCTCTTTTATGTTGTACGGACGCTAAATTCAATGAGCGGGCAGGTTGTGTCTGTTCATCATTTGTACTGTCCTAAAAAATGTATTTTAGAGAGTTATAATGAAGCTTTTAAAGACAGTACCCGCAGCGGTTATGCTGGCGGGGGGGCTTTTTGCGTCTGTTGGCGCAATGGCCGATGATTCTGTATTTACCGTCATGGATGACCCTTCCGCTGCTAAAAAACCTTTCGAAGGTGTGGTTAACGCAGGCTACCTGGCGCAGTCCGGCAACACCAAAAACTCCTCGATGACGGCAGATTCCACCTTGACCTGGTATGGTAATACCACCGCCTGGTCGCTGTGGGGGAATGCCAGCAACACCTCTTCCAACGATGAGCGATCCTCAGAAAAATATGCAGTCGGTGGGCGTAGCCGCTACAACCTGACCGATATGAACTATATCTTTGGTCAGGGGAGCTGGCTGACCGACCGCTATAATGGCTATCAGCAGCGTGATGTCCTGACGGCGGGTTATGGTCGTCAGATCCTCAACGGTCCGGTGCACAGCCTGCGGTTTGAATTCGGTCCTGGCGTTCGCTATGACGAGTTTACCGATGGAGAAACCGATACTCAGCCGCTGGGTTACGCCTCCGGCACCTGGGCCTGGCAGATGACCGATAACGCCAAATTTACGCAAGGGGTCTCGGTGTTTGGCGCTGAGGACACCACCGTCAACTCTGAGAGCGCGTTAAACGTGGCGATTAACGCCCATTTCGCGCTGAAGGTCGCCTACAACGTGACCTGGAACTCGGCACCGCCTTCCTCTGCGCCGGAGCATACCGATCGCCGGACGTCGCTGTCCCTTGGGTATAAAATGTAATATTTTCAGGCCGGGTTTCCCCGGCCTGTTCGTTTTAAATTTAGCAATGAGTGCCATTATTTTTTCTGGCCTTTCGTTTTAGTTTTTATAAAAAGAAATAGCCCTCCATCTTTTCTCCATTATTCCCGGTTTGTTGACAAATATTCATTCTATTTGACACGAAAAGCTAAATATTCGACGGACAAATATGTGATCTGGATCTATAATGATATGCACTGTCCGGGCGGAGAAATCGCGCGGTCTGTCTTCCGTAATAAGAGAATGAATATCATGAAAAACACTTCATTTACCATCGCAGCCCTGGCGCTGTGCGTGCTTTCTTTTGGCGCATCCGCTGCCACGCCCGTTCCGCCATCAGGCAACCAGGACCATACTCAGGTTGGCATCGCCAAAGCGACTGACGTTGAGGCTGGCTCGAATATCGCCCCCGGTTCCCGAACTACCGGACAATCCATGAGCGATGCCTTTAATGTGCATACGCTGGTGGCCGGCGAGTGGTCATAATATACCAGACCTTTATTTCGTCATACGTCAATTAAGCCGGGTGGAGCGGTACCGGTTTAACGCGCTGTGTTAAAGATTAAGTATGCAATATCATTGCGTCTCTACTATCACGTCCGAATAATATTATCCGGCTTTGCCGGGGATTATTCTCGCCTGCAGTAGCAGGATATTCGTCTTTTTATCTCAATCTCTCTTGTTTTCTCCACATTCCGCCATCATTTATACGCTTGCGGCTTTAATCACGTACCAATGATGTGTAAACTACTCCCCGGTGTTATCAGCAGGCGGTGGCAGGCGGGAACGGTCTATCCGGTCGTCCTCCTATTTTCGCAGAGTGAAGCGGGAACTGCGCCTTAACCTGATGATAATTATGATTATATAGTTTTGTATGTGCTCTTTCGTGCGGGGCACCACTGCAAATAAGGACATAAAATGCCTGTAATTACGCTTCCTGATGGCAGTCAACGCCATTTTGACCACGCTGTTAGCCCCATGGATGTTGCGCTGGATATCGGTCCAGGCCTGGCGAAAGCCACCATTGCCGGGCGGGTAAACGGTGAACTGGTAGACGCCTGCGACCCGATCGAAACCGATTCCACTCTCTCTATTATCACTGCGAAAGATGAAGAAGGGCTGGAGATCATTCGTCACTCCTGTGCGCACCTGTTAGGCCATGCCATTAAACAGCTGTGGCCCAACACCAAAATGGCTATCGGTCCGGTTGTTGATAATGGCTTCTACTATGACGTAGACCTCGACCACACCCTGACTCAGGAAGATATCGACGCGCTCGAAAAACGTATGCATGAGCTCGCCGAGAAAAACTACGATGTCATCAAGAAGAAAGTCAGCTGGCACGAAGCGCGTGAAACCTTCGTGAAGCGCGGCGAAACCTATAAAGTTTCTATTCTTGACGAAAACATTGCTCATGATGATAAGCCGGGTCTGTATCATCATGAAGAATATATCGATATGTGCCGCGGCCCGCACGTACCGAATATGCGCTTCTGTCATCACTTCAAGCTGATGAAAACCGCCGGTGCCTACTGGCGCGGCGACAGCAACAATAAAATGTTGCAGCGTATCTACGGCACCGCGTGGGCGGATAAAAAAGCGTTGAATGCTTATCTGCAGCGTCTGGAAGAAGCCGCGAAGCGTGACCACCGTAAAATCGGTAAGCAGCTTGACCTGTATCATATGCAGGAAGAGGCGCCGGGTATGGTGTTCTGGCACAACGACGGCTGGACTATCTTCCGTGAACTGGAAACCTTTGTTCGTTCTAAACTGAAAGAGTACCAGTATCAGGAAGTCAAAGGTCCGTTCATGATGGACCGTGTGCTGTGGGAAAAAACCGGCCACTGGGACAACTACAAAGATGCGATGTTCACCACCTCTTCTGAGAACCGTGAATACTGCATCAAGCCGATGAACTGCCCGGGCCACGTGCAGATCTTCAACCAGGGATTGAAATCCTACCGCGATCTGCCGCTGCGTATGGCGGAATTCGGTAGCTGCCACCGTAACGAACCGTCTGGCGCGCTGCACGGTCTGATGCGCGTTCGCGGCTTTACCCAGGATGATGCGCATATCTTCTGTACTGAAGATCAGGTTCGCGATGAAGTGAACGCCTGTATTCGTATGGTCTACGATATGTACAGCACCTTTGGCTTCGAGAAGATCGTCGTCAAACTGTCAACTCGCCCGGAAAAACGTATCGGTAGCGATGAGACCTGGGATCGCGCGGAAGCGGATCTGGCGGTGGCGCTGGAAGAAAATAACATCCCATTTGAGTATCAACTGGGCGAAGGGGCGTTCTACGGCCCGAAAATTGAATTTACCCTGTATGACTGCCTCGATCGCGCATGGCAGTGCGGAACGGTACAGCTGGACTTCTCTCTGCCGCAGCGTTTAAGCGCCTCTTATGTGGGCGAAAATAACGAGCGTCAGGTACCGGTCATGATTCACCGTGCGATTCTCGGTTCCCTGGAGCGCTTCATTGGCATCCTGACCGAAGAGTTCGCTGGCTTCTTCCCAACCTGGATTGCACCAGTGCAGGTAGTGGTCATGAATATTACCGATTCTCAGGCTGAATACGTTAACGAATTGACGCGTAAACTACAAAATGCGGGCATTCGTGTAAAAGCAGACTTGAGAAATGAGAAGATTGGCTTTAAAATCCGCGAGCACACTTTACGTCGTGTCCCGTATATGTTGGTCTGTGGCGACAAAGAAGTCGAAGCTGGCAAAGTGGCCGTGCGCACCCGTCGCGGGAAAGACCTCGGCAGCATGGACGTAAGTGAAGTGATTGAGAAGCTGCAACAAGAGATTCGCAGCCGCAGTCTTCAACAACTGGAGGAATAAGGTATTAAAGGCGGAAAACGAGTTCAAACGGCACGTCCGAATCGTATCAATGGCGAGATTCGCGCCCTGGAAGTTCGCTTGACAGGTCTGGAAGGCGAAGCTTTGGGTATTGTGAGTCTGAGAGAAGCTCTCGAAAAGGCTGAAGAGGCCGGAGTAGATTTAGTTGAAATCAGCCCTAACGCCGAACCGCCAGTTTGTCGTATCATGGACTACGGCAAGTTCCTTTATGAAAAGAGTAAGTCTTCTAAGGAACAGAAGAAAAAGCAAAAAGTTATCCAGGTTAAGGAAATTAAATTCCGTCCTGGGACCGATGATGGTGATTACCAGGTAAAACTCCGCAGCCTGGTTCGCTTTCTCGAAGATGGCGATAAGGCTAAGATCACACTGCGTTTCCGCGGTCGTGAGATGGCCCACCAGCAGATCGGTATGGAAGTGCTTACGCGCGTCCGTGACGATCTGAGTGAACTGGCAGTAGTCGAATCCTTCCCTACGAAGATCGAAGGCCGCCAGATGATCATGGTGCTCGCTCCTAAGAAGAAACAGTAAGGCCTTCAAGTAGCGATGTCAGTGGAGCCTTAGGGCTTCACTGATGTTGTTCGCCTATGTTTCGTTTATTAACAATGCGAAGTGGAAGTTATTAAGATGCCAAAAATTAAGACCGTACGCGGTGCTGCTAAGCGCTTCAAAAAAACCGGCAAAGGTGGTTTTAAGCACAAGCACGCTAACCTGCGTCACATTCTGACTAAAAAAGCTACCAAGCGTAAACGTCACCTGCGTCCGAAAGCCATGGTTTCCAAAGGCGATCTGGGCCTGGTTATCGCGTGCCTGCCGTACGCATAAGTCGTTAACGTTTAACTTTTTTAACTTAGAATAGATACAGGAGAGCACACATGGCTCGCGTAAAACGTGGTGTAATTGCACGTGCACGTCACAAGAAAATTTTGAAACAAGCTAAAGGCTACTACGGTGCGCGTTCTCGCGTATACCGCGTTGCCTTCCAGGCTGTTATCAAAGCTGGTCAGTACGCTTACCGTGACCGTCGTCAACGTAAACGTCAGTTCCGTCAACTGTGGATTGCACGTATCAACGCAGCAGCACGTCAGAACGGTATTTCTTACAGCAAATTCATCAATGGCCTGAAAAAAGCCTCTGTTGAAATCGACCGTAAGATCCTGGCTGACATCGCCGTATTCGACAAAGTAGCGTTCACCGCTCTGGTCGAAAAAGCGAAAGCAGCTCTGGCATAAGCCAGTTGAAAGAGGGAGCTTGTCTCCCTCTTTTCGTTTCAACACCATCAATACATTGACTTTTATCGGCGCAGGCTTTTCAATACAGGTCTGACGTTTCTTACCAGACAAGGTAATGCAAGCATGAATGCTGCTATTTTCCGCTTCTTTTTTTACTTTAGCACCTGAACTCAGGAGGCTAGCGCGTGAAAGAAGAAACGGAAAACAGCGCCAGAAAGCCTCCCCTGTGGAGGCTTTTTTCGTATATGGATTCGGGATATTAATTTCACTATAACCGGTGTCTGCACCGACATAATGAGGAAAACCATGTCACATCTCGCAGAGCTGGTTGCCAGTGCCAAGGCAGCCATTAACGAGGCATCAGATGTTGCTGCGCTGGACAACGTCCGCGTGGAATACCTGGGTAAAAAAGGGCATCTGACCCTGCAAATGACCACCCTGCGTGAGTTACCGCCGGAAGAGCGTCCGGCAGCCGGCGCGGTCATCAACGAAGCGAAAGAGCAGGTGCAGCAGGCGCTGAACGCGCGCAAAGCTGATCTGGAAGGCGCAGCGCTGAATGCGCGTCTGGCCGCAGAGACCATTGACGTCTCGCTGCCGGGACGCCGCATTGAAAATGGCGGCCTGCATCCGGTCACTCGCACCATCGACCGTATTGAAAGTTTCTTCGGTGAGCTCGGCTTTACCGTGGCGACTGGCCCGGAAATCGAAGATGATTACCACAACTTCGATGCGCTGAATATTCCGGGTCATCATCCGGCGCGCGCTGACCACGACACTTTCTGGTTCGATGCCACTCGCCTGCTGCGTACTCAGACCTCCGGCGTTCAGATCCGTACCATGGAAAACCAGCAGCCGCCTATCCGTATTATCGCGCCGGGCCGCGTCTATCGTAACGACTACGACCAGACCCATACCCCGATGTTCCACCAGATGGAAGGTCTGATTGTTGATAAAAACATCAGCTTCACCAACCTGAAAGGGACGCTGCACGACTTCCTGAACAACTTCTTTGAAGAAGACCTGCAGGTGCGCTTCCGTCCGTCCTACTTCCCGTTCACCGAGCCGTCCGCAGAAGTTGACGTGATGGGTAAAAACGGCAAATGGCTGGAAGTGCTGGGCTGCGGGATGGTACACCCGAACGTGCTGCGTAACGTCGGTATCGATCCGGAAGTTTACTCCGGCTTCGCCTTCGGTATGGGGATGGAGCGTCTGACCATGCTGCGTTATGGCGTGACCGATCTGCGCGCGTTCTTCGAAAACGATCTGCGTTTCCTCAAACAGTTTAAATAAGGGCAGGACAGAACAATGAAATTCAGTGAACTGTGGTTACGCGAGTGGGTTAACCCGGCGATCGACAGCGAAGCGCTTTCCGATCAGATCACCATGGCGGGCCTCGAAGTCGACGGCGTTGAGCCGGTTGCCGGCAGCTTCAACGGCGTAGTGGTCGGTGAAGTGGTGGAGTGCGGCCAGCATCCAAATGCTGACAAACTGCGCGTCACCAAAGTCAACGTGGGCGGTGAACGCCTGCTGGACATCGTCTGCGGCGCGCCAAACTGCCGTCAGGGGCTGAAAGTCGCCGTGGCGACCATCGGCGCCGTGCTGCCGGGCGATTTTAAAATTAAAGCGGCGAAGCTGCGCGGCGAACCGTCAGAAGGGATGCTGTGCTCTTTCTCCGAGCTGGGTATTTCCGACGACCATAGCGGTATCATCGAACTGCCGGCGGATGCGCCGATCGGCACTGATATTCGTGAATACCTCAAGCTTGACGATAACACTATCGAAATCAGTGTCACGCCAAACCGTGCCGACTGCCTGGGTATCATCGGTGTGGCGCGCGATGTCGCTGTGCTGAACAAAGCGCCGCTGAACGCGCCGGAAATTACGCCGGTTGCCGCGACCATTGACGACGTGCTGCCGATTCAGGTTGACGCGCCGCAGGCGTGCCCGCGCTATCTGGGCCGCGTGGTGAAAGGCATCAACGTCAAAGCGCCGACCCCGCTGTGGATGAAAGAGAAGCTGCGCCGCTGCGGGATCCGCTCCATCGACGCGGTGGTTGACGTGACTAACTATGTCCTGCTTGAGCTGGGCCAGCCGATGCACGCCTTTGACCGCGACCGTATCGAAGGCGGGATCGTGGTGCGCATGGCGAAAGAGGGTGAAACCCTGGTGCTGCTCGATGGCTCTGAAGCGAAGCTCGACAGTGACACCCTGGTTATTGCTGACCATAACAAAGCGCTGGCGATGGGCGGGATCTTCGGCGGGGAACACTCCGGTGTTAACGACGAAACCCAGAACGTGCTGCTGGAATGCGCGTTCTTCAGCCCGCTGTCCATTACCGGCCGCGCGCGCCGTCATGGCCTGCACACCGATGCCTCTCATCGCTATGAGCGCGGCGTCGATCCGGCGCTGCAGTATAAAGCGCTGGAGCGTGCCACGCGTCTGCTGATCGACCTCTGCGGCGGTGAAGCCGGCCCGGTGATCGACGTGACAAACGAAGAGACCTTGCCAAAACGCGCCACCATTACCCTGCGTCGTAGCAAACTGGATCGCCTGATTGGCCACCATATCGATGACGCGCAGGTCACCGACATTCTGCAGCGCCTCGGCTGCGAAGTGACGGTAGGTCAGGGTGAATGGCAGGCAGTCGCCCCGAGCTGGCGTTTCGACATGGAGATCGAAGAAGATCTGGTCGAAGAAGTGGCTCGCGTTTATGGCTACAACAACATTCCTGATGCGCCAGTACAGGCGGGTCTGATCATGGGTACCCATCGTGAAGCCGACCTGTCGCTGAAGCGCGTAAAAACGCTGCTGAACGACAAAGGCTATCAGGAAGTGATCACCTACAGCTTTGTTGACCCGAAAATCCAGCAGCTGATCCACGCCGGGGAAGAGGCGCTGATCCTGCCAAGCCCGATCTCCAGCGAAATGTCGGCGATGCGTCTGTCGCTGTGGACCGGCCTGCTGGGTACCGTGGTCTACAACCAGAACCGTCAGCAGAGCCGCGTGCGCATCTTTGAGAGTGGCCTGCGCTTCGTGCCGGATACTCAGGCGCCGCTGGGCATTCGTCAGGATGTGATGCTGGCCGGGGCGATCTGCGGTAACCGCTACGAAGAGCACTGGACGCTGGCGAAAGAGACGGTCGATTTCTATGATCTGAAGGGCGATCTGGAATCCGTACTGGATTTAACCGGTAAATTGGCCGACATCGAGTTCCGTGGCGAAGCGATCGCCGCGCTGCATCCAGGTCAATCCGCAGCGATTTATCTTAAAGGTGAACGCATTGGTTTCATTGGGGTTGTTCATCCGGAACTGGAACGTAAACTGGATCTGAACGGTCGCACTCTGGTGTTCGAACTGGAGTGGAACAAGCTCGCAGACCGCGTGGTGCCTCAGGCGCGCGATATTTCCCGCTTCCCGGCGAACCGTCGCGATATCGCGGTACTGGTCGCGGAAAACGTGGCTGCTGCCGATGTTTTAGCCGAATGTAAGAAAGTTGGCGTAAATCAGGTAGTTGGCGTAAACTTATTTGACGTGTACCGTGGTAAAGGTGTGGCGGAAGGGTATAAGAGCCTTGCGATTAGCCTGATCCTGCAGGATACCAGCCGTACACTCGAAGAAGAGGAGATTGCCGCTACCGTTGCCAGATGTGTAGAGGCATTAAAAGAGCGATTCCAGGCATCATTGAGGGATTGAACCTATGGCGCTTACAAAAGCTGAAATGTCAGAATATCTGTTTGATAAGCTTGGGCTTAGCAAGCGGGATGCCAAAGAACTGGTCGAGTTGTTTTTCGAAGAGATCCGTCGTGCTCTGGAAAACGGAGAACAGGTCAAACTCTCCGGGTTCGGCAACTTCGATTTGCGGGATAAAAACCAACGCCCGGGACGTAACCCGAAGACGGGGGAGGATATTCCCATTACAGCCCGGCGCGTGGTGACCTTCAGACCCGGTCAGAAACTGAAAAGCCGTGTCGAAAACGCGTCGCCGAAAGACAAATAATCTGAACTAATTAAAAAGGCCGCATTGCGGCCTTTTTCTTTTCTATACGTCCTTACGCTTTGACGGCGGTGAGCATGATCTCCACCAGGATATCCGGTCGCGCCATCTCCGCCTGTACTGCTGCTCGCGCCGGGCTCTGGCCTTCCGGCATCCACTGTACCCACACGTCATTGAATGCGACAAAATCACGTTCGATATCTTTCAGCCAGATCTGCGCGGAGAGAATTTGCCGCTTATCGCTCCCGGCAGCCGCCAACAGGGCATCGATCTTCTCCAGCACTTCACGGGTTTGTAAAACGATATCGTCTTCGCTGCTTTTTGGCGTCTGCCCGGAGAGGAACAACAGATTGCCATACGCAACGCTGGCGGAAAGGCGAGGTTGTGGATTATCGCGAATAATGGTCATGCGGTTTGTTTCCATGTGAGACCTTCTAAAGAAATAGTGGGTCCCTGATTGTCGATTAACGCGCCCAGCACCACCGCGCTGCCGGCGGCGAGGGTAAAGCCGAGACTACCCTGGCCGAGGTTCATCCACAGATTGGGGTATCCGGCGCGACCCAGCATCGGCGGGCCTGCTGGTGTTGACGGGCGCATGCCGGTCCAGGCTTCGGCCTTGTCCAGCCCTTCGAGTTCGGGAAAGCTGCGGGCGACGATGTTTTTCAGCGCCTGAATGCGGCTCTCGCGCAGTTGGTCGCCGTCGTAGCCGATGTCCACCATCGCCGCGATGCGCAGTTGTTGGCCAAGGCGGGCATAAACGATTTTGTGCCCGTAGTCGGTGACGCTGATGTCAGGGGCAATACCTGCTTTTTCAGGATAGGGCAGGGTCAGGCTGTACCCCTTCAGGGCGCACAGCGGCACGCGAACTCCCAGATGCCCAAGCAGAGGACCACTGCCGTTACCGGCGGCAACGACATAATCATCGCCGGTGATGGTTCCCCGGTTGGTCTCCAGGGCGATGATGCGTCCGCCGCGCTTTTTGAGCCGCTGCACCTCACAGTGCGTCAGCAGGCTAAAGTCGTTGCTGGCATTGAGCTTGTCGAGCAGGGCAAGGCAGAACTGATGGCAATCTGCCGTTTCATCGCCCGGCGAATAAATCCCGCCCTGCAGCGAAGGGCTGATATGTCTGAGTGCCGGCTCCAGCTGCAGACAGGCGTCAGCATTCAGCGCTTGTTGATACTGAGGATCTATCCCTTTTGCCGCTTTATTAAAATCATATTCGCGGCGATGGATAATTAATTTACCGCTGCGCCGCCAGTGAAAATCGGCAAGATTATCCTCATCCAGCCACGACTGCATGACCTGACGGCTGAGCAACGACAGGCGCAAAATATGATCGCCGTTCATTTTATTGGTCTGGCTATTACAGGCACGCAGGAACTGCAGCAGCCAGCGCCACTGCTGGAAAGACATCTTAAGACGCATATTCAGCGGCGAATCGGCTTTGCCCATCCATTTAATCCCCTGCAGGGGAACGCCGCTATCGGCAAGGGGGGCAACGTAGCGATAACTTAATTGTCCGCCGTTAGCAAAACTGGTGGCACTGCCCGGTTCAGCATTGCGCTCCAGTAATTGCACCTGATGGCCGCGCTTAATCAGTTCCCAGGCCGTGGCCAGACCGACCACGCCGCCGCCGATAATGACAATGCGTTTGTTCATAACCCGATATATCCACCGCTAATCAATTTATCGGGTTATGTCAAAGCATTTACCCCAGCGGCGCAATTGACTTTTTATGGTCAGGGTATAACCGCAGGTTAATCTCCTTGAGTTGCTGGCGCAGACGCTGGCAGAGAAAATCGACGAACTTTTGCGCCATTGGACTCAGCGAAACATCGGCCCGGCGCAGCAGGCAGAGGTTGATGGCAATCGGCGGCGTAATGGGGTGGATCATCTCTGGAGCCAGGTTGTGCTGGGCGGAAAAGATATCTGTGATGCTGCAGCCCATGCCGCGCTTCACGAACTCGGTAGCCATATAGTAGGTCTGAACGTTAAGCCGGGTGGTGGAAAAGTCGCGACGGGTGGCGATGGCGGCAGAGAGCGAGTGCGGCCCTGGCGAGATCCAGCGCTGCTGGTCGATCTGGCCGATGTCCACCGCCCCCTGACGATAATGACGGTCGATGTACACCAGCGGTACTTCGGCAATCAGGGTGGTCAGGATCTCTCCCTGCTGCACCGGCTGTAGCGTCAGCGCCAAATCTATCTCGCGCAAATCCAGTTTTCTGACCAGCGTCTCGGTGTGCTCGGTGGTGAGCGTCATCACCAGGTTGCTGTTTTGCTGATAAAAGTCGGTCACCAGCTCTGGCACCAGGCTTAATCCCAGACTCGGCAGGCAGCCTAAGGTGATTTTGGCGCGCGGATCGCGGGCCAGATTGTCGGCCAACAGGCGCAGGTTATCGAGGTCCTGATAAATGCTCTGCGCTTTTTCGAAAAGTGTGATCGCCTCGCTGGTCGGCAGCAGCTTGCCGCGCACCCGCTGAAAGAGGGTAAAACCCAGTTTCATCTCGGCGCTTTTTAGCGCTTTGCTGGCCGCTGGCTGAGAGATATTGAGCGCTTCCGCCGCCCGTGACAGCGAGCCGCAGGTCATTACGGCGTGAAAGATTTCCAGATGACGCAGTTTCATGAACAGTTAACTCAGGGTTATAGCCTACCGATAAAAAGTCATTTTCTACTAACACAAAGTTAACATAAATTTAATCTCCAATCAGCGCTCCGGTTACATATTGTGCTGTAGACCCCGCCTGATGGCGGAATATTACGCTCTCAGAATCTATTCCTTTGTACCCAAACGCACCCTCAGGCTCGCGGCCAATAATGAAAAAGAGGGGGGATGTTTTCTGAGCAGGTCCCAATACACCTCCTGACCCTTACGGTCGGATTGATTGGCATTAAGGAGTGTTATGAGTGACTCAACGCTCACAGGCAATGCGCCTGTCAGACGAAATATCACGCGGAAAAACGTTATTACTGGTCTGTTATTGCTGCTGTTCGTGTTGATCGCGCTGTGGTGCCACGGTCGACCGGGCAGTGAGCTTGGCCTGCTGGGATTTACGCCGCTGGTGGCACTAGCGATATTATCGCTGATCGGCGTTGATATTGTGCTGGCGGTGATCTCCTCGATTATTATCGCCATGATAATGACCTCGACCGGCCTGCCGGAAATGGGCACGATGCTGGCGAAATCCACCGGGTCATTTATCGCCACGGTAGGGCTTATCATTATGCTCGGCGCCGGCGTGGGGGAAGTGGCCACCCGCACCGGCGCAGCGGTTGAGCTGGTGAAATTCGTGGTTCATCGTATTGGGCTGTCGAGCCAGACGCGGGTTAAGTTCGGCATTGTGGTGTCATCGATTTTAATTTGTGGTTCGCTGGGCACCATGGCCGGTGGTAACGCCATTATCGTGGCCGTGATCATTCCGGTGGCGGCAGCGGTACGCTTAACGCCGCCGACGGTCGCCGCGCTGATGATGACCGCCGGCTCCGTTGGGCTCTTTACCGGGCCCTTCACCCCCAGCACCGTGACAATCCTCAGCCTCGGCGGGTTGAGCTATCCGGATTATCTGCTGTACGTCGGTCTGCCGATGAGTGCGGTGACGCTGCTGGCCGGCTGGATAATGGCGGGGCGGATCCAGAAGATGACTGAAGGCAAACTGCGCTATGACGTCGATCTTTCGGAGAAGCCAAAAGAGGATCTCAGCGCCGCGCAGCAGCGTCGGCGTAAATTAAGCGCGCTGGCCTTCGCCGCGACGATCATTGTGATGGCGGTGGTTGGCGTGGTGATCAAAGCTGGCTTCAGCTTTGCGATTATCGTGATGCTGCTGGTGGCGCTGATGACCGGGCTGGTAGGCGGCCTGCGACCGACGCAGATCCTGCAGGCGCTGTATCACGGCTGCGGCCGTCTGGTGTGGATGTTTATCCTCTACTGGCTGTATAACCCAATCCTTGAACTGATGGATGGTCTGCATGCCTATCAGGGGCTGCTGGAGTATACCCAACCGCTGCTCGAGGGGATCTCCCCGGCCTGGCTGTGCTTTAGCATCTTTGCGTTCAATATTATCGGCCATGTGCCCGGTGCGGCGGTGGCGCAAATGACGTTTACCCATAAAATCTTTGGCCCGATGCTGATGGCCGCCGGCGTGCCGCCGCAGGGGACCACCGCGGTGCTGCTCGCCTCGTCTCAGGTGGACTGGTTCGGTCCGTTTCCCTCATCGGACATGTTCGGCCAGATGGGGCTGGCGCAGTCCACGCATCTGAAATATATGCTCTATAACGGCTGGGCAATCGTGGTGGCGAATATCATTCTCTTTGCGCTGCTGTTTCAGATCCTGGTGTAACGAATGACCGCAGACGCGGGGGAGGCCTCCTCCGCGTCGACATTCGGGCGCGAGGTTTTCCTTTTCTCACCGCGACACCCACCGTAAAATCAGCCTCTTGTTCCCACTGCGTAATGGAATCTATGCTGACTCTCGCCCATCTTCAACAGCGCCGCAGCCGGCGTTGGCTCTTTGGATTAACGCTGTTGCTCCTGGTTACGCTACTGATCAGCCTGTGCGCGGGCGATCAATGGATCCCGCCTGGGGAATGGCTGAGCGCGAAAGGCCAGTTGTTCATCTGGCAGATCCGCCTGCCGCGAACCCTGGCGGTGGTGCTGGTGGGGGCGGCGCTGGCGCTCTCCGGGGCGATTATGCAGGCGCTGTTTGAAAATCCGCTGGCGGAGCCGGGTCTGCTGGGCGTCTCCAACGGGGCGGGCGTCGGGCTGATTGCCGCCGTCCTGCTGGGCAAAGGAGTCTTGCCCGGCTGGGCGCTCGGGCTGTGCGCGATCCTCGGCGCGCTGCTGATCACCTTTATTTTGCTGCGTTTTGCCCGCCGCCATCTCTCTACCAGCCGTCTGCTGCTGGCGGGGGTGGCGCTGGGGATCATCTGCAGCGCCCTGATGACCTGGGCGGTCTACTTCTCCACCTCTTTTGACCTGCGTCAGCTGATGTACTGGATGATGGGCGGGTTTGGCGGCGTCGACTGGCAGCAGCTGTGGCTGATGATAGCCCTCCTGCCGGTGCTTTGCTGGGTTTGTCTGCAGTCGCAACCCCTGAATTTACTGGCGCTGGGTGAGATCTCCGCTCGTCAGCTCGGGCTACCGCTGTGGCTATGGCGCAAGCTGCTGGTGGTGGCGACCGGCTGGTTGGTCGGCGTTAGCGTCGCGCTGGCGGGGGCAATTGGCTTTATCGGCCTGGTGATCCCGCACATTCTGCGGCTATGCGGTTTAAGCGATCACCGGGTGTTGCTCCCGGCCTGCATGCTGGCCGGGGCGAGCGCCTTGCTGGGGGCGGATATCATTGCCCGACTGGCGCTTTCCGCCGCAGAGCTGCCGATTGGCGTGGTGACGGCGACGCTGGGCGCGCCGGTCTTTATCTGGTTGCTGCTGCGTTCGCGGGTGCGGGGATAGCGCGGCGCCGTCGGCAGGGACGGCGCCGGTTCAGGCTTACCAGCCTTTGATCGCGTCGCCTTTGTAGACTTCCTTCGCTTTTTCCGCGACTTCGCTGGTCTGGAAGGCGGCTTTCAGCTCCTGAATTTTCTTGCTGTCCTTATTATCCTCGCGGGCGACAATCGCATTCACGTAAGGGGAATCCGGCCCCTCCATAAACAGACCGTCGCGGGCGGCCGACAGGCCCGCCTGGGCGGAGAAGTTGGTGTTAATGATTGACAAGCTAACGTTCGGATCATCAAGGGTACGGGTCAGCTGTGGAGTATCCACTTCAACAATTTTCAGCTGTTTCGGGTTGTCGATGATATCCAGCGTGGTGGGTAAATAGCCGACGCCCGGTTTCAGCTTGAGTAACCCCTGCGCCTGGAGCAGCAGCAGGCTGCGGCCCAGGGTGGTGGTTTCATTAGAAATGGTCACCGTCGCCCCTTCGGGCAGTTCGCTGATGTTTTTAATCCGGTGAGAATAGGCGGCGATAGGGAAGACAAAGGTTTTACCGACCACCGCAAATTTATAGCCGCGCTCTTTCGACTGCGCCTCAAGGTACGGCAGGGTCTGGAAGGCGTTGGCATCCACATCTTTGTTGTTCAGTGCTTCGTTGGGCAGCACATAATCATTGAAGGAGACCACTTCGACGTCGAGATGATATTTATCCTTCGCCACCTGCTCCACCACTTTCCAGATGGCTTCGTCCGGCCCGGTATTGATTGCGACTTTCACTTTATTATCTTCATCCGGAGAGCAGGCGCTCAGCAGGGCGACAGAGGTGGCGATTAACGCCAGGCTAAACAACTTCTTCATCAATAAAACTCTCTTAAATTAACAAGTAACGAAACCATATTACATTACCGGGACACTGTACACGGAAATGGTCGACTGCCCAATTGAGAGGATTTCATGTTGCTGGCGGCCAGCGAAGCGCTGTTACATCATGCGACAACTCGGGGGGATTGGCAGTAGAATGGCGGCCGCTGAATCCGCTACAGTAGATAGGGATCACCTTCACCGGAAACCGGTTTATCCATTGAGGACAGGCTATGCAACATGACATTCTGAATACCGAAGTGACGACCATTGATGGCGAGAAAACCACCCTGGCATCCTTTGCCGGCAAGGTGCTGTTGATCGTCAATGTGGCCTCGAAATGCGGCCTGACGCCGCAGTATGAGCAACTCGAGGATCTGCAAAAGCAGTTTGCCGGGGAGGGCTTTAGCGTGCTGGGGTTCCCCAGCAACCAGTTCCTCGGCCAGGAGCCGGGCAGTGAAGAAGAGATTAAGACCTTCTGCAGCACCACCTACGGCGTCACCTTCCCGCTGTTCAGCAAAATTGACGTCAACGGTGAACATCGCGCGCCGCTGTATCAAAAACTGATTGCCGCCGCGCCGAAAGCGGTGGCCCCGGAAGGCAGCGGTTTTTATGAGCGGATGGCCAGCAAAGGCCGGGCGCCGCTGTATGTGGACGACATTCTGTGGAATTTCGAAAAATTCCTCGTCGATCGCCAGGGCAACGTCATTGAGCGCTTCTCTCCGGATATGACGCCGGACGATCCGCAACTGGTGGCGGCGATTAAAGGAGCGCTGGCGAAATAATGGCGTTTCTGATGCAGCTACAGGATGTAGAAGCGGCGGGGCGTCTGGCCCCGTTTTCTGCGGCCTTTCGCGCCGGGGAGATTGTCCACCTGGTGGGGCCGAACGGCGCAGGGAAGAGCACGCTGCTGACCCGCATGGCGGGGCTGTCCGACGGCCCCGGCACGGTTCATTTTAACGGACGGCGGCTTGACGAGTGGCCGGCGACGGAGCTGGCGCGCCGTCGCGGATATCTATGTCAACACCAGACCCCGCCGTTCGCCATGCCGGTGTGGCACTACCTGGCGCTGCATATGCAGCAGCAGGGCGATAGCGCCCGTCTGAGCGATATCGCGGCCAGGCTTGGTCTGGACAATAAGCTGGACCGTCAGGTTAATCAGCTTTCGGGCGGTGAGTGGCAGCGCGTGCGGCTGGCGGCAGTGATCCTGCAGATCGATCCCTTGAGTCATCCCGCGGGTCAACTGCTGCTGCTGGATGAGCCGATGAACAGTCTGGATGTGGCCCAGCAGGCGGCGCTGGATCGGCTGTTACGTGAGCTGAGCGCGGCGGGGATTGCGGTGGTGATGAGCAGCCACGATCTCAACCATACCCTGCGCCATGCCGGACAAAGCTGGCTGCTCTGCCAGGGGGAAGCCATCGCCTGCGGAGAGACCGCCGAGGTGCTGAATGAGGAAAATTTAACCGCTGCCTATGCGATCCCGTTCCAGCGCGTGGAGGTGGCCGGTCATATTATGCTCATCGCGTCACAGTAGCACGCAGTTATCTTGTCACTGTATTGATAAACAAGCTAAATTATTGCGATAAAGAGACTAGGGACAGAGGGATCATCTGAAATGCGCTTCTGGTTCATGTTGGCGGCGGCGTTAATTTTAGCCGGCTGCAGCAGCCATCGGGCACCGCCGCCGAATCCACGGCTGGCTGACTCCATCACGGTGGTGGCGAATCTGAACGAGCAGTTGCGTAGCTGGCGTGGCGCACCGTATCGCTACGGCGGCATGACGCCGCGCGGCGTCGACTGCTCCGGCTTCGTGGTGCGCACGTTTCGCGATAAATTTGCCCTCCAGCTGCCGCGTGAAACCCGCGAGCAGGCGGAAATCGGCACCCGTATCGATAAGCGCGATCTGCTGCCCGGCGATCTGGTGTTCTTCAAAACCGGCTCAGGGGAGAGCGGTTTGCACGTTGGCATCTACGATACCGACAACCAGTTTATCCATGCCTCCACCAGCCAGGGCGTCACCCGTTCCTCGCTGGATAACGTCTACTGGAACAAAAAGTTCTGGCAGGCGCGGCGTATCTGACGTCATTCAGAAGCAAGAGGGAAGCGAGCGCTTCCCTTTTTTATGCCGATAACCCTGCACTCCGCCCGTGTTAATCCGCTGTTTGAGGCACTACACTGAAGGAAGGAGGAACCATGACCCTTTCTTTTACCACCCACTGGCGGGATGAACTGCCGGATTTTTACACTTCCCTGTTACCGACGCCGCTGGATAACGCCCGACTCATCTGGCGTAACGCCCCGCTGGCGCAACAGTTGGGGGTGCCCGACGCCCTGTTCGCGCCTGAAAATGGAGCCGGTGTCTGGGGCGGCGAAGCGCTGCTTCCGGGCATGTCGCCGCTGGCGCAAGTATACAGCGGCCATCAGTTTGGCGCCTGGGCCGGCCAGCTGGGCGACGGACGCGGGATCCTGCTCGGTGAGCAGCAGCTGGCGGATGGTCGCCGTTACGACTGGCATCTGAAAGGCGCTGGCCTGACCCCCTATTCGCGGATGGGGGACGGGCGCGCAGTACTGCGCTCGACGATCCGGGAAAGTCTGGCGTCAGAGGCGATGCACGCCCTGGGGATCCCGACGACGCGCGCCCTGGCGATGGTGACCAGCGATACCCCGATCTACCGCGAGCGCGTGGAGCCTGGCGCGATGCTGATGCGGGTGGCCGAGAGCCATGTCCGCTTCGGCCATTTCGAACATTTTTACTATCGCCGTGAGCCGCAGAAGGTCCAGCAATTGGCCGACTATGTTATTCGCCACCACTGGCCGCAGCTGCAGGATGAGGCAGACAAGTATCTGTTATGGTTCCGTGACGTTGTCACGCGCACCGCGCAGACCATCGCCAGCTGGCAAACCGTGGGCTTTGCCCATGGGGTGATGAATACCGACAACATGTCGATTCTCGGTCTGACCATCGACTACGGCCCGTATGGCTTCCTTGACGATTTTCAACCGGACTTCATCTGCAACCACTCCGATTATCAGGGGCGCTACAGTTTTGAAAACCAGCCGGCGGTGGGGCTGTGGAATCTGCAGCGTCTGGCCCAGTCGCTGTCGCCGTTTATCAGCGCCGAAGCGCTGAACGCGGCGCTGGATGAGTATCAGCACGCCTTGTTGACCGCTTATGGCCAGCGGATGCGCGATAAACTCGGCCTGTTCAGCCAGCAGAAAGGGGATAACGACCTGCTGGACGGGCTGTTTGCCCTGATGATCCGTGAGAAGAGCGACTATACCCGAACGTTCCGCCTGCTGAGCCACAGCGAACAGCTCAGCGCCGCCTCGCCGCTGCGCGACGAGTTTATCGATCGGGCGGCTTTCGACAGCTGGTTTGCCGGGTATCGTGCGCGCCTGCGTGATGAACAGGTAGATGACGCGCAGCGCCAGCAGCGGATGCAGGGCGTAAATCCGGCGCTGGTGTTACGCAACTGGCTGGCGCAGCGGGCGATAGAGCAGGCCGAGGCGGGCGATATGGGCGAGCTGGAGCGCCTGCATGCCGCGCTGGCAGACCCCTTTACCGATCGCGAGGACGACTACGTCCGCCGCCCTCCGGACTGGGGGAAACGTCTGGAAGTCAGCTGCTCGAGCTAACTCGCCTCGCCCCGCGCTCAGCGGGGCGCTTACTTGGTCAGAATTAACTTCCCGGCGTTGGTCTGGCGCAGCAGATAGCGCTGGCCGCCATGTTCGATGACTACCCGTCCTTCGCTACCTAACAGCACCCGACTGCTAATCTGCCTGTCCGTCGCCACGGGATAGGGGGCATTGTCTTTTGGTTTTTCAGCTGTGGCAGTGTTATCCATACGCGTCATAGCTCTCAAAATAAAAATCAAAGCAACAATGATAATCATTATCAATAATGTTGTTTTTGACGGCAAGCGTTATTTATCGTGTTACCGGATTTGGTAGGGGAGTCACCGAAGGAAATTGCCCGCCGCAGGCGCGACGGGCGGAGCGGTTACAGACGGGTAGCGGTGGCGGCGGCCAGCTCGCTCAATAACCTTTCGCTGTCATCCCAGCTCAGGCAGGGGTCGGTGATCGACTGGCCCCAGGTCAGCGGCTGGCCGGGGACCACTTTCTGGGTGCCTTCCTGCAGGAAGCTCTCTGCCATAATCCCGGCGATGGCGGTGGAGCCCGCGCGAATTTGCTGACAGATATCGGCGCACACCTCCAGCTGACGGCGGTGCTGCTTCTGGCAGTTGCCATGGCTGAAATCAACGACCAGCTGTTCCGGCAGATCGAATTCACGCAGCGCCTCGCCGGCGGCAGCGATATCCTCGGCATGATAGTTTGGCTGTTTGCCGCCGCGCATAATGATATGCCCGTACGGGTTGCCGCTGGTCTGGTAAATCGTCATCTGCCCCTGCTTGTCCGGAGAGAGGAACATATGGCTGGCGCGGGAGGCGCGGATGGCGTCCACCGCAATGCGCGTATTGCCATCGGTGCCGTTTTTAAACCCGACCGGGCAGGAGAGCGCTGAGGCCATCTCACGGTGGATCTGGCTTTCTGTGGTGCGCGCCCCGATGGCACCCCAGCTGATGAGATCGGCGATAAACTGACCGGTCACCATATCGAGAAACTCGGTGGCCGTCGGTACCCCCAGCTCATTAACCTGCAGCAGCAGGCGCCGCGCCAGCTCAATTCCGTGGTTGACCCGGTAGCTGCCGTTGAGGTCCGGATCGGAGATTAAGCCTTTCCAGCCCACCACGGTACGCGGTTTTTCAAAGTAGGTGCGCATCACGATCTCCAGCTGCGGCTGGTAGCGCTCGCGCATGCCCTGCAGGCGGCGGGCATACTCCAGCGCCGCGTCGGTATCGTGAATGGAGCAGGGGCCGATAATCACCAGCAGGCGGCGGTCTTCCCCGTTGAGGATTTTTTCAATTCGGCGGCGGGAGGCCGAAACGTGGGTGGCCACGTCGGCCGTGACGGGATGGCGCTGGGCCAGTTCCGCGGGCGTTACCAGGCTTTCAATGCGCGCGGTACGCAATTCGTCTGTTTTATTCATTGGGGTCTCAAAAATCTGTTTCTTCCGCGGCGAAAATGCCGGGAAGTGATGCGCATCACGATAAACCAATCCCTGCTTATTGCAAGAGCAGGGCATGATCCTGTATAGGCCACGGGTGATAGCATAAACAAATTTTTAATAATGTACTAGTGTGTTAGTACATTCTGCGATTCAGCCCCATGATGTCCATGATTTTTGTCGCAATTTCCTCAACAGAATAATTGGTACTGTTCAGGCACGGGATTTTATTTTTGCGATACAGGGCCTCCACTTCGGTCACCTCCATCCGACACTGACGCAGAGAGGCGTAGCGGCTGTTTTCCCGACGCTCTTCGCGGATGGCCGCCAGCCGTTCGGGGTTGATGGTCAGGCCGAACATCTTATGTTGCAGGGGCTTCAGCGACGCCGGCAGCACCAGATTGTCCATATCGTCGGCGATAAACGGATAGTTGGCGGCGCGAATGCCGTACTGCATGGCGAGGTACAGACTGGTGGGCGTCTTGCCGCAGCGCGACACACCGAGGAGGATCACCTGGGCCTGATCGAGGTTACGCAGGGAGATGCCATCGTCGTGGGCGAGGGTGTAATCGATGGCGGCGATACGCGCATCGTATTTGATCAGGTTCCCGGGGTTCAGGCCGTGAGTACGGTGGGCCACTGGCGTCGGGTCGAGGTTGAGCTCCTGCTGCAGCGGGGCCACCAGCGCCTGCACGATGTCCTGACAAAAACCTTCACTTTGCAGAATAATGTCGCGGATTTCCGGGATGACGATGGAATAGAACACCAGCGGGCGAATACCCGTTTGCTGGTAGATGGCGTCGATCTGCTCCTTTACCGCCCGCGCGCGGCTGATGTTTTCGACAAACGGCAGAGTCACGCTGCTGATGGCAACCGGGAATTGCGACATCACGGCATGCCCCAGCACTTCTGCCGTAATGGCGGTACCGTCAGAAATATAAAATACGTGGCGATCTACAGCACTTTCCATTTTGACCATCCGGTATAATGAGTTTAATTGCCTGAATACGGATATTAAATTTAAGCATATCCCTGTTTGATTTGTCTCTTGTTAAAATTGAAACGCTATTTTTGTTTTTTATGAAAAGGGTGGTTCATTTTCTTCTTTTTGCCGTTATTTCCAGCGTTTTTCGTCATAATTCCTAAAAATCATCAAGTTAGCTATATCGCGGGAACAGTCCGAAAAATGAAAAAATAATTTGCTTGAACGATTCACCGTTTTTTTCAGCCCCATAAATATGTCAGGATAATCCTGCAGTCGATCGTGAAATTTTTTTCACTGGTATTAAATCACAAAAGGATTGTCTCGATGTCCAACAATGGCTCGTCACCGCTGGTGCTTTGGTATAACCAACTCGGCATGAATGATGTAGACAGAGTTGGGGGCAAAAATGCCTCCCTTGGTGAAATGATTACAAACCTGTCCGGTATGGGTGTTTCCGTGCCTAACGGGTTTGCCACCACCGCTGATGCTTTTGATCAGTTCCTGGACCAAAGCGGTGTTAACCAGCGCATTTATGCACTGCTGGATGAAACCGACATTGACGACGTTTCCGCATTAGCGAAAGCGGGCGCGCAGATCCGTCAGTGGATCATCGACACCCCTTTCCAGAGCGAACTGGAAAACGCGATTCGCGATGCTTATGACCTGCTGTCCGCCGATGACGCCGAGGCCTCATTTGCCGTGCGCTCTTCCGCTACTGCGGAAGATATGCCGGACGCCTCCTTCGCCGGGCAGCAAGAGACATTCCTCAACGTGCAGGGCTTTGACGCCGTGCTCGTTGCCGTGAAGCACGTGTTTGCCTCACTGTTTAACGATCGCGCGATCTCCTATCGCGTGCATCAGGGTTACGATCACCGCGGCGTGGCGCTTTCCGCCGGGGTGCAGAGGATGGTCCGCTCCGATCTGGCCTCCTCCGGCGTCATGTTCTCTATCGATACCGAGTCCGGTTTTGACCAGGTGGTGTTTATCACCTCGGCGTGGGGCCTCGGCGAGATGGTGGTGCAGGGCGCGGTGAACCCGGATGAATTCTACGTCCACAAGCCGACGCTGGCCGCTGGCCGCCCGGCCATCGTGCGCCGTACCATGGGGTCGAAAAAGATCCGCATGGTATACGCGCCGACTCAGGAGCACGGCAAGCAGGTGCGTATCGAAGATGTGCCGCAGGCGCAGCGCGATGTTTTCTCGTTAACTAACGAGGAGGTGCAGGAGCTGGCGAAGCAGGCGGTGCAGATCGAGAAGCACTACGGCCGTCCGATGGATATCGAGTGGGCGAAAGATGGCCACACCGGTAAGCTGTTTATCGTCCAGGCGCGTCCGGAAACCGTGCGTTCCCGCGGCCAGGTGATGGAGCGTTATACCCTCCACGCTCAGGGGCAGATCATCGCCGAAGGGCGCGCCATCGGCCACCGCATTGGCGCCGGCCCGGTGAAGGTGATCCACGATATCAGCGAGATGAACCGCATCGAACCTGGCGACGTGCTGGTCACCGACATGACCGACCCGGACTGGGAACCGATCATGAAGAAAGCCTCGGCGATCGTCACCAACCGCGGCGGACGTACCTGCCACGCGGCGATTATCGCCCGTGAGCTGGGGATCCCGGCGGTGGTCGGTTGCGGCGATGCCACCGATCGCATTCAGGAAAACCAGAACGTGACCGTCTCCTGCGCCGAAGGCGACACCGGCTACGTTTACGCCGAGCTGCTGGACTTCAGCGTCAAGAGCTCCAGCGTTGGCGAGATGCCGGATCTGCCGCTGAAGGTGATGATGAACGTCGGCAACCCGGATCGTGCGTTTGACTTTGCCTGCCTGCCGAACGAAGGCGTGGGTCTGGCGCGGCTGGAATTTATCATCAACCGCATGATTGGCGTTCACCCGCGCGCGCTGCTGGAGTTTGACGACCAGGAGCCGGGCCTGCAGAACGAAATCCGCGAGCTGATGAAAGGCTACGATTCGCCGAGAGAGTTCTACGTCGGCCGTCTGACCGAAGGGATCGCTACCCTTGGCGCCGCCTTCTACCCGAAACGCGTCATCGTGCGTTTGTCGGACTTCAAATCGAATGAGTACGCCAACCTGGTGGGCGGCGAGCGCTATGAGCCGGAAGAAGAGAACCCGATGCTCGGCTTCCGCGGCGCCGGACGCTACGTTTCCGAAAGCTTCCGCGACTGCTTCGCGCTGGAGTGTGAAGCGATGAAGCGCGTGCGTAACGACATGGGGCTGACCAACGTTGAAGTGATGGTGCCGTTTGTGCGTACCGTCGCCCAGGCGAAAGCGGTGGTCGAAGAGCTGGAGCGTCAGGGGCTGAAGCGCGGCGAGAACGGGCTGAAGATCATTATGATGTGTGAGATCCCATCGAACGCCTTGCTGGCCGAGCAGTTCCTCGAGTACTTCGACGGCTTCTCCATCGGTTCGAACGACATGACCCAGCTGGCGCTCGGTCTGGATCGCGACTCCGGCGTGGTCTCTGAGCTGTTTGATGAGCGCAACGACGCGGTGAAAGCCCTGCTGTCGATGGCGATCCGCGCAGCGAAAAAACAGGGAAAATACGTCGGCATCTGCGGCCAGGGGCCGTCTGACCATGAAGATTTTGCCGCCTGGCTGATGGAAGAAGGGATCGACAGTCTGTCCCTCAACCCGGATACTGTGGTGCAAACCTGGTTAGGTCTGGCGGAACTGAAAAAATAAGTTCGCCCTGACAGCACCGATCCCCGGCAGCGATGCCGGGGATTTTTTTTGCCTGTTGCAGGCTGTCCGCTGTGGCGATGCGCAGGACAAAAAAAAGCCCATCGTGGGAGATGGGCAAAGACTACACACAGCAATTCGTTGTTTCACTCAGGGGATTTCCATGCTTATAAATCAAGGTGTTGATTTATAACCGTGAGCTAATAGTAGGCAGCGGGGCCTTTGCCGTCGATCAGATTCCTCTCAATAGTTAAATTGTTGTGAAGGACCGGGGGAGGAAAGCGAGGGGAATGGCGCTCAGGGCCAGCGCGTTGCCGGCGATCAATAAATTTTGCTTAACAATAGGCGGGCAAGGAAACAGGCGGGTCTCCCCGCCTGCCAGGGCATTACTTGCGCCCAGCCTCCAGCTCGCTAAGCTCTTCGAGGACGACATCGGGGTCTTTCGGCGGCGGCGGCACTTCGTGTACCCAGGCGTCATACAGACGCCAGGAGACGGCCAGCAGCACTGGACCGATAAACAGACCGATCATGCCGAAGGCGATCAGTCCGCCAATGACGCCGGTAAGGATGAGGATCATCGGCAGGTCGGCGCCCATACGGATAAGCACCGGACGAATGACGTTGTCCATGGTGCCAACCACGCAGCTCCACACCAGCAGCACGGTCCCCCAGGTGGTGTCCCCGCTCCAGTAAAGCCAGATAATCGACGGCACCAGAACCAGCAAAGGGCCGAGCTGGACCAGACAGGTAAAGATCATCACCACGGTCAGCAGAGCGGCGTAGGGCACGCCGGAGATGGCAAGGCCGATCCCGCCCAGCACCGCCTGAGTAAGGGCCGTCACCACCACGCCCAGCGCCACGGCGCGCACGGCCTGGCCGGCCAGCAGCACCGCCGCATCGCCGCGTTTGGCTGCGAGGCGTGTAGCGAAGTAGCGGAAACCATAGGCCACCTGCTCGCCGCGCCAGTAGAGCAGCGCGCTGAACAACAGCATCAGACCGCAGTAGACCAGCAGCTTGCCGATGTGCGCCGCTTGCCCGACAAACCAGCTGGTGGTAGTGCCAATATAGGGGCGAACCTTGGCCATAATCGCCGAGCCGCCCATATCCAGCAGGCCATGCCAGGCGGAATACAGCTTATCGCCGACCAGCGGCACGCTGTTCAGCCAGGCGAAATCCGGCAGCGTCACATTTCCACTGCTGATAAGTTTGATCAGCGGGACGCTGTTATCCACCAGGCTGTTGACCAGCAGAGCGATAGGAATAACGAATAGCAAAAACAGCAGCAGGGTCATCGCCAGCACCGCCAGCAGTCGTTTGCCGAACAGCACGCGCTGCAGACGCAGTAGCACCGGCCAGGTGGCGATCACCACCGTACCGGCCCAGGCGAAGGACAGAATAAACGGCTGCACAACCCACAGGCAGGATATGATAATCAGGGCCAGGAACAGCACCGACAGCAGTATTTGCGGAATGTCCCGAGGCTGATGGGGGTTTATCATAGAGAAATTTTACCTTTCCAGTCGCGCCAAAAAGCTGGCGCCGCGTAAATCCATGTACTGATAATAATATCAATAATATTGCCGGGCTGATTTTGCACAGAAAACACGTGGGCGCATATGAAAAAAATGTGATAAAAAGTTGAATGCGCTACGCAAACGTTTAGTTAGCACCAACACAATATTTTCAAACACAACATAGTCAGGCAGGGTCAAGTGTGATGATCCCACAAATTTCTCAGGCACCAGGGGTAGTTCAGCTGGTGCTGAATTTTTTGCAGGTACTGGAGCAACAGGGTTTTACCGGCGATACCGCCACCAGCTATGCCGACAGGCTGACGATGGCCACCGACAACAGCGTCTATCAGCTGCTGCCGGATGCGGTCCTTTTCCCGCGTTCTACGGCGGACGTGGCCTTGCTGGCGCGCGTCGCCGCCGAACCGCGCTTTACATCGCTGGTCTTCACGCCGCGCGGCGGCGGCACCGGCACCAACGGCCAGGCGCTGAACGGCGGGATTATTGTCGATATGTCCCGCTATATGAATCGCATCATTGAGATTAACCCCGAAGAGGGCTGGGTGCGCGTTGAAGCCGGGGTCATCAAAGATCAGCTGAACCAGTTTCTTAAACCCTATGGTTACTTCTTTGCACCTGAGCTTTCCACCAGCAACCGCGCCACGCTGGGCGGGATGATAAACACCGACGCGTCCGGACAGGGATCGCTGGTGTACGGTAAAACGTCGGATCACGTGCTCGGTCTGCGAGCGGTGCTGATGGGCGGCGATATCCTCGATACCCAGGCGGTGCCGGTAGGGCTGGCGGAGACGCTGGGCAACACCCCATCGACGATTGGCCGGATCTATAACACGGTCTACCAGCGCTGCAAGACGCAGCGTGAACTGATCATTGATAAGTTTCCTAAACTTAACCGCTTCCTCACCGGGTACGATCTGCGCCATGTCTTTAACGATGAGATGAGCGAGTTCGATCTGACCCGTATTTTAACCGGTTCGGAAGGCACGCTGGCGTTTATTACCGAAGCGCGGCTGGATATCACCCGCCTGCCGAAGGTGCGCCGTCTGGTCAACGTTAAATATGACTCCTTTGACTCCGCGTTGCGTAATGCGCCCTTTATGGTGCAGGCGAAAGCGCTGTCGGTGGAGACTGTCGACTCCAAGGTACTGAATCTGGCGCGCGAGGATATCGTCTGGCACTCGGTAAGCGAACTGATCACCGACGTGCCGGATAAAGAGATGCTCGGGCTCAATATCGTCGAATTCGCCGGGGATGACGCTACGCTGATTGACCAGCAAGTCACTACCCTGTGCCAGCGGCTGGATGAGCTGATGGCCGGCAGCGAGGCGGGCGTCATCGGCTGGCAGGTCTGTCACGATCTCGATGGCGTAGAGCGGATCTACGCCATGCGCAAGAAGGCCGTCGGCCTGTTGGGCAATGCCAAAGGCGCCGCCAAGCCTATTCCTTTCGCTGAAGACACCTGCGTACCGCCTGAGCATCTGGCGGATTACATCGTCGAGTTCCGCGCGCTGCTCGACAGCCACGGCCTGAGCTACGGCATGTTTGGCCACGTTGATGCCGGGGTGCTGCACGTGCGCCCGGCGCTGGATATGTGCGATCCGCAGCAGGAGGTGCTGATGAAACAGATCTCCGATGACGTGGTGGCACTGACGGCGAAGTATGGCGGCCTGCTGTGGGGCGAACACGGCAAAGGCTTCCGCGCGGAGTACAGCCCGGCCTTCTTTGGCGAGGCGCTGTACGGCGAACTTAGGAAGATCAAAGCAGTCTTCGATCCCGATAACCGCCTGAACCCAGGGAAAATCTGTCCTCCGGAAGGGGTCGACGCGCCGATGATGAAAGTCGATGCGGTGAAGCGCGGCACCTGGGATCGGCAGATCCCCATCGCGGTGCGCAGCAGCTGGCGCGGGGCGATGGAGTGTAATGGCAACGGGTTGTGCTTCAACTTTGACGTCAAGAGTCCGATGTGTCCGTCGATGAAAGTCAGCAACCAGCGCATCCACTCGCCGAAAGGGCGCGCGACGCTGGTGCGTGAATGGCTGCGCCTGCTGGCCGACCGCGGCGTCGATCCCAACCAGCTGGAGAAGGCGCTGCCGGAGCAGGGCGTCAGCCTGCGTTCGCTGGTGGCGCGCACGCGGAACAGCTGGCATGCGCGTAAAGGGGAATATGACTTCTCGCACGAGGTCAAAGAGGCGATGTCCGGCTGTCTGGCCTGCAAAGCCTGTTCGACCCAGTGCCCGATCAAAATCGATGTGCCCGAGTTCCGTTCGCGCTTCCTGCAGCTGTATCACAGCCGCTACCTGCGCCCGGTACGCGACCATCTGGTGGCCTCGGTCGAATCCTATGCGCCGCTGATGGCGCAGGCGCCGAAGACCTTTAACTTTTTTATTAACCAGCCGTGGCTGAAAAAGCTGTCGGAGAAGCACATCGGGATGGTCGATCTGCCGCTGCTTTCGGCGCCGTCGCTGAAGCAGCAGATGGCCGGCCACCGCTCTGCCAACATGACGCTGGAGCAGCTCGAAGCGCTGAGCGCTGAGCAGAAAGCGAAGATGGTGCTGGTGGTGCAGGATCCGTTCACCAGCTACTACGACGCCCAGGTGGTGGCTGACTTTATTCGCCTCGTCGAAGCGCTAGGCTATCAGCCGGTGCTGCTGCCATTCTCGCCGAACGGCAAAGCGCAGCATATCAAAGGGTTCCTCACCCGCTTTGCGCGCACCGCGCAGAAGACGGCTGACTTCCTCAATCGCGTGGCGCAGCTTGGCATGCCGCTGGTCGGCGTCGATCCGGCGCTGGTGCTCTGCTACCGCGATGAGTATAAGCAAACCCTTGGCGATAAGCGCGGCGATTTCCAGGTGCTGTTAGTCCATGAGTGGTTGCCGAAGGCGTTGACGACCGCCGCCCGTCCCGAACAGGGAGGCGAGCCCTGGTACCTGTTCGGTCACTGTACGGAAGTGACCGCGCTACCGGCGGCGACAAAACAGTGGGCAGAGATTTTTGCCCACTTTGGCGCGAAACTGGAAAACGTCAGCGTTGGGTGTTGCGGGATGGCAGGGACCTATGGCCATGAAGTGAAAAACCATGCCAACTCGCTGGCCATTTACGCGCTCTCCTGGCAGCAGGCGATGCAGCGGCTGCCGCGTAACCGCTGTCTGGTGACGGGCTACTCCTGCCGCAGTCAGGTGAAGCGCATTGAAGGCAGCGGCGTTCGCCATCCGCTGCAGGCGTTACTGGAGATAATAGGATGATTTGGAAACGTCAGGCCACGCTGGAGCAGCTCAACCGGCTCGGTGAGGGAAACATGGTAGGGCTGCTCGATATTCGCTTTGAGACCTTTACCGACGATACGCTGGAGGCCACGATGCCGGTGGATAGCCGTACGCAGCAGCCGTTTGGCCTGCTGCACGGCGGGGCCTCGGTGGTGCTGGCGGAGACCCTGGGGTCGGTAGCGGGTTATCTGTGCAGCGAAGGCGAACAGAAGGTGGTGGGGCTGGAGGTTAACGCCAACCACATTCGTTCGGCGCGCGGGGGCCGGGTGCGGGGGGTCTGTAAAGCGCTGCATGTCGGCACTCGTCATCAGGTCTGGCAAATCGAAATCTTCGACGAACAGTCGCGATTATGCTGTTCATCGCGGCTAACCACCGCAGTAATATAAGCCGTGACCGGGAGGCGAATAGCCTCCCTTTTTTCAGGGTAATAAACGGTAACGGGTTTGTCAGGACCAGAGATTTTGTCGCACGGACCACCCTGCAGCGGCAAGGAATTATCTAATAAATATATTATTGCCGATCCACTCTCGTTATATATGCTACTCTTTTCAATACTAAATGCTTAAAGGTAACAAGAGGACGGTTAACCATGGGTATTCTTTCCTGGATCATTTTTGGACTTATTGCCGGTATTTTAGCCAAGTGGATTATGCCGGGGAAAGACGGCGGCGGGTTTATTGTCACCGTTATTCTGGGGATCATCGGCGCCGTGGTCGGCGGCTGGATCAGTACCCTGTTTGGTTTTGGCAAGGTCGACGGGTTTAATTTCGGCAGCTTTGTGGTTGCGGTAATCGGCGCGCTGGTCGTGCTGTTTATCTACCGGAAAGTGCGCAGTTAATTCTCTGCCATTCTGTTTCATTCTCGTTAACAAAGCTGCCGCGATAAGCGGCAGCTTTTTTTATTGCAGTGCCCAGGTCAGGCGACCCGCGCAAGGGCTATTGCCCGTCGGCATCCCCGGTAACGGGCACCACCTCAACGTGAACTTCGTAGTGCTTCGCCGGGCTGGCCGGGATCAGCGCGGTCAGTTTGTTAATGGTTTCTGCCGGCGTATCGGTCGCTACCGTGGCCGAAAACAGCACCGGTCTGTGCGGCGGAAGCTGCGGCGGGAACGGCGGCAGGGGGCCACGGCCCATCTCCAGCGGGGGGCGGGCCCCGTTATCAACGGCGGGCGCCGGGACGTCGGTTTTATCGGCCGCAAAGGCGCTGGCGGCGGCAACCGCGGCGATGGCGCACAGGGCAGTCATAGCTTTTTTCATCTGGTATTCCTCGATTAGCAAGTACCAAAAGAGTAGAGGGCGGCGGCAGGCGGGACAATCCCATGCGACGCGAATCCTCTGAATCTCCTTTTTTCTTCGCGAATGTGAAGGTCAGATGAGAGCTTGTGTCATTGGGGAAGCATTTTAGTTCAGCAGTACGCTCATAATCAGCAGCACGGCCATGCACATCGACATAATACTGATATCAACAATCATTCTTTACGACAAAAGCTCCAGCAAACGGGTACGGCACGGCGGCGACGTCAAAGCACGTATTATAGTGGTTAAAGATTGTACCCTGGCATATATTCACTGGACAAATGATTATTCGCCAGATGTTGCCTGAGTTGCCCGCGCCTGACCATAGCGCCATCACCACGACCGGTTCCACACCTTGCAACCAGCGCTCAGCGGAGCAACATGAGGATGGCTCATGTTGCAATGAATTTAAGTCGCTTTCCCTCCACCGCCGACTCTGGCAAAAATAGACTCATTAACGAATCAACAACATTTATCGGTTGAAGCGCGCCAGGCCTGACCCCGCGTTGCTTGTGGAATGGCAATCTGCTCATTCAGCTTCATACCCAACACCAGAATGGACAATCGCCATGACTAACGAATTTACCTATACGATTAAGCGCAGTCGTTTTGATGAAAACTATAACCCCGCGGAAAATACGCGTATTACCACCAACTTTGCCAATTTAGCCAGAGGGGAGAACCGTCAGGAAAATCTGCGCAATACGTTAATCATGATGAATAACCGGTTTAATACCCTGGCGCACTGGGATAATCCTCATAACGATCGCTATGCGGTGGAACTGGATATTATTTCTGTCGAGATGAATATTGCTCAGGATGGCGCCAGCTTCCCGGTGATAGAGATCCTGCAAACGCATATTGTCGATAAAAAGAGCGGAGAGCGCCATGCCGGTATCGCCGGTAATAACTTCTCCTCCTATGTGCGGGATTATGATTTTAGCGTGCTGCTGCTGGAACATAATAAAAACCGGGGTAGCTTTAGCGTGCCCGATAACTTTGGCGAGCTGCATGGCAATATCTTTAAGGATTTCGTGCAATCCAGCGCCTATAAGGCCAGCTTCAGCAAGGCGCCGGTGATTTGCCTGAGCGTCTCCAGCAAAGATGTTTACCGGCGTACCGGTAATGAACATCCGGTCCTCGGCATTGAATATGCTCAGGAAGGCGTGTCGCTGACGGAGCGCTATTTCAGCAAAATGGGCCTGCAGGTGCGCTATTTTATGCCGAAGCACAGTGTCGCGCCGTTAGCCTTTTATTTTACCGGCGATCTGCTTAGCGATTACACCAGCCTGGAGCTGATCGCGACCATCAGCACGATGGAGACGTTCCAGAAAATATACCGCCCGGAGATCTACAATGCCAATTCCGCGGCGGGGCAATACTATCAACCCAATCTCAACCACCTGGATCATTCATTAACAAAAATTGTTTATGACCGGGAAGAGCGCAGCCTGTTGGCGATAGAGCAGGGTAAATTTACACAACAACATTTTATCAACCCGCACAAGACGTTGCTTGAGCAATGGTCTGCTAACTTCGCGCTTTGCTAAACCAAAATAAAAGGCTACTTATTATGAAAACATGGCTTCCGACATCGACCGCCGGCAGTTTACCGAAACCGTCCTGGCTGGCGCAGCCAGAGACCCTGTGGTCGCCCTGGAAACTGTCCAGCGAGGAATTACTGGCCGGCAAGCGCGATGCCCTGCGTTTGTCCCTCGACGACCAGCTGCGTGCCGGGATCGATATTGTCAGCGACGGCGAGCAAACGCGGCAGCACTTTGTCACCACCTTTATTGAGCACCTCAGCGGCGTTGATTTTGCCAAACGCGAGATCGTGAAAATTCGTAACCGCTATGAGGCCAGTGTTCCAACCGTGGTGGGCGCCGTGGAGCGCCAGAAACCGGTCTTCGTGGAGGACGCGCGCTATCTGCGTCAGCTCACCAGTCAGCCGATCAAATGGGCGCTGCCAGGCCCAATGACCATGATCGACACGCTGTATGACAACCACTATAAAAGCCGGGAAAAGCTGGCCTGGGAGTTCGCCAAAATCCTTAATCAGGAAGCGAAAGAGTTAGAGGCCGCCGGGGTCGATATTATTCAGTTCGATGAGCCGGCCTTCAACGTCTTCTTTGATGAAGTCAACGACTGGGGGATCGCCGCCTTAGAAAGAGCGACCGAAGGGCTGAAGTGTGAAACGGCGGTGCATATCTGCTACGGCTACGGCATCAAGGCGAATACCGACTGGAAAAAAACGCTGGGTTCTGAGTGGCGACAGTATGAGGAGGCCTTCCCGCAGCTGCAGAAATCCTCCCTCGATATTATCTCTCTCGAGTGCCACAACTCGCGGGTGCCGATGGATCTGCTGGAACTGATCCGCGGTAAAAAGGTGATGGTCGGGGCGATCGATGTCGCCAGTCATGCTATCGAAACCCCGGAAGAAGTGGCTGAAACCCTGCGCAAGGCGCTGGCGTTCGTCGATGCCGACAAACTCTACCCGTCCACCAACTGCGGTATGGCGCCGCTGCCGCGCCATGTCGCGACCGGCAAACTGCATGCCCTGAGCGCCGGCGCCGAGATCGTTCGCCGCGAGCTGGCGGCAAAGTAAGGCGGGGCGCATTCCCGTTATCTTCCCCTGGCGGTGTCACTCATCGCCGGTTCACCTCCTGAGCGGGCTGTTGCCCGCTCAGCGTCATGTTGCCGCCAGCGGGCGGCAGATCGTCCGCAGGGCGACGGCACTGCACAGCGGAAACAGCGCCAGCAGAAGCCAGGGATAAACCGCCTGCGGCGAGGGGGTGAGCGCCTGGTCAAGCAAATGACCGAGCAGTAAATTTCCGGCTAACACCGCGCAACCCCCCGCGGTGGCGAGCGCCCCGTAATGGGCGCCCAGCGTCGACTCCTCAGCGAACAGGGGGATCAGATCCTTGGCTGAGGGCACCAGCAGCATCTGGCCGAGGGTGAGCAGCGTGACAAAGCAGGCCGACGGTACTAATCGCAACCAGCCTTCGGCGGGCGGGGTGGCGGCGAATAACGCCACGCTGACAAAAGAAGCCGACAGCAGCAGAAAGCCCACCGGCAGGATGCGCACGGCGCCAATTCGTCGGGCGAAGCGGGCGAGAGGGAGCTGCAGGGTGATAATCAACAGCGAGGCCAGCATAAAGAGCGGCGCCAGATCCTGCTCACGACCGCCGGAACGTTGGATCTCCACCGGCAGGGCGAGGTACAGCTGGTTGTAGCTCAACAGCCAGGAGCTGTAGGCGAGAATAAACGCGACAAAGCGCGGCTGGCGCAAAGGCGTCCACCATGGGACTCGTCTGCGCGTTGTTGTCGTGTGCCCGTCGGCGGGCAGACAGAAAAAGAGCACCAGCAGCGCCAGGAGAAAGATTCCCGCGCCGGCGAGGGCGATATGCCGAAAGCCGATCCCGCTCAGCAGCCCTCCGGCCACCGGGCCGATAACCGCCCCCAGCTCACCGCACACCGCAAACAGCGCAAACCACTCGGCGCGGCTGCGTTTCCCGTTGGCCTGGCTGTGGGTACCGGTCCGCGCCAGCAGGGCCTCGATCGACGGGGAAAACAGAGCGCCGCCGACGCCGGTCAGGCAGGCGCCGAGGATAATGGGCCACAGCGACGTAGCGCACGCCAGCAGCAGATAACCGGCGACGCGAACGACGCAGCCGGCGAGGATGATGGCCTTAGCGCCATAGCGGTCGGCCAGCGTCCCGCCGATGATAAACATGCCCTGCTGAGAGAAGGTGCGCAGCCCGAGGATCAGGCCGATAAGTCCCCCCGAGAGCAGCATGTCGTCGCGCAGGAAGAGGGCGAGGAAAGGAACGACCGCGTAAAAGCCAATATTAAAAACGAACTGGCTTCCCAGTAACACGGGAGGCCAGAGGGTTGCCGCAGGGCGCAGGGAGAAGAGAGGCATATCCGCCCAACCTAAACGATGAAATGAATGTGTTTTTTACCGTGGTAAGGGGAGATCTCGATTTTGGTTTTCACCCGGAAAACGTCCCACAGCAGCGCTTCGGACAAAATCTCCTCCGGCGTCCCGCTGGCGAGGATCTGCCCCTGCTGCATCACGATCAGCGAATCGCAGAACATCGCGGCATGGTTAAGATCGTGAATGGCCACAATGCTGGTCACCGGCAGCTCGCTGATCAACTGCATTAACTGCATCTGATGGTGTATATCCAGATGGTTGGTGGGCTCATCCAGCAGGATTTCGCTCGGGCTCTGCGCCAGCGCGCGGGCGATATGCACCCGCTGCCGCTCGCCGCCGGAGAGGCTTAACCATCCCTGCTCGCTTTTTTCCAGCATCGCCACCCGCTGCAGCGCGGCGGTGATCGCCTCATCATCCTGAGCGCTCCAGTTTGAAAACGGGGAGTGGTGGGGAATGCGCCCCAGGCGCACGACGTCGCGCACCCGCATATTGGCCTCGGTCATGCCGTGTTGCTCGACGAAAGCCACGCGGCGGGCGAGCTGCTTTTTCGCCATCCGGGTGATGTCCTGGCCGTCGAGGGTGACGCGACCCGCATCCGGGCGGCGCAGGCCCGCCAGAACGCGCAGCAGCGAGGATTTGCCGCAGCCGTTGGGCCCCAGCAGTCCGACCGTTTCGCCGCGCGACACCCGCAGCGAGACATTATTGACGATGACCTTTTTGCCTGCCTTCCAGGTGATATTTTCAGCGCAAATACTCATCACTTATTCCTTGAGCGGTAGATAATCACGGCAAAGAAAGGCACCCCAACCAGGGCGGTTACCACCCCAACGGGCAGACTCTGCGGGGCAATCAGCAGGCGCGACGCAATGTCCGCCAGTACCATCAATATCGCCCCTGCCAGCGCGCTGGCGATCAGCAACGTCCGGTGTAGCGGGCCAAAGAAGAAGCGCATCACGTGCGGCACCACCAGGCCGACAAAGCCGATCGAGCCGGCCATACTGACGATGGTGGCGGTGATCAGCGCCGCGGTGGTGAAGAGGATCAGGCGTACCTGTGGCACGGCAATCCCCAGCGAGGCGGCGGCATCATCGCCGAAGGTGAATGCATCCAGCGCCCGGGCATACCACAGACAGACCGCCAGGCCCGCGAGCACCACCACGATGACCAGCTGGAATTCGGGCCAGCGGACGCCGCTGAAGCTGCCCAGCAGCCAGAACATCACATCGCGCGCCTGCTGCGCGCTGGCGGAGGTGCTGATGGTGTAAGCCGTGATGGCGTTAAATAACTGCGATGCGGCAACGCCCGCCAGAATCGTACGCTCATTGCCGCCGCGCGCGCCGTTAGTCAGCAAGGCGACAAAGGCGAAGGCGGCGAAGGCCCCGGCAAAGGCCCCTGCCGAGAGGGAAATCGCGCCAGCGCCAAGGCCCAGCACCACGATCGACACCGCGCCGGTGGAGGCCCCGGCGGAGACGCCGAGGACGTAGGGTTCCGCGAGGGCATTTTTCAGCAGGCTTTGCAGCACGACGCCGCAGATAGCGAGGCCTGCGCCGCAGCAGGCGGCGACCAGCGCGCGGCTGAGGCGGAAATCCCAGATCACGCTCTCATAGATACGGTTGAGAGGCTCAGCGGTTAAGCCGGTTCTGTTGCTGATAGCGTAAAAGACATTCTGCAGCGGGATGGCCAGCTCGCCGACGCTGACGCCCACCGCTATCACCAGCGCCAGCACGATCACGGCCAGTAAACACCAGCCGGTGAGCAGCATGCTGCGGCGCGTCTGAAGCACGGCGATGCTCATCAGTTCAGCCCCATTTTTCTCAGCTGTTCGCCCACCTGTTCCGCGCCATAAAGCGTGCGAATGGTCGGATTCATCGCCTGACCGTCCATGACCACGATATGGCCTTTTTTCACGGCCTCCAGCTGGCTGACGGCGGGATCGCTTTTGAGGAATTTGATCTTCTCCTCGGCCTTATCCAGCGCCCAGCGGTTACGATCCAGGCTGGAGACCACGATCACATCCGGGTTGGCGGCAATAATGCTCTCCCAGCTCACCGTGGGCCACTCGGTTTCCGAGGTAATCGCATTATGTCCGCCCAGCACGCTGGCGATAAATCCGGAGGCGCTGTTTTTGCCGCCAACATAGGCATCGGCCGAAGGTGAGGCGCTGGAGAACCAGAAGACGAAGGAGAGATCCTTTTTGCTTTTACCAAACTCCTGGCGCAGGTCGGCTTCACGTTTTTTGAAATCGGCTATCAGCGCCTGACCACGATCTTCGACGTTGAAAATGCGGGAAAAATCGCTAATTTCCTGATACAGCCAGGTCATATCCCACAGCTTTTGCCGGCTGCCGTACATATCGCCGGTGGCCTTTTTGGTGGCGCACATCCCCGGTGAGACGTAGCTGTTTACGCCGACGGTAGCGAGATCTTCACGCCTGGCGACTTTGCTTTCCGGCCCCAGCAGCAGCGGCAACTGGGCGGGAACGAAATCGGGATTTTGCGCCAGCACGGATTCCAGGCTCGGAATTTCCACCGTCAGGGTTTTAATCTTCGCGTTTTGCTCAGCCAGCTGCGGTAAAACGCTGGTCGGCCAAAAGGCGCTGGCGACCACCTGCTTTTGCAGCCCAAGCAGCAGCAGAATTTCGACCGTATTTTGCCCCAGCGCGACCACGCGCTCCGGCGGCCGGGTGAAGGTCTCCTGATAGCCACAGTTTTCAATCGTCAGGGGGTAGGTTGTTGCCAGCGCGGAACTGACGGCGGTGAACATCAAGCCTAACGCGCAGAGGACCTTCTTCATTAAACGCTATCCTTGTAAACAGGCGAGTGGATGACCAGCAAATGGGAGTAATGCAAATGAAACTCATTATTGGGGCGGGGTTTTATACAATGCCATATTTACAGTGTCAATGAGTGACTATTTCGGCAGGCAATGAAATGCCCGCGCGATGGGGCGGATCAGCTCGCCAGTGGGCCACGAATATACGCCTGCAACCCCTGGGCGAGAAAATCAAATACCCGCTTACAGGCTGGGCTGTGGCGCAGATCCTCATGCATTACCAGCCAGGTATCGAGATTCAGGGAAAAGTCGGCCGCCAGCACTCGCTGCAGGGGAATAATGCCATCCGCAAGGGGCACCTGGCAGATGCCGATCCCAGCTCCGGCGCGGATCAGGCTCAACTGGGCGAGGTCGCTATCGGTCCGCATCGCGAACGCTTCGCGCTGAAATCGGGGGTAAGCCTGCAGGGCCCGGCGAACAAGTGGGGTGGCGCTATCGAAACCAATCAGCGCGTGGCTGGCCAGATCGTCGAGGGTAGCGGGCAGGCCCTGGCGCGTCAGGTAGGCGGCGGTGGCATGTAACCCAAGCTCGATCCTGCCGAGACGGCGGGCGATAAGCTGCTCCTGCTGCGGGGCGACCATCCGCACCGCAATATCCGCCTCCCGGTGAAGCAGATCCTGAAACCGATTGGAGAGCATCAGTTCGATGACGATATTCGGGCACGCCTGCCTGAGCCGGGCAACCAGCGGCGGCAGCACCTCGGCGCCGACCACCTCGCTGGCGGCCACCCGCACCACGCCACGCAGTTCGGTTCGGTCGCGACTAAAGTTAGCCGCCGTGCGTTCCAGCGCCCGGGCGGTATTGTCCATCGCCTCGGCGTGCACCCGCAGCGCCAGCGCCGCGTCGGTCGCCAGCAGGCCGGTCTGCGAGCGGGTAAATAAGGCCTGGCCGAGCGCGGCCTCCAGCCCGGCAATATGGCGCCCCGCCGTCGGCTGGGTGATGTTCAGGGTGCGCGATGCGCCCGATAAGGAACCTTCCTGCAGGACGGCGAGAAAGGTTCGGTACCACTCCCAGGGAATAGAGGTATTCATACAAAAATGTATAGCTGCTCGATGATGGTATGCAATTTCATTTGATATGAGCGGTAGGTAGGCTGTCAAGCATCCATTAGCGAACGGGGAAAGAGGATGAACAGCAGCGGCAAAGTACTTATTCTGGGAGCAAGCGGGGGGATTGGCGGGGAAGTGGCGCGCCGGCTGGTGGCGGACAACTGGCAGGTTCGGGCGCTGAAGCGCGGCGCTCAGATTCGCGGTCCCGCAGATGGCATGCAGTGGATAGCCGGCGACGCGCTGAATGCCGGGCAGGTTGCGGCGGCGGCTGCCGGTTGCGACGTTATCGTCCATGCGGTCAATCCGCCGGGCTACCGGCACTGGCGGCAACAGGTACTGCCCATGCTGCACAACACCCTGCAGGCCGCCGAACAACAGCGGGCGTTAGTTGTTCTGCCCGGCACGGTCTACAACTATGGACCGGATGCCTTTCCGCTGATTGCTGAAGCGGCCCCTCAGCAACCGGTGACCCGTAAAGGCGCTATTCGGGTGGAGATGGAGCAGGCGCTGGAGGATTACGTGCAGCGTGGTGGCCGGGCGTTGATTATTCGGGCGGGCGATTTTTTTGGTCCACGCGCCGGAAATAACTGGTTTTCTCAGGGGCTGGTCAAGCCCGGGCAGCTTCCCCGCGTCATTAGCCGCCCGGGGGCGATCGGCGTCGGGCATCAGTGGGCTTATCTGCCCGACGTCGCCGACACCATCGCCGCGCTGCTGGCCCGCAGGCATGAGCTTGAGCCGTTTGCTCGCTTTCATATGCAGGGCCACTGGGACCCGGACGGCAGCGAAATGAGTCAGGCGATCCAGCGGGTGGTCGCCCGCTATGGCGGCCGAGCGGCAGTGAAGTCTTTTCCCTGGTGGCTGGTAAAGCTGGCGGCGCCCTTCAACGCCACCCTGCGCGAAATGGTCGAGATGCACTATCTTTGGCGTCTGCCGGTACGCCTGCGCAACGATAAACTGGTTGATTTTTTAGGCGCGGAGCCGCATACCCCACTCGACAGCGCGGTGCTTCAGACGCTGCAAGGCCTGGGTTGTCTGCCCGCCGGCGCGATAAACCAAGAGGCGGGTGAGGCGTAACGCGGCAAGAGGATCACAGAGCGGGGCGTTATTGTGACCAAATCATAATAACGTCACTCGTTGTCAAACGATAGCGATCGCATTAAGCTAAACGGATGACGAAAAATACCCCCACCCCTGCAAGCCGTGGTCCCCATGACCACAGCGTTCGGGACCAGATTCTTGACGCGGCCATGGCGCACTTTAGTCGCTATGGCTATGAGAAAACGACGGTCACCGATCTCGCCAAAGCGATAGGCTTTTCTAAAGCCTATATCTACAAGTTTTTCGACTCCAAGCAGGCGATTGGCGAGGCGATTTGCGCCAGCCGGCTGGAGAAGATCATGGTGGCCGTCAGCGCGGCTATCGCCGATGCGCCGTCCGCCAGCGAGAAACTGCGCCGCCTGTTCCGGGCACTGACCGAGGCCGGCAGTGAACTGTTTTTCGAGGATCGCAAACTGTACGACATCGCCGCCGTCGCGGCGCGCGATAAATGGCCCTCAACGGAACAGTATGCCGGTCATCTGCAGCAGCTGATTGGTCAAATCCTTGTCGAAGGCCGCCAGGCGGGTGAGTTCGAGCGCAAAACCCCGCTGGATGAGGCAACCCTGGCGGTCTATATGGTGATGTGTCCTTTCATCAACCCGGTGCAGTTGCAATACAATCTCGACACCGCGCCCACCGCGGCGGTGCTGCTTGCCTCCCTGATCCTGAGAAGTCTCTCCCCCTGATTAGTGACTATTGACTTTATTGGTCACTAGTCTGAGAATGCGGTCACTGTCCGGTCTTTTCATTAAGGTGACCCATGCTCAGGCTCAATGCCGTCCATCTTGCCGTCTGCCTCCTGCCGCTGGCCCTCGCGGGCTGCGGCGAACCTGCCGATTATGACGATCCCCGCACCCGGCCGCCGCTGGTCCGGGTGGCGACCGTCGAGCGCGCGGAGGCCAGCTCGCGGGCCTTTACCGGCGTGGTGGTCGCTCGTACCCAAAGCGATCTCGGCTTCCGGGTATCGGGAAAAATCCTTGCCCGGCTGGTGGAGACCGGGCAGAGCGTCAAGCGCGGTCAACTGCTGCTGCGTCTGGATCCGGCTGATTTAACCTTGCAGGCGCAGTCTCAACAGCGGGCCGTGGATGCCGCGCGGGCGCGAGCCAAAAAGGCGACCAACGATCTGGCCCGCTATCGCGGCCTGGTGGCGAGCGGCGCCGTCTCGGCCGCGGAATTCGACCAGATTAACGCAGCGGCAGAGGCGGCCAGAGCCGACCTGAGCGCGGCCCAGGCGCAGGCCAATGTGGCGCAAAACGCCACCGGCTATGCCGGACTGCTGGCGGACGCTGACGGCGTGGTGGTGGAAACGCTTGCCGAACCGGGGCAGGTGGTCAGCGCCGGACAGGTGGTGATCCGCCTGGCGCGGGCGGGGCAGCGCGAAGCGCGGGTGCAGCTTCCGGAGACGCTGCGCCCGGCGGTCGGCAGCGAGGCGCTGGCGACACGCTATGGCAGCGAATCTCAGCCGGTCACGGCGACCCTGCGACTGCTTTCGGACGCGGCTGACGCCACCACCCGCACCTTTGAAGCGCGCTATGTGCTGAACGGGGCGCTGGCGAATGCGCCGCTGGGGTCTACCGTGACCCTGCGTATCGGCAGCGACCAGGCGCCAGGCCAGGTGCTGGAGGTGCCCCTGGCGTCGCTCTACGATCCGGGCAACGGCCCTGGCGTCTGGCGCATTGCCTCGCGTCCGGCCACCGTCTCCTGGCAACCGGTGACCGTGCTCGGCCTGAATGATGAAACGGCGCGGGTGACCGGCCCGCTGAAGCCCGGCGAGCCCATCGTCGCCCTGGGCGCCCATCTCCTGCACCAGGGCGAGGCGGTGCGTCTGGCGGAACGACGCGAGCATAATGCCGCCGGGAGCCAGCCATGAGCGCCGGGCGTTTTAATCTCTCCGCGCTGGCCGTCCGCGAGCGGTCGGTGACCCTGTTTTTGATTATCCTCATCTCCGTCGCCGGGCTGGTGGCGTTCTTCGGACTCGGGCGGGCGGAAGATCCGCCCTTCACGGTCAAGCAAATGACGGTCATTACCGTCTGGCCCGGCGCCACCGCGCAGGAGATGCAGGATCAGGTCGCCGAGCCGCTGGAAAAACGGCTCCAGGAGCTGAAGTGGTACGATCGCACTGAGACCTATACCCGCCCTGGTATGGCGTTGATCACCTTGTCGCTGCAGGATCAGACTCCGCCGTCCGAGGTGCCGGAGCAGTTTTATCAGGCGCGCAAAAAGCTCGGGGATGAGGCGAAAAACCTGCCTGCCGGCGTCTCCGGCCCGATGATGAATGACGAATTCGCCGATGTCACCTTTGCCCTCTTTGCTCTGAAAGCGCGGGGAGAGCCGCCGCGGCAGCTGGTGCGTGACGCTGAAGCCCTGCGCCAGCAGCTGCTGCATGTACCCGGGGTGAAAAAAGTGAATATCCTCGGCGAACAGGCGGAGCGCATTTATCTCTCCTTTTCTCATGATCGTCTCGCCACCCTGGGCCTTTCGCCAGAGGCGATTTTTGCCGCGCTGAACAGCCAGAATGTGCTGACCGCCGCCGGGGCCATTGAGACCCGGGGCGGGCAGATCTTTATCCGCCTCGACGGGGCGTTCGACCGCCTGCAGCAGATCCGCGACACGCCGATTATTGCCGGGGGCAGAACGCTGAAACTGGCCGATGTCGCCACGGTTGAGCGAGGGTATGAAGATCCCGCGACCTTCCTGATCCGCAATCAGGGCGAACCGGCGCTGCTGCTGGGGGTGGTGATGCGCGAGGGCTGGAATGGTCTGGCGCTGGGGAAAGCGCTGGACGCCGAAACGGCCAGCATCAATCAGAGCCTGCCGCTCGGCATGTCGTTGACCAAAGTGACCGATCAGTCGGTGAATATCAGCGCCGCAGTCGATGAGTTCATGATCAAATTCTTTGTCGCCCTGCTGGTGGTGATGGCGGTGTGCTTTGTCAGCATGGGGTGGCGCGTGGGGGTGGTGGTCGCGGCGGCGGTGCCTTTAACCCTGGCCGTGGTGTTTGTGGTAATGGAGGCGACCGGCAAAAACTTCGACCGCATCACTCTCGGCTCGCTGATCCTCGCCCTGGGCCTGCTGGTGGATGATGCCATCATTGCCATCGAAATGATGGTGGTCAAAATGGAGGAGGGGTATGACCGCCTCAAAGCCTCCGCCTATGCCTGGAGCCATACCGCGGCGCCCATGCTGGCCGGTACCCTGGTAACGGCCGTAGGCTTTATGCCCAATGGATTTGCGCAGTCCACCGCCGGGGAGTACGCCAGCAACGTGTTCTGGATCGTCGGTATCGCGCTGATTGCCTCCTGGATTGTGGCGGTGATTTTTACCCCCTGGCTGGGGGTGCACCTGTTGCCGGACAGAAAGCCCGCGGCGGCAGGCCACGCCGCGCTGTATGACACCCCGCGCTATCAGCGCTTCCGTCGGCTGCTGACCCGGGTTATCGCCCGCAAATGGCGCGTGGCCGCCAGCGTGGTGGTGTTGTTTATGGTGGCGATACTGGGAATGAGCGTGGTGAAAAAGCAGTTTTTCCCCACCTCCGATCGTCCGGAAGTACTGGTTGAAGTGCAGATGCCTTACGGGTCGTCGATTATCCAGACCAGCGCCGCGACGGCGAAAATTGAGCACTGGCTGCAGCAGCAGTCGGAGGCGAAGATTGTCACCAGCTATATCGGCCAGGGCGCGCCGCGCTTTTACCTGGCGATGGCCCCGGAGTTGCCCGATCCCTCCTTTGCCAAACTGGTGGTGTTGACCGACGGTCAGGACGCCCGCGAGGCGCTCAAGCGGCGGCTGCGGGAGGCGGTGGCCAATGGCCTGGCGCCGGAAGCGCGGGTGCGCGTCACTCAGCTGGTCTTTGGCCCTTATTCGCCCTATCCGGTTGCCTGGCGGGTGATGGGGCCCGATCCGCACACCTTGCTCGACATCGCCGAACGGGTTAAATCGGTGCTGCAGGCCAGTCCGCTGATGCGCACCGTCAATAGCGACTGGGGTTCGCGGGTGCCGGTGATGCATTTCAGCCTCAATCAGGACCGGCTGCAGGCGAGCGGACTCAGCTCCCAGTCCGTCGCCCAGCAGCTGCAGTTCCTGCTGTCAGGGATCCCCATCACCACTGTTCGGGAAGATATTCGCGCCGTGCAGGTCATCGGCCGCGCGGCGGGCGATATCCGTCTGGATCCGGCGAAAATCGCCGACTTCACCCTGGTGGGCAGCGGCGGGCAGCGGGTTCCCTTGTCACAGATTGGCGACGTGTCGATCAGAATGGAGGACCCGCTGCTTCGCCGTCGCGATCGCACGCCGACCATCACCGTCCGCGGAGATGTCGCGGATAACCTGCAGCCGCCGGATGTCTCCACCGCGCTGATGAAATCGCTGCAGCCCATTATCGACTCGCTGCCGCCGGGGTATCGCATCGAGACGGCGGGGTCGATCGAGGAGTCAGGCAAAGCCACGCGGGCGATGGCGCCGTTATTTCCCATCATGATCGCCCTCACGCTGCTGATCATTATCCTGCAGGTGCGTTCGCTGTCGGCGATGGTCATGGTTTTCCTGACCGCGCCGCTGGGGCTGATTGGCGTGGTGCCGACACTGCTGCTGTTCAATCAGCCGTTTGGCATCAATGCTCTTGTGGGCCTGATCGCCCTGTCGGGGATCCTGATGCGCAATACGCTGATCCTGATTGGCCAAATCCACCATAACGAACAGGCAGGGCTCGATCCGTTCCACGCGGTGGTGGAGGCGACAGTACAGCGCGCCCGCCCGGTTCTGCTGACCGCGCTGGCGGCGATCCTGGCGTTCATTCCGCTCACCCATTCGGTCTTCTGGGGAACGCTCGCCTATACGCTGATTGGCGGGACGCTGGGGGGAACCATCATGACCCTTATTTTCCTGCCGGCCATGTACGCGATCTGGTTCCGCATCCGACCTCAGCCCCCGGCTGACGCAGTGCAACACCCGGCGCTGCACCCGCAGGGGTAATTCCCTCTTGCCGGACCTGGCCGATAAACGCGGTCAGGCCCGGCCCTGGGCAGCGTCAGGCGGGTAAGGATACCGGCACCGCATGAGTGCGATGTTGATCCTGTTCGAGACGGTCAAGGCAATCGAGGCTGATGGCCGATGGCGAGGTCGCGCCGGTGAGGGTCATGGTGACCTTCATATCCTCGGCAAATAAGCGCAGCAGATGCGCCACGCCCGCTTCGCCCGCCGCGGCCAGGGCATAAATATAGGCCCGCCCGAGCAGCACGCCCTTCGCGCCGAGGGCCAGCAGGCGAATGACGTCCACGCCGGAGCGCACCCCGGAATCAGCAAGCACCGTCAGATCGTCGCCAACCGCATCCACCACCCTTGGTAGCGCCCGGGCAGTGGGGATGGCGCCATCGAGCTGTCTGCCGCCATGATTCGACACCACAATGCCATCGGCGCCGAGGCGCACGGCATTGCGCGCATCGTCGGCATCGAGGATCCCTTTGATGATTAATTTCCCTTGCCAGCTGTCGCGGATCCACTCCAGATCGTGCCAGGCGATGGACGGGTCGAAATTGTTGCTGATGAACCCCATGTAGTCGTCCATGGTCATTTTGTGGCCGGTGTAGGCTTCGATATTACCGAACGACAGGGGCCTGCCCGCCAGCCCGACGTTCATTGCCCAGCGTGGATGAGTACAGGCCTGGAGATACTGTCGCAGGGTGGCGTGCGGCCCGGACATGCCTGAGCGATTATCCCGATACCGCGAGCCGGGGATCGGCATATCGACGGTGAATACCAGGGTTTTCATGCCGGCGGCCCACGCGCGCTCCAGCGCATTACGCATGTAGCCGCGATCTTTCAGCACGTACAGCTGGGACCAGAGTGCGCCGCTGGCCTGGCTCGCCACCTCTTCAATGGAGCAGACCGACACCGTGGACAGGGTGTACGGGATCCCGGCGCGGGAGGCGGCGCGGGCCGCCTGAACTTCGCCGCGGCGGGCGTACATCCCGGTGGCGCCGACGGGCCCCAGCGCCACGGGCATCGCCCATGAAGCATCAAGGATCGTGGTGGCCAGCGTCGGTTCGCCCGCCCCGCACAGCACGCGCTGGCGAAGGGCTACCGAGGCAAGCTCGGTGGCGTTGGCGTTCATGGTATTTTCCGCCACCGCGCCACCGTCAATATAATCGAAAAGGAAGCGGGGCAGACGGCGACGAGCGGCTTCGCGATAATCGCTGGGGGCTGAAACAATCATTATTATGTCCTTATGTCTTTTAACCTAAGTGGATGTTCTGCAGGCAAAAAAACTATAGGCTTCTAAAAACCGGTGGGGAAATGAAATATTAGCATCCCAGCTATTCCCTGCTGGAATAATCTGGTTTTATCGCTGAGGCTGTTATTTCCTTTTTTTACTCTTCGGCGCGCGCGTTATTTTTATTTATTTCCGCGCAACGTGAAGCTGGCAAAATAAAGACCCGGTATGAGGCGGCAGCGCTTTGCGCCATCGCCACCATGGGGAAGGAGAGGTCAGCGCGGCGCCTGCGTTTTCCGGGAGGTGTAAAGAAGATGAATTTGAAATTGAGCTGGTGGTATCTTTTGCTAGCCTTTCTCTGGAGGACAGACGGAGCGACACCATGAAAGATAAAGATGAACAAACGGCATTGATTGGCATGGCCATCGGCGCGGCGGTCATTAGCTTAGTGGCTACACAGAAGCAGATTAATCAGGGGAGTATCGTGGATGAACTGGTGAGACTGGGCAGACAGAAGGGGGACGGGGTGGAAGATGAGGTTTTTGTTCAGGCCGCCCGGCTGGTCAGAAAAGGCACCTAGCCAACCGCGACCCTGCCTGGCAATCCATTTACCCGTTTCATCACAGTTTTCATTCCCTGGATCGCGGCCTGGTGAGCGGCGATTGTTGCTTTCTGAAAGCGTCACGGACTGGCGCTTTCTTATCCTGACCACCGGACCTGCGCCTTCTCGGCCTTGTTGGCCTTTAGGTGACACTGTCACTTTTCCTTCTCCAGGCTGTGCGATAAACAGGAACCGGGTCATCTGCTATTGCATAAATCGGTATTTTCGATACATCTTTACCATTGCGTGCGAATATAGAACGATTTCAGAATAACATATTATAAATCAAAAGATTAAGTTCACCCTGCACACCCTGATAATCCCCGGGCGAGGGTCTATGCTTATAAAAAGCGCTAAATGGGGCAATACCCCTGCTGCAGATGGGTTGAAGTGATAATCATTATCACTAACATGGCGGTATGCCTTGATGGCGCCAACCTGGAGGTCTATCGATGGAAGTACAAGCAGGAACCTTTAATCCCGCCGATTTTAGTTGGCAGGGACTGACCATGACGCCGGCCGCTGCCGCGCATATTCGCGATCTGATGCGCAAGCAACCGGACAAAAAAGGGCTGCGGCTGGGGATAAAAACCAGCGGCTGCGCCGGTTTTGGCTATGTGCTCGAAATGATTGCCGAGCCGGCAGCCGACGATCTTCTCTTTGAACATGACGGGGCGAAGCTGTTTGCGCCGCTGCAGGCGATGCCGTTCATTGACGGCACGGAGCTCGATTACGTCCGGGAAGGTTTAAATGAAATCTTTAAATTTCATAACCCGAAAGCGCAGCACGAGTGCGGCTGTGGCGAAAGTTTTGGGGTGCAGGCGGAGTAACTATGTCGCGTAATACTGAAGCAACTGACGATGTCAAAACCTGGACCGGCGGCCCGCTCAATTATAAAGAGGGCTTTTTCACCCGGCTGCAGACCGATGAGCTGGCCAAAGGGATTAATGAAGAGGTGGTCCGGGCCATTTCCGCCCGTCGCAATGAGCCGCAGTGGATGCTGGAGTTTCGGCTCAATGCTTTCCGGGCATGGCTGGAGATGGAGGAGCCGCACTGGCTGAAGGCGCATTACGATAAGCTGAATTATCAGGACTACAGCTACTATTCCGCCCCCTCCTGCGGCAACTGCGATGAGACCTGCGCTTCAGAGCCGGGCGCGGTGCAGCAGACCGGGGCCAACACCTTCCTGACCAGCGAGGTGGAAGAAGCCTTTAACCAGCTGGGCGTGCCGGTACGTGAAGGGCGCGAGGTGGCGGTGGACGCCATATTCGACTCCGTGTCGGTGGCGACCACCTACCGCGAAAAGCTGGCGGAGCAGGGGATCATCTTCTGTTCTTTCGGCGAGGCGATCCACGACCATCCGGAACTGGTGAAAAAGTATCTGGGTACCGTGGTGCCAGGCAATGACAACTTCTTCGCCGCGCTGAACGCCGCGGTGGCTTCGGATGGCACCTTTATCTATGTGCCGAAGGGCGTCCGCTGCCCGATGGAGCTGTCGACCTATTTCCGCATCAACGCCGAAAAGACCGGGCAGTTTGAACGCACCATTCTGGTGGCCGATGAAGGCAGCTACGTCAGCTATATTGAGGGCTGCTCGGCGCCCGTGCGCGACAGCTATCAGCTGCATGCGGCGGTCGTTGAAGTCATCATCCATAAAGATGCGGAAGTGAAATACTCCACGGTGCAGAACTGGTTCCCCGGCGACAACAACACCGGCGGCATTCTCAACTTCGTCACCAAGCGCGCGCTGTGCGAAGGGGAGAACAGCAAGATGTCATGGACCCAGTCGGAAACCGGCTCGGCCATCACCTGGAAATACCCCAGCTGCATCCTGCGCGGCGATAACTCGATCGGCGAATTCTTCTCGGTAGCGCTGACCAGCGGTCACCAGCAGGCGGACACCGGCACCAAAATGATCCATATCGGCAAGAACACCCGCTCGACCATCATCTCGAAAGGGATCTCCGCCGGACACAGCCAGAACAGCTATCGCGGGCTGGTCAAAATCATGCCGACCGCCACCAATGCCCGCAACTTCACCCAGTGCGATTCGATGCTGATCGGCCCGGACTGCGGGGCGCATACCTTCCCGTATGTGGAATGCCGCAACAACAGCGCCCAGCTGGAACATGAAGCGACCACTTCGCGGATTGGCGAAGATCAGCTGTTCTACTGTTTACAGCGCGGGATCAGCGAAGACGATGCCATCTCGATGATCGTCAACGGTTTCTGTAAAGACGTCTTCTCCGAACTGCCGCTGGAGTTCGCCGTCGAAGCGCAAAAATTGCTGGCCATTAGCCTTGAACATAGCGTCGGCTGATAATTAAGGAAAAAAGATGTTAAGTATTCAAGATTTACACGTCGCCGTCGAAGATAAAGCGATCCTGCGCGGGCTGAACCTTGAGGTGCGCCCGGGGGAGGTCCACGCCATTATGGGGCCAAACGGCTCGGGGAAAAGTACGCTTTCGGCCACCCTGGCCGGGCGTGAGGATTACGAGGTGACCGGCGGCCGCGTCGAATTTAAGGGTAAAGACTTGCTGGAACTTGCCCCGGAAGATCGCGCCGGAGAAGGTATCTTTATGGCCTTCCAGTATCCGGTGGAAATTCCCGGCGTCAGCAACCAGTTCTTCCTGCAGACCGCGCTGAATGCCGTGCGCAACTATCGCGGCCAGGAGCCGCTGGATCGCTTCGACTTCCAGGATCTGATGGAAGAGAAAATCAGGCTGCTGCAGATGCCGGCAGATCTGCTGACCCGCTCGGTGAACGTTGGCTTCTCCGGCGGGGAGAAAAAGCGTAACGATATTCTGCAAATGGCGGTGCTGGAGCCGGAGCTGTGCATTCTTGATGAGTCAGATTCCGGGCTGGATATTGATGCACTGAAGATTGTCTCGGAAGGTGTCAACTCGCTACGCGACGGCAAACGCGCCTTCATCATTGTCACCCACTATCAGCGCATTCTTGACTATATCAAGCCGGACTACGTCCATGTTCTGTATCAGGGGCGGATTGTGAAGTCGGGGGATTTCACCCTCGTCAAACAGCTGGAGGAGCAGGGCTATGGCTGGCTTACCGAACAGCAGTAACGCGCTGCAGCAGTGGCACCACCTGTTTGAAGCGCAGGGCGGCCAGCGTACGGCGGAGGCCACCCAGCATCTGCAGCAGCTGCTGCGCCTGGGGCTGCCGACACGTAAGCACGAGGACTGGAAATACACCCCGCTGGATGCGCTACTCAACGGTCACTTTGTCGCCGACGAGGGGGCATCGCTCAGCGCTGAACAGCGTGATGCGCTGGCGCTGCCGCTGGACGCCTGGCGGCTGGTGTTTATCGATGGCCGCTATCATCCTGAGCTGAGCGACGATCTCGCCGCCAGCGGCGTGGAGGTCAGCGTCGATAACCAACGCCAGCATCTGCCGGATGCTTTGCATCCGGAGGTGTTTCTCCATCTGACCGAAAGCCTGGCGCAGACGGTGACCCGCCTTCGCGTACCGCGCAACCGCCGCCTGGATAAGCCGCTGCTGCTGATGCATATCACCCGCGGTCTGGCCGGCGATGCGCTGAATACCGCCCACTATCGCCATCACCTGGCGCTGGAAAGCGGGGCGGAGGCGACCGTGGTCGAACATTACCTGAGCCTCAATGAGCAGCCGCACTTCACCGGCGGGCGACTGACCATGACGGTGGCCGATAACGCGCACCTCCAGCATATCAAGCTGGCGTTTGAGAACGCGCTCAGCTACCACTTCGCCCATAACGACCTGCTGCTGGGCCGCGACGCCTCGGCCTTCAGCAGCAGTTTCCTGCTCGGCGGGCAGGTGCTGCGTCATCACACCAGCACCCGCCTGGGCGGTGAAAACAGCAATCTGCGCCTCAATTCGCTGGCGATGCCGGTGAAAAATGAGGTCTGCGACAGCCGCACCTGGCTCGACCATCAGGTTGGCTACTGCAACAGCCGCCAGCTGCACAAAACCATCGTCAGCGATAAGGGTCGGGCGGTGTTTAACGGGCTGATCAACGTCGCGCCGCACGCGCTGAAAACCGACGGCCAGATGACCAATAACAATCTGCTGCTTGGGCGGCTGGCGGAGGTCGACACCAAACCGCAGCTGGAGATTTACGCCGATGACGTGAAATGCAGCCACGGGGCGACCGTCGGGCGCATTGATGAAGAACAGCTGTTCTATCTGCGCTCGCGCGGTATCGAACAGCAGGCGGCGCAGCAGATGATCCTCTACGCCTTCGCCGCCGAGCTCACCGAGGCTATCCGCAGCGATGCGCTCAGAGAGCAGGTGCTGGCGCGGATTGGACAGCGTTTGCCGGGAGGCACTGTATGACATTTTCAGTAGAACGGGTTCGCGCCGATTTTCCGGTACTGAACCGGGAGGTCAACGGTCAGCCACTGGCCTATCTCGACAGCGCCGCCAGTGCCCAGAAGCCGGAGGCGGTGATCGGCGCCGAAGCGGAATTCTATCGCCACGGCTACGCGGCGGTGCACCGCGGCATCCATACCCTCAGCGCGGAAGCCACCGCGCGGATGGAAGCCGTGCGTCAGCAGGCGGCCACCTTCCTTAACGCCGGGTCGGCGGAGGAAGTGGTGTTCGTCCGCGGCACCACCGAGGGTATCAACCTGGTGGCCAACAGCTGGGGAAACGCCAACGTCGGCGCCGGGGATAACATCATCATCAGCGAAATGGAGCACCACGCCAACATTGTGCCGTGGCAGATGCTGTGCGCCCGCGTCGGGGCTGAGCTGCGGGTGATCCCCCTGAACCCGGACGGCACCCTGCAACTGGATGTTGTCCCGGGACTGTTTGACACGCGCACCCGCCTGCTGGCGATAACCGAGGTCTCCAACGTGCTGGGGACGGAAAACCCGCTGGCGGCGCTGATTGCCCTTGCGCATCAGCATGGCGCGAAAGTGCTGGTGGATGGCGCTCAGGCGGTGATGCACCACCCGGTAGATGTGCAGGCGCTGGGGTGCGATTTCTACGTCTTCTCCGGACACAAGCTGTATGGCCCGACCGGGATCGGCGTGCTCTATGGCCGTTCCGAGCTACTGCAGGCGATGGCGCCATGGGAAGGCGGCGGGTCGATGATCGCCACCGTCAGCCTGACGGAAGGCACCACCTGGAACCGGGCGCCGTGGCGCTTTGAGGCCGGTACGCCGAATACCGGGGGGATCATTGGCCTCGGCGCGGCGCTGACCTACGTCAGCCAACTGGGGCTGACGCAGATCGCGGAGTACGAGCAGACCCTGATGCGCTATGCGCTGGAGGCTCTGCGCGCCGTGCCGGATCTGATCCTCTACGGGCCGGCGCAGCGCAAAGGGGTGATCGCCTTTAACCTCGGCCAGCATCACGCCTATGACGTCGGCAGCTTCCTCGACAACTACGGTATCGCGGTGCGAACCGGGCACCACTGCGCCATGCCGCTGATGGCCCGGTATCAGGTACCGGCTATGTGTCGGGCCTCGCTGGCGATGTACAATACCACGGAAGAGGTGGACCGCCTGGTGGCCGGCCTGCAGCGGATCCACAAATTATTAGGGTAAAGGACGTGACGATGGCGGCACTACCAGACAAAGACAAACTGTTGCGCAATTTTAGCCGTTGCGCCAACTGGGAAGAGAAGTATCTCTATATCATTGAGCTGGGCCAGCGGCTGGCGCCGCTAAGCCCGGAAGAACATAGCGTGCAGAACATTATTCAGGGCTGCCAAAGCCAGGTGTGGATTGTGATGGCGCAGGACCCCTCCGGCGTTATCACCCTGCGCGGTGACAGCGATGCGGCGATCGTCAAAGGGCTGATTGCGGTGGTGTTTATCCTTTATGATCGGATGACCGCCCAGGATATCATCGAGTTCGATGTGCGCCCGTGGTTTGAAAAAATGGCGCTCACCCAACACCTGACGCCTTCCCGCTCGCAAGGGCTTGAAGCCATGATCCGTGCGATCCGCGCGAAAGCCGCAAATATTAGCTAGAATAAACAGGTAGATTTCATTCTGTTACGTCCGGTAGGGGTTCTGCTCCTGCCGCCGTTCAGTCTCCTGGCGTTTTATCAGCGAAAGAAGGAATCTCAGTATGAAACGCAAAACGATGATCACCTTAGCCCTTCTCAGCGCGCTTGGCGTCTCCTCGGCCGCCTGGGCCGTCGACTACCCGCTTCCTCCCGCCAACAGCCGGCTGATTGGCCAGAACCAGTACTGGACCGTACAGGAGGGAGACCGCAACCTGCAGGCGATCGCCCGCCATTTCGATACCGCGGCGATGCTGATCCTCGAAGCCAACGATACCATCGCGCCGGTGCAGCCGAAGCCAGGTACTCAGGTCCTGATCCCCTCCCAGATGCTGCTCCCCGACGTACCGCGAGAGGGGATTGTCGTCAACCTTGCGGAACTGCGGCTGTATTACTTCCCGCCGGGAGAGAATCAGGTGCAGGTCTATCCGCTGGGTATCGGCCAGTTAGGGCTGGAAACGCCTGAGATGACCACCCGCATCGGGCAGAAGATCCCCAACCCGACCTGGACGCCCACCGCGGGCATTCGGGCGCGTTCGCTGGAGAAAGGGGTGACGTTACCAGCGGTGGTCCCGGCCGGGCCGTACAATCCGCTGGGGCGCTACGCGCTGCGTCTGGCCTATGGCAACGGCGAATATCTGATTCATGGCACCAACGCGCCGGACAGCGTCGGTTTACGCGTCAGCTCAGGCTGTATGCGAATGAACGCCGATGACATCAAAGCGCTGTTCAACCAGGTGAAAACCGGGACGCCGGTACGGATTATCAATCAGCCGGTGAAGTTTGCCGTCGAACCGGATGGTAAACGCTATGTCGAGGTCCACAGGCCGCTTTCGCAGACGGAAGGGGAAAACACCCGGACCATCGCCTACACGCTGCCTGCGGCGTTTCACGCCTTCGCAGAGGATAAAGCGGTCGATGATGCACAGCTGAAAAAAGCGATGTCGAGAAGGGCGGGATATCCGGTGGTGGTGTCCACGGGGACGGGGAGTGCGCCAGCTACGCTGTCGGCGCAGAACACGCCGTCAGACAACAGCCTGCTTACCCAGTAGCCCTCATGCTGAGGGCAAAAAAAATGGCGCACAGAGTGCGCCATTTTTATTACCAGAACTCTTACTTACGGTAAGAGTGAGCCTGGTTGTCCAGACGCTGGTTAGCGCGAGCTGCGTCGTCTTTAGCAGCCTGAACGTCGGAACGGATTGCGTTCACGTCGTTGCTCAGCTGGTCAACTTTAGCGTTCAGAGTCTGAACGTCAGAAGACAGCTGATCGATTTTAGCATTGCTGGAGCAACCAGCCAGCAGAGTAGAACCCAGGATTACCGCGCCCAGTACCAGTTTAGTACGATTCATTATTAATACCCTCTAGATTGAGTTAATCTCCATGTAGCGTTACAAGTATTACACAAAGTTTTTTGGGATGAGAATATTTTTTTTACCTGAACGCACTTATTTTTGATCGTTCGCTCAAAGAAGCATCGAATTGGACAAAATCGCAGAAAAAGGCGAGTGAAAACAGCGCGCTTCCATCGGATTCATCTTAGATAATCTCTTATTAAATAGTAAATTCCGATTTGCATTTTTAATAGGAAGAGCTAATCAATGAATAAAAAAAAGCGCCCCGAGAGGCGCTTTATTAAAAAAAACCAATTAACCTGTAAATTATTACAGCACGTGTACGGAAGCCGTATTAGTGGTACCGCTCGGCACTAATGCGCCGGAAACCATCACCACCACGTCGCCTTTACGCGCGAGGCCGCTTTTCAGCGCCAGATCTTTGCCCAGATGATAGAAGTCATCGGTAGAGGCGATCTCTTCCACCAGCTGTGGCACAACGCCTTTGCTCAGCACCAGCTGGCGAGCGGTGGTTTCGTTGGTGGTCAGGGCCAGGATGGTGGCGTCCGGGAAGTATTTACGCACAGCGCGTGCGGATTTACCGCCCTGGGTGGCGACAACGATCAGCGGCGCTTCCAGTTTCTCAGCGGTTTCTACCGCGCCGCGGCACACCGCTTCGGTGATGCGCAGTTTACGATTGTCGTTATTGAAGTCCAGACGGCTGGTCATCACGCGGTCAGTACGTTCGCAGATGGTGGCCATGATGGTGACGGCTTCCAGCGGGTATTTACCTTTCGCGGATTCGCCGGACAGCATCACTGCATCGGTACCGTCGAGGATGGCGTTGGCCACGTCGCCGGCTTCAGCGCGGGTCGGACGCGGGTTCTTGATCATGGAGTCCAGCATCTGAGTCGCGGTGATAACCACTTTGCGCGCGCGGATACATTTTTCGATGATCATTTTCTGGGCGAAGATAACTTCTTCAACCGGGATCTCAACGCCCATGTCGCCACGAGCAACCATGATGCCGTCGGAAGCTTCGAGGATTTCGTCGAAGTTGTTCAGGCCTTCCTGGTTTTCGATTTTGGAGATGATCTGGATGTTTTCGCCGCCGTGGGCTTTCAGGTGCTCACGGATCTCGACGACGTCGGAACGTTTACGGATGAAGGAGGCCGCGACAAAGTCCACGCCCTGTTCGCAACCGAAGATCAGATCCTGTTTGTCTTTCTCAGCCAGCGCCGGCAGGGCGATGGAGACGCCCGGCAGGTTTACGCCTTTGTTCTCGCCAAGGTCGCCGTTGTTCAGCACTTTACAGATAACTTTGTTACCTTCGATAGCCGTCACTTCCATGCCGATCAGGCCATCGTCCACCAGAACGGTGTTGCCGACGGTGAGGTCAGACGTGAAGCCTTCGTAGGTCACTGCAACGATTTCGTTGTTGCCGACGACGGATTTATCGGTGGTGAAGGTGAAGGTCTGGCCTGCTTTCAATGAGACGTCGTTGCCGCCTTCCAGCTTGATGGTACGAATTTCCGGGCCTTTGGTGTCCAGCAGAATAGCGGCTTTCTTACCGGTTTTGCTCATCACATTGCGCAGGTTCTGGATGCGCTGACCGTGTTCCGCATAGTCACCGTGGGAGAAGTTCAGACGCATCACGTTCATGCCGGCTTCCAGCATTTTGGTCAGCATCTCTTCAGATTCGGTTTTCGGACCGATGGTGCAAACAATTTTGGTCTTTTTCATGACAGTTTTAGTCTTTAAGTTGTGAAGGATATGGAATTCTCGCTCCGCGGGCGCACTGCCGGGGAGCCAAACCTGTATTACGAAAGTTGCTAAGCCACGCCCTAAGGATAGGTGACAACCCCGGAGCGTGCAGAAGAATGTGTGCTGGCGGTTCAGCCCATGAAATGTGGCAAGGTGTTATGCGTTTTATCATGCAGTCCAATGCGCTGAAACCATTCAAGAAAGAATCGAAGCGCATTATACGCTGCCGAAATCAAAAAGGAAAATAAAAACCTCGTTTCAAATTATGGACAAAACGCGTAACAAAACCGGCACGTTATGCATAAAAGTACGCAACACATTTTTTCATCACCGGGCAGGCAAAGGGGCAGCGGAAGGCGCTTTTTCTCGCGTGATGAACCAGTAAAATGCGCCATTGGCCCATTCCGCCGGGGATAATTTGCGTTGCGGAAAAAATCTATCAATAATGAATTGATTGATAATAATAAAGTGCGAGCAAAACCAGATGGGAAATAAAGCCAAAGACGACGAGCTGTACCAGGAAATGTGCCGCGTGGTGGGTAAAGTGGTGCTGGAAATGCGAGACCTGGGCCAGGAGCCGAAACACATTGTCATTGCCGGCGTACTGCGCACCTCGCTGGCGAACGCCAAAATTCAGCGTTCGGCGCTCACCGTGGAGGCCATGGAGAAAGTCATTCACGCCCTTTCCGGGCATTAACGTCTTTCGCCGGCGGGTCAGGAAATCACGAAGCGGATCACCGCCCGGACGGCAATGTCACAGTGGTGGGCCACCATCGCTTCGTCGTCGATGGCGGGCAACGGATCGTCAAGGTACAGGCTGCTGAAGGTGTAGAAGTTCGACACCTGATAAAAGCTGAAGCTGCTGATTAACCGGTGCACATCGCGTGCTTCGAGCCCCGCCTGAAAGACGCCTTGCTGCTGGCCGCGCTGTAAAATGTCTTCCAGAATCGACAGGGCGGTACGATTCAGCGGTTTCAGTTCACCCGAGGTTTGTAACCACTTGCCGCGCTGCATATTCTCCATGCAAATCACCCGCATATAGTCCGCGTGGGTGGCGTGATAACGCACGCTCCAGCGCACCAGCCGCACCAGCGCCTCCACCGGCGGCACATTCTCCAGCCCCAGCTGCTGCTCGGTTTCGCGGATCCGCGCATACACATACTGCAGCACCTCCTGATAGAGCTGCTCTTTGCTTTTGAAGTAGTAAACCACCATGCGCTTGGTGGTCTGCGCTTCGGTGGCGATCTGCTCCATGCGGGCGCCTGACAGCCCGTGTTCAGCAAAAACAGCGATAGCGGCGCTGAAAATCCGCGCCTTCAGGGATTGTGCTTCATCATGAGCAACGACGGTCATGGCAACTCCTTTTTCTTGGGTGACAAAAAATACACATAATGATCACAATTTAGCAACCTAGTATGGCGCAAATGAACCAAATGATACATATTCAAGGCTCACGTCAGTTGTTGACCCGAGGACCTTATGCTGCGCTCTATCGCCACCGTTTCGATTTCCGGCACCCTGCCTGAGAAGCTGCACGCTATTGCGGCGGCGGGCTATCAGGGTGTGGAAATTTTCGAGAACGATCTGCTCTATTATACGGGGACGCCGGCGGAAATCCGCCAGCTTGCCGCCGATTTAGGGTTAAAAATCACGCTTTTTCAACCCTTTCGCGATTTTGAAGGCGCCAGCCGGGCGCAGTTTGCGGCGAATATAGCCCGCGCTCGGCGCAAGTTTGCCCTGATGCACGAGCTGGGCTGCGACACGCTGCTGCTGTGCAGCAATGTGCAGCCGGACTGCTCGGCGGATAGCGAATTGCAGGTCGCGGATCTGCGGGCGCTGGCCACGCTGGCGGAAGAAGAGGGGATCACTATCGGCTATGAGGCGCTGGCCTGGGGAACCCATGTGAACCGCTGGCAGCAGGCCTGGGAGCGGGTGCGGCGGGTGGACAGCCCGGCGTTGGGCCTGGTGCTCGACAGCTTCCATATTCTGGCCCGCGGCGACACGCTGGACGCGCTGCCGTCGGTGCCGGTGGAGAAAATCACCTTTGTTCAGCTCGCCGATGCGCCGTACATGAAAATGGATCTCCTGGAATGGAGTCGCCATTTCCGCTGCTTCCCCGGGCAGGGCGAGCTGCCGCTGGAGCCGTTTGCCGAGCAGGTCACCCGCTGCGGCTATCGCGGCCCCTGGTCGCTGGAGATCTTTAATGACGGTTTTCGCGCCTCGCCGAACGGCGCGACGGCCAAAGATGGTTATCGTTCGCTGCTGTGGCTGGAGGAGCAAACCCGCCGTCGGCTCCCGACGTGCGATGCGGATCTGTTTTCACCGCCGCCGCTGCCGGTCTATCACGGGCTGGAGTTTATCGAGTTTGCCGCCAGCGCCGCCGAGGCGCAGCGCCTGGGGCAGCATCTGCAGGCGCTGGGTTTTCAGCACGAGGGAAGCCACCGCTCCAAACAGGTGACGCTGTGGCGCAACGGCGGGGCGCGGATCGTCATCAACCATCAGCCCCACAGCTGGGCCGATCATTTCTATCAACGCCACGGCGTATCGCTGTGCGCCATGGCGCTGCGGGTCGATCGCAGTGCGCCGATTGTGGCCCGCGCCCGGGCGCTGGGGTATGCCACCTGGCAGGGCGATGCCGGGCCGAACGAAACGCCGATCCCGGCGATCTGCGCCCCGGACGGTAGCCTTATCTATCTCATCGAGGCCGGGGAAGGGATCTATGAGCGCGATTTTCATCTGCGCGACGGACTGACGGTGCGCGAGGATTATCTCGGTATCGACCATCTGGCGCTGGGGATGGAGGCCGACAGCCGCGACAACTGGGTGATGTTCTTCCGCACGGTGTTTGGTTTTACCCTTGAGCATGAGCAGACGCTGCCGGACCCGTATGGACTGGTGCGCAGTCTGGCGGTGCGCAGCCCGCAGGGCGATATCCGTCTGGCGCTGAATATTTCGCAGAGCCGGGCGACGCAGATTGCACGCTCGGTCGCCTGCTACCAGGGGGCAGGGCTGCAGCATGCGGCCTTTGCCTGCCGCGATCTGCCGGCCACCTGCGACCAGCTTGCCGACGTTGCCCGCCATGCGCTGCCGATCCCGGCCAACTATTATGACGATCTGCTGGCGCGCTTCGGCGGCGAGCTGGACGTTGGGCAACTGCAGCGGCGGCAGCTCCTCTACGACCGCGATCCGCAGGGCGGGGCCTTCCTGCATCTTTATACCCGCCCCTTTACCGCCGGGCGCTTTTTCTTTGAATTAACCGAACGACAGGCAGGCTACGCGCTCTATGGCGCGGCGAATGCCGCCGTTCGTCTGGCGGCGATGCAGTATTGTTAGCCCGAATCAAATGGTTCATTATGCCTTAAACACAATAACAACATCCTCTGTACCCGAGACAGGAACTGACTATGAGCTCATATAGCCCTAATCCGACGGCTGCCGCCCAGCCTGCCGTCACCGTACGCCGCTCCCGGCGGCGCATCGGCATCCTTGCGCTGTTGGCCGTTGGTACCATGATCAACTACCTCGATCGCACCGTGCTGGGGATTGCCGCCCCAAAGCTCACCGGTGAGCTGGGGATCGACCCGGCGATCATGGGTATCCTTTTTTCCGCCTTTGCCTGGACCTATGCCCTGGCGCAGATCCCCGGCGGGCTGTTTCTTGACCGCTTTGGCAACAAAGTGACCTATTTTCTGTCGCTGACCCTGTGGTCGCTGTTTACCCTGTTCCACGGCATGGCGGTGGGGCTGAAAACACTGCTGCTGTGCCGCTTCGGGCTCGGCATTAGCGAAGCGCCGTGCTTTCCGGTCAACAGCCGGGTGGTCAGCGCCTGGTTCCCGCAGCATGAGCGGGCGAAAGCCACAGCGGTGTACACGGTAGGGGAATACCTCGGGCTGGCCTGCTTTGCGCCGCTGCTGTTCTGGATCATGGACGGCTTTGGCTGGCGGGTGCTGTTCGTCAGCGTCGGCGCGGTCGGTATTCTGTTTGCCCTGGTGTGGTGGCGCTGCTACCGCGAACCGCATGAAGATCCGCGCCTCAGCCAGCAGGAGCGCGAGCATATCGAAAACGGCGGCGGCCTGAGCGCCCCGACGGACCAGCAGGTGGCGTTCAGCTGGCCGCTGGTCCGCCAGCTGCTGAGCAAGCGGCAGATCATCGGCGCCAGCATCGGCCAGTTTGCCGGCAATACCGTGCTGGTGTTCTTTCTCACCTGGTTCCCGACCTGGCTGGCCACCGAGCGGCATATGCCCTGGCTGAAGGTCGGCTTCTTCTCCATCCTGCCGTTTGTCGCCGCCGCGGGCGGGGTGATGTTTGGCGGCTGGATCTCCGACAAACTGCTCAAGGCCACCGGGTCGGCCAACCTTGGCCGTAAGCTGCCGATCGTCGCCGGTCTGCTGATGGCCAGCTGCATTATCACCGCCAACTGGCTGCAGAGCGACCTGGCGGTGATCCTGGTGATGTCGTTTGCCTTTTTTGGTCAGGGAATGGTGGGGCTTGGCTGGACGCTGATCTCCGATATTGCCCCGAAGGGGCTGGGCGGCCTGACCGGCGGCCTGTTTAACTTCTGCGCCAACCTCGCGGGGATCCTCACCCCGCTGGTGATCGGCTTTATCGTTGCCGGGTTCGGCAATTTCTTCTACGCGTTGATCTACATCGGCGGCGCCGCGCTGCTGGGCGTGGTGGCCTATCTGTTTATCCTCGGCGACGTCAAACGTATCGAGTTATCGCAGTAAGCAAAGGAGCAAGGCATGGTGATTAGTGGAAATACGCGGCTGATAGCGCACCTTGGCTATCCGACCGCCAGTTTTAAGGCGCCGATGATCTATAACCCGTGGTTCGTCGACCAGCAGGTGGACGTGAAGGTGGTGCCGATGGGGGTCAGGCCGGAGGACTACGCCGCGTTTATTCCGCCGCTGTTTACGATGACCAACATCATCGGCGCGCTGGTGACGATGCCGCATAAAATCGCCACCTGCGATCTGGTCCAGCGCCTGAGCCCGACGGCGGCCATCGCCGGCGCCTGCAATGCCATCCGTCGCGAGGCCGACGGCAGCCTCTCCGGGGATATGTTCGATGGCGACGGCTTTGTGCTGGGCCTGCGTCGTAAAGGGTTTAATCCGCAGGGGACGCGGGCGCTGGTGGTCGGCAGCGGCGGGGTGGGATCGGCTATCGCCGCCTCTCTCGCCGCGGCGGGAGTCAGCGCCCTGACCCTGTACGATACCCGGCCCGAGGTGGCGCACGCCCTTGCCGGACGGCTGCATCAGCACTATCCGCAGCTCGATATCACCCTGATGCAGCACGACCCTGTCGGACACGAGCTGGTGGTCAATGCCACCCCGCTGGGGATGAAGGCCAGCGATCCGCTGCCGCTGGACGTTGACCGTCTGGCGCCAGGCACCTGGGTGGGGGAGGTCGTCATGACCCAGGAGTACACCCCGCTGCTGAGGGCCGCTCAGGCGCGACAGTGCCATATCCAGCGCGGGACCGACATGTTGTTTGAAATGATCCCCGCTTATCTGCGCTTTTTCGACCTGCCGGTAGCCACCCCCGAGCAGCTGCGCGCGCTGGCGGAAATTCGCTACTGACGCGACGGCAAACCGGGTAATATAGCGTTATATTATCCGGTTTATAGCGACTATCTATGATGTCCACTCCTCTCACGCTGCTGGCGGCGGGAAGCCTGAGAAGCGCTTTCCTGCCGCTGGTGGCGCACTTTCAGCAGCACACTGGCCTGGCGGTCGATGCGCAGTTTGGCCCTGCCGGCCTGCTGCGCGAGCGGATCGAGGCCGGGGCGCCGTGCGCGGTTTTTGCGTCCGCCAACGCGGCGCACCCGCAGGCGCTGCTGCAGGCCGGTCTGGCGCAGGAATGCCAGGGATTTGCCGGCAACCAGCTGATGCTGACCGCCCGGCGGTCGCCGGACAACGATGGCCTGGACTGGCTGGCGCTGCTCAGCACGCCCCGCCTGCGGCTGGCGACCTCCACGCCGGGATGCGATCCGTCGGGAGATTATACCTGGCAACTGTTTGCCCGAATTGAGGCGCACTATCCTGGGTTGGGCAACGCGATAGCCGGGCGGGCGCAGCCGCGGGTCGGCGGTAGAGACTCACTGAGCGTGCCGCCGGGCGAGATAGCCGGCGCGTGGCTTATTCGCCAGAATCTGGCGGATCTGTTTATCGGCTACGCGCACTATGGCCCCGCGCTGGCCGCCTGCGACGATCTGCGTACCCTGACCATCCTGGCGCCGTGGAATATTCGCTGCGATTACCAGCTGGCGCGCCTCAGGGCGGATCCCGCCGCACTGGCCCTGTATCGCTTTATACTCGGCGACGTTGGCCAGAGGTATCTCCGGCAGGCGGGTTTTATGCCGTTTAGCGACGCAGAGTAAACCCCGGCGCCAGCAGAGGGGACGCGGAGGCGGCATAGTGGATCAGACGTACCGGCAGGCCGTACGCTTGCCGGAGGTGCGTTTCGCTCAGCACGTCGGCGGTCTCGCCTGCCAGCCACTGGCCCTCCGGCAGAAGCAGCAGCGTATGGCTGGCCACCTGCAGCGCATGGTTTGGATCATGGGTGGTGAACAGGACGGTGCGTGCCTGGCGGTGAGCGAGGTCGCCGATCAGCTGCAATACCACCTGCTGGTTACCGAGGTCCAGCGCCGAGCAGGGCTCATCCAGCAGGATATTCTGGCTGGCGCTGACCAGCGCGCGGGCAATCAGCACCAGCTGCTGCTGGCCGCCGGAGAGGGCGCCGAAGTCATCCCCGGCCAGGGCGGCAATCCCCAGCTGCGTCAGCGCGTTCTCAACCCGCCGGGCATCCTCCTCGCCAGGCTGGGCAAAGAGATCCACATGACGGGCGCGGCCCATCAGCACCACATCGCTCACGCGCCAGCGAAAAGCGGGACGAAACGACTGCGGGACCAGGGCGATGCCCCCCTCGCACTGCACCTGGCCGCCCAGCGGCGGCAACACGCCGGTTAGGGTGTCCAGCAGGGTACTTTTTCCCCGGCCATTGGCGCCCAGCACCGCCCAGATCTCACCGGGCCGGCAGGTCAGCGTGAGCGGGGCGAAGAGCGGCTGACGGTGGCCGTAGCGTAGCGCTTCCAGCGATAATGAGCTGTTCATCGGGCGGTACTCCGGCGCCGGGATTGCACCAGTAAAAAGGTAAACAGCGGCGCCCCGAGCAGGGCAGTGATGATCCCGATCGGGATTTCCGCCTGGGTCAGCGTGCGCGCCAGATCGTCTACCACCAGCATCAGCGCGGCGCCAAGCCAGAAGGCGGTGGGCAGCAGGCGACGATGGTCAGCGCCCACCAGCAGGCGGGCGAGGTGCGGGACCACCAGCCCCATCCAGGCGATGCTGCCGCTGACCGCCACCTGGGCTGCCACCAGCACTGCACAGCACACCAGCACGCCGCGACGCAGCGCGGCCACCGGAACGCCAAGACTGCGGGCATCGCGTTCCTCCAGCGCCAGCAGGTTGATACGCCAGCGCAGCTTCCACAGCACCCCGGCGGCTAGCGCCATGGGCAGGGACATAAGCAGAACCTTATGCCAGCTGGCGGTCGCGAAGCTGCCGAGCAGCCAGAAAACAATGTTCGGTAACGTCTCTTCGCTATCGGCGAGGTACTGCATCAGGCTGACCAGCGCGGCGAAGAAGCCGCTGAGAATGATCCCGGACAGAATCAGCCCCAGCGTGCTGTCCCGCCCCTGCAGGGCGGCGAGGGCGTAAATCAGCCCCAGCGCGATGAGGCCGAAGAAAAAGGTCGAGGCCATCATCAGCAGACCGCCGACGCCCAACAGGATCGCCAGCGTGCCGCCGAAGGCGGAGCCGGCGGTCACCCCGATGATGTGCGGGTCCACCAGCGGGTTCTGGAACACGCCCTGCAAGGTGGCGCCGCACAGCCCCAGCGCGCCCCCGGCCAGCAGAGCCATGACCACGCGCGGCAGGCGAACCGACCAGACGATCTGCCCGATCACCCCTTCACCTGGCGGCAAATGGACCAGGGTGTGGCCAACGGCGCGCAGGCTTAACGGGTACTGGCCGAAACAGAGCGAGGCGACCGCGATCGCCAGCGTCGCCAGCGCCAGGCTACCCTGCAACCGCCAGGGATGGTGGTTAGCGCGCATCTGGCGTCCACGCCACGCGGTAAAAACGCTGATAGTAATCCCTGGCTTTACTGTCCACATCGATGCTCTGGTAGCGCGAAGGATAGAGTTTTTTCGCCATCCATAGCTCGCCCAGCGCCAGGGCCTCCGGCATCGGGTAACCCCAGGCTTTGGCGTACTCCGGCATCAGCCACACGCGGTGGTGTTTCACCGCATCGATCGCCTGCCACTGCGGGTCGTTCTCTATCTGTTTGACCACCTGCGGATAACGGTCCTGGACGAAGATCACCTGCGGGTTCCACTCCAGTACCTGCTCCAGCGACACCTGACGGGCGCCTTTTACGCTGGCGGCCGCCACGTTCAGCGCCCCGGCGTGCGCCATCATCAGCCCGGTGTATTTACCGGCGCCGTAGGTATTCAGATCGGGGTTGGCCATATACACCCGCACCCGCTGGTTCTGGGGAATATCGGCCACCGGCGCATTGGCTTTTTTGCGCGCCGCAAAGGTGTAGTGAATCAGCGCCTCGGCCTCGGGCTGGCGCTCGACGACCTCGCCGATAAGGCGGATCCCCTCCACCAGCCCGGCGTTATAGGCCTGCTCTTCGTCAGCCATGGTAGGGTTCATTTTATTTTTTTCCCCGGCGGCGTCCTGGCGCAGCGAGATGGCCACCACCGGGATCCCGGCCTGTTGGATCTGCGCGATCATCGCCGGCGGCGCATAGTTGGCGACAAAAACCACCTGCGGACGCAGCGCCAGCAGGCTTTCAATATTGACCTGGGTGAGATCGCCCGGGGTCGCCAGTTGCCCGATCTCAGGCATAAAGCGGGCGAACTGCGGCCCGAGCTGTTTCTGCCAGCTGCTTAAGACGCCGACGATATCCTCTGCGGCATGCAGTTGCACCAGCAGGTTGAGCGTCTGATGTTGCAGAACCACGACGCGGGTGATGTGGTCGGGGAGCGTGACCTGGCGACCCAGCTGGTCGGTGACGGTGCGGTCGGCAAAGGCCTGGCCGGTGAACAGGCTGGCGCTGAGCAGCGTCAGGCCCAGCAGTAAGGGGTGTTTTGACATGGTGTGGCCCGAATGGCGTGAAAAATTCGTTATGTATTAAAGTATATAACGAAGCCGGGCGCAATGGGTGATCGCATTTACCCTCATCACGATTAAGGCATTTCGTACCACACTTCTTCCTCTTCCATGCGGGCCTCTATCTGACTCGCCACCCTCTGCAGGGCGGAAAGATGCTTCTGCGCCGCCTGCTCAATGGTCATCGCGCTGGCGATATAGACCAGATTCAGGCAGCCGATAACCCGCTGCTGGCTGCAGACCGGCACGGCGATGGAGGCGATTTTCTCCTCCTGCCGCCAACCGCGGAAGTTTTCGCCATAGCCGTTCTGGCGGGTGCGGGCGAGGATCGCCGCCAGCCGTTCCGGTTCGCGGGCCAGCTGATACTCAGCTTCCGGACGGGCGGCCAGCATGCTGACGATGGCGTCGCGCTCCGCGTCGGGGGCAAAGGCCAGCCACGTCAGCCCGGAGGCGGTGAGCAACAGCGGCAGCCGCCGTCCGACCATCGCGCGGTGAAACGACAGTCGGCTGAAGCGGTGGGTAGTCTCGCGCACCACCATGGCGTCGACGTCGAGGGTGGTGATATCCGTGGGCCACTGTACCTCGCGCAGCAGCTCGCCGAGCAGCGGTGTGGCGAGGGCAGAAATCCAATGTTCGTCACGAAATCCATCGCTCAGCTGGCGGACGTTAATGGTCAAACGGAAGCTGTCGTCGGAGCGGCTGCGGCGGACAAAACCCTCCTCCTGCAGCGTCTCCAGCAGCCGGCGCACGGTGGTGCGATGCAGGCCGCTAAACTCCGCCAGCAGGCCCGGCGTCGCGCCGCCGTCGAATTTATTTAACAATTTTAATAACAATAAACCCCGGCTTAACCCACGCACCGTTTTGTACTCAGTGGACCCATCGTCACGCATAAATCCTTCCTTAAAATGCTTTATAAACAGCGTTGTGCACCTGGTGCACATTCGGCGATGTTTTGATTGTAGCCGAAAACCCCCGCCCTATACTCAGCCCATTATAAAAATACGTTTACACATGATTAACAAATTGCCTGTCAGCCGGGCAGTTTCCGAGTCGTGAGGTCGCTGAAAATGACAACATCTACACCCGATATTCAACCCGCCGTGCAGCATACCGCTCAGGTCGCCATCGCCGGCGCCGGTCCGGTTGGCCTGATGATGGCCAACTACCTTGGCCAGATGGGCATCAGCGTGCTGCTGGTGGAAAAGCTCGACACACTGATCGATTACCCGCGGGCCATCGGCATTGACGATGAATCCCTGCGGGCGATGCAGGCGGTAGGGCTGGTGAATGACGTGCTGCCGCACACCACGCCGTGGCACGCCATGCGCTTTCTGACCCCGAAGGGGCGCTGCTTTGCCGATATCCAGCCGATGACCGATGAGTTTGGCTGGTCGCGGCGCAACGCCTTCATTCAGCCGCAGGTCGATGCGGTGATGTATAACGGCCTGCAGCGTTTCCCGCAGGTCCGCTGCCTCTTCTCCCGCGAAGTAGAAGCCTTTAGCCAGAACGGTGACGGTGTCACGTTAAATCTTAAAGGACCGGACGGCGAGCGGGAGACGGTGCGCGCGGACTGGCTGGTGGCCTGCGACGGCGGCGCCAGCTTTATTCGTCGTACGCTGAACGTCCCCTTCGAAGGCAAGACCGCGCCGAATCAGTGGATCGTCATCGATATCGCTAACGACCCGCTGGCCACCCCGCACGTTTACCTGTGCTGCGACCCGGTGCGACCCTACGTTTCCGCCGCGCTGCCCCATGGCGTGCGCCGCTTTGAATTTATGGTGATGCCCGGAGAAACCGAAGCCCAGCTCAGCGAGCCGCACAATATGCGTCGTCTGCTGAGCAAAGTGCTGCCGGACCCGGACCGCGTCGAGCTGATCCGCCAGCGGGTCTACACCCATAATGCCCGCCTTGCCGAGCGCTTTCGCATTGACCGGGTGCTGCTGGCCGGCGACGCGGCGCACATCATGCCGGTCTGGCAGGGGCAGGGATACAACAGCGGCATGCGCGACGCCTTCAACCTGGCGTGGAAGCTGGCGCTGGTGGTCAACGGTAAAGCGGGAGAGGCGCTGCTCGACAGCTACCAGCAGGAGCGCCGCGACCACGCGAAAGCGATGATTGATCTGTCGGTCACCGCCGGCAACGTGCTGGCGCCGCCGAAGCGCTGGCAGGGGGCCGTGCGCGACGGTCTCTCCTGGCTGCTGAACTACCTGCCGCCGGTGAAGCGCTACTTCCTCGAAATGCGCTTTAAGCCGATGCCGCAGTACCGCGAGGGGGCGCTGCTGACCGACGGCGCCGGCAAAACCTCGCCGGTGGGCAAAATGTTTATTCAACCGCAGGTGACGCTGGAGAGCGGCGAGAGCGTGCTGCTCGACGAGGTTATCGGCGCGAATTTCGCCATTATCGGCTGGGGCTGCAACCCGCAGTGGGGGCTCGAAGCCGGGCAGATCGCCCGCTGGCGCGCGATTGGCGTGCGCTTTATCCAGGTGGTGCCGGAGGTGCAGATCCATCGCGAGCAGGATAACGCCCCCGGCACGCTGCGGGTAGGCGATACGCAAAATCGCCTGAAGAGCTGGTTTGCTCAGCATAACACCGCCATTGCCGTGGTCAGACCGGACCGCTTTGTCGCCGCTCTCGCCATCCCGCAGACCCTCGGCGCACAGCTGACCGCCCTGGCGGAAAAAATGACCCTCGCAACCGGGGATACCGCCCGCACTGAAGAGAAGGTGGCCTGATATGGATGCCTATTTGCACTGTCTCTCCCACACTCCGTTGGTGGGATTCGTGGACCCGGAGCAGGCGGTCCTTGATGAAGTGAACGGGGTGATTGCTGACGCCCGGCGGCGGATCGCCGCTTTCGAGCCCGAGCTGGTGGTGCTCTTCGCTCCCGATCACTACAACGGTTTTTTCTATGACGTGATGCCGCCGTTCTGCCTCGGCGTCGGCGCCACCGCCATTGGCGACTTCGCCAGCGCCGCCGGCGACCTGCCGGTGCCGACCGAGCTGGCGGAAGCCTGCGCCCACGCGGTCATCAACAGCGGTATCGACCTGGCGGTGTCGTACAACATGCAGGTGGACCATGGCTTCGCCCAGCCGCTGGAGTTTCTGCTGGGTGGCCTGGACCGCCTGCCGGTGCTGCCGGTGTTTATTAACGGCGTCGCCGCGCCGCTGCCGGGTTTTCAACGTACCCGGCTGCTGGGCGAGGCGATGGGCCGCTTTCTCAATACCCTCAATAAGCGGGTGCTGATCCTCGGCTCGGGCGGACTCTCGCACCAGCCGCCGGTGCCGGAGCTGGCGAAAGCCGACGCCCATCTCCGCGATCGCCTGCTCGGCGGCGGAAAACAGCTGCCGCCGGACGAACGCGAACGGCGCCAGCAGCGGGTGATCAACGCCGCCAGACGGTTTACCGAAGATCCGCATTCGCTCCATCCCCTCAACCCGGTCTGGGACAACCGCTTTATGAGCCTGCTGGAGCAGGGGCGGCTGGCGGAGCTGGATGCGATCGGCAACGACGAGCTGTCGGCGATGGCCGGGAAATCGACGCACGAAATTAAGACCTGGGTGGCCGCTTTTGCCGCGCTATCCGCTTTTGGCCGCTGGCGCAGTGAGGGCCGCTATTACCGGCCGATCCCCGAGTGGATCGCCGGGTTCGGCTCGCTGAGCGCCACCACCGAGATTTGATTAACCGGGAGACTAACATGAGCTATCAACCGCAAACCGAAGCCGCCACCAGCCGATTCCTCAATGTCGACGAGGAGGGCCGCACGCTGCGCATCCATATCAATGACTGCGGCGACGGGAAAGAGACCGTGGTCATGCTGCACGGCTCCGGGCCGGGGGCCACCGGCTGGGCCAACTTCAGCCGTAACATTGACCCGCTGGTCGAGGCGGGCTATCGCGTGCTGCTCCTCGACTGTCCGGGGTGGGGCAAAAGCGATGCTATCGTCAACAGCGGCTCACGTTCGGACCTCAACGCCCGCATTCTGAAAAGCGTGGTCGATCAGCTGGGGATCGATAAAGTCCATCTGCTGGGCAACTCGATGGGCGGCCATAGCGCGGTGGCCTTCACCCTGAGCTGGCCGGAGCGGGTGGCGAAGCTGGTGCTAATGGGTGGGGGGACCGGCGGCATGAGCCTGTTCACGCCGATGCCGACGGAGGGCATCAAGCTGCTGAATGCCCTGTACCGCGAGCCGACCATTGAAAACCTGAAGAAGATGATGAGCATCTTCGTCTTCGACACCCGCGACCTCACCGAGGCGCTGTTCGAGGCGCGTCTCAACAATATGCTGTCGCGCCGCGACCATCTGGACAACTTCGTCAAAAGCCTCGAAGCCAACCCGAAGCAGTTTCCTGACTTTGGCCCGCGGCTGGGCGAAATCAGCGCGCCAACCCTGATCGTCTGGGGACGCAATGACCGCTTCGTGCCGATGGATGCCGGGTTGCGCCTGCTCGCCGGGATCGCCGGTTCGGAACTGCATATTTACCGCGACTGCGGCCACTGGGCGCAGTGGGAACATGCCGACAGTTTTAATCAGCTGGTGCTCAATTTCCTCGCACGGGCTTAAGGAGTAAATGATGACTTTTTCTCTTGACGCGCTGGCCCGGCAGCTGCGCGACGCGGAACAGACCGGCCAGGCGATCGCCCCGCTGCGTGATATCCTCGGCGTCGACAATGCCGACGCCGCCTATGCCATCCAGCGTCTGAACGTCCAGCACCACGTGGCCCATGGCCGGCGGGTAGTGGGCCGCAAGGTGGGCCTGACCCATCCCAAAGTGCAGCAGCAGCTGGGGGTCAACCAGCCGGATTTCGGCACTCTGTTTGCCGACATGTGCTACGGCGACAACGCCGAGGTACCGTTTGGTCGCGTGCTGCAGCCCAAAGTGGAGGCCGAGATCGCCCTGGTGCTGAAGCAGGATCTGCCGCATGCCGATACCACTTTTGATGAACTGTATAACGCCATCGAATGGGTGCTGCCGGCGCTGGAGGTGGTGGGCAGCCGCATTCGCGACTGGTCAATCGGCTTTGTCGACACCGTCGCCGATAACGCCTCCTGTGGCCTGTACGTCATTGGCGGCCCGGCGCAGCGCCCGGCAGGACTGGATCTGAAGCAGTGCGCCATGCACATGACCCGCAACCAGGAGCTGGTCTCCAGCGGCCGCGGCAGCGAGTGCCTGGGGCATCCGCTGAACGCCGCAGTCTGGCTGGCGCGCAAGCTGGCGAGTCTCGGCGAACCGCTGCGGGCGGGGGATATCGTGCTGACCGGGGCGTTAGGCCCGATGGTGGCGATTAACGAGGGGGACAGCTTTGTCGCCCATATCGAAGGTATTGGCTCAGTTGCGGCACGCTTCGTCGCCGCCGGAGAAGGACATCGTGATGCGTAAACGTAAAGTCGCCATTATCGGCTCCGGGAATATCGGCACCGATTTAATGATTAAAATCCTGCGCCACGGCCAGCATCTGGAGATGGCGGTGATGGTCGGCATCGACCCGCAGTCGGATGGCCTGGCCCGCGCCCGGCGCATGGGCGTCGCGACCACCCACGAAGGGGTGGGCGGCCTGATACAGATGGCGGAATTTGCCGACATCGATTTTGTTTTTGACGCCACCAGCGCCGGGGCGCACATCAAAAACGATGCCGCGCTGCGCGAAGCGAAGCCGGGGATCCGCGTCATCGACCTGACGCCGGCGGCGATTGGCCCGTACTGCGTACCGGTGGTCAACCTCGCGGCCAATCTCCATCAGGGCAACGTCAATATGGTGACCTGCGGCGGGCAGGCGACCATCCCAATGGTCGCCGCGGTCTCGCGAGTGGCGAAGGTGCATTACGCGGAGATCGTGGCCTCGATCGCCAGCCAATCCGCCGGACCGGGCACGCGGGCCAATATTGACGAATTTACCGAAACCACCTCGCAGGCGATTGAAAAAGTCGGCGGCGCGGGCAAGGGCAAAGCGATTATTGTACTGAACCCGGCGGAGCCGCCGCTGATGATGCGCGATACCGTCTACGTCCTGAGCGAGCTGGCGTCGCAGGAGGCGATTGCCGCCTCGATCGCCGAAATGGCGGCGGCAGTGCAGGCTTACGTCCCAGGCTACCGGCTGAAGCAGCAGGTGCAGTTTGAGGTTATCCCCGAGGATAAGCCGGTCAACCTGCCCGGCGTCGGCTGTTTTTCCGGCCTGAAAACCGCGGTTTACCTCGAAGTGGAAGGAGCGGCGCACTATCTGCCAGCGTACGCGGGCAACCTCGATATTATGACCTCGGCGGCGCTGGCGACGGCGGAGCAAATGGCCGGGGCAATGCACAGCGCGGCGGGAGCGACAGCATGAACGGTAAAAAACTTTATATCTCGGACGTGACGCTGCGCGATGGCATGCACGCCATTCGTCACCAGTATTCCCTGGCGCAGGTGCAGCAGATCGCCGGCGCGCTGGATAAGGCTGGGGTCGACTCCATCGAAGTGGCCCATGGCGATGGCCTGCAGGGATCCAGCTTCAACTACGGCTTTGGCGCTCACAGCGACATCGCGTGGATTGAAGCGGCGGCGGAGGCGGTCAGCCAGGCGAAAATCGCCACCTTGCTGCTGCCGGGCATCGGCACGCTGCACGATCTGAAAGCGGCGTATCAGGCCGGAGCGCGGGTGGTGCGGGTCGCCACCCACTGCAGCGAAGCAGACGTCGCGGCGCAACATATTGCCTTTGCCCGCGAGCTGGGAATGGACACCGTCGGTTTTCTGATGATGAGCCATATGATCTCCCCGCAGGCACTGGCGCAGCAGGCGCTGAAGATGGAATCTTATGGCGCGACCTGTATCTATGTGGTGGATTCCGGCGGGGCGATGAACATGAACGACATTCGCGACCGCTTCCGTGCCCTGAAGGCGGTGCTGAAGCCGGAGACCGCCACCGGGATGCATGCCCACCATAACCTGAGCCTCGGGGTGGCGAACTCGATCGTCGCGGTGGAAGAGGGGTGCGATCGCATTGACGCAAGCCTGGCCGGGATGGGGGCGGGGGCGGGCAATGCGCCGCTGGAGGTATTTATTGCCGCCGCCGACAAGCTCGGCTGGCAGCATGGCACCGATCTCTACGCCCTGATGAACGCGGCCGATGAGCTGGTGCGGCCGCTGCAGGACCGCCCGGTGCGTGTCGACCGCGAAACGCTGGCGCTGGGCTACGCCGGGGTCTACTCCAGCTTCCTGCGCCACAGCGAAGCGGCGGCCGAGCGCTATGGCCTCAGCGCGGTGGATATTCTCGTCGAGCTGGGCAAGCGGCGGATGGTCGGCGGTCAGGAGGATATGATCGTCGACGTCGCGCTGGATCTGCTGAACCGCAATAAATAACGAAAAACGTGCGGCTGACAAAGCATCAGCCGCCAGTCACCTGCTCCGTTTGTTCGGCTATCGCCAAGGTACCCTATGACCAAGATAACGACTGCAAACCCCTCGCGCCTGGTGGTTACCATCGGGCTCTGTTTTATGGTGGCCCTGATGGAAGGGCTGGATCTGCAGGCGGCGGGGATCGCCGCCGTCGGCATGGCGCAGGCCTTTGCGCTGGATAAAATGCAGATGGGCTGGATCTTCAGCGCCGGGATCCTCGGCCTGCTGCCCGGCGCGCTGGTGGGCGGCAGGCTGGCGGACCGCCACGGGCGCAAGCGCATTCTGCTGGGGTCGGTGCTGCTGTTTGGCCTGTTCTCGCTGGCCACCGCGGTGGCATGGAGCTTCCCGACGCTGCTGCTGGCGCGCCTGCTCACCGGCGTCGGGCTCGGGGCGGCATTGCCTAACCTGATTGCCTTAACCTCGGAAGCCGCTGGCTCACGCTTCCGCGGCCGGGCGGTAAGCCTGATGTACTGCGGCGTACCCATTGGCGCCGCGCTGGCGGCAGCGCTGGGCTTTTCCGGTCTCGCCGCGGCCTGGCAGACTATTTTCTGGATTGGCGGCGTGGTCCCGTTACTGCTGATCCCGCTGCTGATGCGCTGGCTACCGGAGTCGCAGGCGTTTCAGCGCGCGGAGGCCAGCGTGCCGCTGCGCACCCTGTTTGCCCCAGGGCATGCCGCCGCCACCCTGCTGTTGTGGCTGGGTTATTTTTTCACCCTGCTGGTGGTCTATATGCTGATCAACTGGCTGCCGATGCTGCTGGTGGGCCAGGGATTCCGCGCCAGCCAGGCGGCGGGGGTGATGTTCTCTCTGCAGATCGGCGCCGCCTGCGGCACGCTGCTGCTGGGAGCGCTAATGGATAAGCTCACCCCGCTGCGGATGTCGCTCCTGATCTACAGCGGGATTCTGGCTTCCCTGCTGGCGCTGGGCAGCGCGTCGTCGCTAAACGGAATGCTGCTGGCGGGGTTTGTCGCCGGGCTGTTCGCCACCGGCGGCCAGAGCGTACTCTATGCCCTGGCGCCGCTTTTTTACCCCGCAGCGATCCGCGCCACCGGGGTCGGCACCGCCGTGGCGGTGGGCCGTCTTGGCGCAATGAGCGGCCCGCTGCTGGCCGGCAAGATGCTGGCCCTCGGCACCGGCACCATCGGGGTGATGGCGGCCTCGGCGCCCGGCATTGTGCTGGCCGGCGTGGCGGTGTTCTGGCTGATGCATCGTCAGCAGCGCGCCGCGATTGTCTGAGACGCATCCGGCGGTCTGGCAAAAAAATGCCGGGCCGCCGCCTTGCCTGTCCGCGTCACCTGGCCTATGGTAAGACATCATTCCCTGACGCTTATCGTCCCTATGGCTTACACCTCCCGTTTGCTCAATGCTATCCCTGGCATCCGCCACGCTTTTCTCGATGTCCACGAAACCGCCGCCTTTCCCTATGCCGAGCTGGCTCCGGTGAAGCTGGTGCATGGTAATGAGGTTCATCATTATCAGCAGCCGCTGCCGACGCGCCCGCACGCCGACGCGGTGTTTACCGCGGTAGCCGGGCAAAAGGTGGGGGTGGTGACCGCCGACTGTCTGCCGATGCTGATCGCCTCGCGCGACGGTCGCTCCGTCTGCAGCGTGCATGCCGGCTGGCAGGGGCTGGTCAGCGGCATTGTCGATAATAGTCTGGCCTGTTTTCGCCAGCAGGGGGTGGCATTGGCCGATCTGGTCATCGCCGTGGGGCCGCATATTCACCCTTGCTGTTACGAAGTCTCCGCCGGATTTTATCAGCAACTGCTGGACCAGCCCGGCGGTGATCGGGTGGCCCGCCATCGCCAGCGGCTGTTTCATTCCCGTTCGGGCCCGGTCAGCGATCCGCTCAAAGCCGCCGCACGCGGCAGCGATAATCTGTGGTTTGATCTGCGCGCCTTTGCCGAAGCGATCTTCGCAGAGGCGGGAGTGTCGCCGGCGAGCGTTGAATGGCTGGGGAGTTGCACCTACTGCACCCCGCAGTCGCTGGGCTCCTACCGACGCCGGACCCATTTTCCGGCGCCGAAGAGCTTTCAGTATTCGTGGATCCTGCGCGAGGCCTGAGGCGCGCTCGCGCTAGAGCACCCGAAAACCGTGGGTGCCGTCGCGGGCCAGCTGATCCACCAGGCCATACTCCCACTCCAGATAAGCCTGCATGGCCTCGGCGGAATTATCGGTTCCTTCGTACGGACGACGATAGCGGTCACGGCGCTCGACGGCGAGGCCGCTATCGCCATGCGCCAGCGGCAGACCGGCGGCGATCCACGCCAGCGTCCCGCCGGTAAGCAACTGCACCGGTTTACCGGTCAAGGCCGCCACCTCCGGCACCGCGTAGCGGGCCAGCAGACTGCTGCCGCAGGTCACCACGTATCGCTGTGCGGGAGGGATCACATCCAGGGCCTGGCGCAGCTGCGAGCGCGTCAGCCACCACGCGCCGGGGATATGGCGAGCGACAAAGTTGGCGCTGGTGGTAAAATCGAGCACCACCGTACCGGGTTCGTCCAGTTGTTGCGCCAGCTGCGCCGGGCTTATCTCCTCCGCCTGCGGGCCGGGCGGCACCTCGGCGGCCGGCACCCCGCGTTCGCTCAACTGGCTGGCCGACAGCGCGCTCAGCCGCGCCGTCTCCCAGCCCATCTGCGCCAGCCACGAGCCGGTTATCGCCGCCCGGATGCCATCGTCATCCAGCAGCACAATTCGCGCCCCTCGTACGCTGGCGAAGTGATCGGTCTCCTGCAGCAGCTGGCCGCCTGGCGCGCTCAGGCTGCCGGGATAGTGACCCGCCGCGTACTCCTCGGGGCTGCGGACATCAAACAGGAAGGTAGTGCGGTCGCTCTGCTGCAGCCAGCGTTGCAGCGTGGCCTCATCGATGACCGCCACCCCGGCCCGTTCGGCAAGATGCGCCACCTCAGCGGCCCGGACGCCGGAGGCGCGGGCGGAGGGATCGTATTGCCGCTGCTGCTGGTGCGCCAGTGTCTGGCCGGCCAGCGTCCAGCCGATAGTGCCATTGCGCAGGGCATGGACCGGGTTTGGCACGCCGGCGTTGATCAGCGACTGGGTGCCGATGATGCTGCGGGTGCGTCCGGCGCAGTTGACGATAACCGGCGTCTGCGGGGAGGGCGTCAGGCTCTCCACCCGCAGGGCCAGCTCGCCGCCGGGCACGCTGATGCTGCCGGGGATGCTCATGGTCTGGTACTCATCGAAGCGCCGGGCGTCGACGATCACCACCTCCTGCCGGCTGTCGATGAGCGCCTGAACCTCCTGGGCGCTGAGCGACGGCGTGTGACGCACGCTTTCCACCAGTTCACCAAAGGCTTTGCTGGCGGAGTTGACGTCCTGAAACAGCTCGCCGCCGCTGCGGCGCCAGCCGGCGAGCCCCTCTGTCAGCAGGGCCACATCCTGATAGCCCCAGGCCCGTAGCCGTTCGACGGCGATCTCCGCCAGACCTTCGCCGTTGTCGTAGACGGTGAGCGGGGTGGTGAAGCGCGGTATCCGCCGGCGGACCTCCAGCTCCAGTTTGCTGAGCGGCAGATTGACGGCAAACAGCGGATGAGCGGTGGCGAAATCGGCCTCTTCACGGACGTCGATCAGCGCCAGTTCACGACGGTCGAGCAGCGCCTGGCGTATCCCGGCGGCCTGGCGATAAGCGTAGGTGGGCATAGTGGTTATCCTTGATGTTCGCGGGACAAATCCCAGATATTGGGTAAATGGCGGTTAGAGTAGCCGGAGATAAACGGTTTCTGCTGCCCTTCCGGGGTATACACGGCGCGCTTCACCGCGCCGATATTGCCGCCGTAGATGTGAATGCTGATGGAGACGCGATCCGCCAGCGCATTGCTGACGCGATGAATATCGCCATCGTCAGCGGAGACTTTCTCCACCTGGCCTGCTTCCAGAAGCGTGGCGGCGCCCAGCGCGCGCGGGATGCCATCGGCATCCAGCTTGTAGCGCTGGTTTTCCTCCGCGCCGCGCAGCATACCAATGGCCCCCCACACCCGATGGTCATGGATCGGCGTCGCTTGCCCCGGTCCCCAGACGAAGCTGACAATCGAGAAGCGCTCCCCGGAGTCGGCATGCAGCAGATACTGCTGGTAATGGTGCGGATGCGGCAGGGTGTACTCTTCCGGCAGCCAGTCGTCGTGACGCACCAGCGCCGCCAGTCGCTGCGCCACGGCGTCAAGCAGCGGGGCGGTCTGGTGGTGCTCACGGTGCAGGCGGTCTACCTCATGAATGAAATGGCGTAATTTTTCCAGTCGTGGTGCAGTCATGTGCGGTTCCTGTCAGAGGGACTGGTCAAAACGCTAACAGAGGCGTTAATATTATTTAAATGCAATTTACGCATATATTAATATGCAAATTTCACATAAGGATCCTATGCGCATTGACGATATTGACGCTTTGCTGGCCACGGTGCAGTTTTCCTCCCTCAATCAGGCCGCGGAATATCTGGGGATCACCCAGTCGGCCATCACCCGGCGTCTTCAGCGTCTGGAACAGGAGCTGAACGTGACGCTGTTGGAGCGCCAGACCCGCCCGCTGACCCTGACCGCCGCCGGACACCGGGTGTACGAGCAGTGTCTGAGCATTAAGCGTGAGACGAAAAAACTCTACAGCCTGTTGGATCCGCAAGGCGAGCCGCGCGGCGCGCTGCGTCTCGGCGTGCCGCAGAGTCTCAGCGAGATTGCCCTGCCGGCGGCGCTGTCGACGCTGAGCCAGCAGTTTCCCGGACTGTCGCCGCAGATCACCTGCGGCTGGAGCGGACAGCTGCAGCGCCGGCTGGAAAACGGCGAGCTGGACGGCATGCTGGCGATGGGGCCCGCCCAGCAAAGCTTCGCCGAGGGCTACAGCGGACGGCTGCTGTGTCCCCTGGAGGTGGTGCCGATCGTCGGCCGGCGTTTGAATTTGCGCGCGTCATCCCTGCGGGAGTGCGCCGAACAGGGCTGGATCCTTAACCCCGACGGCTGTGGCCTGCGCGCCGGGCTTATTCGCCAGCTGCAGAGTCAGGGATTGCGGTTGAAGCTTAATGTCGAAAGCGCGGGCGCGCAGCTGCAGATAGCGCTGGTGGCGCAGGGACAGGGGCTGGGTCTGGTGCCGCGGGCGGCGCTGGCCAGCAGCCCGTGGCGGGACGAGATTGCGGTCCTCAGCCTCAGCGATTTTCAGCCTGCGGTCTCACTGTGGCTGATCCACGCCCAGTATCTGGCAAACCTGCAGGCGCCGCTGACCTTTTTCGCCAGCAAAGTGGTGCAGCAGCTGACAGTATCCGACTGAAAGCACTATGCATTTTTGTTTAATGCTAATTCAGCATATTAAGATATGATAAAAATGCATTTTGCTCATTAACACACTCTGTATAGGGTAATGACCAGCGCCGCTGTCGCGGCCACTCCATTACCCTGACGCAAGGAGTTGTTCATGAGCATTCAGTTTCTCGGCATGATTGGCCACCGCCTCTCTTCCGAAACGATTGCCCCGGTGGGGCCGATCTTTGACCGCGACTATATCGTTCGCTTTGCGCAAACCCATGAAGCCGCCGGGTTTGATCGTCTGCTGGTCGGCCACTGGTCCGATCAACCCGACGGCTTTCTGGTGACGGCCCTGGCGGGGCTGTCGACGCAGAAAATCCATTACCTGCTGGCTCATCGCCCCGGTTTTGTTTCGCCAACCCTCGCCGCGCGCAAATTCGCCACCCTTGAGCACCTGTTGGGGGGCCGGCTGGCGGTGCATATCATCAGCGGCGGCAACGATGCCGAGCAGCGCCGGGATGGCGATTATCTCGACCACGACCAGCGCTACGCCCGCACCGACGCCTTCCTCGACACCGTGCGCCAGGTGTGGACCAGCGAGCAGCCGGTGGATATTCACAACGATTTTTATCAGGCCGAGCAGGCCTGGTCCGCCATTCGCCCGCTGCAAAAACCGCATCTTCCCATCTACTTCGGCGGCTCGTCGGAAGCGGCCATCGCCGTCGCCGGCAAACATGCCGACGTCTTCGCCCTGTGGGGCGAGTCGCTGGCGCAAACCGGCGAGACCATCCAGCGCGTGCGCGCCGAAGCGGCGAAACACCAGCGTGATATCGGCTTCAGCGTCTCGTTCCGGCCGATTATCGCCGACAGCGAAGCCGAAGCCTGGGAGAAAGCCGAGCATATCCTGCACGTCGCCACCGAGCAGGCGGCACAGCGCGGAGGGGGTTTCAAAGCCAAACCGGACAGCATCGGCGCCCAGCGGCTGCGGGCCACCGCGGCGCAGGGCAGGGTGGTGGACAAACGTCTGTGGACCGGCATCGCCCAACTGGTGGGCGGCGGACATAACTCCACCGCCCTGGTGGGCACCCCGGAGCAGGTGGCGGATGCGCTGCTCGATTACTACGACCTCGGCGTGCGTAACTTCCTGATCCGCGGCTTCGATCCGCTGAACGACGCGGCCGACTATGGCCGGGCGCTGCTGCCGATCGCCCGGGAAAAAGCTGCCCGGCGTGCGGTGGCGGAGCGCGCATCGTGATCCATCCTGAGCGCGACGACTGGGCCCGGCAGTTGACGGCGCTCCGCCAGCAGATGGCGGAGCAGGCGGCCAGCCTTGATGCCAGCGGCGACTTTCCCCAGCGTAATATCGACCATCTGCGCGCGGGGGGCTGGTTAAGTCTCGCCGTGCCGTCATCCTGCGGCGGCGCGGGCGCCACTCTGGCCCAGCTGCAGCAGGTCATCGCCGCCATCGCCTGGGGAGAGCCGGCGACAGCGCTGATCGTCTGCATGCAGTATCTGCACCATTTGCGGCTGGCGGAAAATGACGCCTGGCACGCGCCGCTGCGCCAGCAGGTTTTTCACGATGCTGTCGAACACGGTGGCCTGATCAACAGCCTGCGCGTCGAGCCGGAGCTGGGATCCCCGGCGCGGGGCGGCCTGCCGGACACCGTGGCGACCCGTCGCGCGGAGGGCTGGGACATCAGCGGCCATAAAATTTATACCACCGGCATTGAAGGGCTGCGCTGGCTGGCGGTGTGGGCCAGAAGCGATGATAACCCGCCGCTGGTGGGCACCTGGCTGGTGGCTGGCGACAGCCCGGGTATCAGCGTGGTGAAAAGCTGGGATCACGCCGGGATGCGGGCCACCGGCAGCCATGAAGTTATTTTTAACCACGTGCGGGTGGCGGCAGAGCACGCGGTGGATGTCTGGCCGGCCGATGCGCCACCCGCCGCGGAGGCCGAACCGTTTCGCCTGTTCGCCAACCGGCAGACGGCGCTGCTGGCGGCGATCTATGACAGCATTGCCCACGCCGCTCACGACTGGCTGGTGAGGTGGCTGGCGGGACGGGTACCCGCCGGTCTCGGTCATCCGCTCTCTCGTCTGCCACGGGTGCAGGAGAAAGTCGGGCAGATCGCCGGGCTGCTGCTGGTCAACCGCAGCCTGCTGGAGCAGGCCGCCGCGCTGCGCTTTTCCGCTATCGAGGCCAATCTGGCGAAAGTCACCATCACCGACAACGCCATTCAGGCGGTGAATATTGCGCTCGAGCTGACCGGCAATCATGGCCTGAGCCGACAGAACCCGCTGGAACGCCACTACCGCAACGTGCTCTGCGGACGGGTACATACCCCACAGAGCGACAGCGCCTGGCTGGCAGCCGGCAACTTCGTCTTTCAATCACAAGGATAATCACGATGCGTCTATCATTTTCAGGCCGGGTGGCGGCAGCGCTGATGCTGCTGGCGCTGGGCGGCTACGCGACAGCGCAGGAGCGGATCACCCTGCGTATCGCCGATCAAAAAGGCGGCATGCGTTCGCAGCTGGAGGCGGCCAACGCCCTGCAAAATCTCCCTTACGACATTAAGTGGGCCGAGTTCCCGGCCGCCGCGCCGCTGGCGGAAGCCCTCAACGCGGGCGCCGTGGACGCGGGGATCATCGGCGATGCGCCGTTGCTCTTTGCTCTGGCCAACGGTGCGCCGGTCAAGGCCATTGCCGTGGATAAAAGCAACCCGGCGGGGACCGCGGTGCTGGTTTCCCCCGGCAGCACGTTAAAAAGCGGCGCCGATTTAAAAGGCAAACGCATCGCCACCGGTAAAGGGTCGATTGGTCATTTCGTGGCGCTGAAAGCGCTGGAGCAGGCGGGGATTTCACCGAAGGAGGTGCAGTGGGTGTTCCTCGGCCCGGTGGACGCCAAAGTGGCGCTGCTTAACGGTTCGGTGGACGCCTGGGCGACCTGGGAGCCCTACACCACCCAGATGGTGAAGACCAACGAGGGGCAGATTCTGGTGAGCGGCAAAGGGCTGCTGCCGGGGAATACCTTCCTCGCGGCAACGGATTCCGCGCTTAACGATCCGCAAAAACGCGCCGCGCTGCAGGATTATCTCCAGCGCCTGGCCGGCGCCGAGCGCTGGGCCTACGCCAATCTCGACAGCTACGGCAAAACGCTGGGGGAGATCATTCGCTTCCCGGCGGAGATCGCCCGCGCGCAGTTTGCCAACCGCCAGTCGCAGTGGCAGCCGCTGGCAGAGGAAACGGTGACCCAGCAGCAGGCAACGGCGGACTTTTATCTCGCCAACGGCCTGATCCGCACCCGGCTGGACGTGAAGCCGACCTTTGACCCCAGCTTTAGCGTGCCCGCCGCCGAGGTGACACCATGACCAGAAACACTTTTTCCCGCCGCCGTTTTTTACAGCTCAGCGGCGGCCTGGCGCTGGCCGGGGTCTCTCTGCCGCTGTGGGCTCACGATATGGCGAACATGGCCAGCGGCGATGCCCATCCGGCGCTGCGCCTGCCAGAGCCCTACAAGATCAAGCTGGCGATCAATAAAAGCGCGGTATGCCTTGCGCCGGTCGCCGTCGCCGAGCAGCAGAAGATTTTCAGTAAATATAACCTCGACGTTGAGTTTGTTAACTTCGGCAACTCCACCGATGTGCTGCTGGAGGCGATCGCCACCGGTAAGGCCGACGCCGGGGTGGGGATGGCGCTGCGCTGGCTGAAGGCGCTGGAGCAGGGCTTTGACGTCAAGCTCACCGCCGGAACCCACGGCGGCTGTCTGAACCTGCTGACGGCCAAAGACTCGCCGTTCGGCGGCCTCGAGAGCCTGAAGGGACAAACCATCGGCGTCACCGACATGGCCGGGCCGGATAAAAACTTCTTCGCCATTCTGCTTAAGCGCCACGGTATCGACCCGATCAGCGACGTGCAGTGGAAAGTCTACCCGGCGGATCTGCTCAGCGTGGCGCTGGACAAGCGCGAAATCGCCGCCATCAGCGGCAGCGAGCCATTCAGCTATCGTCTGCTGGAGACCGGCAAGTATCAGCTGATCGCCAGCAATATGACCGGGGATTATGCCAACCTCAGCTGCTGCGTGCTGGGGGTGAGCGGGAGCCTGGCGCGGGACCATAAACCGGCCGCCGCCGCGCTCACCCAGGCGCTCCTTGAGGCGCACAGCTATGCCGCTGCGCATCCGGAAAGCGTGGCGCAATCCTTCCTCGCCCATGCCCTGAACACCAGTGAAGCGGAGGTGAGCGGCATCCTGCACGGGCAGGGCCACGGCCATCATGCGGTGGGCGAAGCATTCGTGAAAGAGCTGACGCAGTACGCGGTCGACCTGCAGCGGGTGCAGGTGATCAAGCCGGGTACCGATCCCCATCAGTTCGCGGAGAGTATCTATGCCAACGTATTCGCCTGAGCAGGCTCTGGCGCGCTCCACCGGCCGCGCGCCGCTGTGGGGAGAAGGGCTGCTGGCCGCCGCGCTGTGGCTGCTGGGCGGTCTGTTTACCCTGGCCTGGCCCGATGCCGGGCGGCGCTGGCCGTTTAGCGAAGGGTGGGCGCTGGCGCAATTCACCCTCGGCGGTGGATTACTGCTGCTGGCGCTGAGCTATCGCTACTGGCGAGCGCGCGGCGCGCGTGTGCGGCATGCCGGCAAGTGGCTGGCGCTGTTGCCGGTGCTGTTTGCTGTCTGGGAAGGGCTGACCGCCAAGAGCGCCGTGCTACCGGTGCCGTTTTTCGCGCCGCCGCAGGCGCTGATCGAAGTACTGCACGACGACTGGCCGCGCCTGCTCGACAGCCTGCTGCACTCGCTGGGGCTGCTGGGGCTCGGCGTGCTGCTGGGCACCAGCAGCGGGTTCATCACCGGTCTGGCCATCGGCTGGTCGCAACGGATTGGCTACTGGGTGCATCCGGTGTTACGTCTGCTGGGCCCGGTGCCGTCCACCGCGCTGCTGCCGCTGTGCCTGTTTATTTTTCCCTCGAGCTTCGGCGCCAGCGTGTTTTTGATCGCGCTGAGCACCTGGTTCCCGGTCACGGTGCTGACCTGGTCCGGAGTGATGGGCATTGATAAGGCGTGGTACGACGTGGCGCGGACCCTCGGCGCCAGCCAGCGTTTCCTGATCCTGCGGGTGGCGATCCCCGCCGCGCTGCCGAACGTCTTTGTCGGCCTGTTTATGGGGCTCGGCGCGTCGTTTTCGGTGCTGATTGTCGCCGAAATGGTCGGGGTGAAGTCAGGGATCGGCTTTTACCTCCAGTGGGCCCAGGGCTGGGCGGCCTATCCGAATATGTACGCCGCGCTGCTGGTGATGGCGTTGTTATGCTCCGGCCTGATAAGCGGATTATTTATGCTGCGTGACCGGCTGCTGAGCTGGCAGCGAGGAGGAATGCAATGGTAACAGCGACGCCAGATTCGCCGGCGATAGCGCGCGGCGCGGCGGTATCCATCAGCCATCTTCATCATGCGTTTACGCTTGGCAAACAGACGGTACCGGTGCTGGAGAATATCAGTCTGCAGCTGCGCCCGGGGGAAAGCGTGGCGCTGCTGGGCCCTTCCGGCTGCGGTAAATCAACCCTGCTGCGGCTGCTGGCGGGGCTGGAAGCGGCGCAGAGCGGACAGATGCAGATCGACGGCGCGGCGCCCGGCGCCCCGGGGCCGGAGCGGATCCTTGTGTTTCAGGATCCGACGCTCTACCCATGGCTGACGGTACGGCAGAACGTGCTGCTGGGCCCGCAGGCGCAGGGCAAAAAGGGGCTGGAGGCGAAGGCCGACGCGCTGATTGACCGCATCGGGCTGCAGGCCTTCAGCGAGGCGTGGCCGCGGCAGCTGTCCGGGGGGATGGCGCAGCGTGCGGCGCTGGCGCGCGCCTTGTTGAACGAACCGCGCCTGCTGCTGCTCGACGAGCCGTTGGGCAAACTCGATTCCCTGACCCGCATTAGCATGCAGCGGGAGCTGATCGCCCTCTGGCAGCAGCAGGGGTATACCAGCCTGCTGGTGACCCACGATATCGAAGAGGCGCTGCTGCTGTGCGAGCGGGTGCTGGTGATGTCGCCGCGTCCAGGGCGGATTATCGCTGAGTTCGCGTTGCCGCTGGATTTTCCCCGTCATCGCGATAACCCGCAGCTGCTGCAGCATCGTCAGGATATATTGCGCATCCTCGGCCAGGAGGAGGACTGGTAAGCTGAACGCATTGCCCGGTGGCGGCTGCGACAAAGGTCACGGAAAGGTAGGCCGGTGCAAGCGCAGCGCCGCCCGGCAATGAACATCCGGCGCCAGGCGCCACGTTTTTGCCCGGTGGCGGCTGCGCCTTACCGGGCCTACGAACTCGACAGGAAGGGGAAGGACTGCAGGTCATGCAGTTGCAGGCCGGTGCATGCGCAGCGCTGCCCGGTTATGGGCATCCGGCGCCAGGCGCCACATTTTTGCCCGGTGGCGGCTGCGCCTTACCGGGCCTGCGAACTCGACAGGAAGGGGAAGGACCCCAGGCTATGCAGTTGTAGGCCGGCGCAAGCGCAGCGCCGCCCGGCAATGAACATCCGGCGCCAGGCGCCACATTTTTGCCCGGTGGCGGCTGCGCCTTACCGGGCCTACGAACTCGACAGGAAGGGGAAGGACCCCAGGCTATGCAGTTGCAGGCCGGCGCAAGCGCAGCGCCGCCCGGCAATGAACATCCGGCGCGACGCCATGGTCCGGCTTAAAAATCCATCTTCACTGTGAACTGCACTTCGCGCGGGTCGCCAATCTGGTTGCCGAGGTTATTGGTGCCGATCGAGGAGGTGTAATAGGTCTTATCAAACAGGTTCTTCACATTCACCTGCAGCGTCACCGGATACTGCAGCTTCATCTTATAGGCGGCGAACACATCCGCCACCGCATAGCCCTGCAGATAATAATCCGCGCCGTTGGTGCCGGAGCGCTTGCTGACCGCATGGCCGCCGCCGCCGACGGTCAGGGTGTTGCTGTTATAGACGTTATGAATGTCATAGGTCAGGAACAGCGAACCGGTATGTTTTGGTACGTTTGGCAGCGGTTTCCCGGCGTAATCCGGATCTTCCAGCACTTTGGCGTCGGTGTAGCCGTAGCTGGCGATCACGCTGAGGTTATCGGTGATGGACCCGGCCAGGTCCACTTCCACGCCCTGGGAACGCACCTTGCCCGCCGTTTTGGCCACTGTCTCATCGCCAATGCTCTCGGTGTACAGCACGTTACGCTTATGAATATCAAACAGCGCGATATTGGCGGTAATGCCGTTTAACAGGTCGAATTTGGCGCCCACTTCGTAAGAGGTGGACTCTTCCGGCGGCAGCTCGCCGATATAGCTGGCGATCGACGACTGCGGCATAAACGACTGGGCGACGTTGGCGAACAGGGAGACGTTCGGCGTCACCTTGTAGACCAGGCCGGCTTTCGGCGTCCATTTCTCATCGCGGCTATCGGTATTGACGTTAAATGGTCGGCCTTTACCGGCGTACTGGGTGTAGTACTGGTAGCGCACGCCAGCGACGGCGATCCAGTTGTCAGTCAGGTACAGCGCGTCCTGCACGTATGCGGCATAGCTCTCCTGCTGGATACGCTGATCGCTGTCGGAGGCGGAGACGGTATTACAGGTGTCGAGAGTGCCGTAGACCGGATGATAGATGTTAAAGCCTTTCACGTTCTTGCAGCGCAGCATATCGGTGCGCAGCAGATCGTAATTCTCATAGGCGACGCCGGTCAGCAGTTCGTTATAAAAGCCGCCCACCACCACGTTGCCCTGCAGGTCGGCGCGGGTGGAATGCATCTTCTGCGTTGAACCGTGGGTACCGTCGACCCGGCGGGTGAGGTTGCCGGTCGCCGAATCATAGGCCATCACCCGCGCCTGGTTATCGTTGTAATTATCCTGGCTGTAGCTGTAGTCGAAGCGCGCGGTCCAGGCGTCGTTAAGGCGATACTCGGCGTTGAGCTGAGCGAGATCGGAATAACCATCGGTAATATTAAACGCTTCATCGAAGCGGGTTTTGCGATCGACGTTCACCGCATGGCCGGTGTTCAGATCGAAAATAGTGCCGCGGTCAAAAGGCGCGCTGTAGTCGCGGTGCGAATAGGACGCGGTCACCGTCGCCCGCTCGCCAAACCAGGTCAGGGAAGGGGCGATAAAGCTGCTTTTGTTTTTACCAAAATTGCGCCAGTAATCCTCATTCTGGTATTCCCCAATCAGCCGGTACGCCAGATTCGTGCCTTCGATGGGGCCGGTGACGTCGAAGCTGCCGGTACCGCCGCCAAAGCTGGTGGACGTCGCGGAAACCGAACCGGAGAACTGCCGCTCAGGCCGTTTGGTGATGACGTTGATCAGCCCGCCGGGGTCGAGGATACCGTACAGCGTCGAAGCTGGCCCCTTCAGGACTTCCACCCGTTCGGTGGCGGCGTTAAAACTGCGTGGCAGCACGGTGCGCAGACCGTTGGTCATGATCGAGCCGTCGCGGTTGGCGCCGAAGCCGCGGCGGGTAAAGGCGTCCTGGGTACCGCCGAGGGTGTTGGTCTGCACCACGTTAGCGACGTTATACAGCGCCTCATCGAGTGAGGTGGCGTGCTGATCTTCGAGAACCCGATCGCTGACGGTATTAACCACCTGCGGAATATCCAGCAGCGGCATCGAGGTCAGCGTCGCGGTGGCGGAGCTGAGTGGCTGATAGCCGCTGGTGGCGCTCTGCTGCGCGCCGTCGGCCACCACGGTGATGGTCTCTTCCGCGTCGTTATTACTTTTCGCCGCGCTATTGTCGGCGGCCATTAATCCCGGTGAGGCTAAAAAAAGAAGCGAAAAAAGCGCGCGCCCTTGCAACGCTCTGCAGGCGACATGGGGTTGAGTCATTATCTGTTTCTCGTGAACGAATCTGCCTTTGCGGTCAGATTAAGCCAATAAAATCATTGCCCTGAATAATAAAAGCACTCTGTTTAGCGTCTGAACGCGCCTTCAGATGTGTAATTGAGAATCATTCAATCATGAAGGGATGTAGTAGTAAATGTTATGTAAGATAAAAAATTGGCGGTGGGAAATGGCGGGGTTATCACGTCTTTTCAATGAGGTGGTGTGTTGTTATTTTATTGATATTAAATGATTTTATTGGTTTTACTGTTGCGCAGCCTCGCTGTAGTGCTCGCGACGGATGGATGACAATGGCGAGTATTGACTACTACATCTATCCCCGTCATGATCAAAAGAGAATGAGATTTATTTTTGTTTGACTGCAGACTGTTCAGCGATGGCCTGGAACGCTGCGGCGCAGGAGCGAGTTATGCCACAGCGGGTGAAACCTGCAGAGCAGGGGATCGTACTGGATGCCCTGTCGGCCGGATACGGCCAGACCCTGATCGTTGACGATATCAACCTGACCATTCCCACCGGCAAAATGACGGTGCTGGCCGGGGCGAACGGCTCCGGTAAATCCACGCTGCTCTCGACCATCGCCAGAATGCTGAAACCGCTCGGCGGCTGCGTGCGTCTGGACGGGCAAGCCATTCACCAGATGCCGACGAAAGCCGTCTCGCGCCAGCTGGGCATCCTCCCGCAATCGCCGGTGACCCCGGAAGGGTTAACGGTTTTCGAGCTGGTCTCGCGCGGGCGCTACCCATGGCAAGGGCTGATGCGCCAGTGGTCCGAGGCCGATGAGCTGGCGGTGGAGGAGGCGCTGCGCTTAACCGGTACCGCCGAATTCGCCCATCTGCCGGTGGACAGCCTCTCCGGCGGCCAGCGTCAGCGCTGCTGGATCGCCATGGCGCTGGCCCAGCAAACGGCCACCATTCTGCTCGATGAGCCGACCACCTGGCTCGATCTGCGCTATCAGGTCGATATCCTCGAGCTGCTCCAGACTCTCACCCGCGAACATGGCCGCACGGTGGTGACGGTGCTCCATGACCTCAACTTTGCCGTGAACTATGCCGATCTGCTGGTATTCCTCAAACAGGGGCGCATCGCCGGCACGATTAGCGACAACGACGTCTGTAGCCCTGAGCTGATTAAACGCGTGTTTGACGTTGACGTGCAGATGTCGATTAACCCGCAAACCGGCAAACCGTTCTTTATGCCGTTTCGCGCCCGCCAGGCCGTTGACGCATGAGCGCCGCCGTTCTGTACGCCGCGCGGCGTCATGCCCGCCCCCGACTGGCGCTCTTGCTGCTAACGCTACTGCTTATCGCCGCCTCGCTGGTGCATCTTGGCTTAGGCGCCCGCTGGATCGCCCCACAGACGGTGCTGCAGGCGCTGCTGGAGTACAATCCGCGCAACTTCGACCAGCGAATCATCGTCGATCTGCGCCTGGTGCGGCTGGCGGCAGCGCTGCTGACCGGCGCGGCGCTCGGCGTCGCCGGGCTGCTGCTGCAGACGGTGATCCGTAACCCACTTGGCGAGCCGCATATTCTCGGCCTTAACGCCGGCGCCTCGCTGGCGGTGGTGGCGACCTCGGCGCTGGGCCTGTCTCTCGGCGCTTTCCCCGCCGGGCGCCCGCTGACCGCCGCCTGCGGCGCAGCGCTGTTGTTCGGCGGCGTGATGGCGCTGGCCTCTGCCGGGCGTGGCGGGGCGACGCCGCTGCGCATCACGTTGTGCGGAGTGGCGCTGTCAGCGTTTGCGTCGGCGGTGACGGCGGCGATATTGATCCTCGATGAACAGACGCTGCTGGCGATGCGTACCTGGCTGGCCGGCGACCTGGCCGGACTGAACTGGAGCACGCTGCAGACGGCGCTGGTTCCGGCGCTGATCGGCCTTGGCGTCGCGCTGCTCATTGCCCCACGGCTTAATGTGCTGGCGCTGGGGGATAAGGTGGCGCTGGGCCTTGGCGTTAATCTCGTCCAGACGAGGCTGCTGGGTCTGCTGGCGATTGCGCTGCTGTGCGGTGCGGCGGTGGCGGTGGCCGGGCCGATCGGTTTTGTCGGGCTGGTGGTGCCGCACGTGGTGCGCCGTCTGGTGACGGAAGATATCCGTCTGGCGCTGCCCCTGGCGGCGCCGGTGGGGGCGCTGGTGCTGGTGCTGGCGGACATCGCTGCCCGGACGCTGGTCGCGCCGCAGGAGCTGGCGACCGGGGCGATGACCGCCCTGGTGGGTGCGCCGCTGTTTATCTTTATCGCCGCGAGGTTTTTTAAATGACGCGCGCCGTTCACCGGGCCGGTTTTCGGCCGCTGGTTATCGCCTCCCGCCAGCTGCTGCTGCGCCCGGCGGCGCTCAACATTGCCGCCATCATGATGCTGATGCTGCTGGCGCTCGGGCTGTACAGCCTCAGCCGCGGCAGCTTTCCGTTGCCCGCGTCGACGCTGGCGCGGGCCCTGCTGGCGCCGCAGGATATGGGCGAGCAGCCGCGCTTTATTCTGTTTGATATCCGCCTGCCGCGGATCCTGATGGCGCTGCTGTGCGGGGCCATGCTGGGGATGGCCGGCGCGGCGATGCAGAGCATCACCCGTAACGGGCTGGCCGACCCGGGGCTGATTGGCGTCAAAGAGGGGGCCAGCATCGTGGTGCTGGCGCTGGTGCTGTTTTTCCCGGCGGTAGGCCTGGTCTGGCGGCCGCTGGCGGGAATGGTCGGCGGCGTGGCGGTGGCCTTGCTGGTCCTGACGCTGGCGCGCGACTGTTCGCGGCCGCGCTTTATTTTAATTGGCATCGGCGTCTCCTGGACTCTGGCGGCAGCGGTCGGCATCTTTATGACCACCGCCGACGTTCGCGACGTGCAGACGGCGATGATCTGGCTGGCGGGCAGCCTGCAGGCCGCGACCTGGCCGCTGCTGGCGGTGGCCTTTTGCTGGGCGCTGCCCGGGGCCATCATCCTGTTCTGTACCGCCCGGGCGGCGGACGTGGCGCTGCTGGGCGACCGGACCGCCATCGGCCTCGGCGTACGTCTGCAGCAGCTGACGATGCTGCGCTTTTTCGCGCCGGTGCTGCTGACCTCGGCCAGCGTCTCCTGCGTCGGCAGCCTGGGCTTTGTGGGCCTGATGGCGCCGCATATGGCGCGTTTTGTGCTGCGCGGCGGCCAGGTATCGCTGCTGTGCGGCAGCGCGCTGATTGGCGCCTTGCTGGTGCTGGTAACCGATACCCTTGGCCGGCTGGCGTTTGCCCCGCTGCAGATCCCGGCGGGGATTGTCATTGCCCTGGTGGGCTGCCCATTCTTTGTTGTCTTGCTCTGGCGTCGCCGTGATGCCCTTTAACCAGGAAGGTAGTATGCGTTGGTTCGTCTCATTGCTGCTGTTGCTGACGGGGGCCGTCAGCGCCGCCGCCCCGCAAACTCAAACTTTCACCGATGATTTAGGCCGCACGGTCACCGTCCCGCTGCATCCGCAGCGTATCGTTTCGATGCACGATCTCGATATTACCATTCCGTTGATTGAGCTCGGGGTGCCGCCGATCGCCAGCCACGGCCGGACGCGCCCGGACGGCAGCCACTATCTGCGCGCCAGCGCCCAGCTCACCGGTGTCGATTTCGACAACAGCGATATCCGCTTTATTGGCACCGCCGATATCGATCTGGAAGCGGTAGCCGCCGCAAAGCCGGATCTGATTATCACCGAGCCCAGCCGCCATGTGTCAGTGGAGCAACTGGAGAAGATTGCCCCGACGGTGAGCATCGACCATCTGCAGGGTAGCGCCCCGCAGATTTACCGCAAGCTGGCGCAGCTGACCGGCACCCAGCCGCGGCTGGCGATCCTTGAGCGCCGCTATCAGGAACAAATCAAACAGCTGAAAGCGATGGTCAATCCACCGCAGTATAGCGTCTCAGTGATCCAGGCGAACAACGGCAAGGTCACGGTGCATCATTCGTATCATGCGCTGGGCCGGGTGCTGCGCGACGCCGGGTTCCGCTTTCCGCCGCTGATTGAGCGGATCCCCGACGGCCAGCGCATTGATGTCAGCGCTGAACAGTTGCCGGAGCTGGACGCCGATTTTGTCTTTGCTACCTGGCGGTCGGATACCGGCGGTAAGCCGCAGGATGAACTGCAGGCGATGGAAGGTGTGATGCCCGGCTGGTGTGACTTTTTGCGTGCCTGCCGCACCGGGCACTATATTTTGCTGCCGCGGGAAGAGGTGATCTCTAACTCCTACGCCGCGCTGTCTCTGATGGTGGCCCAGGTGCAGTCGCATATTGCCGGCAGGCCGATCCCGGCGGAGGCCAAATGAAAAGCGCGGTAAAAAAAGAGAAGGGCAAAGTCGACTTGTTCGGCGAACGCTATCGCGCCCGGGCGCACCAGCTTTCCCCCCGGCTACGGGCCGTGGTCAGCTATATCAACGACAACCGCGAGGTGGTGCTGGAGCATACGGCGATGGAGATCGCCACGGCGACCCAGACCTCCGACGCCACGGTGGTGCGCGCCATCCAGGCGCTGGGCTTTGCCGGGCTGCGCGAGCTTAAGCAGACCATGGAGCGCTGGTTCGGCACCTCGGTTACCTCGGCGGAAAAGATGCGCTCGACGGTCACGGCGCTCTCCAGCGACGTCAACTCCAGTATTGATTTTGTGCTTGAAGGCCATCAGCGGGTCTGCGAGGTCCTGTCGCGCGCCGACAACCGCGCGGCGGTGGCCCAGGCGGTGGCATTGCTCAGCGACGCGCGCCAGGTAGGGATCTTCGGCATCGGCGCCTCGGGGATCCTCGCCGAGTACACCGCCCGGCTGTTCAGCCGCATTGGCCTGCCGGCGTATGTGATGAACCGCACGGGCTTCAGCCTCGCCGAGCAGCTTATCGGCCTGCAGCGCGGCGATGTGCTGATCATGATGGGGCAAAAATCCCCCCATCGCGAAGGGATGACCACCCTGCGCGAGGCGAAGCGGCTGGGTATTCCGACCATCCTGCTGACCCAGGCGGTGGACTCGCGCTTCAGCCAGGAGGCGCAGGTGGTGATCGACGTCCCGCGCGGCGGGGACAGCAGCCGGATGCCGCTGCACGGCACGGTGCTGGTCTGCCTGGAGATGATTGTCCTGTCGGTGGCCTCCACCACGCCACAAAAAACGGTGAAATCCCTGAAACGAATCAACGACCTGCACCGGGCCATCGGTAAATCCGGCGGTAAACGGGGCAGTTGAAGAGATAATTCACCAGCGGGAAGGTTTCCGGTTGCATATAAAAGTCAGTGTGTGTATTTTTATGCAAAATAAATGCATAAAAAGGAAATATCATGGTCAAGAATTTGCTCAAGGCGTGTTTCATGATGGCCGCGCTGACGGCAGCCGGACAGGCGGCTGCGGAAACCTATACCGTCGGTTCCGGCGGCACCTACCGGCCGTTTGAATTTGAAAACAGCCAGAAACAGCTGGAAGGTTTCGACATCGACATCATCAAAGCCATCGCTAAAGCCGAAGGCTTTGACGTCAAGCTGGTCAATACCCCATGGGAAGGCATCTTCGCCACGCTGAACACCGGCGACCGCGACATCATCATCTCCGGGATCACCATCACCGATAAGCGCAAACAGATGGTCGATTTCTCCGCGCCGTACTTCCCGGCCGAGCAGTCTATCGTCGTCGCCCAGGACTCGCAGGTGGATTCGCTGGCGGCCCTGAAAAACGAGAAGGTCGGGGTGGTGAACTCCAGCACCGGCGATATCGTGGTTTCTAAGGTGCTGGGCAAAAACAGCACCGCGATCAAGCGTTTCGACAATACCCCGCTGATGCTTCAGGAGCTGTTTGAGGACGGCGTCAGCGCCGCGGTTGGCGACGTCGGGGTGGTGAAGTACTACATCAAACAGCACCCGGAGAAGCAGTTCAAGCTGGTGCCGGATGCCAAATTTGAGCGTCAGTATTTCGGTATTGCGGTGGCGAAAGGCAACAGCGAACTGCTGGGCAAGATCAACGCCGGGCTGCAAAAGATTGTTGCTGACGGGACTTACGCCAAAATCTATAAAACCTGGTTCGACGACAACGTGCCGACGCTGCCAGCGCAATAATCCACCTTTTTCAGTGACCACGGCTATCGCCCAGGCGATAGCCGTATTTTTTAGGGAAGGACTATGACGGGATTCCGTTGGGAGATCATCGAGGAGTACGGCCCGCTGTTTGTGGACGGCGCCCTGATGACGATTAAATGTACCATTATCTGCGTGATCCTCGGGACGCTGTGGGGGTTAACTCTCGGTCTCGGGCGGATGGCGAAGGCCGAGCACGGGCCGTGGAAATATATTCTCCGCTACCTGGTGCAGTTTCCGGTGCGTTTTTACGTTAGCGCCTTCCGCGGTACGCCGCTGTTTGTGCAGATTATGGTGGTGCACTTTGCGCTGGTGCCGCTGTTTATCAACCCGCGCGACGGCCTGCTGGTAACCGGCGGCCTGATGAGCGCTGACTTTGCCCGCGAGCTGCGCGCCAGCTACGGGGCGTTCCTCTCCTGCATCGTGGCGATTACCCTTAATGCCGGAGCCTATGTGTCGGAGATTTTCCGCGCCGGCATCCAGTCGATCGACAAAGGGCAGATGGAGGCCTCCCGCGCGCTGGGCATGCCGTGGTGGAAAACCATGCGCAAGGTGATCCTGCCGCAGGCGTTTCGCCGCATTCTGCCGCCGCTGGGCAACAACGCCATCGCCATTGTCAAAGACTCGTCGCTGGCTTCGGCGATTGGCCTGGCCGATCTGGCCTACGCCGCGCGCACCGTCTCCGGCGCCTACGCCACCTACTGGGAACCCTACCTGACCATCTCCCTGGTCTACTGGGTGATCACCTTCCTGCTGGCGCAGCTGGTTAACCGTCTGGAAAAGAGGTTTGGCAAAAGTGATTCACATTAATAACTTACATAAGCGCTTCGGCGACAGCCACGTGCTGCGCGGCATTAGCTGCGATATTAAACCGCAGGAAGTGGTGTGCATCATCGGCCCGTCCGGCTCGGGAAAAAGTACCTTCCTGCGCTGCATGAACGCCCTGGAAACGGTCAGCGAAGGCGAGGTGGTGGTTAACGGCTTTGCCGCCCACGACCGGACCACCGACCTCAACAAGATGCGCGAAAGCGTCGGCATGGTGTTCCAGCGCTTTAACCTGTTCCCGCATATGACGGTGCTGGAAAACCTGATTATGGCGCCGATGAATCTGCGCAATATGCCGCGCCAGCAGGCGGTCGACCTGGCGGACGCCTTGCTGGCGAAGGTGGGCTTAAGCGATAAGCGCGATGCCTGGCCCTCGAGCCTGTCCGGCGGTCAGCAGCAGCGGGTAGCCATCGCCCGCGCGCTGGCGATGAAGCCGTCGATTATGCTGTTCGATGAGCCCACGTCGGCGCTGGATCCAGAGCTGGTGGGCGACGTGCTGGAGGTGATGAAAAACCTCGCCAGCGAGGGGATGACCATGGTAATCGTGACTCACGAAATGGGCTTTGCCCGCGAAGTAGCCGACAGGGTGATCTTCATCGACCAGGGCGTGATTCAGGAAGAGGGCAAGCCGGGGCAGATCTTTAGCGCGCCGAGCAACCCACGCACCGCCGCGTTCCTCAGCAAGGTGCTGTAAACCGAGCGGGCTGGCGCCAGGCCAGCCCGCTGAGCATTCTGGGTGTATTGACGAAGCTTTTAATCATCCGCGCAAACATTGACTGGGCTCATATATCCCGCGATAACCCCTTTGTTAATCTCAGGGTGCCGATGAGGACTTCTCCAGGAAAATAACGTTGGAAATCTTTTTTTAACCCACTGAAAAATAGCGATTAACTATTTTTTATACGCCAAAAATCATGGTCCGTTAATAACGGACTCGGTTTCGTATGGGTTAAAAAAGGTACGTTATGACAGTTACATGGACGGTCACGCCCGTGGGGTATCAGCACATTGCCAAACGCTGCCCCGCCTGCAATGTAAAACGCGACTTCGCGCCTTCCGGCGCCATCCGGGTGAATTCGCAAAAGAAGCTGCTGGATATCTGGAGCATCTATAAATGCACGCGCTGCGATTACACCTGGAATATCGCCCTGTTTTCCAGGCTGCACGTCAGCAAGATAAACCGTAAACTGCTTCAGCGTCTGATGCAGAACGATGCAGCTATGCTATGGTTCACTATTATGCCGCTGACCTCGCGACGCTGAAGCGCAACCGCGCCGAGCCGTCGGGGCAACCTGATTTTCGTATTCACGAGCAATGGTCGGTTACGTTGATGGCATGTCAGCGGATAACGGTGCGCGTCAGCGTCAGTCAGCCATTTCGCATCAGCCTGCTATCAATACTGAAAAAACAGCTCAAGCTGAGTACGGCTGAAATCCTGGTCGCGACAGGGCATATCGAGGGTATTCTACTAAAACAGCTCAAGACGAAAAAGCTGAAGGCGATGGAATATCATTTTCAGCTGGCGGCGGAAACGCTGTATGCGCGACGCCGAATTGTGCTTAAGCGGCACCGTAGCTAACCCGACGGCTCAGAAAATCCGCCGTGCTTGAGCTGCTGGCTATTCCATTTTCGGTGAAATAAGGACGGCGAAGTTGGCCGTCCTGACTCCCTTACCTCCGCCTGAAAAAGTCACCTCCGCTGCAGCCATTCAATCTGCAGACGCATAATAAACAAACGCCAGCTTATTGCCGTCGGGATCGCGGACGTAGGCGCTGTGAAAACCGTCGCCATACTGCGGCCGGTGACCGGGACCGCCTTCGTCACGTCCGCCGAGTTGCAGGGCGAGGGCATGCAGTTCCGCAATATGCTCGACGGAGCGGGCGTTAAGCGCCACCATCGTTCCATTGCCCACCCCGGCAGGCTGCTGGTCAAAAGGAACGCCCACGCACAGCCCACAGGTGTGATTGCCGTTGAAGGTCCCCCAGGACGCCCCCTGTTCGTTACGGCCGGCTTTGACGTGTCCCAGCAGCGCCATTAACGGGTCATAGAATTTGATGGCGCGTGGCAGGTCATTGGTTCCAAGCATGATGTATGAAAACATGATGTCCTCCTGGAGCAGGTTTGATGGCGTAAAACCTCAGCCTGGTTGCTGGCGAGCGGGCTGGCTGGCGCCAGGCCAGCCCGTCAGGACTACCGTGCGGACTCCGTCGCCTCATCCATCTCCTCTTCCTGCTCACTGGCAAGCAGGGTTTTCTCGTTTTTGCATAGACATTGAATCAACAGGAACAGCACGCCGCTGGCCACCAGGGTGACGATCAGGCCATCGTAGCCGGTGATGCCGATCAGCATGCCGCTGACTACCGGCCCGGCGACGCTGCCGGCGGACCAGAAAAAGCCGAACAGGGCGTTAATCATAATCAGCTTCTGCCCATTGAAGGTTTTCCCCGCCCGCACCAGCGACAGGGTATAAAGCGCGCCCGCGGCGGCGCCCAGCAGCAGGCAAATGGCCATCAGCTGAATGCGCGAGCCGAGCATCAGCGGCAGGGCCAGCAGCGACAGGCTGAAGACTACCGCGCAGGACAGATGCACGCGGCGAATGCCGACCCGGTCAGCCAGCCAGCCGAGCGGGGTCTGGAACATCGCATCCCCGGTGAGCACCACGGTGACCAGCAGCACCGCCATCCCTTCATTCAGCCCTTTGTCCATGCCGTACAGCGGCAGCAGGGCGAGGATGCTAGCGTCGAAGAAGGCGAAGCAGAAGACCCCGGAGGCCAGTACCGGCAGGAAAGCGCCGAGGCTGCGCCAGCTGGCGCGCTCCCCGAGGCTTTCGCGGGTGCCGGTGGGCAGATGGCGCAGCATCAGCAGGCAGACGGCGGTGACCGCGACGATCGCCATCAGCGCCGAGGCCTGCCAGGCGGGGCCGACGGAGATCAGTAACGGCCCGGCCAGCTGGCAGCCGGTAAAGGCCGAGGCGTAGATGCCGGTGAGGGTGGCGCGCTGGCTGCCCGCCGCGCCGCCGGTGATCCAGCTTTCGCCCAGCACGATAATGACCCCGGAGGCCAGGCCGGTCAGCAGGCGCGGCAGCAAAAGCAGCGTCATATCGGTGGTCATGCATGAGGCGATGGTCGCCAGCGCCAGCAGGATCAGACTGCCGCTCAGCAGCACGCCCATTTCAACGCGCCGGCACAGCGCAGGAGAGAGGAAAGAGGAGATCATCATGCCGGCGGGCGGCAGGGCGGCCAGCAGGCCGACGTACAGCGGCGCGATCTGCTGCTGCGCCAGCTCAAGACTGATTAACGGCACCGTATAGCCGGTGATAAATCCCACGAGCGACGCGGCCATGATCATCGCCAGCGTGGGGGCAAGACGATTCTGGTCTGGGTTAAACATTTTATTTCCGATGAAGGAGAGGTCAGTAGTGGATCCTTCGGCAAATTGCCGTCCTGAGTTGCATAATAATTAATCGCCTGGCCGTTGTCACCGTTGAAATCACTACCAAAAAAGGACCGCCGGGCGGCGACAGGGCTGTACGCCGCGCCGCCGCCGCATTTCGTGACGTTGTCAGCGTGTTAACGACAGGATATAACGGAGGGAGCGGCAGCGACCCGACGCCAGTGAGCGACGGGGAAAAAACGCGACGCATGACCGATTATTCAGCATTACGCTATGCAGGAAAGGAGTAATACATGGCCGTATCGCCGTCACTGATCGCCGAAGCCGTTGGCTGGCGACGTGAATTTCACGCCGCGCCTGAGCTCGGATATCAGGAGCAGGAGACCTCGCGCCGCGTTGCGGAGCTGCTGGCCTCGTTTGGGCTGCAGGTACACCGCGGGCTGGCCGGCACCGGCGTCGTGGCGACGCTGGAAAACGGTCCCGGGCCGGTCATCGGCCTGCGCGCCGATATGGACGCCCTGCCGATCACCGAGCTGGGGAGCGTCAGCTATCGCTCGCGCCGTCCCGGGGTGATGCACGCCTGCGGCCACGATGGACACACCGCGATGCTGCTGGCGGCGGCCGCCCATCTGGCGCAGACCCGCCAGTTCAGCGGCACCGTCCACTTTGTCTTCCAGCCGGCGGAAGAGAACCTCGGCGGCGCGCGCAAAATGGTGGAAGAGGGGTTGTTCGAGCGCTTCCCGATGGACGCCATCTACGCGCTGCATAACTGGCCGGGGATCCCCCTTGGCGAAGTGGCGCTCAGCGATGGCGCGATGATGGCCTCGCTGGACGCCTTCGAGATCACCCTGCGCGGAAAGAGCTGTCATGCGGCGATGCCGGAGAGCGGGGCCGATCCGATCGTCGCGGCGGCGCAGCTGATTATGGCGCTGCAGACCATTCCTTCCCGCCGCCTGTCGCCGCAGGATTCCGCGGTGGTCAGTATCACCCAGATAAACGGCGGCGAGGCGATCAACGTCCTGCCGGACACCGTGGTGCTGCGCGGTACCTTCCGCTGTCTGAGCAATCGCGTTCGCGCCCGCGTGCGCGAGCTAATCGAAAGCTATGTGGCGACCCAGCCGCAGGTGTCCGATGTGCAGGGTGAGATTAGCTGGTTCCCGGGCTATCCGGTGACCAAAAACCATGCGCTGCAGGCGCAGCAGGTGCGCGAGGTGGCCATCGCCACCCTCGGCGCGGAAGCGGTGCGCTGGAACCAGGCGCCGTCGATGGCCTCCGAAGATTTTGCCTGCATGCTGGAGGCCTGTCCGGGAGCCTATTTCTGGATAGGCACCGACGGCGAAACCCCGTCGAAGCCGCTGCATAACGCCAGCTATGACTTTAATGATGCGCTGATTAGTCCCGGGGTGGCCATGTGGGTGGCGCTGGTGGAGAAACAGCTGCCGGCGGCGTAACCACCGGCAGCGGCAGAGGGAGCGCGGCGCGCTCCCTGAGGTCAGACGTCGGCGGCGGCTTTCAGTCGCGCCTTCATGTCGCTGTAGGCCGTCCAGGCGTAGCGCTCCGCCCACTGCTGGTCGGCAATCGCTTCCACTTTCACCGCACAGTATTTGGTTTCCGGCGTTTTGGAGATCGGATCGAGGTTATCCTGGGTCAGCTCATTGCAGGCGCCTACCCACCACTGATAGGTCATATAGACCGCCCCCGGATTGATGCGATCGCTGAGGTCGGCGCGGGTGATCACCTTCCCGCGCCGGGAGCTGACCCACACCAGCTGTTTGTCAGCGATCCCCAGTCGTTGCGCATCCACCGGATTCATCTGCACCCGTCCCGGCTCGTCGGCCAGCGACTGCAGCGCGGCACAGTTGCCGGTCATTGAGCGGCAGGAGTAATGCCCGACTTCCCGCACGGTGCAGAGCACCAGCGGCCACTCGTCATCCGGGCGCTCCGCCGGCGCGCGCCAGGCGGTGGCGAACAGCTGTCCTTTGCCCGATGGGGTATCGAAGCGGTTGTCTTTATACAGCCACGGCGTGCCGGGGTGGTCGAGGGTCGGGCATGGCCACTGGACATGGCCCATATCGCCCATTTTCTCCCAGGTCACGCCGTAGAACAGCGGGCAGAGTTCGCGCATCTCGTCCCAGATCTGCTGGTTGTTCTCATAGTGCATCGGATAACCCATTTCGCTGGCCAGCAGGCTAATGATCTCCCAGTCGCGCTTCACATTCCCCGCCGGAGGGATCGCCTGTTCAAACCGCTGGAACCCACGGTCGGCGCAGGTGAATACGCCGCCGTGCTCGCCCCAGGAGGTGGCCGGCAGCAGGACATCGGCAATTTCCGCCGTTTTGGTCATGAAGATGTCCTGCACCACCACAAAGTCCAGCGCCTCGATGCCTTTGCGCACCAGGCCGAGGTCGGCTTCAGTCTGCAGCGGATCTTCACCCATGATGTAGTAGGCTTTGATCTCGCCAGTCAGCGCTTTATGCGGCACCTCGGTGATGCGGGTGCCGACCTGGTCATCCATCAGCGCCGGGTCGACACCCCAGGCGGCGGCGAATTTCTCCCGCACGGCGGGGTCGGTGACCTCCTGATAACCCGGGAACAGGTTCGGCAGCACGCCCATATCGCAGGCGCCCTGCACGTTGTTTTGCCCGCGGACCGGCCCCACGCCGACGTTCGCCCGCCCCAGGTTGCCGGTGAGCAGCGCCAGGCTTGCCAGACCGCGCACCACGTCCACCGCCTGGCCAAACTGGGTGACGCCCATGCCCCACATAATAGTGGCGGAAGGGGCGGCGGCGAAGATGCGCATCGCCTCACGGATCGCCTGCGCGCTGACCCCGACAATCGCTTCCACCGCTTCCGGGGCATAATCCTTCACCGCTTCGCGGTAAGCATCCAGCCCTTCGGTATAGCGTTCGACATAGGCTTTGTTGTACAGCTCCTCCTCCAGCAGGACATAGCCGAAGGCATTCACCAGCGCCATGTTGCTGCCGTTGTTGAGCTGCAGATGACGGTCGGCAATGCGCGCGGTTTCAATGCGCCGCGGATCGCAGACGATGATTTTGGCGCCGTTTTCCCGGGCTTTGATCACCCGGCGGGCGACGATTGGATGGGAGTCGGCGCAGTTGTAGCCAAAGACCAGCAGGCATTTCGAGTTTTCGATGTCGCTGATCGAGTTGCTCATCGCCCCGTTGCCCAGCGCCTGCTGCAGCCCGGCGACAGAGGGGCCGTGGCAGACGCGGGCGCAGCAGTCGACGTTATTGGTGTTGAGCACCGCGCGGGCGAACTTTTGCATCACATAGTTGGTTTCGTTGCCGGTGCCGCGCGAGGAGCCGGTGGTCATGATGGCGCGCGGGCCATGCTTCTCTTTGATCTCCCTGAGCTTGCTGGCGGTATAGCGAATCGCCTCCTGCCAGCTGACCGGCGTGAAGGCGCCGCCTTTCTGGTAGCGGATCATCGGTTGTTTGAGACGGGGCGTCAGGAGCTGCGTATCGTTAAGAAAATCCCAGCCGTAGTAGCCTTTCAGACACAGCTGGTTCTGGTTGGTGACGCCGTCGGCGGCTTCCGCGCGAATGATTTTATTGTTGTCGACAACCAGTTTAAGTTTGCAACCCGCCCCGCAGTAGGGGCACACGCTCGTGATTTTTTTCATCAGTAACAGACCTGTTAACAGTGAACAGAGGATCGCTGTCGCGCCGGGCCCGACGGGCAACGATCGCGGTAACGCCTGGTCGTGATGCAGACGCAGGCCTGCTGCGCTATGCAGGTCTTGTGCCAGAATTTAATTTATTGATTTACATGTGAAAATTAAAATGGTGTGATGACGGGAACGTGACCTCGTCACTAATGACGATGACGCAGAGCGCCGACGTCAGACGCTCTGCGGGGGTAAACGTGGCTAGGCGAGAGGGTGGCACCGGTCGAAGTGCGATTCGCTCAGGCCGACGTCGCGCGCGGCGGCGCAGATAGCCTGCCAGCTGCCGGCATCCAGCGGGATCCCCTGCGCCAGCCGCGTTTCGCGGTTGGCGGCCTCCCATTCGCCGGGCGCCAGCACCGGGGCATCGGCATCGTGCGGCGACTGTTTACACCATGCGATAAAGGCCTCCGTCTGCGCCTGGCTGTCCGGGGCATCGAACGCGTCCGGGCGCAGGATCACCGTGGTCATGCAGTTAAAGATGGCGTCGACGCTGGTCTGCAGGCTCTCCTGATGGGTGGTTTGCCCCCCGGAGAGCGCGCCGCCGAGCACTTCGCACAGCGTCGCCAGGGCATAGCCTTTGTGCTGGGCGAAGGTGAGCAGGGCGCCCAGCGGCGAGGTCTGCATCACCGCCGGGTCGGTGGTGGGTCGGCCCGCGGCGTCGATCAGGCAGCCGGGGGCCACGGCTTCGCCTTTATGCCAGGCGACGCGGGTTTTACCAAAGGCGATGGCGCTGGTGGCGTAGTCCAGCAGCAGCGGCGGATGGCCCGCGCGGGGAAACACCACGCACAGCGGGTTAGTGCCGAAGCGGCTGTCCTTCCCGCGGAACGGGGCGACCATCGGGTCGCCAATCACGCTGACGAAGTGGATGGAGATCAGCCCGGCGGCGGCGCACTGCTCGGCCCAGTAGCCGATGCGCCCGACGTGATGCGCATTGCGCAGGGCGATTGCCGCCATACCATGCTGCTTCGCCTTTTCAATGCCTAACTGCATCGCTTCGTGGGCGACCACCTGGCCGAAGCCGGCGTTGCCGTCGAGGGTGACCACGGCGCCGGCGTCTTTGGTCACCGTGGCGTGGCGGTTGAGCTGCAGAAAACCACCGGCGTGGGATTTCACGTAGCTTGGGATCATCCCGACGCCGTGGGAGTCATGCCCGGCAAGATTGGCGGCGATCAGATGGTCTGCGACGAGGGTGGCTTCTCCTGAGGTACTGCCGAGATGGGTAAACAGTGAGACGACAAACTGATGCAGATCCGTCGCCAGAAAGCGGTGTCCTGTTGGCACTGATTCTCTCCTGTAGTCTGTTGTTATTTTGTTATGTTTGCCGTTTTATGCTGCGCCGCCCGGCGCAGAAGGTCAAGGGCGGCATCTCCCGGCGGAATGTCACTGCGTCTGCGTCTGCGTCAGGCGACAGGCGATAAAAAACGGGGCCGGGATCGCGTTTTAATTAACGCCATAAACACCACATTTTTAAATTCTGCCAGTGTCACAAAAGCCAGAAAAAAGCCATCCCCGGCGTTGCAAGGGGAGCTGATACCACTATATGTTAAATTTGTGTTTATTAATTGATGATTAAAGGTTGGTATCATGTATAAGAAAATAAGTGGTTTAGTGGTTTCACTGACGGCCGTTTTCGCCTGTGCCGCCTGGGCGGAGGTGCCTGCGGGCTATCCGGCGGATTATCAAAAAACGGTTGATGCCGCCGTAAAAGAGGGCAAGGTGGTTATTTATTCCACCACCGATACCAAAGCGGCCGGGCCGTTAATTAAAGGATTTGAAGCGCAATATCCGGGCGTTAAAGTCGAATATAACGACATGAACAGCACCGAGCTGTATAACCGCTATATCAGCGAGCAGGCCGCCGGGGGCGGCAGCGGGGACGTGGTGTGGAGCTCGTCGATGGATACCGCGCTGAAATTAGCTACCGAATACGCGGAACAATATGCCTCGCCGGAGGTGAAGCAATTACCCGACTGGGCGGTCTGGCAGCAGAAAGCCTATGGCACCACCTACGAGCCGGTGGTGTTTATCTATAACAAACGGCTGATCCCGCAGAATGAGGTTCCGGATTCGCATACCGCGCTGGCAAAACTGATCGCCAGCCAGGCCGATAAATTTAAAGGCAAAGTCACCACCTACGATATCGAAAAATCGGGCCTCGGCTTTATGCTGGCGGTGCAGGACAGCCAGGCCGACGCGAACTATTTTACCGACCTGGCGAATATCGCCAAAGGCGGCCTGACAGTGCAGTCTTCCACCGGCACGATGATGGAGCGCGTCTCCTCTGGCGAAAACCTGATCGGCTATAACATCCTTGGCTCCTATGCCGAAGCGCGGGCGAAAAACGATCCCTCTTTAGGCATTGCCTATCCGAAAGATTACGTGCTGGTGCTCTCCCGCGTTTCGTTTATTAGCCAGGAGAGCGAACATCCCAATGCGGCAAAATTGTGGCTCGACTATGTCTTGTCGGAAAAAGGCCAGCAGATCCTCGCCAGCCAGGCGGATATTCCCTCTATTCGTCGCGATATTGAAGGTAAAAATGATATCGATGGTATGACCGCGCTGTTGGGCAAAGCGTTAAAACCGATCCCGGTCAACGAAACGCTGCTCGATTATTTACAGCCGCAAAAACGTCTGCAGTTTATTAAACAATGGCGCAGCGCCGCCGCGAAATAATCCTCCTTCGGGGCATCGCCGATGCCCCTTATTCACACCCGGCGGGTTTATTCACCTGACCAAAGGGATGAACCATGAATGTATTACGCAGAAAGTGGCAGGGGCTGCCGCGCGGCGTGGTGGTGTGCATCACGGCGCTGGTGATTTACGTCCCGCTGTTATTTATTGTGGTGCAGAGTTTTCTCTCCGCGCCGTTCTTTTCCCGCTCCAAATCCTGGAGCCTGGAAGCGTTTGCCTTTATTTTTACCGACCCGGATTTTTATCTGGCGTTAAGGTCAGGCTTTATTCTGGCCTTTGGTCTGGTGATTATCGCCATTCCACTGGGCGGTATTTTGGCCTTTCTGATGGTACGCACCGATTTACCCGGCCGGCGGTTTATTGAGCCGCTGATCCTGGTGCCGATCTTCGTCTCGCCGATGGTGCTGGGCTTTGGCTACGTGGTGGCCGCCGGGCCGGTAGGCTTCTTTTCCCAGTGGGCGCAGCAGCTGATCGGCTTTGTGCCGTGGAATATCTACTCGATGTTCAGCATTGTGGTCATCGCTGGCTTAACCCACGTGCCGCACGCCTATCTCTATATCTCCTCGGCGCTGCGCAGCGTCGGCTCGGACGTGGAAGAGGCGGCGCGCACCGTCGGCGCCACGCCGCTGCAGGTGATGACCTCGGTGAGTCTGCCGATGGTGCGGCCATCCATTCTTTACGCCTGCGTGCTGCTCTTCTTCCTCGGTCTGGAAGTCTTCGGTCTGATGCTGGTGCTGGGCGACCCCGAGGGCAACATGGTGCTGGCGACCTATCTCTACAAGCTGACCAATAAGCTCGGCACCCCCTCCTACCATCTGATGGCGGCGGTGGCGGTGGTGCTGATCTGCATCACCATCCCGCTGGTGATGCTCCAGCGGCGGCTGATGCGCACCGCCAACCGCTTTGTCACCATGAAGGGCAAGGCGTCGCAGGCGCGGGCGCTGCCGCTGGGCAAATGGCGCTGGGTGGCCGGGGCGGTGGTGGTGGCCTGGCTGACGGTGACCATCGGCGTGCCGCTGCTCGGCGTGGCGCTGCGCGCCTTTATCTCCAACTGGGGCGTCGGGGTGTCGCTGTGGGATGAGCTGTCGCTGGCGACGTTCCACAATATCTGGCAGCAGCCCAACCTGCTGCGGGCGATCGTCAACTCGATGGCTATCGGCATCGTCGGCGGCGCGCTGGCGGTGATCTGCTATCTGTTTGTCGGCATCGCCATGCACCGCAAAGCGGACAACGTCACCCGCTTTCTCGACTACAGCGTGCTGGTCCCGCGTGCGGTGCCGGGGCTGCTGGCCGGGCTGGCCTTCCTGTGGGTGTTCCTGTTTGTGCCGATGTGGCTCGATCAGTCGCTGAAGCACGGCTGGCTCTCGGCGCTGCCGGTGGCCGACTGGCTGCGCGAACACCTTATCGTGCAACTGCGTGCCCTGCGCAACACTATCTTCAGCGTCTGGCTGGCCTACACCGTGGTATGGATGGCTTACGGCCTGCGGCTCATCTCTTCGACGCTGCTGCAGGTGGGCCCGGAGCTGGAGGAGGCGGCGCGCAGCACCGGCGCTTCCCGGGGGCAGATCACCCGCCACGTGACTGTCCCGCTGTCGCGCTATGGGCTGATTGGCTCCTGGCTGCTGATGTTCCTTATCTTTGAGCGTGAGTATTCCACCGGCGTCTATCTGCTGTCGCCGGGTACCGAAACCATCGGCTCGATGCTGGTGTCGCTGTGGGCGGCGGGGGCCATCGATATCGTCGCGGCGCTCTCCTTTATCAATATTCTGCTGGTGGTGATTGGCCTTGGTATCGCCCTGCGCTTTGGAGTGAAATTACATGATTGAGTTATCGGTAGAAAATCTGCATCTCACCTATGGCGACAACCCGGTGCTGAAGGGGGTTTCCATGACGCTTGGCCGGGGAGAGGTGGTGTCGCTGCTGGGGCCTTCGGGAAGCGGCAAAACCACGCTACTGCGGGCGGTGGCCGGGCTGGAAAAACCGACGAGCGGACGGATCGCCATCGGCAACCGCACGGTGTACGACGGCACGCCGCGCAGCGAGATCCCGGCCGAAGAGCGTAACCTGGGCCTGGTCTTTCAGTCCTATGCCCTGTGGCCGCACAAAACGGTGTTCGACAACGTGGCCTATCCGCTGAAGCTGCGTAAAGTCGCCGCCGGGGAGATAAAAGAGCGGGTGCAGCGCGTACTGGATCAACTGGGGCTGGGGCACCTCGGCAACCGCCATCCGTACCAGCTCTCCGGTGGCCAGCAGCAGCGGGTGGCCATCGGCCGGGCGCTGGTCTACAACCCGCCGGTGATCCTGCTGGATGAACCTCTCTCCAACCTTGATGCCAAACTGCGCGAAGAGGCGCGGGTGTTTCTGCGCGAGCTGATCATCAAGCTGGGCCTGTCGGCGCTGATGGTCACCCACGATCAGAATGAAGCAATGGCCATCTCCGATCGTATTCTGCTGCTGAACAATGGCGTCATCGAGCAGCAGGGGACACCGCAGGAGATGTACGGCAGCCCGGCGACGCTGTTCGCCGCCGAGTTTATGGGCAGCAATAACCGTCTGCACGGTAAGGTGACGGCGCTGGAAAACGGTCGTGCGAGGGTTGAAGGCGCCAGCTGGACGCTGTGGGGTCGAGCGGGCGAGGGGGTCAGCGTTGGCCAGCCGGCGACGGCGGTGATCCGCGTCGAGCGCCTGCGTCTCGACGGCGCAGCGCAGGATAACAGCCTCCAGCTACCGCTGCTGACCAGCATGTACCTCGGCGACCGCTGGGAGTACCTGTTCCGTACCGAAGGCGATGACTTTCCGCTGCGCGCCTACGGAACGGCGCTGCGCGATGCCGAACACTGCCATCTGACGCTCCCGGCGGAGGATGTGTGGATTTTTCCGCAGCGGTAACCGCCCGTTAAGACGCCAGATGGCACACGGCTTCAATATTGTGCCCGTCTGGCGCAATCACAAAGGCGGCGTAGTAACTGGCGTGGTAGTTTGGTCGTAACCCCGGCGCGCCGTTGTCCTTTCCTCCGGCGGCCAGCGCCGCCTGCCAGAAGGCATCGACCTGCTCGCGGCTGTCGGCGCGAAAGGCGATATGCAGCGGCGCCGGTTTTTCCGCACTTTGGTAGAGACATAAAGAGGCATCACCGCTGCCGGCCAGCTCTGCGCCGTAGCTCGGCTCGCCTTCGCCAACCAGCGTTACGCCAAGCGGGGCCAGGGCCTGTAAAAAGAACGCTTTGCTGGCGGCATAGTCGCTAGCGCCGAATTTCACATGATCGAACATATCTTCTCTTCTCCTGTGGATGGGGATCGCCAGCTGAACGCGTTAGCCGGGAAATAGATGCAAAATAGTTAACAACGGTTATTAACTTTTTTAACAGCTCAAAATGTTTAATTATTCCTAATACGAGTATTTACAGACGTTTAATCTGCCATGTACCATAAACAAAAAATAACATTTGTGATACAAGTCACTCTTTTATGGCGCATGGGTAAGCTCAGCGCGGTGTGAATGCCGCTGGTTTACCGCCTCAAGGTTATGGCAGCACCCTTCTCACGATGACATTCCGGTGAATTTCTCTCCGATTTCCCGCGTTTCGTTGAGAATCGTCTACTATCCAAACGATAACCCTATAAATGATATCGCCTCTGGCGATGTTTTATCCGACTTGCCGGGCCGGGCCAGACGCTAAGCGGTTTGAAAGCGCAATGGTATCGGTTCCAGCACGACATTCACTGGGTTTGTCTGCGACAAAAACAGTAATTTTCAATGACAGGAATGTGATGATGTCGAGCGAGAAAACCAACAATTCCAGGCGTGATTTCCTGGTGAAATCGATGGCGCTGATCCCGACGGTGGTGATCGGCGGCGCGGGAGCAGGGGCCATTGGCGTGGCCACCAGCGCGACCGCGCAGGCGGCCCCCGCGTCTGAGCCTGCTTCCGGGAACACGGCGGCGGCCAGCGACTGGAAGCCGCAGTTCTTCAACGATCGTGAGTGGGCGTTTATCAACGCCGCCGTCGCTCGCTTAATCCCGGCGGATGAACTCGGTCCCGGCGCCAAAGAGGCCGGCGTCCCGGAGTTTATCGACCGCCAGCTCAATACCCCCTACGCCACCGGCTCCATCTGGTATATGCAGGGGCCCTTCAACCCCGACGTGCCGAAAGAGATGGGTTATCAGCTGCCGCTGGTGCCTAAACAGATCTATAACCTCGGGATCGCTGATGCCGAGGCGTGGTGCCAGGACAAATATCATAAAACCTTCGCTGAACTGAGCGGTGAGCAGCAGGACGAGGCGCTCGGCCTGTGGGAATCCGGCAAAGCCGAGTTCAAACAGCTGCCGGCCTCGCTGTTCTTCACCTATCTGCTGCAGAACACCCGCGAAGGGTTCTTCAGCGACCCGATCCATGGCGGCAATAAAGGCATGGTCGGCTGGACGCTGATTAATTTTCCCGGCGCGCGCGCCGACTTTATGGACTGGGTTGAACGGGGCGAACGCTACCCCTTCCCGCCGGTATCAATTAATGGGGAGAGGGCGTAATCATGGCCACCGTATTGAAAAAAACCGATGTCGCGATCGTCGGCTTCGGCTGGGTTGGGGCAATCATGGCCAAAGAGCTGACCGAAGCCGGGCTCAACGTCGTCGCGCTGGAGCGCGGCCCGATGCGCGACACCTGGCCGGATGGCGCCTATCCGCAGGTGATTGATGAGCTGACCTACAACATCCGCCGCAAGCTATTCCAGGATCTGTCGAAAAGCACTGTCACCATCCGGCATAACACCAGCCAGCAGGCGGTGCCGTATCGCCAGCTGGCGGCCTTCCTGCCGGGTACCGGCGTGGGCGGCGCCGGGCTGCACTGGTCCGGCGTGCATTTCCGCGTCGATCCCATCGAACTGCGGATGCGCAGCCACTATGAAGAACGCTACGGCAAAAACTTCATTCCCCAGGATATGATCATCCAGGATTTTGGCGTCACCTACGACGAGCTGGAACCCTTCTTCGATAAAGCGGAAAAAGTGTTCGGCACCTCCGGGACCGCCTGGTCGATCAAAGGCAAGGTCGTCGGCAAAGGCCGCGGCGGCAACGCCTTCGCCCCGGACCGCTCAGACGACTTCCCGCTGCCGGCGCAGAAAAACACCTGGTCGGCGCAGCTGTTTGAAAAAGCGGCGCTGGAAGTGGGGTATCACCCCTATAACCTGCCGTCGGCCAACACTTCCGACTCCTATACCAACCCCTACGGCGCGCAGATGGGCCCGTGCAACTTCTGCGGTTTCTGCAGCGGCTACGCCTGCTACATGTACTCCAAAGCCTCGCCGAACGTGAACATCCTGCCGGCGCTGCGCCAGGAAAAACGCTTTGAGCTGCGGACCAACGCCAACGTGCTGAAGGTCAACCTGACCGACGACAAATCCCGCGCCACCGGCGTGACCTACGTCGACGGCCAGGGGCGCGAAATGGAACAGCCGGCGGACCTGGTGATTATCGGCGCCTTCCAGTTCCACAACGTGCACCTGATGCTGCTCTCCGGGATCGGCAAACCGTACAATCCGGAGACCGGCGAAGGGGTGGTGGGGCGTAACTTCGCCTACCAGAACATGACCACCATCAAGGCCATTTTCGACAAAGACACCTATACCAACCCGTTTATCGGCGCGGGCGGCAACGGCGTCGGGGTCGACGACTTCAACGCCGACAACTTCGACCACGGCGCGGCGGGCTTTGTGGGCGGTTCGCCATTCTGGGTCAACCAGGCCGGGACCAAGCCCATCTCCGGTTTCCCGGTACCACCGGGCACCCCGGCGTGGGGCAGCAAGTGGAAAGCGGCGGTTGCCGATACCTACACCCATCACCTGTCGATGGATGCCCACGGCGCGCACCAGTCCTATCGGCAGAACTACCTCGATCTTGATCCGAACTACAAAAACGTCTTCGGCCAGCCGCTGCTGCGCATGACCTTCGACTGGCAGGAAAACGACATCAAGATGGCGCAGTTTATGTTCGATAAGATGGCGCCGATCGCCAAAGCGATGAAGCCGAAATATATCCTCGGCAGCCCGAAAAACGCCAACAGCCATTTTGATACCACCACCTACCAGACCACCCATATGAACGGCGGGGCGGTGATGGGGGAAGATCCGAAAACCAGCGCCGTTAACCGTTATCTGCAAAGCTGGGACGTGCATAATGTCTTCGTCATCGGCGCCTCCGCGTTCCCGCAGGGGCTGGGCTACAACCCAACCGGCACGGTGGCCGCGCTGGCCTACTGGTCAGCGAAGGCGATCCGCGAGCAGTATCTGAAAAATCCGGGACCCCTGGTGCAGGCATAAAGGAAGGCAGATGATGAAAATGCAATGGTTATCGGCCCTGGTGCTTGGGGCATTGAGCTGCGCGGCTTTTGCCGAAGAGGCGCCTGCGGACAGCAATCTGATTAAGCAGGGGGAGTATCTGGCGCGGGCGGGGGACTGTGTCGCCTGCCACACCAACGGCAAAGCGGGGAAACCTTTCGCCGGCGGTCTGCCGATGGAGACGCCGATCGGCACCATCTACTCCACCAATATCACGCCGGATAAAGAACACGGCATCGGCGGGTACACCTTCGAAGAGTTCGACGACGCGGTGCGCAAGGGCGTGCGGAAAGACGGTTCCACGCTCTATCCGGCGATGCCGTATCCCTCGTTCGCGCGGATCAGTGAAGCGGACATGCGCGCCATGTACGCCTACTTCATGCATGGCGTGGAACCGGTGAATGCCGCCAACAAGGACACCGACATCCCGTGGCCGCTGTCGATGCGCTGGCCGCTGGCGTTCTGGCGCGGCATCTTCGCCCCGACGCCGAGCGACTTTGTCGCCAACCCGCAGGTTGACCCGGTGTTGGAGCGCGGCCGCTATCTGGTGGAAGGCCTGGGCCACTGCGGCGCCTGCCATACCCCGCGCAGTCTGACGATGCAGGAAAAAGCGCTCAGCGAAAGCGAAGGCGATGATTACCTGGCGGGCAGCAATGCGCCGATTGACGGCTGGGTTGCCTCCAGCCTGCGCGGCGAAAACCGCGACGGTCTGGGGACCTGGAGCGAAGCCGAGCTGGCCGAGTTCCTGAAAACCGGACGTAACGATAAATCGGTGGTCTTCGGCGGCATGAGCGATGTGGTGGAGCACAGTCTGCAGTATCTCTCTGATGACGACATCACCGCCATCGCCCGCTATCTGAAGTCGCTCCCGCCGCGCGGCGGCAAACAGACCCCAGCCCCGGTGGAAGACAGCGTGGCGAAAGATCTGTGGAAGGGTAACGACAGCAAAACCGGCGCCGCGCTGTACGTCGATAACTGCGCCGCCTGCCACCGCACCGACGGCGCAGGCTATAAACGCGCCTTCCCGTCGCTGAAGGGCAATCCGGTGGTGCAGACCGAAGATGCCACTTCGCTTATCCATATCGTTCTGACCGGGAGCACCACGCCGGCGGTGAAAGATGCGGTCTCCAACCTGACCATGCCGTCGTTCGGCTGGCGTCTGGACGACCAGCAGGTAGCGGATGTGGTCAACTTCATCCGCACCAGCTGGGGCAACAACGCTCCGGCGGTCAGCTCCAGCGATGTGGCGAAGGTGCGTAAGGAGACCGCGGCGCACGATGAGAAGGCGTTAGGCAACGCTGATATCTCGAAGCTACCGGGGGCCGGACAGTAACCGTCAGGGTTGCGTCGCCCGCGCGGCGCAACCCATACTTAGCCAGGACGTAAAATACTGTCTGAATCAAGGAGTTTGCCTTCATGCTGCATGCAGAGCGACTGACCTGCATCGTTGACGATCGACCGCTGTTTGCGGAGCTGACGCTGTCCCTTGCTGCCGGTGAGCTGCTGCAGGTCGCCGGTGATAACGGCGCGGGGAAAACCTCGCTGCTGCGGATCCTCTGCGGCCTGGCGCGCCCGGAAAGCGGCGGGGTGAGCTGGCAGGGCCAGCCGCTGGCGAAGGTCCGGGAGTCATTTCATCGTCAGCTGCTGTGGCTGGGCCATAAGCCCGGCGTCAACGCGGCGCTGACCGCCGATGAAAACCTGCGTTTCTTCTTTCCGGCCAGCCGCCTTCAGCAGCGGGAACGCGCCCTCGCCGCCGTCGGCCTGGCGGGCTATGAAGATCTCCCCTTGAGCCAGCTCTCCGCCGGGCAGCAGCGCCGGGTGGCGCTGACCCGCCTGTGGTTAACCGACGCGCAGCTGTGGATCCTCGATGAGCCGTTCACCGCCCTCGACGCCACAGCGATGGAAACCCTGACCTGCCGCCTGGAGCAGCACGCCCGGCAGGGGGGAAGCGCGATCCTCACTACCCACCAGCCTCTGCGGCCGCTGCGCTGCCCGTTGCGCACCCTGCGCCTCGGCGGCGACGCGGGAGGCGGGCAATGATGCGAGCGCTGTTGGCCCGGGAACTGCGCCTGGCGTGGCGCAGCGGGGCGGAGATCCTCAATCCGCTCTGGTTCTTTCTGATCGTCATCACCCTGTTTCCGTTCGGCGTCGGCGCCGCGCCACAGCTGCTGGCGCAGATTGCGCCGGGCGTGGTGTGGGTCGCCGCGCTGCTGGCGGCGCTGCTGGTGATGGATCGGTTGTTTCGCGACGACTGGCAGGACGGTTCCCTGGAGCAACTGATGCTCCTGCCGACGCCGCTGGTGGCGGTTGTGCTGGTGAAGGTGGTTGCCCACTGGATGATGAGCGGCCTGCCGCTGCTGATCGTCTCGCCGCTGGCGGCGCTGCTGCTGGGGATGAGTCTGCACGATGCCGGCGTGCTGGCGCTGACCTTGCTGCTCGGCACCCCGACGCTCAGTTTTCTCGGCGCGGTGGGGGTTGGCCTGACGGTCGGTCTGAAGCGCGGCGGCGTCCTGCTGAGCCTGCTGGTGCTGCCGCTGGCGGTGCCGCTGCTGATTTTCGCCACCGCGGCCTGCCAGGCGGCGGCCGCTGGGCTCCCGGTCAGCGGCTATCTGGCGATGCTGGCGGCGTTCTTAACCGCCAGCGCCACCCTGTGCCCGTTCGCCACCGCCGCCGCGCTGCGGCTGACCGTGCAATAATTCGCTGCGCCTGCGGGCGCAGCCATCATAACCGTGTGAGTAAGCATCTATGTGGAAAGCGTTACATCAACTGGCGATCCCCGAGCGGCTGTACCGTCTGTGCGGATGCTGGATCCCTTGGCTGGCGGCGTTGAGCGCGCTGTTGCTGGTCATCGGCCTGGGGTGGGGCTTTGGCTTCGCCCCCGCGGACTATCAGCAGGGGGAAAGCTATCGGATCATGTACCTTCACGTCCCGGCGGCGATGTGGTCGATGGGGCTGTACCTGGCGATGGCCGTCGCGGCCTTCGTCGGGGTGGTCTGGCAGATCAAAATGGCCGACCTGGCGATCGCCGCCCTGGCGCCGGTGGGGGCGGTCTGCACCCTGGTGGCACTGGTCAGCGGCGCGGCATGGGGTAAGCCGATGTGGGGAACCTGGTGGATCTGGGACGCCCGCCTGACCTCAGAGCTGGTGCTGCTGTTTCTTTACGCCGGAGTCATCGCCCTGTGGCACGCCTTTGACGACCGGCGGCTGGCCGGGCGCGCGGCCGGGATCCTCGTCCTGGTCGGGGTGGTCAATCTGCCCATCATTCATTACTCGGTCTACTGGTGGAACACCCTGCACCAGGGCTCGACCAACCTGCAGCAAACCATCGACCCAAGCATGCGTCTGCCGCTGCGGATCTGCATCTTTGCCTTCCTCATGCTGTCGGTCACGCTGACCCTGATGCGCCTGCGTAACCTGATCCTGCAGCTGGAGCGCCGTCGACCGTGGGTGGTGGCGCTGGTGAATAAAGGAGCTGCCCGATGAGCCCCGCCTTTTCGTCTTTCGCCGCCTTCCTGAATATGGGCGGCTATGCGGTGTACGTCTGGCTGGCGGTGGCCGTGGCGGTCGCCGCCTTTGGCCTGCTGACGGTGCATACCCTGTGGGCGCGGCGGGCGCTGTTCCATGAGGTACGACGCCAGCAGGCGCGCGAGCGGCGGATCGCTGCCGCCCGCGAACACGACAAGGAGGCCGCGGATGCAAGCGCGTCGTAAAACCCGGCTGTATATCGTGCTGGCGGTGCTCGCCGGCCTCGGGCTGACCGTCAGCCTGACGCTGTACGCCCTGAGCAGCAATATCGATCTGTTCTACACCCCGGGGGAAATTATCTACGGCAAAACGGAAACCCGGGCGCTGCCGCATACCGGGCAGCGGCTGCGGGTGGGGGGCTACGTTCAGCCGGGCTCCCTGCAGCGCGACCCGCAAACCCTCGACGTGCGCTTTAAGCTGTATGACGCCCGCGGGGTCGTGGACGTCAGCTATAAGGGCATTCTGCCGGACCTGTTTCGTGAAGGGCAGGGCGTGGTGGCCCAGGGCGTACTGGACGGCGAGCGGCATATTACCGCCCAGCAGGTGCTGGCCAAACATGATGAAAATTACACGCCGCCGGAGGTGAAAAACGCCATGACGCCGGAGAAAACGGGGGTGCAGCCATGATGCCGGAGCTGGGCAACTTTTTATTGTGTCTGGCGGCGGGACTGGCGCTGATCCTGAGCGTCTATCCCCTGTGGGGCGCGGCGCGGCAGGACCGACGGCTGATGGCCCTGGCCCGGCCGCTGGCCTGCGGGCTGTTCGCCTGTATCGGCGTCGCCTTCCTGCTGCTGGTGCACGCCTTTGTGGTCAATGACTTTACCGTCCGCTACGTGGCGGAAAACTCCAACAGCGCGCTGCCGGTGTGGTATCGGGTGGCGGCGACCTGGGGGGCGCACGAGGGCTCGTTGCTGCTGTGGGTCCTGCTGCTCAGCGTCTGGACCTTCGCCGTCGCCATCTTCAGCCGCCGAATGCCGCTCGACGCCGTCGCCCGGGTGCTGGCGGTGATGGGGATGATCGCCTTTGGGTTCCTGCTGTTTATCCTCTTTACCTCCAACCCGTTCAGCCGCGGCCTGCCGCAGTACCCCATTGATGGCCGCGACCTCAATCCGCTGCTGCAGGATATCGGCATGATTTTCCATCCGCCGATCCTCTATATGGGTTACGTCGGCTTCTCGGTGGCTTTCGCCTTCGCCATCGCCTCGCTGCTGGCGGGGCGGCTGGATACTGCCTGGGCGCGCTGGTCGCGTCCCTGGACCCAGGCGGCATGGATGTTCCTCACCCTCGGCATCGTGCTGGGCTCGGCGTGGGCCTACTACGAACTGGGCTGGGGCGGCTGGTGGTTCTGGGATCCGGTGGAAAACGCCTCGTTTATGCCGTGGCTGGTGGGGACCGCGCTGCTGCACTCCCTGGCGGTGACCGAGAAGCGCGGCAGCTTCCGCGCCTGGACGGTACTGCTGGCCATCGCCGCCTTCTCTCTGTGCCTGCTGGGCACCTTCCTGGTGCGCTCCGGGGTGCTGGTTTCGGTGCATGCCTTCGCCTCGGATCCGTCGCGCGGGCTGTTTATTCTGGTACTGCTGATCGTCGCTATCGGCGGGTCGCTGCTGCTGTACGCCCTGAAGGGCGGCCGGGTGCGGGCGCGGGTGGAACATACGCTGTGGTCGCGCGAGTCGTTCCTGCTTGGCAACAATATCTTGCTGATGGCCGCGATGCTGGTGGTGCTCCTCGGAACGCTGCTGCCGCTGGTGCATAAAGAGCTGGGCCTCGGCAGCATCTCCATTGGCGAGCCGTTCTTCAATACCATGTTCACCGCCCTGATGGCGCCTTTTGCGCTGCTGCTGGGGCTGGGACCGCTGATCCGCTGGCGGCGCGATGACGTCGCCAGGCAGATTAAACGCCTGATTATTGCCCTGGTGGTGACGTTGTCACTTTCTCTGGCGCTGCCGTGGCTGCTGCAGGACCGTATCACCGCCATGGCGGTCATCGGCCTGATGATGGCCCTGTGGGTGCTGATCTTCGCCCTGATGGAGGTTCACGAACGGGCCACCCATCGCCACGGTTTCTGGCGCGGCCTGCGCACCCTGACCCGCAGCCAGTGGGGGATGGTGCTCGGTCACGTCGGCGTGGCGGTGACCGTTATCGGCATCACCTTCAGCCAGAACTACAGCGTGGAGCGCGATGTACGGATGCGCCCCGGCGACAGTATCGATATCCATCACTATCACTTTGTGTTTAACGGCGTGCGCAATATCGTCGGCCCCAACTGGACCGGCGGCGAAGGCATTATTGCCGTGACCCGCAACGGCCGCCCGGAAGCGACGCTGTATGCCGAGAAGCGCTTTTACACCGCCAGCCGGATGATGATGACCGAGGCGGCGATCAGCGGCGGGCTGACCCGCGATCTGTACGCCGCGCTGGGGGAAGAGCTGAGCGACGGCAGCTGGGCGGTGCGTCTGTACTATAAACCGTTCGTTCGCTGGATCTGGTACGGCGGGGTACTGATGGCCCTCGGCGGTCTGTGCTGCATGCTCGACCCGCGCTACCGGATGCGTAAGAAGCTGCAGGAGGCCTCATGAACCGGAAGCTACTGTTTATCCCGCTGGTGCTGTTTCTGGCGCTGGCCGCCGCGCTGTTCTGGCAACTGATGCGCAACGCCGATGGCGATGACCCGACGACCCTCGAGTCGGCGCTGATTGGCAAACCGCTGCCGGAATTTCGCCTTGAAGCGCTGAATACCCCCGGCCAGACGCTGGACCGGCGCACGCTGATTGACGGCAAGCCGCTGCTGCTTAACGTCTGGGCCACCTGGTGTCCAACCTGTCGCGCCGAGCATCAGTTTCTCAACGGCCTGGCGCAGCAGGGCGTGCGGGTGGTGGGGATGAACTACAAAGACGATCGGCAGAAGGCGATGAGCTGGCTGCAGCGCCTGGGGAACCCGTACATGCTGAGCCTGTACGATGGCAACGGCATGCTTGGCCTGGATCTCGGGGTCTATGGCGCGCCGGAGACGTTTCTCATCGACGGTCAGGGCATCATCCGCTGGCGGCACGCCGGCGACCTGAACGAACGGGTGTGGCGCGAGGAGCTCCAGCCGCTGTGGGATCAATACAACCGGAGGGCGGGCTGATGAGATGTGCAATGGTCATCCTGCTGGCGCTGATGCTGACCGGCCAGGCGTGGGCCGCCATCGACACCTGGCAGTTTAAGGATGAGGCCCAGGAGCAGGCCTTCCGCGAGATCACCTCCCAGCTGCGCTGCCCGAAATGCCAGAACAACAGCATCGCCGACTCAAACGCGATGATTGCCGCTGATATGCGGCAGAAGGTGTACGAGCTGATGCAGCAGGGGAAAACGAAAGGGCAGATCGTTGACTATATGGTGGCTCGCTACGGTCATTTTGTCAGCTACGAGCCGCCCCTGACCGCGGGCACGGTGCTGCTGTGGCTGGGGCCGGGGCTGTTCGTGCTGGCGGGCGCGGGGGTGATTATCGCCCGCGCGCGTCGTCGCGACATTCCTGACGCGGCGCTCAGCGCCGAAGAGCGCCAGCGTCTGGCGGCATTATTGAAAGAAGGAAAAGAACGATGAGCCTGTTGGTGGTTATCGTCGCGCTGCTGCTGGCTGGCGCGCTGGGGCTGCTTTATTACCCGTGGCCGGGCAAAGGGGCGGTGGACCGCGATGCCCTCAACCGCGTCCTGTACCAGTCGCGTCTGCAGGAGCTGGCGCAGGAGCGCGGCGAGGACAACCCGGCGCTGGTCGTCGAGCTGCAGCGCACGCTGCTGACGGATATTCCGCCCCAGGCACAGCCTGGCGAACGGCCGCTAAGCCGCTGGGCGCTGCTTCCGGGCGCGCTGCTGCTGGTGGTTCTGAGTCTGGGCCTGTATCTGAAAACCAGCGATATTGGCCAGGTGCTGCTCTGGCAGCAGGCTGAACGGCATTATCCTGCGCTGTTGCAGCAGGTTAAGGACCCGACGGCGGCGCCGCTGCGTATGGATGAGCTGGCGGAGCTGCGGCTCGGGCTGCGCAGCCATCTGCAGGATACCCCGAACGATCTCCCCGGATGGCAGCTGCTTGGGCGGCTGGGCCTGTTGTTGAACGATGGCGAGACGGCGATCGGCGCCTTTGGCCGGGCGCATGATCTGGCGGCGGATGACCCGGCGGCGGCTTTCGATTACGCCAGCGCGCTGGTGCGGGCGGGGGATAGCGGTCAGGTTCGGATGGGCGAGCTGCTGCTGCGTGACCTGCATCAGCGGCAGCCGACCAGCCTGCCGGTGCTGGAGATGCTGGCCCTGAGCGCGGTGCGTAATGAAGATTACCCCGAAGCCGTGGCAGCCCTGCAGGCGTTGCTGGCCCGGCTGCCGGAAGGGGATGCGCGGCGCGAGGCGATCGTCCGCCAGCTGGCGCAAGCGCAGCAGCAGGCGCAGTAACAGCCCGGCGGCGCTGCGCAGGCGCGGGCCTGGGGCATGCCACCAGAAGAGTACGGGCGGCCCTGTTTTTGTAGGCCGGGTCAGGCGCAGCCGCCACCCGGCAAAATAACGGCACAAGAGTGGCACAACCGCGTAGCCCGGATAAGGCGCCACGCGCCGCCATCCGGGATTTTCCGAGCCGGCGCTACGCTTAGCCGCTAGCGCGTGACATCTCCTGGTGTCGATCACGCCTGCTGTGTGCCAGAGCGGACGTCGTAATGTTTGTTCAGCTAACACCCGTTGAGCGTTTCATAATGATATCTCTCTGGGGATCTGTCCCAACCTGGAAGATATGTTCACCCACCTCGGTAAACCCAAGCTTACGGTAAAAAGAGATTGCCCTTGGGTTATGTTCCCAGACACCTAACCAGACAATATCCGATCCCTGTGCCGCAAATTCAGCAAAGCACTTGTGTATCAGCGCTTGTGCAAAACCTTTGCCATGATAAGGTTCATCGATATACAGACACAGGATTTCCCCGGCGTGAATGCTATTTACACAGGGAGGAAATGCTTCCCACCTCAGTTGGGCATATCCTATCAGTTTGCTTTCGTATTCGCAGACTAATGTAATCCAGTCTTCTCTGAGGATTTCTTGCAACTGAATATCTGTTGAATAACTTGCCTGGCAGTGAAGCTCCATATCCTTCTGAGTATTACCCGCTTCAAACGTTTTTCTAAAGGTGCGTTCGGCTAAAATGGCAAGCTCTTCTGCATCAGAGGGACGGGCCCTACGGATTAACATTTATCATTACTCTCAAAAAATAGTCTTACTTTTGCCCGGGTTGACGATAAATATCGGGTCGATTGATTTGCCAGACAAAATCAGGTTGGTTCAATGGGTTATACCCCAGCTTCTGGTAGAGCCAGGGCGCGCTAGAGGTTACCAGCATTATCCGTCGCAGGCGTGACATCACGGGATGGGCGTGACAGCATTCAATCAGCCAACGACCAAGACCACTTTTCTGATACTCGTTCAGCACGTAGACGTCGCACAAATAACCAAAAGTGGCATAGTCGGTGACCAGACGGGCGAAGCCGATTTGTCTTGTTCCATCCAGAAGCGCAAAACAAAGGCTGTTCTGGATTGATATGCTGACCGTTTCAGCATCAATGCCAGGCGCCCAGGACGATTGCGAGAGGTAATCGTGAATGGCTTCCAGCTGAAAAAAGGCGGGATCGGTTGTGACAGTAAACTGGCCTTGGGTAAAACGCAGATGCTGATTATCCACTAAACGACTCCTTGCAAACTTGCTTTGATGAGACAAGCCCTACAGGCATACCGGGCAACCACTCAGGATGCTTTCTCATGTACTGTCATGATAAATACCAGCGGGCTCTCCCCCTGGTTTTCGTAGAAATGAGGAACGTCCGTTCTGGCCGTTGCCGAACAGCCGGTTTTTACCCGATACAAATGGTCCTTTACCCCCAATGTGAGCGTGCCCGACTGAACATAAAACAGTTCAAGCGTTCCTTCCGCGTGGCCCGGTGAAGCAAACTTTTCCCCCGGCTGCATTTCCCACATCCAGAGCTCGGTCATATCAGGCCCACCCGACCCTGCGAGCAGTCTTGCTCTCCCGCCTTTTTCACCTTCCCACAATTCTGGGATCTCATCTTCAGCAATGAGATGCACAGTCGGTTTGGAACTGACATCCACAAAATCAGCCACCGAAACCCCCATCGCGGTAGCCAGGCGGCATAACAGAGCAATGCTGGGATTGGCCCGGCATCCTTCTATCTCAACCAGCGCTCCCTTGCTGACGCCGGCTCGACGGGAGAGTTCATCGAGGGAGATTTTCTTTTGCTTACGATACTGTTTAATTCGCTGAGATACGGCTTCATTCACCGTGTTGACGATAGCATTTGCATCGGTCATTAAATTGACTTTTTTGGTCATCGGTCATTATCATGGAATAAATTAGTCATTAAAGGATTATCACGTGTTAACCGTCTCTCCGTCAATTGCCCCTGAAATTTATCGTATTGCCCCAGGTTTTCGGGCACTCAGTATCTGCGTAAAAGCTGCGCCAGTGCTTCATCCCGACGCTGGAGAAATCGCGCTGCGGGAAGCCTGTGAAGCCGTTCTGGCCGGCGAACCGGAATGGGCGGGATCTCATCTGGCAGCCTGGGCCGACGTTTTTCAAAAGTTTGGTGCTAAACCTAAACGCACCCCTTGCTCAGCTGATGCGTTACGTAAGCGCGTATTACGTGACGGAACGATGCCCGCGCTCGATCCCATCGTTGATCTTTATAACGCCGTGAGTCTCCGCTACGCCGTACCGGTTGGTGGGGAGAATATCTCTGCCTATCAGGGTTCACCACGTCTGGCTGTGGCAAACGGAACAGAGCCTTTTGATACCGTCAAAGAGGGTGAAACGGCCGTTGAATATCCTTCACAAGGAGAGGTTATCTGGTGTGATGACACCGGCGTGACCTGCCGCCGCTGGAACTGGCGACAGGGGATCAGAACCCGTCTGGGCGTGGACGCTCAGCAAATGTGGTTCATTCTGGAAAGCCTGCCGCAGATGCCGCTGGAGAAACTGCACGAAGCCGGGAAGATGCTGACCGACGGCCTGGAAAAAATGATGCCCGGCCTGTGGTTTGACGTTGCTCTCATCGAAGAACAACAGCAGTAATATCCTTCAGGAGAAACAGGTATGTTTAGCGGTTATCGGCGTTTACATTAACCCCAATAACCGCCAGCGGCGTGGATGAAAAGGGGTTCAGCCATATGCTTTCCCGCCGTACAGATGCTCGGGTTGATTCTATGGGCATCCTGGGGTCAACCGCACGCTACGCCTATCTGACCCGGGAGCAGCGCAAGCGCGTAGCTACTCTGGCAAAACAGCATGCCGGGGACATCCCGGTTATGGTCTGTGTGGGATCGGTCCGTATCGACGCCATTCTGCATCTGGCTGATGATGCCCAGGCAGCTGGCGCGAATGTCCTGTTACTCCCGGCGGTCAGCTACCAGTCACTCCGTGACGAAGAAGTCTTCTCACGCTTCGAGGCCGTTACCAGGCACCTGTCTGTACCAGTGTGTATCTCTGAAAATCCGGGCACGACGCATTTTACCTTTATGGACGAACTCCATGGTCGTCTCTCATCACTTAAGGGTGTTAGCTCGGTCATGTTCCCTGACGAGCTGACAGCTGGCAAAAGGAATCATTGATACACTCGCTCAGCTCCCACTAGTCCTGATAGCGAAACGACCCCGGGAATGGATGTGGTACGAAGCGCCTGGTAAGGAGGTCAAAGGGATTGCCGCTGAAGACGCGGTATTCACTGATCATTTCATCTGGTAGCCTGTCACTCGCGCCGTTGGTAACGTGAAGATTCATGGTTAATTTTGGAATTCGGACGATTTATGCAAGCTATCAGACTATTCACCCTGATTCTGCCATTGTTCCTGGCACTCTGCGCCGGTATACCGGCCAGCGCCAGCACACCTTCAGGCAGCATTTCCTCTGCAAATGCAGCAATTACCACTCATGATAAGAACGGAAACCTCCTGCCGAATGCTCTGCGGATTCAGTATGATGTTGATTCAGATGGCAGAGTTCAGAATGTAAAGATACTGGAATCGACAACGACTCCGGAGTTTGAACATAAAATCATCGAGAAAATGATGAGTAAATGGCGCTTTGAAAAGGGGAAACCGGGAATAGCTAAAAGAGTAGTCGTCATGATCCAACCCAAATCAGACGGCGGTCCCGCGAATAAGCAGTAAGCACTTTTGAGGATTAGTCGCCTGACGCATCATCTACGCCGGTAAAGTCCCTTGGGTGCCATGAGCAGACCTTTTAAAGGCTCATAGAAAAAACAAGCGGAGTGTTCGCCTGTTAATTTTACATCCTGGCTTTAATTATGGATTATGGAATTCTATATGTTCTGAAAAGGATTTATCCATGAGTGTCCTCTTTCCACCCAGGCTGGCTCCAGGAGATGTTATTGGTGTAACCGCTCCCTCTTCTGGCGTACCTGAACATCTGCATCCCAGACTGGAACTCGCCATAAAAAACCTAAAGAAAAGAGGTTACCAGGTCCGCGAAGGACGCTGCTTACGCTCGCAGCACAAAAATAAAAGCGCCACTAAATTTTCTCGCGTTGAAGAATTAATGTCTTATCTTACTGACCCAGATATAAAAGCTGTTATGCCACCTTGGGGCGGTGATCTGGCGATGGAATTACTTGATTTGATTGATTTTGATCTGTTGTCCCGGTCTAAACCAAAATGGTTTGTGGGCTTTTCAGATCTTAGTACACTTCATTTCCCACTGACGACGATATCGGGCTGGGCTACTTTACATGGGCCGAACCTCATGGATCTTGGCGCTCAAAAGTTAGATGCCACCACTCAGGCCGTATGGGAAATTCTGGAATCGAATCGGGGAACTGTAATCAAACAGTACTCTTCAACAGCATTTCAAGCTGATGAAAATCAATGGGGAACAGCGTCAGACGGAGGTTTCAATCTGACCCAAAAAACACAGTGGAAACGCCTTGATGGTGTTACATCTTCTCTGACATTTAGCGGGAAACTGATCGGCGGCTGCCTCGAAATAATATCCAGGTTAGCAGGTACACCATTCGGGAATGTGCCCTTCTTCAAGGCGAGCAATAGCCCTCAAGGAATAATCCTCTATTTTGAAAATGTGGAAATGGCTCCCTGTGAATTAACACGCGCATTATTTAGCTTACGATTACAGGGTTGGTTTGATAACTTAAATGGTGTTCTTATCGGCAGAAGTGCTGCACCCGACGTAAGCGACCCGACTAAACATAATTATCTGGATGCCCTTAAAGCCGCTTTTGAGAATATTGCCGTGCCCGTACTCTATGATGTTGATATTGGTCACATGCCTCCTCAAATATCCCTGGTAAATGGAGCCGATGCGACGGTATTTTTCGCTGAAAATGGTAGCTGGGTAACTCAGCAGTTGTAGATAAGGCAGTATTAATCACAAAGGCGGGCCTTGCTGTTCTTTTGCACTGAAGATCCGCTCTTCGTTCAGAGCGGACCTCACGGCGCTTCAGAGGGGCCGCGCTTTGTCAGAAATAGCCGTTTAACATGGCGATCGTTTACGTCGTGCATTAAGCAATGCCTGAGTGCCGGGAGCGGACATTGTATGAACGTTAGTGATTTAGCAGACTCACCCCTTTTATCTAATTTCTTGCATATCTCCCTGGCAGTACCTGAAGGAGACGACAAGGGGGGAACGATTGTCCTTAAGGGATATATTCAGTATGCCGGGAGTTCTCTAAATGTGAATGGTTCGGTTAAGCGGGATCCTTACAGTACCGTTAAGGGGGCAGTTTGGATATCAAAAAATATTGTACGTTAAGGCTGTATTTTTGACCTTTCGACTTTAGCTGGTCTCAGCCGACGAAACCACTGCGGGGTTAATGAAACTGCCGTCGTAGTTGCTTATTTCATGCTTGTCAGAAACGACAGCATCCGTAATCAGACCTGCTGTTATCCAAATTAATGTCAGGATAAATTTATCTTCCGGCAAGTTGTATAAGTTGCATTTGCAACATGTGCGTAACCAGGCATGTTGCAAATGCAGCAGATAAGTTCCTTTCCTTTTTATAATCATCTGATTTTAAAGAAATTATTCCGCCTCCTGTTTTGGCATGCATTCTGCAAACACCTTTATAACCAAATGCTGTCTTTTTATTTTTTAAAATCAAAAAACGTTATATAGAAAGATGGTAATTCGCGGCTACAGCAACTCGCCTGCAACGTGTTGTAAGGCGGACAGATAAATTCATCAATGACGGGAGTGCCCTATGTCCATTTCAGAGCCAGGTAATCATCCGCTGCAGTTCGCCTATTGGGTGCCGAACGTGTCGGGCGGGTTAGTGATCAGTAATATCCCGCAGCGTACCAGTTGGGATATCGACTACAACCGTAAGCTGGCGCAAATTGCTGAACGTGCCGGTTTTGACTATGCGCTTACGCAGATCCGTTTTACGGCCGGCTATGGTGCCGACAACCAACATGAGTCGGTCTCTTTTTCGCAGGCGCTACTCGCATCAACTGACAATCTGAAAGTGATCGCCGCCTTGCTTCCCGGCCCCTGGAACCCCACTCTGGCGGCAAAACAAATCGCCACTATCAGTCATCTGTACGGCCCGCGCATCGCGGTCAATATCGTCAGCGGCTGGTTCCGTGGTGAGTTTAAAGCTATCGGCGAACCCTGGCTGGACCATGAAGAGCGTTACCTGCGTTCAGAAGAGTTTATCCGTTGCCTGCAGGGCATCTGGCGCGAAGACAGCTTTACCTTTGCCGGCGATTTCTATCGCTTTCGTGATTATTCCCTCAAGCCCAAGCCGCTGGCGCCGCTGCCGGAAATTTTCCAGGGTGGTAGTTCGCGTGCCGCGCGGGACATGGCCGCGCGCGTTTCCGACTGGTATTTCACCAACGGCAACACGCCTGAAGGCATCAAAGCACAGGTGGATGACATCCGGCGTAAGGCGGCACAAAACCAGCATCAGGTGAAGATCGGGGTTAACGGCTTCGTTATTGCGCGTGAAAGCGAAAAAGAGGCGCAGGCGATGCTGCGGGAAATTATTGATAACGCCAATCCGGACGCGGTGAAAGGGTTCCAGCACGAAGTGAAAAACGCCGGCAGCGCATCGCCGGAGGGCGAGGGCAACTGGGCCAAATCCAGCTTTGAAGATTTGGTGCAATACAACGACGGCTTTAAAACCAACCTGATTGGCACGCCGCAGCAGATTGCAGAGCGCATCATTGCGCTCAAACAGTCAGGCGTCAATCTGCTGCTGCTGGCATTCCTGCATTTCCAGGAGGAAGTCGAGTTCTTCGGAAGGGAAGTGATCCCTCGGGTGCGTGAGCTGGAAAAGCAATCTCAGCCTGCCATAGCCCACGTCGTGCCAGAAGCCCTCAAGTATTGATGCTTCGTTTCCCCGGGATGCTTACACTTACACTCAAACCAAAAAAAAGCCCCTGCGCGAAAGCAGGGGCAAGCCATGTCAGAGCTTATTTTTTTATTAGTTAAATACCATCCCGCCGTCGATCAGCAATGACTGACCGGTCATGTAATCAGAATCCGGGCTGGCAAGATAGGAGACGCAGGCGGCGACATCTTCCGGCTCGGACAGACGACCGAGAGTGATGCGTTTGGCGAACTCGGCGGTACCGTAGCCCAGCGGTTTACCGGCGGCTTCGGACACCTGGCGGTCAATTTCGGCCCACATTGGCGTTTTGACAATCCCCGGGCAGTAGCCGTTGACCGTGATGCCCAGCGGCGCGAGGTCGCGAGCGGCGGTCTGGGTTAAGCCGCGTACCGCGAATTTACTGGAGCTATACACCGCCAGTTCCGGGTTGCCGACGTGGCCGGCCTGGGAACAGGCGTTGATGATTTTCCCGCCGTGACCCTCTTTCTTAAAGGCCTCGACCGCCGCCTGAATACCCCAGATCACCCCTTTGACGTTGATGTTGTAGACTTTGTCGACAATCTCCGGGGTGATGGACTCGATCGGCGTGGACGGCGCCACGCCGGCGTTATTGACGATGACGTCGAAGCCGCCCAGCGTTTTGCGCGCCTGTTCAACGGCGGCAAATACCTGGTCGCGGTCAGAAACATCCACTTTCACCGCCACGGCGTGTCCGCCGGCCTGGTTGATTTCCGAGGCGACCGCTTTGGCGGTGGCATCGTTATAATCGGCAATGGCCACGGCAAATCCATCCTTCACCAGACGAAGGGCGATAGCTTTACCAATCCCCTGGCCGGCGCCGGTAACAAGTGCGACTTTTTTCATTTTCCTTTCCTTATTGTGATGACTTACAGAATCTGACTCAGATGCAGCTGACCCATCAGCAGCGGGTTATCGCGATAATCCACCGGGATGGCCACCACCGCCGGGCCGTCGACGTCCATCGCCGCGCGCAGCATCGGTTCCAGCGCCTCGGCGCTTTCCACGGCGAACCCTTTGGCGCCGAAGGATTCGGCATAGGCTTTAAAATCCATCGGCCCGAACTCGACGCCGGACAGGCGCTGATATTTTTTCTCTTCCTGAATAGCCACCATGTTGTAGCCGTTATCGACCCAGATGAGATGCAGCACGTTGGCTTTCAGGCGGACGGCGGTCTCCAGCTCCATGCTCGACTGCAGGAAGCCGCCGTCGCCGGAGACGGAGACCACTTTGCGCTCAGGATTGACCAGCCAGGCGCCGATGGCCCAGGGCAGGGCGACGCCCATGGTCTGCTGGCCGTTGGAGATCATCACCTGGCGGGCGCGGAAGCTGTACAGGTAGCGGGCGATCCAGATATGGAAGCTGCCCATGTCCACGGTCAGCGTGACGTCGCTGTTGACGATATCCTGCATGGCGCGAACGATGCGCAGCGGATGCAGGGCAAACTGATTCAGCTGCGCGCCGCGGCGGTCCAGCAGCTCGCGCTGGTGCTGGCGGTCGCGGAGGATCTCCGCCGCCTGCGGGGAGAGCACCAGCCGGTGATCGATATTTTGCGCCAGCTTGTTGAGGGTGCCGGCGATATCGCCCACCAGCTCGACATCCGGGGTGTAGTTGCGCTCTTCATAAGCGGGCAGCACGTCGATATGCACCAGCGTCGCGTTGCCGCTGTTCCACATCGCCGGTTCATATTCCACCGGGCTGTAGCCGATGCAGATCACCAGGTCGGCGAGCTGCAGCAGACGGTCCCCGGCCTGGTTGTTAAACAGCCCGACCCGACCGGCGAAGCGAGAGAAGTTATCCTGATTCACCGCCCCGGCGGCCTGATAGGTGCTGGTGACCGGAATATGGCTGGCCTCCAGCAAACGGCGCAGCGCCGCGCTGTTTTCCGGCTGGCTGGCCATCAGGCCGAGCAGGAAGATCGGGTTCTTCGCCTGAGCGATAAGCTTCGCCACCTGGTCGATGGCGTCATCCGGCGCGGCGCCCATCTGCGGAGCCCGGCTGGCCGGCAGTACTTTACCGCTGACCGGGCCATCGACCACATCCTGCGGCAGGCTGACGAACGCGCTGCCCGGGCGGCCCTGCTCGGCGGCACGGAAGGCGTTGGAGACCACTTCCGCCAGCGCATCCGGCGCCGTCACCTCGACGGCGTATTTGGTGACCGGGCTGAACATCGCCACCGTATCCATACTCTGATGGACCTGCTTCGCCTTATCGGCGCGTTTCACCGCGCCGCCCAGGGCCACCACCGGGTCGCCTTCGCTGTTCGCGGTGGCCATGCCGGTGATCAGGTTGGAACAACCCGGACCGGAGGTGACCAGCGCCACGCCCGCTTTGCCGGTAATGCGTCCGACCGCGGCGGCCATAAACGCGGCGTTGGCTTCGTGGCGTACCGGAATAATGCGAATCGAGGAATCCAGCAGTGAGTCGAACACCTTGTCGATTTTGGCGCCGGGGATACCGAAGATCTGACGTACGCCTTGCGCTTCCAGCTGGCTGACGACGAGATCGGCGCCGTGCGCCCACTGGCGTACCGGATACTGTTTGTCCATGTGAACCCCTTAACTTTCTACGGAACGGATGGCGGCATCGAGATTATCGGGATGCAGATTGGCCTGCAGGAACGCGCTGTCGGCGGGCAGGTCGATCATCAGCTTGTGAATTTCGCCGAAGGTCAGCACCCCGTGATCGAGCTGGTAATCCAGCAGGTGACCGCCGCCTTTGCGGTCATCGGTAATAAAGTGCTCGTGATACCCGGCGACATTGATCCCCTGCATATGCTGCGGGGTACGGAAGCCGACCAGCACCCCTTCGCGCTGGTTAAAGCGGAACACCGGCTGATCGTCGAGGACGTCGGTCATCGCCCGGTACGGCGGCGTCTGGCGCGGCACGGTGCGGGTATGGGCATGGCGGAAATGGCCGTCGATGCGCAGGGCGCAGAACAGGTTGTCAGAGGGAATTTGCTGGTCAATAACGTCGTGCAGTTGCTGGCGGCTCACCGGATGGTCAAAGGTTTTCCGGTACTGCGGCTGGAACCAGGTCATCACCGCGAACGGCGTTTTCTGCTCCGGCTGGGCTTTGCGCGCGCTGCCGTCGGCGCGCAGCTGATAGACCTGACTGCTGAAGGCGATCAGCTCCCCGTCCAGCTCATTAAAGGTGCCGAGGCCGAAATCGCCGTGTTTCAGCAGGTCCGCGATGGTGGTGCTGCCTTCGTAAACCCCGCTCAGCAGGGCGCTCATTAGCGATGTCTGATAGAGCACGCTCTCGGGATGCTGCGCGGAAAACGCCCGTAGGGTTTCGCACAGACTCTCTTCGCAGGTGCATTCAGCAGAGTGATTCATATACCACTTCCTCGTTCAACAAATATAAGAAAGGTTAAATAAATGTTGACCCGATTCAGCTCACAGTTCCAATATAGAAACCATGCTGGTTTGAGACGTTTTCGATATGGAACTTCGTTATCTTCGTTATTTTGTCGCCGTCGCCAGGACGCGGCACTTCACCCAGGCCGCCAAGGAACTGGGTATTTCACAGCCTCCGTTAAGTCAGCAAATTCAGAGACTTGAGCGAGAGGTGGGGACCCCGCTGTTTCGGCGTTTAACCCGCGGGGTGGAGCTGACGGAAGCGGGAGAGTCGTTCTATGAGGATGCCCGCCAGATCCTCGCCATGAGCGATGCGGCGCTGGAGAAGGCCAAGGGCATTGCGCGCGGGATGAACGGCAGCCTGTCGCTAGGCATTACCAGTTCTGATGCTTTCCATCCGCAAATCTTCACGTTGCTGCACCGCTTTCAGCTCGACCACCCCGGGGTGACCCTGCACCAGATGGAAGACAATATGGCCAATCTGATGACCGCCCTGAGCGAGGCCGAGCTGGATATCGCCTTCGTCCGTCTGCCGTGCGAGAGCAGTAAAGCCTTTAATCTGCGGATTATTGATGAGGAGCCGATGGTCATCGCGCTGCCGCGCGATAACCCGCTGGCGACGCAGCCGACCCTGGCCCTGGAGCAGCTGTGCGACGTGGCGCCGATCCTCTTCCCGCGGGAGGTGGCCCCCGGGCTGTATGAGCTGGTGTACAACAGCTGCCTGCGCGCCGGGATCGACATGGAGCGTGCCTGGCAGTCGTCGCAGATTTCGTCGTCGCTAAGCATGGTCAATGCCGGGTTCGGCTTCGCGCTGGTCCCGCAGTCGATGACCTGCATTCAGCAGCCGAACGTCAGCTATCACCCGCTCAACGGGGCGCCGCTGAAGACCGATATCGCCATCGCCTGGCGGCGCTTCGAGCGCTCACGCACAGTGAAACGCTTTCTGGCGATGTTCTGATCTTCGCGGCGCCAGCGGCTTACTGCGCCACCCAGCCGCCATCCATATTCCATGCGGCGCCGCGCACCTGGGCAGCGGCGTCGCTGCACAGAAACAGCGCCATTTCGCCCAGTTGCTGCGGGGTGACAAACTCCCCGGAGGGCTGTTTTTCCGCCAGCAGTTGGGCGCTGGCCTGCTCCGGGTCGACCCCCTCGGCGATGCGCTTATCGATCTGCTGTTGCACCAGCGGGGTTAGCACCCAGCCCGGGCAGATGGCGTTGCAGGTGATGCCGCTGCGCGCGGTTTCCAGGGCCACGGTTTTGGTCAGCCCGACCACCGCGTGCTTGGCAGCGACGTAGGCCGATTTCTCTTTCGACGCCACCAGGCCATGCACTGAGGCAATGTTGATGATGCGCCCCCAGTTGCGCTGGCGCATGCCCGGCAGCGCCAGGCGGGTGGTGTGGAAGACGCTGGAGAGATTGATCGCGATGATGTCGTTCCATTTGTCCACCGGGAACTGCTCCACCGGGGCGACGTGCTGGATGCCGGCGTTATTGATCACGATATCGACGCCACCGAAGGTGCTTTCGGCATAGTGCATCATCGCCTCGATCTGCCCGACGTCGCGCAGGTCGGCGTCGTGATAGCCGGGGATCTTACCCAGCGCGGCGACTTCAGCCCGGGCGTGGCTGCTGTCGCCGAAGCCATTGAGGATCACCTGCGCGCCCGCCTGAGCCAGCACTTTGGCGATCCCTAAACCGATCCCGCTGGTGGAGCCGGTGACCAGCGCTGTTTTACCATGCAAATTCATTTTATTACTCCTTCAATCGGGTATCAGACAATGCCGGTCACATAGAACGTGGCAATGACAAACAGTACCGCGAGGCTTTTGATCACCGTGATGGCGAAAATACCGCCGTAGGCCTGGCGATGGCTCAGGCCGGTGATCGCCAGCAGAGTGATCACCGCCCCGTTATGCGGCAGGGTGTCCATGCCGCCGCTGGCCATGGCGGCGACACGGTGCAGGACCTCGAGCGGAATATTGGCGGCGTGGGCGGCGGCGACAAAGGTCTCGGACATCGCCGCCAGCGCGATGCTCATCCCCCCGGAGGCCGAGCCGGTGATCCCGGCCAGCACCGTGACGCTGATCGCCTCGTTTAACAGCGGATTGGGAATGGCCGCGAGGGCTTTCGACAGCACCAGGAAACCCGGCAGGGCGGCGATAACTGCGCCGAATCCGTACTCAGAGGCGGTGTTCATCGCCGCGAGAATAGCCCCGCCCACCGCCGTTCGGCTCCCCTCCGCCAACCGGCCGCGTATATTGCGATAGCCGCAGACCAGCACCAGCACAATGCCGGAGAGCAGCGCCGCCTGCACCGCCCAGATAGCGGTGATTTTCCCTACTTCGGTGACGACAGGCTTCGCCAGACCCGGCAGGGTGAGCTCATGGCTGGCGCCGTACCACTGCGGGATCCAGTGGGTAAACAGCAGATTCAGCACCCCCACTAACAGCAACGGGGCGATAGCGATCAGCGGATGCGGCAGATCGATGTCATCCGGGGTCTCCGGCTCATTTTGCAGGTCGGTCCCATAGCCTTCGCCGCGGGCCTGCGCTTTGCGGCGCTGACGCTCCAGCCACAGCAAACCGAAGATGATAATGAACAGCGAGCCGATAAGCCCCAGCCAGGGGGCCGCCCAGGCGTTGGTGCCGAAGAAACTGGTGGGGATAATATTCTGGATCTGCGGCGTGCCGGGCAGGGCGTCCATGGTAAACGAGAATGCCCCGAGGGCGACGGTGGCCGGAATCAGCCGTTTGGGGATCCCGCTCTGGCGAAACAGTTCGGCGGCGAAGGGGTAGACGGCAAAAGCCACCACAAACAGCGACACCCCGCCGTAGGTCAGCAGGGCGCACACCAGCACGATCACCGGGATCGCGTGGCGGCGTCCGAGGATGCGGATGGCGGCGGCGACAATCGACCGCGAGAATCCCGACAGCTCAATCAGCTTGCCGAACACGGCGCCCAGCAGAAACACCGGGAAATAGAGCTTCACAAAGCCGACCATTTTTTCCATAAACAGGCCGGTAAAGGCCGGGCCGACCGCGCCCGGGTCGGTGACCAGCACCGCGCCGAGGGCGGCGATCGGCGCAAAGAGGATCACGCTGTATCCACGGTAGGCCGCCAGCATCAGTAACGCCAGTGCGGCCAGGGCAATTATCACACTCATCACGACGTCTCACTCTCATTGTTATTGTAGGGGTACAGAACGCGATACTAGGGCTTCAGGGCGTAGCGAAGCTGATGTTCCCGGCGCGACTGGATGCGCTGTTGCCGCGCCTCATCCCAGCGGTAAAAGCCTTGTCCACTGCGGGCGCCGGTGTCGCCTCGCGCCACCTTCTCCGCCACCAGCGACATCATCTCGCTCCCGCTGGCCAGCTCCGGCAGCAGGTGCTGGCAGATATCCTGGACCGTCGCCAGCCCGGTCATGTCCGCTGCCTCCAGCGGGCCGACCATCGCATAGCGGCGGCCCAGCGAGGCGCGCATCACCTGGTCCACTACCTCGGCAGAGGCAATGCCGCTGTGGATGATATGCAGCGCTTCGCGCAGCAGGGCGAACTGCAGCCGGTTGCCGACAAAGCCCGGCGCGGCGCGATTGAGCACCACCGCTTCCAGCGCGCAGGCGGCGCAAAAGTCGCTCACCTGGCGCGCCAGATGGGGCAGTGTGGCGCTCCCGGGCACCACTTCCACCAGCGGGATCAGGTGCGGCGGATGCCAGAAGTGGGCGATCAGCAGCCGTTCAGGGTGGCGCATGCCCTGAGCCAGCGAGTCCGGCGGCAGGCCGCTGGTGTTGCTGGCGATAATCGCCTCGTCGGCGATCAGCGTTTCCAGTTCGGCATACAGGGCGTGCTTCAGTGGTAGCCGCTCGGGGATCGCTTCTATCAGCAGCGTGGTGTCGGCCAGGGTATTCAGCGCCGGGGTGGGGGTCAGACGGGCCAGCACGGCGTCGCGGTCGGCGGGATCTTGCTGGCCGCTCGCCTCCAGCTCGCGCAGGATGGCGCTGGCCACCGCCGGAACCTCGGCGAGACGCTGCGGGTCGGTGTCATACAGGCGGACGACGTGACCGTGACGGGCGAAATGGCAGGCGATGCCGACGCCCATCAGTCCCGCGCCGAGTACCGCCAGGCGTGGTGTAAACATAGTGGCTCCTGTTAACGTTGTAGAGTCATGGCGATGCCCTGGCCGCCGCCGACGCACAGGGTTGCCAACCCTTTGCTGGCGCCCCGGCGCTGCATCTCATGCACCAGGCTGACGAGGATCCGGCAGCCGGAGGCGCCGATGGGATGGCCAAGGGCGATGGCGCCGCCGTTGACGTTGACCTTCTCGCTATCCCACTCAAGCAGCTGACCGACGGCCAGCGCCTGGACGGCAAAAGCCTCGTTAGCTTCGATAAGATCCACCTCGTCCAGCGTCCAGCCGGCGCGCTGCAGCGCTTTACGGCAGGCGCTCACCGGGCCGATGCCCATCACCGATGGGTCGACCCCGGCGACCGCTGAGCTGACAATGCGCGCCAGCACCGGTAGCCCGAGCTCGTGCGCTTTATCGACGCGCATCAGCAGGACCGCCGCGGCGCCGTCGTTCAGCGACGAGGCGTTTCCGGCAGTGACGCTGCCGTCAGCGGGACGAAACGCCGGGCGCAGCTGGGCCAGCTGCTGCTCGCTGGTCTCCGGGCGCGGTTGCTCGTCGTCAGTCACGACACGCGGCGGCTTTTTGCCCTGCGGGACGCTGACCGGGACGATCTCCTCGCGAAAGCGTCCGGCGGCGATGGCGGCCGCCGCTTTGCGCTGGGACCCGGCGGCAAAGGCATCCTGGCGCTCACGGCTGATGTCGAAGGCATCAGCCAGATTCTCGGCGGTAATGCCCATGTGGTAGTCGTTAAAGGCGTCCCACAGGCCGTCCAGAATCATGCTGTCCTGCAGGCTGGCGTGGCCGAAACGCAGGCCGTCGCGGGCGCCGTGCATCAGATAGGGGGCATTGCTCATGCTCTCCTGGCCGCCGGCGATGACGATCTCGGCGTCGCCGCAGCGGATCGCCTGCATCGCCTGCTGAACCGCTTTCAGCCCGGAGCCGCACACCAGATTGACGGTCACCGCCGGGGTGTCCACCGGCAGGCCGGCCCGCAGCGCGGTCTGGCGCGCCGGGTTCTGCCCGCAGCCGGCGGTGAGCACCTGGCCGAAAATCAGTTCGTCCACCGCCGCGGCGGGCAACTGGCCGCGTTCAAGCAGGCTGCGTACCACCGCGGCGCCGAGGTCGACGGCGGAAAGAGGGGCGAAGGCGCCGCGAAAGCTGCCGACCGGGGTGCGTACTGCAGCAACAATGGCAATATCGGTCATGGTCTCTCCTTAGCTGAAGCGCATTTCGCGCACATCGTCGGCCACGATCAGTCGTCCCGCCGTTTTACGCATCACCTCGTCGGGGCTCACTCCCGGGGCCACTTCGCGCAGGACAAACGCGCCGTCGACAATGTCCAGCAGGGCCAGATCGGTGAGCACCCGGCGAATACAGCCCACGCCGGTGAGCGGCAGGGTGCACTGCGGCAGCAGTTTGGATTCGCCGTTTTTTGAGGCGTGGGTCATCACCACGATGATGTTCTGCGCGCCGGCTACCAGGTCCATGGCGCCGCCCATCCCCTTGACCATTTTTCCAGGGATCATCCATGAGGCGATGTTGCCCGCGACGTCGACCTCAAAGGCGCCAAGAACGGTCAGGTCAACGTGGCCGCCGCGGATCATGGCGAACGACTGAGCGGAGTCGAAGATGGCCGCCCCGGTTTGCGCGGTGACGGTCTGCTTGCCGGCGTTAATCATGTCGGCGTCGATCGTGGCTTCGTCTGGAAATTCGCCCATCCCCAGCAGGCCGTTCTCCGACTGGAGCATCACCTCAATACCGGCGGGAATGTAATTGGCCACCAGCGTCGGGATACCGATCCCGAGGTTGACGTAGTCGCCGTCGCGTAGCTCCTGGGCGACGCGCATCGCCATTTGTTCACGGGTCAGCATCTCACTTCCCTCCGGCGCGCAGGGTGCGCTGTTCAATACGTTTTTCGAATTGCCCGACGATCAGCCGGTCGACATAGATCCCCGGGGTGTGGATGGCGGAGGGCGGCAGTTCGCCCGGCGGTACAATCTCTTCCACCTCCACCACCGTAATACGCCCGGCGGTGGCCATCAGCGGGTTGAAATTCTGCGCGGTATGGCGATATACCACATTGCCGTACCAGTCGGCTTTCCAGCCTTTGACCAGCGCGAAATCGCCGCGGATCGCCTCTTCAAGGATGTAGTGCCTGCCGGCGAACTGGCGCACCTCTTTGCCTTCGGCGACCGGGGTGCCATAGCCGGTGGCGGTGTAAAAACCGGGGATCCCGGCGCCGCCGGCGCGAATTTTTTCGGCCAGCGTTCCCTGAGGAGTGAGCTCAACCGCCAGCTCGCCGCTCAGCACCAGCTGTTCAAACAGCGCGTTCTCCCCGACGTAAGAGGCCACCACCTTGCTGATCTGGCGCGACGCCAGCAGCATACCGAGACCGAAGCCATCGACGCCGCAGTTATTGGAGACCACCGTCAGCCCCTGCACCTGGCGACGCTGCACCTCGGCGATCAAGTTCTCGGGAATGCCGCACAGGCCGAAGCCGCCGGCGAGCAGCGTCATGCCGTCCGTTAACCCTTCCAGCGCCGCTTCATAGCTGGCGACGCGTTTATCCAGTCCTGCCATCTTGTCTCTCCTGCCTTGCGATAGCCTTATCATTGGCGCTGGAGACTGATTTGATAATTTTGAATTTGTGACCCACTCATTTGGAATTTTAATTAATTTCCTGTTAACTAATTTTTTTCAATTAGTTAACAGGAAGAAAAATGAGAATGAGTGTCAAACAGTTACGCGCGTTTTTAGCGGTAGCTCACACTCTGAATTTCGCCCACGCCAGCGAAAGGCTCAATTTGTCGCAGCCAGCCCTCAGTTTGACCATCAAAGGGTTGGAGGAGGCGCTGGGCGGCGCGCTGCTGCAGCGCAGCACCCGCAAAGTGACCCTTACCCAGGAGGGGGAACTCTTTCTGCCGATGGCCCGTCAGCTGCTGGCCGACTGGGATAACGTCGAGGAGGCCATGCGTCAGAGCTTTACCCTGCAACGGGGTAAAATTTCGGTGGCCGCGATGCCGTCGTTTGCCGCCAACGTCCTGCCGGAGGCGCTGAAGGCCTTTCGCGACCGCTATGCCGGCGTGAACGTCACGGTGCATGATGTGATTAATGAGCAGGTGATCGAGATGGTGCGCGAGGGGCGAGTGGAGATGGGTATTGCCTTCGAGCCATCGCCCACCCACAACCTGCTGTTTACCCCGCTGGCGGTGGACCGCTTCGTGGCGATCGTTCCCCGGCAATCCCCGCTGGCGAAGAAAAAGCAGCTCACCTGGCAGGAGCTGTTGACCCTCGATTTTATTACCCTGCAGCGTCCCTCGGCGGTACGCCTGATGCTCGAGGAGGCGCTGGCGCGCAGCGGTCGCCAGCTGGACGTAGCGCTGGAGAGTCACCAGCTGGTGACGGTGGGGAGAATGGTGGCCAGCGGCCTGGGGGGCAGCGCGGTGCCGGCGTTGTGTAAAACGCAGATGACCTCCCTGGGGGCCGTCTGCATCCCGCTCAGCGATCCGCCGATTGAGAAGTGCGTCGGCGCGATCCATGCCGGGCATATGCCGCTGTCGAAGGCGGCGCAGGCGCTGCTGGATACGCTGAAAGGCTTCTTGCCGGCCTGAGCAGGCGGGAGGGGCAAAAAAAACCGGCCTGCTGGCCGGTTTGACAATCAGATTTTGCAGGCGTCGCCGCAATCGTCATCGGCAACGATCGCCTGCGCTTTTTTGTCCGCTTCTTCCAGACGCTCCGCGTTGCGTTCTTCTGCTTCATCCAGGCCGCTGAAGACCAGGTTGTCGAGATCAATTTCCATAAGTTACCTATCGTTGCTGGTTTTTAATCAGCGTCAAGTATAGGGCAAAACCGCCAGCGGATGTAGCCGCTCTCCGCGCCGAACGCACAGAGCGTTAAGTCGCGGGGCGGCAGGCTTTCCCTACCATAAATAACCGTTGACAGGCGGGAGTTGGCTTTATTAATCACCATACAGAATGATTTCCTGTGTATATATTAAATGAAAGGACAACGAAGGAGTAATTAAGCGTTGACGAAAAGCTTTTATGTTAATATGGCCGCGATTATGGATGAATCTATGGATCTTAATCAATGGAACATACTGTTGCAGGCGCCATCAAAGAATGGCGTAAACATAATAAAGTGATCGGTCAGGTCAAAATAAACTATAAAAAAGTTTTACGAAAATGCAGAGAGCTCTCGCTCGCAGGAGGTAAATACAGAGAATATCAAGAACTTTGTGCAAAATATCAGTGTGCGCGGTTGACCGCCGTGACCAAAGGGCTGGTGCCTTTTGAGGATAAACCGTTTAAAGCGTATCTCAATAAACGGCTGTCAAAACGACGCAAGCTGGATATTGCCCACGGTTCACTGAATTTTATTGAGAAAACGTTTCACCCTGATGTCCTGCCGCAGCTGTACAATGTGGCGGATTTTGGTCGCGCGATGTTCTCTATTCCTTTGAAAAATGGCGATAATCTTGACGTTAAACTGTTGGCGTCGCCGTTTCAGGAGGAGGGCGAGCTGATGCTGCAGCTGTTTCTCGGCGACCGGCGCGTCTATAGCGTCTGTTTTTCCTGTACCGACGATGGCCGCGCCTATATTGGCGGCATCCAGGGCGGGAAAGATATCACCAATGACGAAGTGAAGGTGCTGACTAAAGAGCTGCATGGCGCGCGGCCGAAAAATATCATCATGAGCGTGCTGTATGGTTTCCTGCGTTATTTCAGCATCACCACCGTCTACGCGATCGATTCCGATTTCCACGTGAAAAGCGATTTGGTGAAAGCCAGTTATTCATCGCTGTGGCTGGAAATGGGCGGTGAGAAACAGGCTCGCGGCTGGTATAAATTGCCGGCGCAAGAGATCAAAAAAAGTATTGAAGAGGTGAAAAGTAAGCACCGGAGCCAGTTTATTAAGCGCGAAGGTGTCAAGGAGTTGATTCAGATAGATATGGCGAACGCCCTGCAGCACATTACGTTGCAAGCACGGGTGAATTAACGCCTCTCATACGCCAGCCGGGCTGCAGGGGGCTGCTACCCGGCTGGCGATTTCCTCTCTCCCCAGGTCGCTGTGCCGTAGGTTACTGCCCGCTCTCGCCGATTGGCGGTGACGCGGAGACGGTGAGCAGCGGAGCGCTGCGCCACCATACCATCAGGGCGACAATCGCGATAACGCTCAGCACGCCGAAGGCGGTGGCGAAGGAGTAGTGCCCGGCGATAGACCCGGTTAACGCCGGACTCATTGCCGCCCCGGCGCCCTGCATCAGCATCACCACGCTCTGTCCAGCGTTAACGTGCCCGCTGCCGCGCAGCAGCGAGACGATAAAGCTGGGCACCGCCACCCCCAAAATCCCTGCCGCCAGGCCATCAAGAATTTGCACCGGGACCATCATCGCCGGGGCGTCGCTGGACGCCGCCAGCGCCGCCCGGATGGGCATGATCAGCAGCGCCAGCAGGATGCATCGCCAGTAACCGTATTTGTCGATGCTGCCGGCGACCCGGATGGCCACCGGGATCATCACCACCTGCGAAATAATCACCGTGGCGGCGGCAAACAGTCCGGGATTGAGGTGTCCCGGCGCGGCGGCGATCCGCATGCTCAGCATCGGCAACAGTGCGGCATTGGCGAGATGGAACAGCATCAGGGTTACGCCGGCGATCAGCAGCGGCGTATGGCGGAACAGGATGGCAAACCCCGGCAGGGAGGGCGTGGATGCCGCTTCGATGCCGCGGGCGGCGTCATCGTCGATATCGCCGCCGCGGATCGCCAGCAGGGCGACCAGGGTAAGCAGCGTGGTACAGGCCATCAGAATGAAAATGCCGCCGATGCCCCAGTACCAGGCGATAGCCCCGGCCATTAGCGCGGTGAAGAAATTCCCCGCGTGGTTGAAGGCTTCGTTTTTCCCCATCTGGGCGCTAAAGCCGCGCTGTCTGGCAAGACCGAGGGTAATCCCGGCGATCAGCGGTCCGACAAAGGCCGCGCAGATGCCGCTGGCGACTTGCGAGAGGGCGACCACGCTGGTCTTCTGACTAAACCAGAGCAACAGGGTAGTGAAGGTGATCGCCAGGCAGACCCCGGCCAGCAGCAAGCGCTTATGCCGCGTGCTGTCGGTGATGAAGCCGGCGGGCAGGGTCGCCAGCAGGCCGGCGATACCGCCGACGGACATCAGCAGGCCAATGTCCTCCGCCTGCCAGTGACGCTGGGTGAGAAAGATCCCCAGAAACGGGCCGAGGCCGTCGCGCACGTCGGCAATAAAAAAGCTGGTCAGACATAAAGCCCGCAGAGAACGAAGCGACATTTTCTACCTTTAGCATGCGCGATCTGCGCGTCGGAATGGTCACCGGATACCTTCATCCTTTATCGCACCGTTCGATGAAACAAAAATGTCCCGCGCTCGTCGGGTACCGTGGCTATGCAACATACCCGCTTGCGGCGGCTTTCGCCAGAGGCGTACGAAAGTTCTGTAGCGGCGCTATTAGCGTTCGTCTGCCTTGACGATCTGCAGGGCGGCGGGGCTCGCCACGGTGCCGCTGGCAGTAATAAACCCCGGATGGACAGCCTCGCCGCTGGCGCTGTCCACCAATGCTATATGCGGCGCACTGTGCAGCACGTGCTGATGGCCCCATTCCATCAGGGCGAACAGCACCAGCGCCAGGCTACGGCTTTTATCAGTCAGAACATATTCATACCGTTCGCGGGAGCCGGCTTCCCGGTAGGGCACTTTGCTGAGCAATCCCGTTTCGGTCATGGTTTTTAACCGGGTGGTGAGCGTCTGGCGGGTAATATGGGTGTGCGACAGCATCGTTTCAAAGCGCGTCACGCCGTAAAACGCCTCGCGGAGGATCAACAGCACCCAGCGGTCGCCGAGGATTTTCGCCCCTTCCGCCAGGCCGCACAGCGCCGGGTCGAGGTAGGGCAGTGATTTATTTTTTGACATCGCGAGATTGACCTTCTACTCTGAGTTTGAATTTTAGACCTAGATGCTAAGGAGAATAGCGTGCCATTTGTTAACGTGCAAACCATTAAAGGGATCATGACCGCGGAACAGAAAAGTGAGCTGCTGCGACGGATGACCGATCTGCTGGTGGAGATTGAGGGGCAGGGCGATCCGCAGTTCCGTCAGTCCGTCTGGATCCGCATTGACGAACATGACCCGGAGCAGTGGAGTCTGGGCGGCGTCCAGCCGACGGCCGCAATGATCGCGGCGAAATTTGCCGCCGCGCGGCGCGACGGATCCCCGGAATAAAACGGGCGGCGAAGCCCGGCCCGGCGATCTGACGCAGAAGAGGGGCCAGATCGCCGGGTAATATTGCGATTCGCTATGGTGCAAAAGCGTATTTTGCGGCTAAGGTAACGGTCAGGGAACCCAACAAACAGGGCGCGATGCCAGACGGCCAGCCTGGCGCCACTCTCAAACCGGTGAAAACAACGGATGTCTACAGAACACATGCTGCCGCTGGCGGTGCAGAACAAAAATATCCTTCGCCTGGCTGCCGCTCAGGCGCTGGCCGGCGCCAACTCGGTGGTCTTCTACGCTACCGGCGCGATAGTGGGTAACGCGATTGCCCCCAGCCCGTCGCTGGCCACGCTGCCGATTACCCTGTTTGTGCTGGGGATGGCGGCCTCCATTCTGCCTTTCGGCGCGCTGGCGCGAACGCGGGGCCGCAAAGCGGCGTTCAGGCTCGGCACCGGCGCCGGGATGGTGACCGGACTGGCGGCCGCCCTGGCGGTAGTGCTGAATTCTTTTCTGCTGTTTTGTCTCGCCGCGATGCTTGGCGGCGCCTATGCCGCCGTGGCGCTCAGTTTTCGTTTTGCCGCCACCGACGGCGTCGCCCCGGCGCGTCGCGCCCGTGCGCTGTCGCTGGTGATGGGCGGCGGTGTGGCCGCCGGGATCATTGGCCCGATGCTGGTCACCGGCACCATGCACCTCTGGCCGGCACATATCTTCGCCGTCACCTTCCTCGCTCAGGCGCTGGTTGCAGTGCTGGCCGCCTTTTTGTTGAGAGGGGTGACGCCGGCGGAGCCCACCGCGGCCAGCGTGCGCGGAGGGCGGCCGCTGCGCGAGATTGTCCGCCAGCCGGGTTTTGCCACCACGGTATTCAGCGGCGCGGTGGCCTATATGGTGATGAATTTTCTGATGACCGCCGCGCCGCTCTCCATGCATATGCACGGTCTTTCCCAGCAGGCCGCCAACCTTGGGATCCAGTGGCATGTGATGGCGATGTACGGCCCGGGATTTTTCACCGGCCGGCTGATCCAGCGCTTCGGCGCAGTGCGAATGGCGGCGGCGGGATTGCTGATCACCGCCGCGTCGGTGGCGGTCGGCCTGAGCGGTCTCGGCGTGTATCATTACTGGCTGTCGCTGATTTTGCTCGGCATCGGCTGGAACTTTGGCTTCACCGGCGCCTCGGCGAAAATCATCGATTTCCACCGCCCGGAAGAGAAGACCCAGGTTCAGTCGCTCAACGATTTTCTGGTCTTCGGCGTGATGATCGTGGGGTCGTTTTCGTCCGGGATTCTGCTCAACGCCTTCGGCTGGAACGCCGTGCTGTGGGGCTCCCTGGTCCCGGTTGCGGTGGCGTTGTTGACCCTGCTGCTGCGCCCCTTATCCCCACCCCGCGCTTAGCGCCTGGCCTGCCGCTGCGCAGGCCGTCTTTTGCTTTTTTCAGCTATGCATTGCTGAAATTCATCTGACTCCTTGCGCGTAAAAACGTCACAGACGCTACATGCTGTAGTAATCTCTACAACATGACAATGCATCTCTTGATCCTTAACCTGACAACGTCTCAAGCCACGCTGCGCATGCGTGTCTGGCGAACCCTGAAGCAGAGCGGGGCAGCGGTCCTGCGCGATGGGGTCTATCTGCTGCCCGACGTGCGCCAGGGCTATGACATTTTCCTCAGCACCTGCCAGGCGATCCGCGCGGAAGGGGGGACCGGGTATGTTTTCACGATTGAGGCGGCGGAAGAAGAGGCGCTCAGGCCGCTATTCGATCGTCGTGAACAGTACGACGCGCTGTTGCAGGATCTGCAGGCGCTGCAGGGGACGTTATCCAACGACGAACTGGCGGCTCAGCTCAAACAACTGCGTAAAATTCAGCGTGACTACCGGCGGATCGAGGCCATTGATTTCTTTCCGGGGGCCGCCCGGGAGCAAGCCGCTGAGCGACTGGCCACTATCGAGCAGGTCATTAATCAGCGGCTATCGCCGAACGAGCCGCAGTCGGTGGCGGGCGAACTGAGCCTGCTGGACAGAGGCGCCTTTCGCGGCCGGCTGTGGGCCACCCGCCGACGCCCGTGGGTCGATCGTCTGGCCAGCGCCTGGCTTATAAGGCGCTTTATTGACGACGAGGCGCTATTCCTGTGGCTGGCCGCGCCTGAGGACTGTCCGGCGACAGCGGTCGGTTTTGATTTTGACGGCGCGCCATTCAGCCATGTCGGCACGCTGGTGACCTTCGAAGTACTGGTCCGGCGTTTTGCGCTGGACGCGGTGATCCCCGACAGTCTGGGACGGTTGATCCACTTCCTGGACGTCGGTGGGGTACCGACCCCGGAGGCGGCGGGGGTAGAAAGCATTCTTGCAGGGCTGCGGGAAACCATTACGGACGATGACCAACTGCTGGCGGCAGCTTGCTCGCTGTTCGACGGCTTACTGAGGTCCTGTGAAATGAGGTCTGGCAATCATGAGCAAAACGGTCGTTCTTCCGCAGAGTGACAGTCCTTCCGTCGTCGCTTCCGTCTCCTTCTGGCAGGCATTTCGCTTTTGGCTCAAGCTTGGCTTCATCAGCTTCGGCGGGCCTGCCGGGCAGATCGCCATGATGCACCAGGAGCTGGTGGATAACCGACGCTGGATATCGGAAGGGCGATTCCTGCATGCGCTCAATTTTTGTATGGTCCTGCCCGGCCCGGAGGCCCAGCAGCTGGCGACCTATATCGGCTGGCTGATGCATAAAACCTGGGGAGGCGTCATCGCCGGGGTGCTGTTTATTTTGCCCTCGCTGGTGTTACTCATCGCCCTGGCGTGGATCTACCTCGTCTGGGGGGATGTCGCCGTGGTGGCGGGGATCTTTTATGGCATCAAACCCGCCGTAGCGGCGATAGTATTGCAGGCGGCGCACCGCATCGGCTCGCGGGCGCTGAAAAATGGTGCCTACTGGGCTATCGCTGCCGCTGCCTTTGTCGCTATTTTTGCGCTGAACGTTCCTTTTCCGCTGATCGTCCTCGCCGCGGCACTGGTGGGTTTTATCGGCGGACGGCTGGCGCCGACGACATTCGGCAAAGCGGACGCCCACCGTGCGCAGAGTCACCCTGGCGGAGCCGCCATCATTGATGACACGACGCCGATCCCGGCCCATGCCATTTTCAGCTGGCGGCGCACCTCACGGGTGCTGATCGCCGGGATGCTGCTGTGGCTGGTGCCGATGGCCGCTCTGACGCTAATGCTGGGCTGGGCGCATCCGCTGACCCAGATGAGCTGGTTCTTTACCAAAGCCGCGCTGATGACCTTTGGCGGGGCATATGCCGTCCTACCTTATGTTTACCTGGGGGCGGTGACCCACTATGGCTGGCTGACGGCAGGGCAGATGATGGACGGCCTCGCTCTTGGGGAATCGACCCCCGGACCGTTGATCATGGTGGTGACCTTTGTCGGGTTTGTCGGCGGCTACACCAAAGCGGTGTTGGGCGTCGATGATGTGCTGCTGGGGGGCATCGCGGCGGCGTGCCTGGTGACATGGTTTACTTTTTTACCCTCGTTTATCTTTATTCTCGCCGGCGGGCCGTTTATTGAAACGACCCATAATAAGGTGGGATTTACCGCGCCGTTGACCGCCATCACCGCCGCGGTGGTGGGCGTTATCCTGAATCTGGCGCTGTTTTTTATCTGGCATAGCGTCTGGGGACCATCCGGTTTCGACCCGTGGTCTGCGGCCATTGCCCTGGGCGCCGCCGGGCTGCTGTTTCGTTATAAGTGGAAGCTGACCTGGGTACTGGCCGCCGCCGCCGCGGTGGGGCTTATCGTCCATATGGCGGGACTGTCCGGCGCAGGATAAGGTCGGCGTTGGGCTGAGAGAAACGTGGACAGATGGGGGATTGGGGAGGGAGGCCAGTGCCTGAGCAGGCCCTGGCCGGATGGGTGGCAATTATTTATCTACGGGAGGCTCCTCCGCGAGATGCAGTTGACAATATTGCTCAACGCCCGCCTTTAGCATGTTAATAATCACCAGCAGTGTGGGTAAGTAAGGCACCAGTTTAACTAACAGCGAACTGATGGGTTCATCAATAATCAGTGCCAGCAGGGTATCCACTTTCTTTTTCCATGTTTTGTTATATTCCACACAAAAATTTTTAATATCGGCCGGCTGCGTTGAACGGGCAATCTGTTCGAGTTCTTCAATGGCGTTGAGTGCCGCTTTTATTTTCTCAATGTCGATTTGTTGAGTCATATTCGCCTCACGGTAATCGGAAAAAAAACTGGATCATTTTTTATGTGGATTAAATAACAGCCACGGTAAGGTGTAATCGTACAGCGCTTTCACCGGCACCACGGATAAGTGGAAATGTTTATCGTGCGGGCTGGGCCCATGGTAATCCCGCCATACCCAAGGCTGGACAGAAGCGCTAATGATCCGTTTGTTCCAGATAATATATTTAATTCGTTTGTCTTTGCTGGCGACCAACGCATCGACAATCGCCTGAGCATCACATTTATGTAGAGGATCGTGGGTAATATCGATAGCCGTTACCACACCAATATTTCCATCTATCACCTGCGGATTATGATCCGAGTTGGTGTGGGCATGATGTTCATCACCAATGGTGCCATCGCTGTCCTTGTTGCGATGCGGAGCATATTGATTAATCTGATCTCTGAGTATCAGCAGACTCTTTGCGACACGCCATACCATGTTATTTACCCTCCGGATTGAAACAGGGGTTTGAGCTGACCGGCTCTGCGCCAGGAACCACGTCATGATAAACCGGAGAAGGGGGGGCAGGATCGGCTACTGGATCCGCTTTCACGCTGCTGACTTGTTGCTTTTTCAGGTTTTTCACTTGCAACAGATAATTAAGAATGACGTTCCAGAACGCCGATCCGCCGCTTGCCATCAGGCCAATACATAATGTCATCAGGTCCGGATGTTTAATGGCCGAGAAACTGCCGGCGACGAAAGGTTGGGTCAAAAACGCCGTCAGAATACCGGCAACCACCGCTAATATCTGTAGGGCTGATTTGCGTCGTCCTTCGATGACCGGATCCTGATTTTCCAGATTAAGCCAGGGAAAATACCCTTTGATTATCTCTACCAGTCTTTCCGAGGCGATACTGATGGCGATCAGCATCGTAATGATGTTTTCAAGTTGCGAAGAAATGGCATCGCTCATATTATCCTCACTATTGCTGTGTTGAATAAAAATAATTTACGACGTTTTTATCATGTGCTTAATTCATAGGGGCAAGTTTATGTCGACTCATTTTACGGTCATTTTTGTCGTTCAGGCCGGTAATCGGCAAGTTGTAATAAAATGACAGCGCGTAATAAATAATCCGCCAGAGCGTGTTCGGAATAACTATTTAATTCGACACGAAAACTGAACCGCGGAATTAACCCGTGATAATAAATTTATCGTCGCTTTTTTGATGAGTATAACGGAGGAAACAGAGACGCCACTCATTCATATGAATGAGTGGCGTAAAAAAACTCGCCGCGCGGGCAGGAGGAAGAGAAGCGGGCCAGCGACCGGTTAGCGCGCCCCGGAATGGGACGCTCAGGTCGTGGGGCTTTCGCGGGTGGCTCGCGCCAGCGGGTTGCTGTCCAGTTCCAGCTGGTCGCGCAGCGCCCAGCCGCGCAGCTTGCCGGGGTTAAGCAATCCCGCCGGGTCGAGAGACTGTTTCACCGCCACGACGTCGGGGCGAATCACGCCCTGTTTGCCGTCCTCAACCTGCAGCACGTGGGGGTTGTTAATCTTGACGTCGTTGTCGCGAAATATCTGCATGATGGTGTTGAGCCGCGCGGGCGTGGTATAGCGCACCAGCTGCAGACCGCTGGCGGTGAGGTTGCCTTCGATATCGCGCAGGAATTCAATATGGGAAATCACCTCCCCGGCGAAGTGCTGCTCCATCTGTAAAATTTGCTGCGGATAGCGCAGCGGATCAAACGCCGTCTGCAGATAAGTCAGCGTATTGTCCACCTTGAGCGCATGCAGGGTGGTGTGGTTCCAGCAGTATTCCATTAACGAGGCGTTTTGCGTCCGGGCCTCGTCGCTGGCCTGACGGATGGCGTTGCTCCCGCGATGGCGCTTTAACAGGCTGGCGCAGAGTCCTTCGCTCTCCTCGGCGATCAGGCTGATAACCGCATGCTGCCCGGTGCGGTAACGATCCTTGAGGTGGCTAAAGTAGTCGGCGATCGGCGTGGCCAGCAGCGCGACCTGACGTTTTACCAGCCCCGGCGAACGGACGCAGGCGTTGGCATAGTTCAGCGCATCGGCGAAATCGTCAAACACGTCCAGGCGTTCAATCCACTGGTGCACGGGCGCCAGCGCCAGCTCAACCTCCAGAATGATGCCGTTGGTGCCGTAGGCGTGATGCAGCAGCAGCGCTTCGGGAGCCGGGACGGTCAGCACGCGGGGGACCGGCTCGACGGTCATCACTTTGACGCTGAGCACATTGCCGGGCGCCGCCAGCGGCCCATAGTTGATGGAGCCTATGCCGCCGAACCCGCCGCCGTAGAGGCCGCCCAGGCTCGCCAGTCGGTAGGTCGACGGCATGCAGCGCAGCTCCCATCCCGTTGGGCGGGCGGCGGTTTCGATGTCTGCCAGACGAATGCCGGCCTGGGCGCGCACCGTGCCGTTGCCGAGGGCGACGATCTGGTTGAGTCCGGTCATATCGACCAGCAGCCCGCCTTCGAGGGGGACCAGTTGGCCATAGTTGCCGGTGGCGCTGCCGCGCAGCGTCAGCGGCAGCTGGTGCTGCGCGCAGGCGGCGACCAGCTGGCGCAGCTCCTCTTCGTCGCGTGGGCGAACCACCGCGTCCGCCTGTTTCCCCGCCAGTTGCTCAGTGAGTACCGGACTGAACCAGTGAAAATCGCGGGAAAGCCGTTTGATCTTCGCCGGCTGTAAGGTCCACTCCAGCGTCGGGAGTGCCTGCTGGATCGCCGCGACCGCGTGTTGACGCTGCTCATCAGTCATCATTTTTCTTCCTGTTCGTCAGCAAAATATTAATGAGATTGCACGGCTTCGCTTTCATGCCAGGCGCTGAGCGCCCGGCGCGAAACCCAGGACATCACGCCAAACAGCGCGATCCCGGCGAGAGAGATCAGCAGCAGCGCGGCAAACATCAGCGGGATATCCAGCTGGTAGCCAGCCTGCAGGATCTGATAGGCCAGACCGGTATTGGTCCCGCCGGTCCCGGCGACAAACTCCGCCACCACCGCGCCAATCAGCGACAGCCCACTGGAAATACGCAGCGCGCCGAAGAAATAGGGCAGCGCCGAGGGGATACGCAGCCGCACCAGCGTTTGCCAGCGGCTGGCGTGATTGAGGCGAAAATAGCTCAGCAGGCCGGGGGAGACGCTGCGCAGTCCCTGAGTGGTATTGGAGATGATGGGAAACACCGCCATCAGGGTGGCGCATACCACCAGCGAGAGCGTGGCATCCTTCACCCAGATGATGATCAGTGGGGCGATGGCGACAATCGGCGTCACCTGCAAAAACACGATGTAGGGAAACAGGGCGGTTTCCACAAAGCGGTTCTGCACCAGGATAAACGCCACCGCGGCGCCAATGAGAATCGACAGCAGAAACGAGATCAGGGTGATCTTGAGGGTGAACAGCAGCGCCAGCAGCAGCGGCGTGAGATGCGTCCACAGGCTTTCCAGCATCACCAGCGGCGACGGCACCAGAAAGGCCGGGATGCGAAAATAGCTCACCGCGCCCTGCCACAGGAGCACCACCGCCACCGCGACGAGGGTCGGATAGAGAATTTTGAGAAAACGCGGATGCTGGACCCACGGCGTTGAGGTTGTGTTTTTCATATTATGACTCCATACCGGACTGGCTGGCCTGCAACAGACTGTCCTGCAGCTGACGGGCATACAGGGAAAAGGCCGGACTGACGCGGAACGCCTCGCTGCGCGGGAACGGCTCCCGGATGGCGATATCTTCGACCACCCGTCCGGGACGGGCCGCCATCATGATCACCCGCTGTGAGAGAAACACCGCTTCGTGGATCGAGTGGGTGACGAACACCACCGTCAGGTTCTGCTCCTGCCAGAGACGCAACAGGTCGCTGTCGAGTTTGTTACGCGTAATTTCATCGAGCGCGCCGAAGGGCTCATCCATCAGCAGCAGCTTTGGCCGGGTGACCAGGCCGCGGGCGATGGAGACGCGCATTTGCATGCCGCCGGAGAGTTCGCGCGGCAGGACGTCGGCGAATTTGCCCAGCCCCACCAGTTCAAGGACTTCACTCACCCGGGTATTACCTTCCGCGCGCGGCACGCCGGCCAGATCCAGCGGCAGCCTGACGTTATTGCGAACGCTGCTCCACGGCATCAGGGTGGCTTCCTGGAAGACGAACGAGAGCGGATGCTGGGCTTTCTCCCGGCTATCGCGCCGCCACAGCATCAGCTTGCCGTCGCTGGGCTCCACCAGGCCGGCGACCATCTTCAGCAGCGTACTCTTCCCGCAGCCGGACGGGCCGAGCAGGGTAATAAACTCCCCCTGATTGATGGTCAGGTTAACGGGCAGCAGCGCCCGGGTACCGTTGCTGTAGATCTTCTCCGCCGACAGCACCTCGATGGCCGGGGTGGCAGAGGCGGGCGTAAAGCGGGTGTCGCTCATCACGGTCAGTTTCGGGGCGGTATTCATGGCATCACTCCGGCGTCTTTGACCATCTCCAGGGTGTAAGTCTGCTCAAACGGCACCTTGCTGGCGTCGATCAGCTTGTTTTTCACCAGCATGTCCCAGGTTTTCTTCAGCCGCGGCTCGGTGATGATGCCGATGCCGCCGGTCTTGGCATCGCCGCCGGTCACCAGCTGGTACTGCTTCATCTGGGCAATACCAAAGGCGATCTGCTCGGCGCTCATTTGCGGATTTGCTTTAGCGATCAGACTGTTGCCGGGGGTGGGATCCTGCAGGTAGCTTTTCCAGCCCTCCATGGAGGCTTTGACGAAGGCTGCCACCGCCGCCGGACGTTTGCGGATGGTGTCGGCCATACAGATAATCGAGTTGCCGTAGGGCGGATATCCCCAGTCGCTGAGCGGATAGACATAGAACGGCTGCCCGCCTTTGGCGACGGAGAACGGCTCGGAGGTCACGTAGCCCTGCTGCACCAGGTTTTTATCGGCGAGGAACGGCTGAACGTTAAAGGTATAGGGGCGCACTTTGCTGCCAGCCAGACCCAGCTCGCTCTTCGCCCACGGCCAGAAAGAGGTATAGGCCTCGGTAGCGAGCAGGAAGGTTTTGTCTTTAAGCTCCGCCGGGTTCTCCACTTTGTTATGAGTGATAAACACCGTCGGCGAGTGCTGGAACACGGTAGCGACGGTCACCGCATGCACCCCGGCCTGCCAGGTCTCCAGCGCCTGACCGTTGTCGCCAAGGGTACAATCGGCCTGACCGGCAGCCATCAACTGCATGACGTTGATCTGCGGGCCGCCCATTTTAATCTCGACATCGAGACCGGCGTGCTGATACAGCCCGGTGGCCTGGGCCTGGTAAAACCCGCCGTGCTCGGCCTGGGCATACCAGTTGGTGAGAAACGTAAACTTCTCCGCCGCGAAGCAGGAGGCTGAGGTCGCGAGGGCGGCCACGGTCAGCAGGGTAAAAACGAGCGTCGGTCTGGTATTCATCATGGCTCCTTGGATTCAGCAGCGAAAGAGGGGGGTAGGGACTGCACAAAGCCGTGCCAGTGCTGTTTGCCCCAGGTCGGTTCGTGACGTTCGACCCAGGCCATGCGGTGGATCTCGATGATCGCTTGCGCCCAGCTGGCGGCGAGGGAGTAGAGAAGCCCTTCGCCTTGCTCCCGCGTCGCCGGGGTCGGGTCGCCAATCACCCCGCTGGGGCCAAAGTCATACGACGCCCACGCCGCCGCCGGGCGGCCTTTCGACAGGGTCGGGCAGGGGAATTCCGGCGGGAAGTTGGCGACCGCCCGCTCCATATGAACGTACTCCGGGGCCAGCGCCAGCATCAGCGCCGTTTCGCTATGTCCGGCGTGCATCGCCATCCGCTGTTCATGCGGACTGAGAAACTGTTTTTCGCAGTTGGGCACGTTGAACACATCGTGCGGGATGGCGATGAAATCCCCGTGGCGCAGGCGCATTTCCCGGCAGGCGATTTGCAGGATCTGCGGCTGGCCGCCGTGGCCGTTGATCATCAGCAGCTTGCGAAAACCGGCCCGATAGAGGGATTCGGCGATCTCCAGCAGGGTATGCAGCAGCGTATCGCCGCTGAGGGTCAGGGTGCCGGGAAAATGCAGATGCTCCTCGGACTTACCGTAGACGATCGGCGGGATGGCGTAGGCCGGGATCGCCGCCGGCAGCCGGGCGAGGGCATGGCCCGCCACGCCGGAAGATATCACGCTGTCCACCGAGCAGGGCAGATGCGGGCCGTGCTGTTCGATCGCCCCGGTGGGGAGGACGATAACCGTATTGCTTTTATCCGGCAGGGCGGCCACGTCCGTCCAGCTCAGGAAAGGGAGAAAGCGCGCTGCAGGAATGTAACCGTTAATCATCGCGGTGCCTCGGAGTGAATTGGCTGGGGAAACCAGACGGTCGCTTCAACTTCAATCAATACCGTGGCGTCGGGCAGCATTTCGCTGACCTGGACCACGGTGGAAACGGGCGGCTGGTCGGGATAAAACAGCTTTCTGACCCGGCTGTAATAGGGAAAATGGTCAAGGTTGCGAAAGTACTGCACCAGCTTGATAACGTCGCTCATCTGCCCTCCTGCGGACGCCACGGTGTGGCGGATGCTTTCCAGGACGTACCAGCTCTGGGCGAGGATCGGGCCCTGTTTCGCATCGGTTGAAAATTCGCCGGTCGCCCCCAGCAGCTCCCGCACCGGCTCAGGCACATCCTGAAAGCCGTTGACGATGGTGCCGGTCAGGGGATTGACCGGAATAATGCCGGAGAGAAAGATAAAATCGCCGGCTCTGCGCCAGGCGGCATACCGCGCCAGCGGCGCCCCCGCGCCTGCTTCAAGACTCATGTGCCATCTCCTCTTGCCACACGCGCCGGTGGGTTAACCTGCCGTGGTTAACCACCAGACGGGCGGCGCTGTTTAAAGGCCAGGTAAAACGGTCGCTACCCGGGAAAATCACCACGCTGGCCGCCGCGCCGATGGCAAAGGGCGCCGCGTCTGCCGGCGAACCGGTTAGCGCCGCGCGATCGCAGATCAGCCGCGACTGCCGGTCGAACAGGTCGCTGAGCTGAGCGCTGAACAGGCCGCAGGCCAGGGTGTCCAGCGGGTCGTAGCTTCCCGCCGGACAAAAAGCGTCCTGCACGTTGTCGCAGCCGAGCAGGGTGGCCACGCCGGCGGCCTGCGCCTCGTGCAGCAGGGTGATCCCCCGCTGGCGCGGCGTGCGACCGAATGTCGCATCCTGCAGCAGCAGGTTGGTCATCGGCAGAGCGATAAGGGTGACGCCGTGCGCCGCCAGCTGGCGCAGGATCGGCGCCGCCTGTTCGTCGCTGCCGGCGGCCAGCGCGCAGCCGTGGCTGCAGCAGATATGCCCGGGAAAAGGGTGGCGGGAGAGATGGTCCGCCAGCCAGGTGAGCCCCTGAGACACTTCGCTGAGCTCCTCATCAATATGCAAATCCAGATCCAGATCCCAGCGGGCCGCGCTATCCAGCAGGTTTGCCATGGCGGCGGCGTCCCAGTTGGAGGAGTGGATGAAGCCGCCCAGCAGGCAGCCCTCCCCGCTGGTGGCGACCGTTCGGGCAATGGCCCCGGCGTCCGCCGGATCGCGAAACAGGGTCAGCGGGACCAGCGCCACCCGCTCCAGGGTGATGCCGACGGTATCGAGGCGGGCGATCTCCTGCCAGGCGTCCGGTGCGTCGGCGGTAAACCAGTCGATATGGCTACGCAAATGGGTCACACCATTTGCTGCCGCCCGGGCCAGCGCGGCGGACGCCCGACGTTGAATATCCGCCCTGGTCCAGTGCTGGCGATCCTCGTGCATGGCGTGGATCGCCGCCAGCAGCCCGGCCTGCGCCGGACGGCAGCGTTCAATGGTAAAGGTTTTGTCCAGATGGGCATGGGGTTCTACCAGGCCGGGGAGCGTCAACGCCCCCGCCAGGTCCCACAGGCCGGGAGCCGGCTCGACGGACGGCGTCACGGCGGCGATCCGTCCATCGCGAAAGGCCAGGTCCGCCAGCAGCGGTTCACCGTTGGCCCGCGTCGGCCAGCCGTCGGGCAGCGCCCAGGCCGGGAGTCGGGCGCGGCTGATACCGGCGAGCGGCGCGGAAGAGGAGGGGAACGTCATCGTCAGTCTCCTCACAGATCCAAAACCAGAACCGGCGATTTCGCCCGCGAACAGCAGAGCGTGATCTGGTCGTTGCCCGCTTTCTCTTCCGCCGTCAGCACGCTGTCCCGGTGTTCGGGGATCCCGTTGAGGACCCCGGTAATACACGACCCGCACATTCCCTGTTCGCAGGAGAGCATCACTTCCACGCCGGCGTGCTGTAATACCTGAGCAATGGTTTGATCCGCGGCGACCTGCAGGCGCTGCCCGCTGGAGGCCAGCTCAATATAAAACGCATTTTTCGCCGCAGTATTATTTTCCGCCGCGGGAGTAAAACGCTCGAAGACGAATTGCGACGGCGACCAGCGATATTCCTCCATGACCGACTGCAGTCGCTGAATAAAACCCTCCGGGCCGCAGGCTACCACTGCGGTATCAGGATCGGGCGTGGTTAAGCAGGCGGGGATCCGCTGGCGAAACGACGCGCCTTCCTCGCTACAGTGGATCGCCACCGTGCCGCCCGCAGCCAGCTGGGTCAGGCGCGGGGAGAAGGCCGTCTGGCGCGAGCTGGCGACATAATAATGCAGCTCCAGCGCTCCCTTTCTGGCGGCAATCGCTTCAGCCATCGCCAGCAACGGCGTGATGCCGATACCGCCGGCAAACAGCAGGTAGCGCCCGGCCTCCGGCAGGGGAAAATGGTTACGCGGAGGCGAAATGGCAAGCCGATCGCCGGGTTTGAGCTGCTGATGCAAATAGCGTGAGCCGCCGGTGGACGCGTCCGTCAGTCTGACGCAAATTTCATAAGTATTACTGCGGTCAGGCGTGCCGCACAGGGAATACTGCCGGGGGCCAACGCCGGGAATAATAATATCGATATGCGCCCCGGCGGAGTAGGCCGGTAATATTTCCCCGGCCGCCGCCTGCAATATTAATGATAGATTTCCCTCTCCATTGGGGCGTATTTCCCCGACCGAGACCGAAATAAGATCGTGGCTGTGCATTACCGTTTACTCTCCCTCATTCCGCTGTCTGCAGGGCGGCCAGGGTCGGCGAAGAGATAACTCCCCTTCGCGGTAAACTGTCCGGCGTGCAAAAAATGGCTGAAACGATCGTTTCTCCGCTATGAATGCTACGGTATTGTGATAAAACTGTTGCGTCCAGAGCTTTGATTCGCACAACCCGTTGCAAAAAAGAGAGCACCCAAACCATGTTTGCCTTCTCCCGATTTCTGCTCTATTTCACCGAAGTGGCCCGTCAGGGATCGTTTCGTAAAGCGTCAGAGGCGCTGCATGTGTCGGCGTCTTCCATCGACCGTCAGATTTTGCGCGTGGAACAGGAGCTGGCGATGCCGCTCTTTGAGCGCCACCCCACCGGGCTGCGGCTGACCGCCGCCGGGGAGCTGCTTCTGCACGCGGCCAATAACTGGAAAAAGGACTTTACCCGGGTCTGCGAACAGCTGGATGACCTGCGCGGGTTGCGGCGGGGGCATGTGCGTATCGCTACCATCGATGCCATTAACCGGCATTTTTTTTCGACGATGCTCAAAGAGGTGCATAAACATTATCCCAACATCTCTTTTACATTGACCACCATCAACAATATCCACATTCAGCAGGCGCTGATCTCTGGCGAGGCGGATTTCGGCATCATGCTCAATCCCCAGACCTCCCGCGAACTGCAGGTGCGGGCGTTTGCCGAGATGAATATGGGTATCGTGGTGCCGACCGGCCATCCGCTGGCCAGCCGCAGCGCGGTGCGCTTTAGTCAGTGCATCGACTACCCGTTTATCCTGCCGTCCGCCCCGTTGATGATCAGCGAGCCGGTGGAGGCGCTGGTGAATATCAGCGGCAACGAGGTGAAGGAGGTGGCGGTGTCGAATAACATTCACATGATCCGCACCCTGATCAAAGAGCAGATGGGCATCGGCATCCTGTGCCGGCTGGATATTCTCGATGAGATCGAGTCAGGCCAGCTGGCGTTTGTACCGCTAACCGATCCGCAGCTTAAGCCTTTCACGCTGGCGCTGTGCGTCTCGCCCGCCCGCCAGCTTTCCCTCGCCGCCTCGATGATGTTGAACCAGCTGGAGATGCTCTTCAGTCAGCTGTGAGCGACCGGGCAGGCACTAAAATCATTCATTAGTGCACCATAATGGTGCGTTTTTGGTGTGCATGAATCAAAGGTTGCATGCCCGTGGGCGGCGGCGCAGGCGATTTATCGCGGCTGCTCGCGGGACAATCAAATCTGGCATTGTTTTTGTATAGCTGAGTGTGAGTAGAAGCGGTCAGTACGGGTTATCCATACGGGACATTGCTCAGTCACCATGTCGCGGTTCAATGTTGACCGGGATGGGAGGCTGAGCCGTGGTTTGCTCGCCCCTCTCCCGGCATGAAGAGGAGAGGGATAATGAAAAGTCGTGCACGCCTTCCCCGGGGCTTTCGCTGGCTGGGCCTGATGGCTCTCGGCGGTGTCTCGCTGGCCGTTCAGGCCGAGGAGAAAATCGTTCTGCTGACCTCCTGGTACGCTCAGGCTGAGCAGGGGGGTTATTATCAGGCCCAGGCCACTGGGCTGTACAAAAAATATGGTCTCGACGTCGAGATCCGCTCCGGCGGACCCCAGGTCAACGGCATGCAGTTGCTGTTGTCGAAGCGGGCCGATGTGATCATCGGCTACGATCTGCAACTGCTGGAAGGCATTCAGCGCGGCTTCCAGGCAAAGGCCATTGCCGCGCCCTTTCAGTACGATCCCCAGGGGCTGCTGACCCACGCCGATGTCACCTCCCTGCAGGGGCTGAAAGACAAAACGCTTCTGGTCTCCAGCTCCGGTCAGGCGACGTGGTGGCCGTGGCTGAAGGCGCAATACCAGCTGAGCGACGCTCAGGTTCGCCCCTATACCTTCAATATTCAACCCTTTGTCGTCGATGACGCTGTCGCCCAGCAGGCCTATGTCAGCTCCGAGGTGTTCCAGGTGCAGAAGGCCGGGGTGAAGGCGAACTTCTTCCTCTTTTCCGAGCACGGCTATCCCCCGTATGGCGGCATCCTTATCGCCCGCCCGGACACCATCGCCGAGCGGAAAGCGGCGATGGCGAAGTTCGTCCGCGCCTCAATGGAGGGTTGGGTGAGCTATCTCAAGGATCCGGCGCCGGGAAATGCGCTGATTAAGCAGGACAATCCGAAAATGACCGACGATCTGCTCGCCTGGGGCGTGACCCAGATCCGTGAGCATCACCTGATCGACGGCGGGGATGCCGCCAGCCAGGGCTGGGGGACGATGACCGACGCGCGCTGGCAGAAGACCCGCGACTTTATGGTCAGTACCGGTCTGCTGGCGGCGGCCACCGACTGGAAACAGGCCTACACCACCGAATTTGTTCAGGCCATGCAGGTTAAACCCTGAGGAGCGACGCCATGTCATTAATGATTAAAAATGCCCATGCCATCCTCAGCGGTCTGCCCGGAGAGGCGGCGCGGCTGGCCGGGCCGGATATTCGCATCCGCGACGGCAAGATTGCCGCCATCGGCAGCCTGACGCCGCTGCCGGAAGAGCGACAGATCGATGCCCGCGACTGTGTGATCTATCCGGCATGGGTGAACACGCACCACCATCTTTTTCAGTCGCTGCTGAAGGGCGAGCCGCAGGGGCTGAACCAGAGCCTGACGGCCTGGCTGAGCGCCACGCCGTACCGCTTTCGCGCGGCTTTCGATGAACATACCTTTCGTCTGGCGGTGCGCATCGGCCTGGTGGAGCTTCTGCGCTCGGGCTGCGCCAGCGTGGCGGATCACAACTACCTGTACTGGCCGGATATGCCTTTCGATACCTCGGAGATTGTCTTCAGCGAAGGGGAAGCGCTGGGGATGCGCATCGTTCTGTGCCGGGGTGGGGCGACCCAGGGTCGGGCGGTGGAACAGGATCTGCCTGTGGCGCTGCGTCCGGAAACCTTCGACGGCTATATGGCGGATATCGAACGGCTGGTCAGCCGCTATCACGACCCCCGGCCCGATTCTCTGCGCCGGGTGGTGATGGCGCCCACTACCGTCTTGCACTCCGCGCCGGGCGCCCAGCTGCGGGAGATGGCGAAGCTGGCCCGCCAGCTGGGGATCCGGTTGCACAGCCATTTATCGGAAACCGTCGATTATCTCGACGCCGCGCGGCAGAAATTCGCCATGACGCCGGTTCAGTTCTGCGCGGAACACGACTGGCTGGGAAATGACGTGTGGTTTGCCCATCTGGTGAAGCTGCTGCCGGAGGAGATTGCCCTGCTGGGCCGCACCGGAACCGGCATCGCCCACTGCCCGCAAAGCAACGGCCGGCTGGGCAGCGGCATCGCCGATCTGCTGGCGCTGGAGCAGGCCGGGGTCCCGGTCTCGCTGGGGGTGGACGGCGCTGCCTCGAATGAAGCGGCGGATATGCAAAGCGAAGCCCATGCCGCATGGCTGCTGCAACGCGCGCGCAAGGGGATGCTGGCGCAGCCGCGCTACGCCGGGGGCACCTTCGAGGGGGGAGCCGATGCGGCCACGGTGGAGGATGTGGTGCGCTGGGGCAGCGCCGGCGGCGCGCAGATCCTTGGCTTAGCGCAGACCGGCACCCTGCAGATCGGCATGCAGGCGGACCTCGCCATTTACCGGCTGGACGATCCGCGCTACTTCGGCCTGCATGATATGGCCATTGGGCCGGTGGCCTGCGGTGGGCGCGCCGCGCTGAAGGCGCTGCTGCTCAATGGCCGCCCCATCGCGGAAGACGACGCCATTCCCGGTCTCGACCTTGACGCGATGCGCCACGACGCGCTGGCGGCCGTCCGTACCCTCCAGCAGCGCGCCGCTGTTTAACTGATAACAGGATAATGACGATGAACGCAACCACTCAGAATCAACGCTACGCCTTACAGGAACTGGAAAAAGAGGCGCTGATGGGCGCCCAGGGCGAAGAGACCTTCGCCCGCGAAGTGCGCTGTATCGACCTGTCGAACTTTGCCGAAAGAAAAAATGACATTGCCGAACAACTGTGGGAGGCGGCGGTGGAGATCGGCTTCTTCCAGGTCAGCCACCACGGTATTCCGCTGGCGGATATCCGCCAGGCGTTCAGCATGACCGAGGCGTTTTTCGACCTGCCCGACGAGGTGAAGCGCCAGTATCCGCTGGCCGGCAACGCCGGCTGGGAAAGCAAAGCGCAGGTTCGGCCATCGACCCGCACGCCGGATCAAAAAGAGTCGTATCAGATCACCCGGCCGCTGATGGCCGGGCGCTGGCCCAGCGATCGGGAGTTGCCAGCATTCAAGCAGACGATGCTCGGGTTTGAATCGCAGTGCTGGCAGCTGGGGATGAAGATCCTCTCCTGCTTTGCTTTGAAGCTCGGTTTTCCGGAATCGTTTTTCACCACCGCGCACGATCCGCAGCGAGACACCTACCAGAGCACCTTGCGCATGCTGCATTACTATGCGACCGAGCAGTCGCAGCAGGGGATGTGGCGGGCCGGCGCGCACACCGATTTTGACTGTCTGACGCTGCTGTTCCAGCGCCCCGGCCAGGGTGGCCTGCAGGTTTGTCCCGGTAAAGACCGCGAAAGCCAGCAGTGGACCAGCATTGAACCGCGGGAGGAGGTGATCACCTGCAATATCGGCGATATGCTGATGCGCTGGAGCGACGACCAGCTGCCGTCTAACTTCCACCGGGTGAAAAATCCGCTGCCCCACGAATATCAGGGGCCGCGCTACAGCCTGGCGTTTTTCTGCCAGGCCAATAAAGATGTCGAGATCCTCGGGCCGCAGAGAAAGTACCCGCCCATCAGCGCCGAGGATTATCTGCAGCAGCGGATCCAGGCGAATTTCGCCAAAGGGTAAGATGCGCTCTTGAATGGTATACCTGCCGCCGGCTTTCGCTGGCCGGGCGGCAGGATATCCGGCGCTGAGCTTTTCAGCTACCGTGTTAAGTTGCCTGGTGTCACTGAAATATCTGAAGAACATCCCCCTAAGCGTCAGCAGCAAGCTACCTTGGTTAAGGCCCTGAAAATCACGTCCTTTACGTCGTAAACGCCGTAAAGCCAGCTCACCGGGGTTAAAGGGATTACCTTAACTTCTTTATTGCTGTTAGTGGGTTAAGGCTAACCAGGGCAGGGGGACCGAATTTATAGCTCGGTAACCGGCTACACCGGGCTTTCGGCGCCATGTGACTCCACAGACACATGTAACCTCATCTGGCACCTCCATGCCGCTGACGCGGCATTCTGAAGCTTCCCGATGCTGTAGGTTTTAACGTCTGCTCTGTGCCAGGAGCAGACATTGGTTGTTCATGTGGATAAATACTAATAGTTGTTTATTTTCGCCATAAAACAGGTTCGCGTTGAGCAAATAAACAGGCAACACTCATTTGTTGCTGAAGAAGGTAAGTCCAGACAATTTAGGTACTTAGGGTAGAACAACCTAAAAACAAATGGCTAGAAAAAAGTAATAATTTACCAGCACGCTGTTAGTAACAGGAGTATTAATTGATTTTAGTTAATATTTATCAATAAGTTAACGCTAGTATATTATCAGTTAGAACTAGTGGAGGTGTGCCGACACAATATGAGCATGTCATGCTTTACCCTCGGTCCCACACTCCGTACAGTAATGTCTGCCCGACAAAATGAACCGTTCAGTCGCGTGGTTGGGGGTAATGAATGCGGTGGTCAGTTTTACCTTCGCTGCAGGTGGTTTTGTAAGATGGATCGTGGCGAAGCGCGTCCCAACGAACTGATTGAAGCTAAGGTCAATGAGCATTGCATAAATCAACGCAGTGTAAATTTAAAGCACCAGTCTAATGCTCAGGCTGGCAAAAAATCAAAAAATGGATCGATACGAACATGACAGACAGCGTACAGACTGAAACGACCGAGGGAAAAATCATCATCAACTTGTTTGCGCCCAATCTTCCGGGCAGTACCAAAGAAGATGATCTCATTCAGAAATCTCTGCGTGATCAGTTGGTCGAGAGTATTCGGAACTCGGTTACCTCTCCTGACTCCGATAAGTCTGCTGGGCTAACACGGTTTATTGATGAGTCCGGTCGTAATGTATTTTTTGTGGATGGTACTCGCGGTGCGGGTAAAACCACTTTTATCAATAGCGTGGTCAAATCTCTGAACAGTGACAAAGGTGATGTCAATGTCAGCATCAAGTGTTTGCCGACCATCGACCCTACCAAGTTGCCGCGTCATGAACCCATTTTGGTCACTGTGACTGCCCGTCTGAATAAAATGGTGTCCGACAAGCTAAAAGGATGCTGGTCGTCGAATGACCATAAAAAACAAAAAGAACAATGGCAGAATCACCTTGCGCAGCTCCAGCGTGGTTTACATCTGCTCACAGACAAGGAATATAAGCCGGAATATTTCAGTGATGCTTTGAAGCTGGATGCCCAGCTTGATTACTCCATTGGTGGCCAGGATTTGTCAGAAATCTTTGAGAAGCTGGTTGAACGTGCATGTGAAATTCTCGGCTGCAAAGCCATTTTGATCTCGTTTGATGATATTGATACTCAGTTTGAAGCGGGGTGGGATGTACTTGAATCTATTCGTAAATTCTTTAATAGCCAGAAATTGTTGGTGGTGGCGACAGGTGACTTGCGGCTATATTCGCAATTGATTCGCGGTAAGCAATACGAAAATTACAGCAAAACTTTGCTCGATCAGGAAAAAGAGAGCGCCCGCTTAGCCGAGCGGGGCTATATGGTTGAACACCTTGAACAGCAATATTTATTAAAAATTTTTCCGGTACAAAAGCGTATTCAACTGAAAACTATGTTGCAACTGGTCGGCGAAAAGGGAAAAGGCGGTAAAGAGAATATCAAGGTTAAAACTAAGCTTGACATGCAGGATATTGCTGCCATAGATGTCCGGCAAGCGATTGGCGATGCTGTTAGGGAAGGCCTTAATTTGAGAGAGGGCTCTGATGCAGACATGTATGTGAATGAATTGCTGAAGCAGCCAGTGCGGTTGTTGATGCAGGTGCTTCAGGATTTCTACACCAAAAAATATCATGCTACATCGGTAAAACATGATGGTAAACAAGGCAGCAATGAAAGATCTGATGAGTTATCAGTTCCGAATTTACTTAGAAATGCCTTATATGGTTCGATGCTAAGCAGCATTTATCGAGCTGGGTTAAATTATGAACAACATCGATTTGGTATGGATTCGCTCTGTAAGGATATATTTACCTATGTAAAGCAGGATCGTGATTTTAACACCGGATTTTATTTGCGGCCTCAGTCTGAAAGTGAAGCATTAAGAAATTGCTCTATTTACTTAGCCTCTCAGGTAAGTGAAAACTGTCAGGGTAGTCTGTCTAAATTTTTACAGATGCTTTTAGTTGGTTGTGGTTCCATCAGCATATTCAATCAATTTGTGACCGAGTTAGCACAGGCTGAAAATGATAGAGAAAAATTCGACCAGATTGTTAGTGAATATGTAGCTTATATGTCTGTTGGTAGAATTGAAAGCGCCTCACATTGGGCTAATCGATGTTGTGCGGTGGTTGCAAACAACCCTAATGATGAAAAGGTTGGCGTTTTTCTTGGCATGGTGCAGTTAAATCGTAAATCACGCCAAAAGATGCCCGAGGGTTACAAAAAATTTAACATTGATACTGAGTATGGTTTGGCAAAAGCCGCAATGGCGGCTTCCTTGAGTACGGTAGCTTCAAATAACCTTATGGATTTCAGTAGTGTTTTTAATCTGATTGGTGCCATTGCAGATATCTCTGCATGTCGTCGTGAAAGACCTGCCATTACTAATGCTTTTAATAAAGTTGTAGCTCAGACAACATGTATTGTTCCCCCATGGAGCGAGGCTGCTGCTCGTGCAGAAATGAAAGGCTCAAGTAAAAGGGCGGATAAAGATGCTGCTGTTTTGGATGTTGACCTAGATCCCATGGATGATGACGCAACTGATGACAGACAACAGGATGACAATCAGCAGGATGGCATATCGGAATTTTCTGATGCCATTACAAAAGTTGAGCAATGGCTTAATAAAGTAAATGAAATTGAGAATGAAATTCGTCCGTCGGCACTTTTGATTGGTAAAGTATGGACTCGGTTGTATTTCAACCTTAATAATGTGGCTGATCAGCATAAAACTAGGCTCTATAAAGATGCAGAGCATGGACTAATGGCCAGTCAATCAAATGCTGCGAAAATTATGCGTTTTAATGTTTTGGCTTTTCTTCATGCGGTATTGGTTGAAGAGAGTTTTTATCATTCAGTTAGTAATGGGAAATATATCGGTGAAGGGTTAAGACTAAATCCAGTCACTTCAGTTGATGAGTTTGAGAAAAAGATAAATGTAATGAATGGAAAATTGAAAGTGGATAAGAAAAAATGGAAAGATACCCATCCATTGTTTTTCTTATTAATCAGTTGTCCAATTCTACATCCGTTCATTTTTCCTGTAGGGGGGGTTAATTGTTCAGCCAAAGCACTGAGCAAGGAAGTAAGTTTCCTTAAACTGATTGGTGAGATTGTTGGCGATAAATTACTTTCCAAAGAAGAATGGGATTATTTATCTGAAAATGATAATCGAAAAAGAAACATTAAACAGCTGGCGTCTCAAAACACTATAACATCGCTGAATTCTTCCACAATCGTTGGAGCATCATACGATAAAGCTACACCAGCCAGGAAAACTAAGTTGCCTTCAATAAATGACAACGTATAAAAATAATAATGGCCTTCGTATAAGGATTGGGTATGGAAAGGTTTCTTCTTAACTCGGCATTGCTGTTGGATCGGCTGAGCACCGTCTCGTTAAATGAGGTATCACTTGATGATAGGGTGGAGTCATCCGTGTTCCTTACTCAATACGAACAAATGCGTAGTTTGCCTGATCATGTAGCCAAGTCGGCTTGGTCATCCCTGGAACAGCGACTCAAACAGCGAAATATGAAACTTGGTCCAGTAGCGGCCTTGCGCCTAATCGCTGAAAAATTTGTTAAAAACGAGAAAGACGGCCCTAGAACCGATCTTGCTTTGTTCTCGGAATGGCAAACGCTGATGAGCCGAGTGTCGTGCCTGCCAATTATGGCGTGTCATCAGGTCTTTAACTCTGGGCCTGCCAGCCAGGAATATAGTTTTCGCTGGCCTTTATACCCATATCACCCGACGGTTGAGGACTACATTACCCGTGAACGCCTACACGAAACTCACCAACATCTGAATGGCAGTACCAGTGCGGAAGAGTGTTGGCTGGATGCACTCAAGCACCCAGAAGTTAGCATCAGAGATTTTGATAAGGGCTGGGCATCTCAAGAGATGAAACAACTCTGCGCCCAGATTGACCCCTCTCTGACGCCTGAAATCTTCAAGGATCGTTTGCAAATCGCTAGCAATATTCGCGAAATTCTTTGTCGGGTCGCTCAGGGCGTTGAGTTACCAGAGTGGATAGCATCAATGCAGAATCCGCAGCAGTTAGCGGATAGCACAATTCTGCATTATGACCAGGAGTATGGGTTTGCGACGGTTTGGCCAACTGACGACAAATACAGTCAGGAGTCTGAATTTTGCTGGCTAACCGCGTTGTTGGAAAAATGGCGGTATGGTGCGCCCGAAGGATTGGAACGACTGCTTTGGATTTACCTTCTGATTCAAAATCAGTACCTGACCTTACTGGTTCAGCGAGACGATTTTTTCGGTTTTGATCAGTTCCAGAAATACACCATGACAGAGCTGAGAGAAGAAACCGAGAAATCTTATTTGTCTCGTTTCAAACATGCGCATGGTGCCGGTGTGTATTCTCAGGTGCGTTATCTGGAAGGACGTTTTGCTCCGAAGAGCGACCCCAGCAAAATGCAAAAATTGATCTTCAGTGTGTTAAGAGGGTATTGGGAATACCTGAGTGCTCATATGCCTCTTGAATGGGTGCATGATAAGCCGCTGACTGTGTCGCAAGTACTCGATAATCTCGAACGGGTTGAAACTAATGGCAAGTGTGCAGAGCTGGCGCTAGTGCCGCACTTTATCAAAAGAAAGCCCAAAAAGGGAGAGGTTTATCCTTATGCATTACTATTCAAGGACCTGAAGAATCAGGCCTCTATCTTGATGGATATGCTGAAGCATGAGCCGCGCTTAACACGCTGGATTCGAGGAGTGGATGCTGCTGCTAATGAGATGCATGCTCCACCAGAGTTGTTTGGACCTTTGTTCAGAGTGCTGGCTAAATCGGGTGTTGCTCATTTTACCTATCATGTTGGCGAGGACTTTCCGCATCTGATCAGTGGTATTCGATCAATTGATGATGCTTTGAGGTTTTTGCCGTTGCGGAATGGCGACCGTCTTGGTCACTGCACGGCGATTGGCATCACACCTGGCATCTGGAAACGCTCTTTGCCATTGTCTTTGTCCATGACCAAAGAAACGCGACTGCTCGATTTGATATTTATCTGGCGGGAACTTCGAAGTCATCCGGAACTGCTGCGTTACGCTAGTGATGCAGCGATTGAAGCGGTTCATTTGGCCCATGAGGTATTTTCGCTGGAAGAAGAAATCTCGATTACCACCCTTGATCAGGTGTTTGAGTTGCGGGGGATGTTGGCTGAATCGGAAGGCCTACTGGGTGAACTGGATGGGCCATTAAAACCCAGATCCCTATGGTTGGAAGAGTACGAGCGCGCCAGAGAGTTGGCTAAAACGGCAGGTATGAAAAGGCCGCTGAAGTTGTATAAGCAATGGCTTACATCTGACAATGCGCAAAAGCAGCGTGCTGAATATGTTGAAGTTGCCCTAGAATATTTGCCGGATGAAGCAGTTATTGCATTACAACAAGCTGTAATGGCAAAAATAGCAGACCGAAACATTGCGATAGAATGCCCTCCGACCAGCAATACTCGCATTAGTCAGTATCGAGATGTCAGCGAACATCATATCTTTCGCTGGATAGGCTTGCCGGGTGAGGCGGTTGAAGGTGACGTCCCTATGTCTATTTGTTTGGGATCTGATGATCCGGGGATCTTTGCAGCGGATTTGAAATCCGAGTTCTATCATTTGTTCGTTGTGTTAACCCGAAAGTTTGGTTTGTCGCCAGCGGAGGCTTTGAGAAAGGTGGCAGAGGTGAACGAGAATGGGCGGATTTATCGCTTTCATGATGTCAGCTAGCATGTATACATCGAGATTCTGTAATTGTTCAAGATCCGCAGGGCTCATTGGTACCCCTCTATAAGATATTGTCGCGGAGCTGGGAAATATGTTTCTCGGTCGACATTTAACTTCCGAAGATCATTTTGCTTGTTAGTCTGGGAGAGAGTTTTGTCGTCTATGCATGTGGCCTTTCATTGCAATCTGTATCAAAGAAGCTATTGATATCACCCGCAAATGGCCTTGGGCCAACGGTGCCACGCCGCCAAGGCCCCTAAATTAGGCTATTTATCAATTCTATATATCTTAATGAGTTACAATAGCTAACGAACAATTAGACGGGCACACCGGATACTCAGAGCGCACAATGAGTTCGGCACATAACAAAACAAGCCAATCGGACTGCATTGCCGCTCGCTGCATTGAACTCACAGCTCAAAGCTGACTGTCAGGTCCCTGCCCGGACCGTTTACGATATTCCCCCGCTGTCACTCCTGTGAAACGCTTGAATGCGCGGCCCAGAGTAATTCCTGAATCGTAGCCCACCATCTCTGCAATCTTAGCCAGGGTCAATTGTGGATGTCTCAGTAAACAACGAGCACGGTACATTCTCCAGTGAGTGAGATAATCCCCGGGAGTGATTCCTGTTATGTCCTTAAAATGAACTGCAAACGCGGAGCGCGACATCCCTGCTTCCGCAGCGAGCAGTTTGAGGCTCCATGGTCTCCCGATATCTCTGTGTATTTGTTTCACCACACGGCTAAGACGGGGATCGGCAAGGGCGGCTATCCAGCTTTTATGTGTTTGCTCGCGTAAATAATGTGCTCTGATAGCCTGTACAAAAAATACGTCTGCAAGCCGGCTCACGACTATACGCGACCCCATGTGCTGTTCGGTACTTTCGATAGCCAGTAGTTTTAACGTCGCTTCCAAAAGTGGTGAACGGGCAGCGTCAGAGGGGATGACCACGACTGAGGGCAGCAGTGAAAGCAACGGTTCTGCTCCCGTAGTATCGAAGGAGAAATAGCCACAGAGAATATTGGCCACTTCGCCATCACCTCCAAAACTGAGACTATTACCTGAACATTCAGCAAAGATATCTTCGCACCATTGTGTTGGAGTAGAAGGGTTATCTACCAGAGAAAAAAGGGTCTCAGGCTTCACCAGGAACCCATCTCCTTGCCGCAGTTCAATGGGGTTTTCAACGCCTTCCACTATAAGAATTCCATGTCCAGAAACCATGAATCCAAAGCGAATTGAAGCACTTCTTACAAAGCTTATCCCCCACGGGGCATGCGGTAAAAGGCGTGAATAAAG